>NZ_JBICKY010000030.1:0-79418 GCF_043104705.1 Delftia sp. WSY_10 | reverse complement strand
TCCATCATCCGCAACAACCGCTTCATCGTGAAGCGCAGCGGACTGTTCAGGAAGAAGGAAGAGGAACCCCAGGCCGGCATCAACCTGCTGGAGTCCAAGGACGTAGTGATCGAAGGCAATGTGTTTGAAGAGATCACATTGCCGGTGCGCAAGGATGCGGCCAGTACCACAACGGAGAGTGGAAACATTTCAAAAGGCAGCCCCTGATGGAATGGAGGTATTCGACGGCCATATGCGGCAACCCACTCAACCGGATCGATACCACGGGCTGTACCAGGAGGACATGCACTACTACAGGTCTTCTTCCTGGCCCTGGCCGCCGGCCTGGACTACGAGCCGGGGCGCGCATCACGGCGCTGGCTTCGCAGTATGTGGAGACAACCTGTCCGACGACAGAGGAACCACGCTGCCCCAGTACGCCAACGACAACGTCAACAGCGTGGTGGGCAACCTGAGCCCGCAACTGAACAACCTGCTCAACGCCAGCCGGCTGGGCAACCCGGCCCAGCCCTGTGCCGAATACCAGTTCCTGGGCGAATTCCTGCACTCCTACCTGGACACCTTCAGCCACCGGGACAAGGACAACCGGCCGTTCGATGCCATCAGCGCGAAGCTGGGCATAGGGCATGGGTTTGCGGGGTCGGAGCCGGATTACACCTATGACGAGGACATGCCAATACTGGGGAATATGCCTGACCCAGAGGTGCCTTATTGGGACAAGCGGGAGTATCGATCGCTGCAAGGGGAGAAGGCGGTTTATGAGTTTTTAACGGCGTATGGAACTAGGCCTGCGCTGGGGTTTGAGGAGATCAGGAATGTGCTAGAGAGATTCAATGCAATTAGAGAGGAAGGGAAAGACTTTCCTAAGAAGATTGATTTCCTGCAAAAATCCGTTAATAAATTCATTGCCAATGGAAAATTAAATCCAAAAGGAAAGAATGACAAAGAAAATAAAGAAATAAATTTTCTTGATAAGATGAGCGAGAAATATGATAAAGATCAGGCGCAAATCAATAGAGAGATTTTCCTAGGAGATCTTATCGGGCAGGAAGAAAAATACCCAGGGGTTTGCCTTCCGGGGAGCAGCGTATGCAAAGAGGTATGATCACTCTATTCTTGATGCTTAATTCCGTACTATTGATTGAATGTCATTCAAATCAAAAAAAACAGCTAACAACAGAAGAATGGGCGGAGCGTCGTCACCCACCTAGCGATACTTCCCCCCTACCGGAAGGGTGCAAAGCGATTAAATATCTCGGAGGCTATTATCCCATAGCAGCGGCTATTAGAGACAATGGCCGTTATTGTGTAATTCACGATTTTATACAGCGAAAGGCCATTGATTGGATAGAGGGTGGAATAGAGCATGGTTCACCCACGGATAGTCAAGGTGATGGTAGCGTACTGACTTTTTACAAAAACAGTCTATCTGAATTAGATTTGAGAGAACATCTAATCTCCGGTAGACCATTTAAGAATGTAAATGGAATAGGAATATTGGGTAATGATCAAGTTTTTTTAAAAGTTCATAACGGAAAAATAGAGACTCCTGGGGGTTTTGGCATAGGTGTTGAGATGGCGCCAAATATTATGATAAATAAAAGAATGAAAATGCTGACAGAAGACACTGCTGTTACAAAAGAATCCAACTGGAACCCGGAAACCGAGGCTTTTAACAAAATCCCTTGGGATTATTTCCCACCCACCTTCTACACAGCAGAAAACCTCCAAATCAAATCCGGCGGCCGCGCCATCATCATGGCGGGCTCCGACAACGTGGTGCGCAACAACACCATCGAGGTCGATGGCCGCACCGCTGTCTACCTGTATGGCCCGCGCTCGCTGGTGGAGGGCAATACCTTCATCGTGCACATGGACCTGCGCGACAAGGCGCCGCTGCCCGCCATCCTCAAGCTGCGCGATGCCGATGGTTCCATCATCCGCAACAACCGCTTCATCGTGAAGCGCAGCGGGCTGTTCAGGAAGAAGGAAGAGGAACCCCAGGCCGGCATCAACCTGCTGGAGTCCAAAGGCGTTGTGATCGAGGGCAATGTGTTCGAGCAGGTCGCATTGCCGGTGCGCAAGGATGCGGCCAGTACCACGGCTGAGAGCGGCAACACCTTGCAGGGCGGCAGGTGATGGGTGCTGGGTCGGCATCACCGTGGCAACGCAGCGCAGGCCAACCGTTAGAATGCAAATGAGAATTGATCTCATATTTCGGGCCAGCCGCCCACGCATTCCTCCTCCGCGCCATGCCTGCCGCCGAAACCTCCCTTCACCGCGAAGTCGCCACGCTCTACACCGACCACCACGGCTGGCTGCAGGGCTGGCTGCGCAAGAAGCTGGGCGATGTGCACCAGGCGGCCGATCTGGCGCACGACACCTTTGTGCGCCTGCTGGCGCGCGACGAGCCTGTGCAGGCGCGTGAGCCGCGCGCCTTCCTGACCACGGTGGCGCAGCGCGTGCTGGCCAACCACTACCGGCGCCAGCAACTGGAGCGCGCGTATCTGGAGGCGCTGGCCCAGGCGCCGCAGTCCTTTGCCATCTCGCCCGAGGAGCGCGCGCTGCTGCTGGAGGCGCTGGACGAGATCGACCGCATGCTCGACGGCCTGCCTGCTCCCGTGCGGCGGGCCTTTCTGATGGCCCAGCTGGACGGCATGAAGCAGGCCGACATTGCGCGCGAGCTGGGCCTGTCGCTGACCACCATCAAGCGCTACCTGGTGCAGGCCGGCATGCACTGCTATTTCGCGGTGGATGCATGACGGCGCCGGGAGCCGGCCTGCCGCCCGAGGTAGCGCGCAGCGCCATCGAGTGGTGGCTGAAGCACCAGGAGGGCGGCCTGTCCGATGAGTTGGCCCGCGAATGGCAAGCCTGGCAGGCCTGGCGCGCGGCCGATCCGCTGCACGAGCAGGCTTGGCAGCGCATCACTGCAGTCAACCAGCGGCTGGCTGGGCTGGTGGCGCCGCCGCAATCACCGATAGCCCGGGCTGCGCTGGCTCCGCGTGGTTCCGCTCGCCGGCGCGTGATCCGGTCCCTGGCCGTTGCGGCCTTTGGTGCCGGCATTGCCTGGCAGATGGAGCAGCGCCTGCCCTGGCAGGGCTGGGTGGCCGATGCACGCACGGCGCGGGGCGAGCGTCGGCAGATGGCGTTGCCGGACGGCACGCAGATCGTGCTCAACGGCGCCAGCGCGCTGGACATCGAATACGGTCCCCGGCACCGCCGTCTGCGCCTGCTGCAGGGCGAGGTGCTGGTCACCACGGCCAAGGACACCGAGCAGCCCGCCCGGCCCTTTGCCGTGCAGACCACTGCGGGCGAGGCGCTGGCCCTGGGGACGCGGTTTTCCGTGCGTGCGCTCGCGGATGGTGATTTCCAGGTGGGTGTGTTCGAGGGTGCCGTGCGCCTGACCCCCCGGCTGGCCGGCCAGGGTGTGCTGGTGGTCAGCGCGGGCGAGCAGGCCACGCTGCGGGCCGATGGCGTCTCGCCAGCCACCGCCGTGCATGAGGACAGCACCGCCTGGACCGAGGGCATGCTGGTGGCGCGCGGCATGCCGCTGGCCCGGATGCTGGAGGCGCTGCAGCCGTACAGCGATGCGGCCCTGGCCTGCGAGCCTGAAGTGGCCGACCTGCGCATCTCAGGCACCTATCCGCTGGCCGAGGTGCCGCGCGTGCTGGCCGTGATCGGTGCGCTGCCGGGACTGGAGCTGCGCTCCATGACGCGCTGGTGGGGCCGGCGCGAGGTGGTGGTGGGCAAGAAGGCGGCAGGGGCTTGAAGGGGTCTGCGCAGTTTTTTGAAGAAATCTGCGCCCGGGGTGGTCTGTTTCGAGAACTCGCGGGACATGGAGGAAGAGGGGGGCTTGCCATGCCGGGCCCGCCCATCGATTCGTCCATTCATCCGTTTGTCTTTTCCTTCCAGGCCCAGTCCTTCGCACACCATGGCATATCCCGCAGCGCCCCGGCGCTTTCCCTGCGCCTTGCGCCCCTCTGTCGTCCCGTCCCGTGGCCTGTTGCTGGCTTTGGCCTGCGCGGGGCTGGGCAGCAACCTGTGGGCGCAGGCGCCTTCGCCGTCCGTCAACACCACGGCCGCCACAGCACCTACACGCAGCTACCAGATTCCGGCGGGCACGCTGGAGGACGCGCTCAACCGCTTCGGGCGCGACTCGGGTTTGCTGCTGTCCTTCACCCAGGACCAGGTCCAGGGCCTGCGCAGCCCGGGGCTGCAGGGCAGCCACACCGCGCAGGCCGGCCTGGCCGCGCTGCTGCAGGGCACGGGGCTGGAGGCGGCGGTGCAGCCGCAAGGCGGCTATGTGCTGCGCCAGCGCGCCGTGCCCGATGCCCGGGCGCCAGACGTTGCCCCGCGCGCGGTGTCGCTGGCCGAGGTGCGCGTGGCCGCGCGCCGCGCCGGTGACGGCACGACCGAAGGCACGGGCTCCTACACCAGCCGCGTGACCAGCATTGCCTCCAAGACGGACCAGTCGTTCCGCGAGATTGCGCAGTCGGTATCGGTGGTCACACGCGAACAGCTCGACGACCAGCGCGTGACCGATGTGACCGAGGCCCTCAAGCTCACGCCCGGCGTGGTCGTGGCCAATACCGTGGGCGACTTCTATTCGCGGGGCTTTCAGATCACCAGCATGCAGATCGACGGCGGCGCGCCGCTGGCTTTGGGCGCCTACACCTATTCGCCGCAGCAGGACATGGCCTTCTACGACCGCGTCGAAGTCATGCGCGGCGCCTCGGGCCTGCTGGGCGGCGTGGGCGATCCGGGCGGCATCATCAACCTGGTGCGCAAGAAGCCGCTGGCCCAGCGGCAGTTCAAGGCCGCGCTGTCGGCCGGCTCCTGGAGCCGGCGCGGCGTGGAGCTCGATGCCAGCGCGCCGCTGGCCGACGACGGCCGCGTGCGCGGCCGCGCCGTGCTGTCCTACCACAAGGGCGACTCCTACATGGACCTGCGCAGCAGCGAAAAGCCCTCGCTCTATGGCGTGCTGGAGGCCGACCTCACGCCAGACACCCTGCTGACCGTGGGCGGCAGCTACGGAAAGACCCATGAGAACGGCGACTATGCCGGCCTGCCGCGCTTTGCCGATGGCAGCAGCCTGGGCCTGCCGCGCCACACCAACTTCACCCAGCCCTGGGCCTATTACGACTACGAGACCAAGGAGCTGTTCGCCCAGCTCGAGCACAAGTTCGACAACCGCTGGAAGGCCAAGCTCAACGTCTCGCGCGTGGAGACCGAGCTGGACCGCTTCTGGGTCTACATGGGCGGCGCCATCAACCCGCAGACCCTGGCGGGGGCGGTCTGGCGCGGCGGCCACATCCAGTCCGGCAATACGCAGGAGGTGGTGGACCTGAGCCTGGGCGGTCCCTTCCAGCTCATGGGCCGCACGCATGAATTGCTGCTGGGCGCTGACTGGCAGCGCGTGGAAAGCTTCTGGCAAAGCGCCAATTTCACGGGCAGCGGCACCGTGGCCAGCAATCCGTTTGCTCCCAGCATCTGGACGCCTCCCACGGAAACCTACTTCAACACCCGCTACGGCCCCTGGGGCCAAAAGCAGATGGGCGGCTATGGCGTGCTGCGCCTGCATCCCACGGACAGGCTGCACCTCATCCTGGGTGCGCGCGCCAGCCGCTACGACTTCCAGCAGTCGATCTGGAACCTGGATGCGCAGGGCAACCGCACGCCCTGGTCGAACACGCCGTTCAAGGAACCCACCAAGATCACGCCCTATGGCGGGGTGATCTATGACCTGAACAGCCAGTGGTCGGCCTATGCCAGCTATTCGTCCATCTTCAAGCCGCAGGCGCTGAGCATGGCCGGCCCGGCGCCGGGCACCTCGCTGCCGCCGGTCAAGGGCGCCAGCTACGAGGCCGGCCTCAAGGGCGAGCTGATGGACGGGCGGCTGAACGCCACCTTCAGCCTCTTCAATGTGGAGCGCACGGGCACGGCCGTGGTGGACCCGCGCTACGAGACCAGCAACAGCCGCTGGAGCGGCAACTGCTGCTACCTGGCACAGGGCAAGGTCACCAGCCGGGGCTTCGACATGGAACTGGGCGGCGAGCTGCAGCCCGGCTGGCAACTGGCAGCGGGCTACACCTTCAACAACACCCGCGACCGCAGCACCGAAAAGACCTACAGCAGCATCACGCCGCGCCACCTGTTCAAGCTGTCCACGGCCTATACGCTGCCGGGCGAGCTGTCGCGCTGGAAAGTGGGCGGCAGCGCCCAGATCCAGAGCACGCACTACGTCAGCGGCACGGCACTGTCGGCGGCGGGCACGTCCGTGCCCTTTGACTTCACGCAGGGCGGCTACGCGCTGTGGAATGCCATGGTGCAGTACCGCATCGACCCGCGCTGGACGGTCACGCTGAACATCAACAACCTGCTCGACAAGACCTACTACCAGACCCTGGGCACAACGTTCAGCAACAACCTGTATGGCGCACCGCGCCACGCCATGCTCACGCTGCGCGGCAGCTTCTGAGGACGGCGGCGCAGGCGTTCGGGCCGCCGTTGTGCAGCCAGCGGCCTTGCGGGGGATCACACCACGCGCCGGGCCTCCACCTTCACATGGCCGGCCAGCAGGTCGGCGCTGTCGCGGATGGCGCGCAGCGCATGGGCCAGGGCCTGCTGGCTGTGGTGCTCCTGCGGTGCATGCACTGCCGCCAGGGCCAGTTGCGCCAGGGCCGAGATCTCGGTGCAGTTTTCCTGCACGCTGCCGTGGATCTCGGTGATGGCGCTGGTCAACTGGTGCAGGCTGGGGGGCTATGTCCTGGTGGTGCCCTTGTCCTTCTCCTTGTCCATGGCCATGCCTCAGCCCTGCGGGCGCACCGGCTCATGGGTGCGGCAGTCGAGCAGTTGCGCCATGGCTTTGGCAGCTGCCTCGGCCGCTTCGGCGCGGCGCATCTCGGCCGCGTCTTCGAATCCGCAGCCCATGGCCTGGGCCTCGGTGCCGGCGTAGTCGGCCAGCGTCTCGGCGCTGTCGCGGATGCATTGCAGGGCGCGGGCCACCACGTCCATGTGGCGATGGCCCTTGGGCGTCTCCAGCCATGCCAGGGCGAGTTGGGCGATGGAGGAGATCTCTGCACAGCCTTGCTGCACGAGATGGTCCACCTGGGTGAGCGCATTGGACAGCTGCCGGGTGCTGTGGCTGTCCGTGGCGGGGGTGGGCTGGGTGGGGGTCATGCCTGGGCCCTCCGTGTGGAAGGGGCGGCGCCAAAAGAGGGCGCGCAGGCGAGTGCCAGAGAAACGGCAGTCATGTTTCCGTGCTCCTTACTGAGACTGAAACCACCGACTCCGCGTTTTGAAGCACGAAACAGGTGGACGGGATGTTCAAAACACACAGCAAGATGTGCGGACGCCCTTACGGGTAGCCCCATCCCGCCCGAAACCGCAGGGGCGTGGACGAGCGTCCACAGCCCGGAATCCAGACGTGACAAGGCCTCGCTTTCGGGGAGGCAGCACCGCTTACTAAATGGGTGTTTTGAAGCACCGGCCCCGGAACAGGGGGCCGGTGCGGATGATAGCGCGTGCGGCGTGTGCAAAGTCGCTTCGCGGCCCGTTGCACCTTGCATCGCGCCCTTTCAGGGATGGCCCAGGGACCGCTGAAAGAGCCCGGCATGCATTGCGTTTATTGAGAATGATTCTTCTTTGCGCGGTTATGATCCAGCCCCATGGATTTGTCCGCCTCCTTCACCCGCGCTCTGCTTTCCGGCTTTGATCGGGCCTATGCCGACCTGGTGCGTGCCGCCACGCGCAGCACGGGCAGCCGCGAGGAGGCGGGCGACCTGGTGCACGACACCTGGCTGCGGCTGGCGGAACACGCGCGCAGCGCCCCGGCCGAGGCCGCAGACCTGGCCGGGGCCGCGAATCCGGCCCAGATGCCGCGCGACGCCACGGCCTATCTGGCCGTGATGGCCCAGCACATGGCGCTGGATGCGCACCGCCGCCGCCAGCGCCATGCCCGCTACCTGGGCGAGGCGGCAGTCCATGAACAACTGGCGCCCGGCCATGCGCCCGATGTGGCCGACTCCGTCATGTACCGCCAGGCGCTGGCCGTGCTGGAGTCCGCCCTGCACAGCCTGCCCGAGCGCTGCCGCGCCGCCTTCATCGCCCACCGCGTGCAGGGCGAGCGCCAGCCCGAAATTGCCGAGCGCCTGGGCGTCAGCCTCAACACCGTGGAGCGCGACCTGATCCAGGCCAGTGCCTGCATAGAGGATGCGCTGCACCGCTGGCGCGGTACGCGGCCCGGCGGCGCCGTTGCGCGACATGCGGGTCGGCGGCGCAGCCTGGCCGCGCTGCTGGGCGTGGCCGGTTTCGGCCTGGGCGGCAGCCTGGGCTGGCAGCAATGGCGGCACTACCGCGACACGCATGTGCAGTGGCAGGCCGGCTGGTCCAGCCTGCGCGGCCAGCAGGTGCGCCATGGCCTGCCGGACGACTCCAGCCTGCTGCTGGACGCGCTCAGCAGCGCGCAGGTGGAGTATTTCGCCACGCGGCGCGTGGTGCAGCTGACGCAGGGCGCGGCCTTCTTCGAGGTGGAGCGGGACGAGGATCGGCCCTTCACCGTGCAGGCCGGCGGCGTGCGCGTCACCGTGCTCGGCACGCGCTTCGGCGTGGAACTGGCCACGGGCGCCCAGGGGCAGGAGCGGGTCACGGTGCAGGTGGAGTCGGGGCGTGTGCGCGTGGAATCCGACGCGGATGGCGGGCCCTTCTATGAATTGTCTGCAGGCCAGGGCCTGCGCATGGAAGGCACGGTGGCCACGCAGACCCGGGGCGATGCGGGGCAGGCGGCCTCCTGGCGGCATGGCGAGCTGGTGTTTGCCGATGCCACGCTGGGCGAGGCCCTGGCGCGGCTGTCACGCTATGCGCCGTTCGACCTGCAGGCCACACCCGAGGCCGCGCGCCTGCCCCTGAGCGGGCGCGTGCGCATCGCCAAGGCCCATGCCTGGGTGCGGGCGCTGCCCCATGCGCTGCCGGTGCAGGTGCGCAGGCAGGCCGATGGCGGCCTGCTGGTGGCCACGGCGGGCTGAGGCGTGACGGTGGCAAGAGCAACTGCATGCGCACGGCAGCGGGGCGCACATTATTTTTCAGGAGTTTTCCTGGCCAGTCGTCATGGCAGTGATCCCTGTGGGTCCCTTCCATCACTGCCAAGGACGATTTCCATGCATCCGCTTTTCCCTTCTTCGGGCGCCTGCCGCGCCGCCCTCCATCCGCTGGCCCATGCCGTGCTCTGCCTGGGCCTGGCCATGCCGCTGCAGGCGGCGCTGGCCCAGCCGGCCGCACAGACGCTGCGCTTCGACATAGCGGCGCAGCCGCTGGCCAGCGCGCTGGACCAGTTCGCGCGGCAGGCCGGGCTGCAGCTGGTGTTCACGCCCTCGCTGGCCGCCCAGCGGCAGGCGCCGGCGGTACGGGGCGAGCTGCCGCTGCGCCAGGCGCTGGATGATTTGCTGGCCGGCAGCGGCTTGCAGGGCCATGTGCAAGAGGGCACGCTGACCGTGCAGCCCGTCGCCGTCATCGAAAAGACGCTGGCCGAAGTGCGGGTGAGCGCGCGCCGGGCCATCGACGGCACGACCGAGGGCACGGGCTCGTACACCAGCCGCGTGACCAGCATCGCCTCCAAGACGGACCAGTCGTTCCGCGAGATCCCGCAATCGGTGTCGGTGATCACGCGCCAGCAGCTCGACGACCGCCGCATGACCGACATCCGCGACGCGCTGGCCGCCACGCCCGGCATCACCACCAGCCAGATCAATTTCGACTCCACCTATTTCTATTCGCGCGGCTTCCAGATCGACAGCATGCAGATCGACGGCGGCGCGCCGCTGAACATCGCCCAGTACACCTACAGCGTCAACCAGAGCATGGACTTCTACGACCGCGTGGAGGTGATGCGCGGCGCCTCGGGCCTGCTGGGCGGCGTGGGTGACCCGGGCGGCATCATCAACATCGTGCGCAAGAAGCCGCTGGCCGAGCCGCGCTTCGTGGTGCAGCAATCCATCGGCAGCTGGAACAACTACCAGACCATGGTGGATGCCACGGGGCCGCTGGCCCTCGATGGCCGGGTGCGCGGCCGGGCCGTGCTGTCCTACCAGGACACGGACCAGTTCGTGGACATCAAGCACACGCGCGCTCCCCAGTTCTACGGCGTGGTCGAGGCGGACCTGACGCCCGACACCCTGCTGACCGTGGGCATGAGCCGCAGCAAGATCCGCACGCGCGGCGATGGCGGCGGCGACGTGCCGCGCTACAGCGACGGCAGCGATATCGGCCTGCCGCGCCACACCAGCTTCACCCAGCCCTGGGCCACGGGCCGCAAGGACAACAGCGAGCTGTTCGGCGCGCTGGAACACCGTTTTTCCGCGCGCTGGAAGGGCAAGCTCAACCTGACCCGCAGCAAGTCCAGCTATGACGGCTCCACGGTGTTCGGCTACGGCGCGCTGGACCCCGCAACCGGCCTGGGCGTGAACTGGAACGGCGGCGGCCACTACCTGTACGAGAACCGGCAGACCGTGCTGGACGCCAGCCTGGCCGGCAGCTTCGACCTGGGCGGGCGCACGCACGAGATCCTGCTGGGCATGGACCGGCAGAAGGTGGAGAGCTTCTGGAACGTGGGCTATTCCACCGATGCCACGGGCGTGGAGCCCATCGATGTCCACAACCCCGGCGCCTGGCGCCCGGCGCCGGCCGGCGAGATCTCGCGCCGCTACAACCCCTGGGGCCAGGACCAGTCGGGCGGCTATGGCGTGCTGCGCCTGCATCCGACGGACCGCCTGCATGTGATCGTGGGCGCGCGCTATGCCAAGTACCGCTTCAACCAGGTCTATGAGTCGCTGAATGCGGCGGGCCAGTGGGAATTGGCATCGGGCAGCCGCTTTTCCGAGCCGGCCAAGTTCACGCCGTATGGCGGGGTGATCTATGACCTGAACAACCAATGGTCGGCGTATCTGAGCTATTCCTCGATTCTCAAGCCGCAGGCGCTGTCCAAGTCGGGGCCTCCTCCGGGCAATTCGCTGGACCCGGTCAAGGGCAAGAGCTATGAGGCCGGTTTCAAGGGCGAATTGGCCGATGGCCGGCTCAATGCCACATTCAGCCTTTTCAACGTGGTGCGCACGGGCACGGCGGTGACGGATACGCGCTATCCGAGCAATCACGAGGAATGGTCGGGCAATTGCTGCTTTCTGCCGCAGGGCAAGGTGACCAGCCGCGGCTTTGACGCCGAGATCGGCGGCGAGCTGCGCCCCGGCTGGCAGATCGCGGCCGGCTACACCTACACCACCACGCGCGACAAGACCGAGGATGCGCCCTACAGCAGCATCACGCCGCGCCATCTGCTCAAGCTGTCCACGGCCTATGTGCTGCCGGGCGAGCTGTCGCGCTGGAAGATTGGCGGCAGCGCCCATATCCAGAGCAAGCACCATGTGCGCGATACGCTGTATGACGCCGACTGGAATGAAGTCGGCCGCTACAACTTCACCCAGGGCGGCTATTCGGTCATCAATGCGATGGTGCAGTACCGGATCGATCCGCGCTGGACGGTTTCCCTGAATCTCAACAATATCTTTGACAAGACGTACTACCAGACCGTGGGCTATGCGAGCGGCGGCAATTTCTATGGAAAGCCGCGCAATGCGGTGCTGACGCTGCGCGGCACCTTCTGAGGGCCGGGGCGGGGTCCAGGAGGGCCCGCCCCAGTCCGACCCAGGCCACTGGCCGCAATGGCGAAAACCATTGCGGCTGGCCTTTTTTTCGATCTCGTTTGTCATGTATGAGGAGGGCCTTGAAGGCCGCCGCATCACGGCATCCGTTTTGGCCCCTTGTTTGCACGCATTCGTGCGTTCCTGTGCTTATCCGAATACCCATTACATGCCCCAATCCCAAGCCGCTGATCGTGCAGATATCACCCAGGCCGACAGGCCCGTCCATCCGGGCCTGCTTGTCCTGTCCCGCCTGCTGGCCGCCGTCTTCGGCGGCTATGCGCTGGCCAGTGCGCTGGCGGCCTTCCTGGCCGCTGCGTTGCCCGGCGCGCGTGTCGATGCCGTGATCGCCGGCATGCAGTGGAGCTTTGCGCTGCACGCGCTGGCGGTGATCTGGGCGTTCTCGCCGGTTTCGGCGGGCCGGGTCTGGCTGGGGTTGCTGGTGCCTGCGGCCCTGATGGGCAGCGCCGCGCTGCTGCTGGCGCGCAATGGCGCGGGAGGCTGAGATGGCAAAGGCGCAGATCAGCAAGGTCCCCGGCAGCGGCGCTGCCACGGGCGGTTTCCGCCAGGCCCAGGCCTGGCTGCATACCTGGTGCGGGCTGTGGTTTTCGTGGCTGCTGTTCGCGGTGTTCCTCACGGGTTCGCTGGCCGTGTTCCAGGAAGCCATCACGCACTGGATGACGCCCGAGCACCATGCCGAGGAGGCGGCCGAGGCGGCAGCGCGCGCCGCCGCGCCGGCCGGGCAGGGGGCGGACCTGGGCCAGCGCCTGGCCTGGGGCGCGGCCTATATGCAAAAGCACCACCAGGGCGCGCAGATGTGGGAGATCTGGCCGTCCGACGACAAGGGCGGTGGCGACCTGCGTGTGTACTGGTTCGACGCCAACCGCCAGTACGCCGATGCCGAGCTGGACACCGCCACGGGCGAGGAAATGGGGGCCGGCCACGGCCATGGCCACGGTGCCACGCGCGCCACCATGGGCGGCAACCATTTCGTGGACTTCCACTATGAACTGCATGCAGGGCAGGTGGGGCTGTGGGTGATAGGCATTGCCGCCATGGCCATGCTGGTGGCCCTGGTCAGCGGCGTGGTCACGCACAAGCGCATCTTCAAGGACTTCTTCACCTTTCGCGCACGCAAGGGCCAGCGCAGCTGGCTGGACGCGCACAACGCCGTGGCGGTGCTGACGCTGCCCTTCCAGTTCATGATTGCCTATACCGGCATCGCCATCTCCAGCCTGAGCTTCATGCCCGTTGGCGTCTGGACGGTCTATGGCACGGACCAAGCCGCCCGCACGGCCTTCATCGCCGACATGAACGAGGCCGGGCCGCCTGCGCTGTCCGGCAAGCCCCTGGCGGTGCCCGATCTGGAGCCGTTTGCACGGCGCGGCCAGGAGCTGATGGGCCAGGCGGTGCGCGCGGTGGTCATTGACCATCCCGGCGATGCATCGGCACGCATCGGCGTCTACGGCTGGAACAGCGATGACCGTGCGCATCAGCGCCTGAGCCCCAATTCGGGCATGGCCATGTTCTCGGCCGCCACGGGCGAGGTGCTGCAGGTGCGCCTGCCCGGCGGCGCCGACGGCGGCACCCCCTCGCTGGCCCAGGCGGTCATGGGCGGGCTGCACATGGTCAAGTTCGGCGGGCTGGCCATGAAGTGGCTGTACTTCCTGTGCGGCCTGGCGGGCGCGGCCATGATGGCCACGGGCGCCATCCTCTTCATGGTCAAGCGCCGCAGCCGCCACCAGGGCGAGTTCGGCAGCGCCACGGCGCGCGTGTACCGGCTGATCGAGGGCCTGAACGTGGCGGCCATCGCCGGGCTGGGCCTGGGCTGCATCGGCTACCTGTGGGCCAACCGCCTGGTGCCCGTGGGCCTGGCGCACCGCGATGACTGGGAGCTGGCCGTGTTCTTCGGGCTGTGGGGCCTGGCGCTGGTGCATGCGCTGGCCTGCGCGCCGGCCACGGCCTGGCGCCAGCAGATGGGCCTGCTGGCCATGCTGTGCCTGCTGCTGCCTCTGCTCAACTGGATCACCGTGGGCGAGCCGCTGTCGGCCCACATGCTGGAGGGCGACTGGGAAAGCGCCGGGGTGGAGCTGTTCTGCCTGGCCACGGGGCTGGCGGCCGCCTGGGCCTGGCGCTGGCTGGCGCGGCGCGGCGCGGGTGCCGCCGCCAAGGCAAGGACGGCCAAGGGGCAGGCCGCCGTGGCCGGCCCCTCGGAGGTGCAGGCATGAGCACGTTGCACGCATCCCTGGCCGCACTGGCCCTGGCCTTTGCAGGCATGGCGGCCCTGGCCTTTGCCATGGACCGCCACTACGAACAATTGACCGGCGCGCGCGAGCTGCCGGCCCGCCGTGGCCCGCAGTTGCGCGGCCTGGGCACGGCGCTGCTGGCGCTGGCCCTTGTGCCCGTTGTCTCGGGCTGGGGCGGCACGGTGGGCACGGTGGCCTGGCTGGGCTTTGTGTCCGCTGGCGCGCTGATGGCCGTGGCCCTGATCAGCGCCCATGCGCGCTGGGCGGCGCGGCTGGCCTGGTTGGCTGGTGTGCTTGCCGTGGCGGATTTGGCGTGGATTGTTTTCAGTTTCGGCATTACGGGGTTTTTCAGATGAGTTTCCTGCTTTCGTTCCAGTTCGGGGTGTGTGTGGTCGGGAGGCAAGCATGACGCGCACGCAGCAACGCTGGAAAGCCATCGCCGTGGCGGTGGTCCTGTTGGCGGCGGCCGGGGGCGCGGCCGCCTGGTGGTCCAGCCGGCCTGCCGTGGCCTACCAGACCGAGACCGTGGCGCGCACCGATATCGAGTCCACCGTCACGGCCATCGGCACGCTGCAGCCGCGCCGCTATGTGGACGTGGGCGCCCAGGTGTCGGGCCAGGTCACCCGGCTGCGCGTGGAGCCCGGCGCCCAGGTGGAGAAGGGCGCACTGCTGGTGGAGATCGACCCCAGCGTGCAGCGCGCCACGGTGGATGCGGGGCGTGCCTCGCTGGCGGGCCTGCGCGCCCAACTGGCCGAGCAGCAGGCGCTGCGCAAGCTGGCCGAGCAGCAGCTCACGCGCCAGCGCCAGCTGGCCCGCGACGGGGCCACGCGCGAGGAAGACCTGCAGACCGCAGAAGCCAACCTGGCCGCCGCCGGTGCCCGCATGGAGCACCTGAAGGCCCAGATCGACCAGACCCAGGCCACGCTCAAGGCCGACGAGGCGCGCCTGGGCTATACGCGCATCTACGCGCCCATGGCGGGTACCGTGGTGTCGGTGGAGGCACGTGAGGGCCAGACGCTGAACGCCACCTACCAGACGCCCAACATCCTGCGCATTGCCGACCTGTCGGCCATGACGGTGTGGACCGAAGTGTCCGAGGCCGACGTGCGCCGCGTGCGCGACGACATGCCGGTGTACTTCACCACGCTGGGCGGCGCCGACCAGGCCAGGCCCCGGCGCTGGTCCAGCAAGGTGCGCCAGGTGCTGCCTTCGCCCTCTACCAGCCAGGCGCCGGCCGGCGGCAATGCGGGCCAGGCGCCTGCGCCCGCCACCAAGGCCGTGGCCTATACCGTGCTGTTCGATGTGGACAACGAGGACGCCGAGCTGATGCCCCAGATGACGGCCCAGGTGGTCTTCGTCACCGGCCAGGCCGCGCAGGCGCTGACCGTGCCGCTGATGGCCGTGGCCGACAAGGCGGGAACGACTGACAAGGCGGAAAAGGCAGAGAACGCCGAGAAGGCCGAGAAGGCCGGCAGCACGCAGACCGTGCGCGTGCTGGACGCCAAGGGCCAGCCCGAGCAGCGCACCGTGCGCCTGGGCGTGCGCAGCCGCCACCAGGCCGAGGTGCTGGAGGGCCTGCAGGAAGGCGAGCGCGTCATCGTCGGCGAGACGCCTCTGGACCGTGGCCCGCGGTGGCTGCAATGGTGATGGCGCAGGGCATGCAGGCCGGCGCGCCGCTGACCGCACCGCTGATAGAGCTGCGCGGCATCACCAAGCACTACGGCGGCGGCGACAGCGGCCAGCCCGCCGTCACCGTGCTGCACGGCATTGACCTGGAGATTCGCGCGGGCGAGTTCGTGGCCGTGGTGGGCAGCTCGGGCTCGGGCAAGTCCACGCTGATGAACATCCTGGGCTGCCTGGACCGGCCCAGCGAGGGCAGCTACCACTTCCAGGGCCAGGACGTGGCCACGCTGGACTCGGATGCGCTGGCCTGGCTGCGGCGCGAGGCCTTCGGCTTCGTCTTCCAGGGCTACCACCTGATAGCCAGCGAAAGCGCCAGCGAGAACGTGGAAATGCCCGCCATCTACGCGGGCCTGCCCAAGGAAGAGCGCGTGCGGCGCGCCCGTGCGCTGCTGGAGCGCCTGGGCCTGGGCTCGCGCCTGGGCAACCGGCCCAACCAGCTGTCGGGCGGGCAGCAGCAGCGCGTGTCGATTGCGCGCGCGCTGATGAACGGCGGCCAGATCATCCTGGCCGACGAGCCCACGGGCGCGCTGGACTCGCACAGCGGCGCCGAGGTCATGGCCCTGCTGCGAGAGCTGGCCGATGCGGGCCACACCATCATCCTCATCACCCACGACCGCACTGTGGCCGCCCAGGCGCGCCGCGTGATCGAGATCAGCGACGGCCGCATCACCAGCGACAGCCGGCGCGACGATGCCGCCAACGCGGTGAATGCGGCAAATGCGGCGAATGCGGGCGCCGCTGCCCTGCCGCTCACGCCGCAGCGCGGCAGCGCCGGCGCGCCCTGGCTGGCCGAGCTGTTCGAGGCCGCGCGCAGCGCCTGGCGCGGCATGCGCATGAACCGCGTGCGCACCAGCCTGACCTTGCTGGGCATCGTCATCGGCGTGGCTTCGGTGATTGTCATGCTGGCCATTGGCGAGGGCGCGCGGCGCAAGGTGGTCGAGCAGATGGGGACCATGGGCACGGCCATCCTCTACATGGGCAGCAAGCCGCCGGCCACGGGCGGGCCGGCCGGGCAGATGACCGAGGAAGACCTGGCCGCCGTGCGCGAACTGCCCGAGATACGGCGCGTCATGCCCGTCATCGGCGACCCCATCACCGTGCGCTACGGCAAGGCCGACAAGCAGATCTACGTGTTCGCGGCCAGCGAGGAGATGCCCCTGGTGCACCACTGGAAGGTGGCCCAGGGCCGCTACTACACCGAGGCCGAGGACCGCGACCTGGCGCCCCTGGTGGTCCTGGGCCACAAGGCGCACCAGCATTTCTTCCCCGACACGCCCAACCCGCTGGGCCGCCAGCTGATCATCGGCACGTCGGCCTTCGAGGTCATCGGCGTGATGAGCGAGCGCGGCGCGGACTCGGGCGCGCAGAACTATGACGACATGGTCTTCATTCCCTACCGCTCGGGCCGGGCGCGCGTCTACCAGTCGCAGACCCAGCCCGACTATGTGGTGATCGAGGCCATGTCCTCCGACGTGGTGCACGAGGCGGAGGAGGCCATGCGCAAGCTGCTGCTGGCGCGCCACGGCGGGCGCGAGGACTTCGGCATCGGCAACGCGGCCGCGCGCATCCAGGCCGAGGCGGCCACGCGCCAGAGCATGGCGGTGATGCTGGGCCTGATTGCCGCCGTCTCCCTGGTGGTGGGCGGCATCGGCGTGATGAACGTGATGCTGATGACGGTGCGCGAGCGCACGCGCGAGATCGGCATCCGCATGGCCACGGGCGCGCGCCAGCGCGACATCCTGCGCCAGTTCCTGACCGAGGCCAGCCTGGTCACCTTCGTGGGCGGCACGGTGGGCCTGCTGGCCGGGCTGGCCGTGGGCGTGGTGCTCATCGTGGCGGGCGTGCCCGTGGTGTTTTCGGTGCGCGCCATGCTGGGCGCCTTTGCATGCGCCGTGGTGACGGGCCTGGTGTTCGGCTACATGCCGGCCAAGACGGCGGCGCGGCTGGACCCGGTGCGCGCGCTGGCGGGAGAGTGAGATGAAAGACATGAACGACAAGACGCTGGGAAATGCACGCCTGGGCTGCATCGCTCTCGCGCTGCTTGCCCTGGGCGGCTGCGCCGCGCAGCAGACGGTGCCGGACAGGACAGCGCCTGCGCTGGCCGCTTCGTGGAAGCAGCAGGGCGAAGCCGTCCCTGCCTCTGTTTCACCGCAGTGGTGGCAGGCCTTTGGCAGTGCGGAGCTGGGCGGCGTGGTGCAGGCCGCCCAGGACCAGAGCCTGGACATGGCTGCCGCCATGGCCCGCGTGCGCCAGGCCGAGGCGGCCACGCGCCAAGCAGGCGCGGCGCTGCTGCCCTCGCTCAATGGCGAGCTGCGCGCCCAGCGCATGAACCATGCACAGGTGGCGGGCGGGCAGGCCAGCGTCTACGGCGCCGCGCTGACGGCCTCGTATGAGGTGGACTTCTGGGGCCGCAACCGCGCCACGCGCGATGCGGCGGCGGCGGCCTGGCAGGCCAGCCGGTTCGACCAGGACACGGTGCGCCTCACGGTCACCGCCCAGGTGGCCCATGGCTGGCTGCAGGCCGTGGCGCTGCGCGAGCGCCAGGCCATTGCGGCGCGCAACGTGGCCAATGCCGAGCGGCTGCTGGGCCTGGTGGAGTCCCGTGCGCGCGCAGGTGCCGCCACCCAGCTGGAGCTGGCCCAGCAGCGCGGCCTGGTGGCCAGCCAGCGCCAGGCCCTGGCCACGCTGCGCCGCCAGGGCGAGGATGCCGATGCCACGCTGGCCGTGCTGCTGGGCCAGGCCCGGCGCCCCGCGCTGGCCACGGATTCGCTGCAAGCCCTGCAGCTGCCCGAGATCGGCCCAGGCCTGCCCACGCAGCTGCTGCAGCGCCGCCCTGACATTGCCAGTGCTGAGGCGCAACTGACCGCCGCCAGCGCCAACCTGCAGGCCGCCCGTGCGGCGCTGTGGCCCCGGCTGACCCTTACGGGCAGCGCGGGCACCAGCGCTGGGCGCGCCAGCGACTGGCTGCGCGAGCCGGTCTATTCGCTGCTGGCCGGACTGGCCGGCCCCATCTTCGACGGCGGCCGGCTGGCGGCCGAGCGCGATGGCGCCCAGGCCCGGCGCGAAGAACTGCTGGCCGGCTATTACAAGTCCATCGTCGCGGCCTATGGCGATGTGGACCTGGCGCTCAACGCCGTCCACGGCCTCAAGGCCCAGGCCGAGGCCCAGGCCGAGGTGCTGGCCCAGGCCCGCCAGGCCGTGTCGCTGGCCGAGCTGCGCTACAAGGCGGGGGCGGAAAGCCTGCTGTCCCTGCTGCAGGCCCAGACCACGCTGTACGCGGCGCAGGACGATGCCGTGCTGCAGCGCCTGCTGCAGCTGCAGGCGCGCGTGGCGCTGTACCGCGCGCTGGGCGGGGGATGGGAGCCGCCTGCCATGGGCACTGAAATGCCGGAAAGGCAGGCACAAAAAAGCCAGGGGGCATTGCCACCTGGCTGAGAGGGAAGGGCCAGGGTCGCCACCCGGTCCTGCCGGGTGTGCGGCCTGAGACCTCAGGCTTGAAGCCTGCTCAGCTGCCGCGCGTGATTGGCACGCCGGCATCCTTGCCGTAGGCGCCGTACTTGCCCAGCTCCCACTTGGCGATGGCGTTGCGGTGCACTTCGTCCGGGCCGTCGGCAAAGCGCAGCGTGCGCGCGTGGGCGTAGGCGCTGGCCAGCGGGAAGTCGTCGCTCATGCCGCCGCCGCCGTGCACCTGCATGGCCCAGTCGATGACCTGGCAGGCCATGCTGGGGGCCACGACCTTGATCATGGCGATCTCGCTGCGCGCCACCTTGTTGCCGGCAATGTCCATCAGCCAGGCGGCCTTGAGCGTGAGCAGGCGCGCCATGTCGATGCGGCAGCGTGCCTCGGCGATGCGTTCCTGCGTCACGGTCTGCTGGGCCACGCTCTTGCCGAAGGCGATGCGCGAGCTGGCGCGCTTGCACATCAGCTCCAGCGCGCGCTCGGCCAGGCCGATCAGGCGCATGCAGTGGTGGATGCGGCCGGGGCCAAGGCGGCCCTGGGCGATCTCGAAGCCACGGCCCTCGCCCAGCAGGATGTTGCCCACGGGCACGCGCACGTTCTCGAAGTACATCTCCATGTGGCCGTGCGGCGCATCGTCATAGCCCATGACGTTGAGCGGGCGCACGATGCGGATGCCGGGCGCGTCGCCGGGCACGATGATCATGCTTTGCTGCGAGTGCTTGGGCGCATCGGGGTCGGTCTTGCCCATGGTGATGAAGACCTGGCAGCGCGGATCGCCGGCACCCGAGATCCACCACTTGTGGCCGTTGATCACGTACTCGTCGCCCTGGCGCTCGATGCGCGTGCAGATGTTGGTGGCGTCGGAGGAGGCCACCTCGGGCTCGGTCATGGCGAAGGCCGAGCGGATCTTGCCGTCCAGCAGCGGCTTGAGCCAGCGCTCCTTGAGTTCGGTGCTGCCGTAGCGCGCAATGGTCTCCATGTTGCCGGTGTCGGGCGCCGAGCAGTTGAACACCTCGCTGGACCATGGCACGCGGCCCATGATTTCGGCCAGCGGCGCGTATTCCTGGTTGGTCAGGCCGCCGCCCTTGTAGCCTGCGGCCTCGGCGCTGTCCACGGGCAGGAACAGGTTCCACAGGCCTTGCTCCCGGGCCTTGACCTTGAGCTTCTCGATGGTCTGCAGCGGCGTCCAGCGCTTGCCTGCGGCGGTGTTGGCTTCCATCTCGGCGGCATAGTCCTTTTCGCCGGGATAGATGTGCTCGTCCATGAACTTCAGCAGGCGTTCCTGCAGGTCCTTGGTCTTGGGCGAATATTCAAAGTCCATGGATGCGCTCCTTCTCTTGGCTTGTCGCTTGTGGTGGAAACGGGGTGATCGGTGAGTGTTGGGGGCTGGTCTGGATGGCTCAGCTGCGCTGGGCAAAGGACCAGGCCAGCTCGGCCATGGGCCGGGCGGTGTCGCCGGAGGCCTTGGCCTGGGCGCTGGAGGCCGTGCCGGCCTCCACGCGCTTGGCGATGCCCTGCAGGATGGCCGCGATGCGGAACATGTTGTAGGCCATGTAGAAGTTCCAGTCGGCGCGCAGCGTGTCCACGTCCTTGAGGCCCGTGCGCTCGCAGTAGCGGCGGATGTATTCCTCTTCGTCTGGAATGCCCAGGGCCGCCAGGTCCTTGCCTGCGATGCCCCGGCCCAGCGTGGCGGGGATGTGCCAGCTCATGCAGTGGTAACTGAAGTCGGCCAGCGGGTGGCCCAGGGTGGACAGCTCCCAGTCCAGCACGGCGATGACGCGCGGCTCGGTGGGGTGGAACATCAGGTTGTCCAGGCGGAAATCGCCGTGCACGATGGACACGCGCGAGGCATCCAGCGCGCTGGCCGGCATGTGGGCGGGCAGCCACTGCATGAGCTGGTCCATCTCGGGGATGGGCTGGGTGACCGAGGCCACGTACTGCTTGCTCCAGCGGCCGATCTGGCGCTCGAAGTAGTTGCCGCTCTTGCCGTAGTCGGCCAGGCCCTGGGCCGCGAAGTCCACGGTGTGCAGGGCCGAGATCACGCGGTTCATCTCGTCGTAGATGGCGGCGCGCTGGGCCGGCTCCATGCCGGGCAGGGACTGGTCCCAGAGCACGCGGCCCTCCATGCACTCCATGATGTAGAAGGCGCGGCCGATGATGGATTCGTCCTCGCACAGCGCATACATGTGGGGCACGGGCACGTCGGTGCCGGCCAGGCCCTTCATCACGCGGAACTCGCGCTCGATGGCATGGGCCGAGGGCAGCAGCTTGGCCACGGGGCCGGGCTTGGAGCGCATCACGTAGCTGCGTCCCGGGGTGATCAGCTTGTAGGTGGGGTTGGACTGGCCGCCCTTGAACATCTCCACCTGCAGCGGGCCGGCAAAGCCCTGCACATGGCCCTGCATCCAGGCGGTGAGCGCGGGCACGTCGAATGCGTGCTGGTCGGAGACGGCGCGTGTGCCTACGAAATGGTCGAAAGTGCTCATGGGGCAGTCAGTCCTGTGATCGGTTCGAGAATCGGTTCAACAAACGGGAACAGCCGCGCAGCACGGGCGCGGCAAGGCACCGGCCGGCGCGAACGTCCGGTCGGTGCAAGAAAAGGGGAGGGGGCGCGGCGCGGGCCGCGCAGGTTCAGGCGTCGGGCGCGGCGATGCGCAGCAGCGTGTCGCGGTCGCAGACCACCAGGCCGCCCGGCTCGATGCGGATGGCGTTCTCGCGTTCCATGGCCTTGAGTTCCTGGTTCACGCGCTGGCGCGAGGCGCCCAGCAACTGGGCCAGTTCCTCCTGCGCCAGGTGCAGGCCGATGCGGATCTCGCTGCCATCCGACAGGCTGGTCACGCCATAGCTGCGCACCAGGTGCAGCAGCTGCTTGGCCAGGCGCGCGCGCAGCGGCAGGGTGTTGAGGTCCTCGACCAGGCCGTAGAGCTGGCGGATGCGCCGCGCATGCAGGCGCAGCATGGCTTCCGAGAACTCCACATGCATGGACAGGATTTTCTTGAAGTCGGTCTTGGACACGCACAGCAGCGTGGTCTCGCCGTGCGCATAGGCATCGTGCGTGCGCTTGTCCCCGTCCAGGATGGCCACGTCGCCGAACCAGATGCCCGGCTCCACGTAGTCCAGCGTGATCTGCTTGCCCGTGATCGAGGTCGAGCTCACGCGCACCGCACCCCGGGCGCAGGCGATCC
Organism: Delftia sp. WSY_10; assembly: GCF_043104705.1. Taxonomy (NCBI): domain Bacteria; kingdom Pseudomonadati; phylum Pseudomonadota; class Betaproteobacteria; order Burkholderiales; family Comamonadaceae; genus Delftia; species Delftia sp. WSY_10. Next base: position 57,158 of record NZ_JBICKY010000030.1, on the reverse strand, counting down.
ATTCCTCGGGCGGTTCTCCGCGTGCGCAGATGAGCGTGCCATCTTTGAACCGTTTGACGTAAGCGCATCGAAGAATGTCGTGCCGAAGCGATGGAGAAAGTGATGAAAACCAGCGACCGGAATTGATCGCTTCACGTTCTTCGATGGTAAGAATCGGGTCGTCCATGGCCTGTCTTTTGCGTGACTGATGACGGTCACATTGTCGCGTGTGGGACCGCCGCGGCGCAGCATGCCGCCGGCGGGCCTGTCACTTCGGTGTCTGGGCCTGCCGAAAACGGGGCAGGGCGGCGAAAAAAAGGCGACCCGTCGTGCATCGGGTCGCCGGCTTTGCAGGGCTTATGGCTCCTCGTGCGTGAGGCTCAGCCCCAGCGCGCCACGGCGGCGCAGCCAGGGGCTGGGGCGGTAGCGCGGGTCGCCGTAGACGGTCTGCAGGTTGAACAGGACCTCCAGCATGTTGGTGGGGCCCCAGCGGTCGCCCATGGCCAGCGGGCCCATGGGATAGCCCAGGCCCAGGGTCACGGCCTTTTCCAGGTCGGCCGGGCTGCCGATGCCCTGCTGGCAGATGTCGCTGGCGATGTTGACGATGGAGCCCACCACGCGCTGCGTGACGAAGCCGCCGCTGTCGCGGATCACGCTCACGGCCTTGCCGTCGCTGGCAAAAAGCGCATGGGCGGCGTCGCGCATGTCGGTGCGCGTGGCCGGCGTGGTGGCCAGCACGCGGCGGCGCGTGTCGGCGTCGGCGATCAGCATGTCGATGCCCATGGTGCGCGTGCAGTCCAGCCGCTCCACGGCAGCCACCGTGGTCACGTCCAGGCCCAGCGGCGCCACCAGGATCAAGGCCTGCTCGGTCGGTGCCTGCGCGGTTTCAATGCGTGCGCCCAGGCTCTTGAGCAACTGGTAGATCTCGTTGCGCCGGGCCGCGCGTGCCGACACCCAGACCGGTGGCAGCGTCTGCACCTGCGGCACGGCAGGCTCGGCAGGCTGCTCGGCGCGGCCTTCGGCATAGCGGTAAAAGCCCTGGCCGGTCTTGCGGCCCAGCAGGCCGGCCGCCACGCGCTGCGCGGCAATGGGGCTGGGGCGGTAGCGCGGCTCCTGGTAGTACTGGTGGTAGATGTGCTCCATCACGGCATGGGTGACATCCAGGCCGGTGAGATCCATCAGCTCGAACGGGCCGAGCTTGAAGCCCACCTGCTCGCGCAGGATGCGGTCGATGGTGGCGAAGTCGGCAATGCCTTCCTGCACGATGCGCAGCGCCTCGGTCACATAGCCGCGGCCCAGGTGGTTGACCAGAAAGCCCGGCGTGTCCTGCGCGCGCACGGGCGTGTGGCCGAAGCTGCGCGCGAACTGCGCCAGCGTGGCGCAGGTGGCCTCGTCCGTGGCCAGGCCGCGCACGATCTCCACCACCTTCATCAGCGGCGCCGGGTTGAAGAAGTGAAAGCCGGCAAAGCGCTGCGGGTGCTCGAGCGCCGTGGCCAGCGTGGTGATGGACAGGGCCGAGGTATTGCTGGCGATGAGGGTCCCGGGCGCAACGATGGCCTCCAGCTCGCGCAGCAGCGCCTGCTTGGCATCCATGCGCTCGACGATGGCCTCGATCACCAGGTCGCAGTTCCTGAACGCATCGAGACCGTCCGCCACCGTCACCCGGGCCTTGCAATCTGCGGCCTGCTCACTTGTTATTTTTTGTTTCTTCTCAAGCAGGTCCCACAGCGCAAACAGCTGTTGCTGCGCTTGCGCGGCAGCGCCCGGGCGAGCGTCCTGCAGCAGCACGCCGGCGCCTGCCTGGGCGGCCAGCTGGGTAATGCCTTGCCCCATGATGCCTGCGCCTATCAATCCGACGTTCCCGATAGGAGAAATGTTGTTTTGGATCATGTACATAGAGGAGGTGTCCTACAGGTGTCTATGCAAAAATGCAAGCGTTCAAAGAAAGGCTGATGTGAGAATTTGTAGCACCATTCTCGGCGTCGCCCTGTCCTCCATGGCCTGGAACGCGTCCGCATTGTCGTTGGGCAGTCCCCGGGGCAACGTGGTGCTGGGCGCTCCGTTCGACCTGGTGGTGGGCTTGCAGCCCGATAGCGGAAATGACGCCGGCAGCTCCTGCGTGCGCGCCGAGCTGCTGGCCGGTGACAGGCCCATCGAATCCTCGCGTGTGCGCGTCAGCCCGACCACATCGGGCAAGGCGGTTCGTGTGCAGGCCAGCTACACGGTGGACGAGCCCGTGGTGACGCTCAAGCTCTGGGCCGGCTGCGAAGGCGGCGGCATCAGCCGCAGCTACACGCTGCTGGCGCAGCTGCCCGAGTCGGTGGATGCCACGGGCAATCAGCCCATCAATGTGCGGGAGCTGGCGGCAGCCCAGCCGGCGCTGGCGGCCGCGGGTGCCGGTGCTGCAGGTGCAGCGGGGGCAGCGGGAGCCGCTTCCGACCCATCTTCGACTTCCTCCCGCCCGGCCGCTGGCCGCAGCGCCCGTTCCGATTCCAGGCCCGCAGCGGTGCCCGTTGCCAAGGAACCGAAACCCCAGTCCAAGCCAAAGACACAGCCAAGGCCCCAGGCCAAACCCAAGGCGGCGGCCGAGAAATCCAGGCCGCCCGTGGGCGTGACCGCCCGGGCCCAGGCCGGGCAGTTGCAGGCGGGCCTGCGCATAGAACCGCGCCTGCGCATGGAGCCGGTGGAGGAATGGCTGGGCACGGGCGGCACCCCGGGCGCAGCCGGAACACCCGGGACACCCGAGGGCGCCGCCGCATCTGCGGCTCCCATGTTCGATGCGGGCAGCGAGCAGCTGGCCGAGGCCAACAAGCGCGTGCAGGCGCTGGAGGCCGAAATGGCGGCCTTCAAGAAGCGCGACACCGCCGACCGTGGGCAACTGGCCCAGCTACGGGCCGAACTGGAGGCCATGCGCCAGGAGTCGGGCGGCTCGTCGTGGCTGTTCAATGCGCTGCTGCTGGCGCTGATCGCCGCCGTGGCCGTGATCGCATGGATGGCCTGGAAAATGCGCTCGGGCGCCTCGCTGTTCTCGCGCGAGCCGGATGCCTGGCGGGAATCGGTGGAGCGTTCGTCGCAGGACCCCGTGCCCTCGAGCCCGCCGCATTCGCACGATGACGGGATCAACACCCTGCCGCATTCCCTGGACCCCCATCGGCCCACGCGGCCCATGGCACCCAGCCTGCGTGAACACCGGCCTGCGCCGTCGCCGGATGATCGCCGTGGCCCGGATACCCTGGCCTCGCCCTATGTGCAGCGCGGCGCGCAGATGCGCCCTGGCGTGACCTACGAGCTGCATGAGGACGTGGACCCCGGCGATTTCGGCCCGGCCACCATTCCCGTGCCTGTGTCCGTGCAGGCCGAGCTGCCCGAGCCGGAGGGCGAGAAGACCGCAGCGCGCTCGCCTGCGCCCGAGGCCATCAAGGCCCGGCGCATGGTGCAGCCCGGCGAAATGTTCGACGTGCAGCAGCAGGCGGAATTCTTCATCTCGGTGGGCGAGCACCAGCAGGCCATCGAGCTGCTGCGCTCGCACATCGCCACGCATGAGGATTCCTCGCCGCTGGCCTATCTGGAGCTGCTGCACCTGTACTACACGCTGAGCCGCCGAGACGACTTCGACCAGCTGCGCGCCCGCTTTGCCAAGCATTTCAACGCCCGCGTGCCGGCCATGCCGGGCTTCACCGACAAGGGCAGCAGCCTGCTGCAGGGCTATCCCGAGCAGCTGGCACGCATCGAGGCGCTGTGGCCTGTGGACGAGGTCGAGGACTGCCTGGCGCACTACCTGTTCAAGCAGGACGGTGCACCCGACCCCGATGCGCCAGCCCCCTTCGACCTGGCCGCTTTCGATGACCTGCTGCTGCTGCTGTCCATCGCGCGCACCTCGCCTGCCGGAACGCGCGGCGAGCCCGGCCCGCGCGAGCGCACCACGCCGCGCATGGTGGCGGGCACGGCCGCAGCCGGCGCAGCCACGGCCGGCGCAGCCGTCCTCGCATCGGCCGCGGAACCCGCTCCCGCACCGGCCGCCGCTGCCGCCTTCATGGATGTGGATTGGATGGCCGAGCTGCAACCGCCTCCGGTAGAGGCCGCGCCGCAGCAGGCTGCCTCTTCCCTGTCGCCGCAGGATCCGGGCCTGGAGTTCACGCCCATGGACACGCAGGCGCTGTCCGTGGTCTCCGGTACAGCCGGTGAGAAGGCTGCCGACAGCCGCGCGCCGGACTCCCTGTCCGCGCCGCTGCAGTTTGAAATGCAGCCGCTGGACTTCGACCTGGATCAGGCAGGCCAGCTGCCTGCCGGCCAGGTGCGTGCCGTTCCGCTGAGCGAGACGCCGTCCTTCATCCACGATGCGGCGGCACCGCTGCTGGACATAGACCTCACCGCGCTGGGCGAGGATGAACTGCCCACGGTGGACGTGCCTTCGCGCTTTCCGCCCGTGGTGCTGTCGGCGCCCGGCTCAGGCCCCGTGGGCTTCAGCGAGCACAATCTCAAGGCGCCGCTGAGCATGGATCTGGCGCTGGAGAACTGGGAACTGCAACCGCCCGAAACCCTTCGCGATCACCGCGGCCTGGACGAGCCCTTGAGCCGCTCGGTGGACATGCTCCTGTCGCGCGAGACCGACCCGGCCTTTCGGACCTCGCCACAGGCTCCGTCGCCGCAGGGTGAAGGCAAGGAGCCGTCCAAGGACTGAGCCAGGTGCACATGCAAAAAAGGGAGCAGATGCTCCCTTTTTTGATGTGTGGTCCCGCAAAGGCTCAGTCCGCAGCCTGCATGCTTGCGAGCAACTGCTGCGCCGCCGCTTCCGGGTCCTCGGCATTGACCAGTGCCCGCACCACGGCCACCGAGCCCACGCCCGTGGCGCGCACGGCCGGGAACTGGTCGGCTGAGATGCCGCCGATGGCCACCAGCGGATAGCGCTGCATCAGGCGCACATAGGCGCCCAGGCGCGCCAGGCCCTGCGGAGCCGTGGCCATCTTCTTGAGCGTGGTGGGGAAGACGGCGCCCAGCGCGATGTAGCTGGGCTGCACCGCGTGGGCGCGCACCATTTCGGCATAGCCATGCGTGCTCACGCCCAGGCGCAGGCCCGAGGCGTGGATGGCCTGCAGGTCGGCGCCGGCCAGCGCATCCAGGTCTTCCTGGCCCACATGCACGCCATAGGCGCCGGCATCGATGGCCTCGCGCCAGTGGTCGTTGATGAAGAGCAGGGCGCCCGTGCCTTCCACGGCAGCCACGGCGGCGCGCACTTCGCGCGCGATGGCGTCGCGGTCCTCGGACTTGAAGCGCAGCTGCACGGTGGGCACACCGGCGCGGGCCATGCGGCCCACCCATTGCGCATCGGGCAGCACGCCGTAAAGGCCCAGGGACCTTGGGCACCCCGGGAAGGCCAGTGCGGGATCGGCGCCCTCCAGGCCGAAGTCGCGCGGATCGTCGGGCCATAGCGTGGCCTCGAAGCGGCCCCTGCGCAGCGTCTGCGCTTGCCAGGCGCAGGCCAGCGTCTCGGCGTCGATGGCGATGAAACCCAGGGCGCTGCAGGCCTGCAGCGCCGCAAGATAGGCCGGCTCCTGGCGCTGTGCCTGCGGCACGGGCTGCGAGGGCAGGGCGGAGCCTTCAGGGGCAAAGGTGGCGCCGTGCAGGCGCACGATGGCATCTGCCCAGGACTGGATGGAGTCGTTGCTCATGGCCGGTCTCCTCAGCCGTGGTGCCAGAACGGCGTGCCCAGCACGGGCGTGCTGGGCTGGGCGGCTGATTGCTCGGCCATGGCGCCGGCGCGGTGGGCGGCGTGGCCGGCGTTCACGGCGTCGGCAAAGGCGCCGGCCATGGCGACGGGATCTTCGGACAAGGCCACGGCCGTGTTCAGCAGCACGGCGTCATAGCCCCATTCCATGACCTGGCAGGCGTGCGAGGGGCGGCCCAGGCCCGCATCCACGATCAGCGGCACCTTCAGGCGCTCGCGCAGCGTCTGCATGGCATAGGGGTTGACGGGGCCGCGGCCCGTGCCGATGGGCGCTGCCCAGGGCATGACGGCCTGGCAGCCCACATCCACCAGGCGCTGGCACAGCACCAGGTCCTCGGTGGTGTAGGGCAGGACCTGGAAGCCGTCCTTGATGAGGATGGAGGCTGCCTCGACCAGGTTCAGCGTGTCGGGCTGCAGGGTGTAGTCGTCGCCGATCAGCTCCAGCTTGATCCAGGGGGTCTCGAAGACTTCGCGTGCCATCTGGGCCGTGGTCACGGCTTCCTGCACGGTCATGCAGCCGGCCGTGTTGGGCAGCACGGGCACGGCCAGCTTCTTGAGCAATTCCCAGAAGCTGGCACCGGTCTCGGCGGCATTGCTGCCCTGGCGGCGCAGCGAGGCCGTGACCATGGCGGGGCGGGCACGCTGCACGGCAGCTTCCAGCACGGCGGGCGAGGGGTAGCGGGAGGTGCCCAGCAGCAGGCGGCTGTCAAAGCGCTGGCCGTACAGGACCAGGCTGTCGTCGGAGGAAGGGGCGGAAGTCGTCATGGCGTGAGGCAATGGGAGAGTCGGATGGGGCATCAGCCGCCGGTCACCGGCGAGATCACTTCGAGGCGGTCGCCGTCGTTCAGCGCCTGTTCGGCATAGCGGGCCTTGGGCACGAAGACGGTGTTGATGGCCACGGCAAAGGGCGGGCGCGGCGCAAGCTGGGCCAGCGCGTCGGCCACGGTGGCTCCGTCGCTCAGTTCGGTCGCTTGCTGGTTGATGGTGATGTTCATGGCGGCTGAGGGGAAACGAAAGGCGGGTACGGAGGCTTGTTCGATCTTAGGCAGGGCCGGGGCTGGCGGCCCTGCATGCATGTCCGGTCTGTTGTGCGTGAAAGTGCCGTGCGTGCCGTTCAGGCGGCTGCCTTGTGCTGCGATGGCGCATGCTCGACGGCAACATCGAAGCGGCGGGCCAGTTCGGAATCACCGCTGTCGAGCAGCTCCAGCACCACGTCCAGCATGGCCGGCGCGATCATGAAGCCATGGCGGTACAGGCCGTTGACCTCCATCACGCGCGGCGCGCTCCAGCGCACGGCCGGCAGATTGTCGGGCAGGGTGGGGCGGCACTGGGTGGCGATCTCGACGATGCGGCCCTCGGCAAAACCCGGATGCACGGTGTAGGCGGCACTCAGCAGCTCCAGCGTGGAGCGCACGCTGGCCGGCGACATGTCGTCGGACTCGATCTCGGTGGCGCCGATGACGAAGAGGTGGTCCTCCTTGGGCGCAATGTAGATCGGGTAGCGCGGATGGATCAGGCGCGTGGGCCGCTGCAGCGTGACCTCGGGCGCGTGGATGCGCACCACCTCGCCGCGCACGCCGCGCAGCGCAGGCCACTGGCCGCGTGCGCCCAGGCCCCGGCAGTCCAGCACCCAGTCGGGCTGGCCCGGCGTGCCGGGACGGAAGTCGGCCAGCTCGCGCGGCTGGTTCCAGTGCTGCTCCACGCCCAGGCGGGTCAGCGTGGCGTGGAGTGAGGCCAGCAGCTGGCGGTTGTCGAGCTGGCCTTCGCCCTGCAGGTACATGGCCTGGGCGAAGCGCCGCTCAAGCGCGGGCTCGCAGTCGTGCAGGGCCTGGTCGGCCAGCGGCTGCAGCGCGGGAAGGCTGGGGTTGATGCGGCGGTTTTTCTCCAGCAGGCCGAAAAAGCGCTGGGCATCGCCCGCGTCCTGGCGGTGCCAGAGGATGAGGGTGCCGTTTTGCTGGAAGAACACGGGCGCATCGAGCTGGGCCAGCAGTTCGGGCCAGCGCGTCAGGCCGTGCTGGCCCATGCGCACCACGCCGGGCTCGGTGATGGCCGATTCGGCCAGGGGCGCGAGCATGGCGGCGGCCACGCGGGCCGCTGCGCCATCGCCTTCGGGGCCGTGGGCGTCGTACACGGCGATGCCGTGGCCGCGACGGGCCAGCGCCAATGCCAGCAGCCGGCCCATGAGGCCGCCGCCCAGAATGGCGATGCGGGAAGAAGCTTGTAGAACGGACATGTGCATCTGGTGGTCAAGTGCGCCCATGCCCGTGGGACTGCCGGCCGGCTGTCCGCGCACAGGGCATGTGCTGGACAAAACGCGGCGTACCACCCCGATTGATTGAAACTCCCCACGCCAGCATGACCTGGATCGGGTGCAGGGGCGCTGCGCGGCAAGGTGCCTGTGGTGCAGGCTTGTGCGGCAGGGGGCTGGTCGCCCCGGGGCCCCAGGGTGTTTCTCAGTCACGCATCGGCGAGGCGGGCCAGGCCCTGTTTCACCGACGGGACACCCCTGTTTCGTCCGTCAGCAGGCATTACAGCACATCCCGCAGCTGCCGGTATTGACCATGCGCATGGGTGATAATTTTCGCCCATGACTGCCGACCACTCCCCTTCGACCGCCGCATCCCCCGAACCGGCTCCCGCCGCGCGCAAGCGCTATGCACGCGTGCTCATCATCGCGGGCTCCGACAGCGGCGGCGGCGCCGGCATACAGGCCGACCTCAAGACCTGCAGCGCCCTGGGCTGCTACGGCATGACGGCCATCACGGCCATCACCGTGCAGAACACGCTGGGCGTCAGCGGCATCCACGGCATTCCCGTGGACATACTGCGCGGGCAGATCGATGCGGTGGTCGAGGACATCGGCGCCGACGCCGTCAAGATCGGCATGCTGGCCACGCCCGAGGTGGTGCAGGTGGTGGCCGATGCCATCCGCCGCCACCAGCTGCGCAACGTGGTGCTGGACCCCGTGATGGTGGCCACCAGCGGCGACCGGCTGATCGCGCCGGAAACCGCCTCCGTGCTGGTGCGCGAACTGTTCCCCCTGGCCACCGTGGTCACGCCCAATCTGGACGAGGCGGCGCTGCTGCTGGGCCACTCCATTGATGGCATAGACGCACTGGACGGCGCCGTGCAGGAACTGCTGGCGCTGGGCGCGCCGGCCGCATTGCTCAAGGGCGGGCATCTGTCCGGCGATCTGGTGGTGGACCTGCTGGGCCATGGCAACGGCCAGCGGCTGCGCCTGCAGTCGCAGCGCATTGCCACGCACAACGGCCATGGCACGGGCTGCACGCTGTCTTCGGCGATTGCCTCGCACCTGGCGCTGGGCCTGCCGCTGGAGGCGGCCGTGGCCCAGGCGCGCGAGTACATCCTGGGCGCGATTGCGGCCGGTGCCGATGTGTTCACGGGCGCCGGCCACGGTCCGCTGAACCACGGCTATGCGCCGCGCACGCAGGTCGTGGTCAACGGCTGAACGTCCAGCCAGACGTCCAGGTAATCAGCCCAGGTCACCAGCCCCAGGTCAGGCTGCGCGCCACCCAGCCCTTTTGGCCGTTGTCGCGCTGGACATGCGCCCAGGAGCCCTGCTTCTTGAGCGTGCGCACCACCTCCAGCTCAGCCAGCTTGCCCACCACGCGGTGTTTCTGGCCCGGGCCTGCGCGCAGATTGGCGGTGCGCCCGGTCACCACCATGTGCGGGGTCTTGCCGGTCAGCGGCGCATGCACCCAGCCCAGCGTGCTCTCGTTGTCCCTGACGCGCAGCCACTGGCCCTTGCGCTGCACCACCTGCAGCGGATAGCCCTTGCCCAGTTCCCACAGCGTGGCCGAGCGCGTGGTGGGCTGCTGCCGCACATTGACGCTGGCGCCCTTGACGCTGACGAACTCGCGCGCATGGGCGGCGGCCGGGGCCAGGGTGGTGGTGAGGACGGCGAGGGCGGTGGCGGCTGCGGCCATCCAGCGGGCGGCACGGCTTTTGTTGCAAGACACGGGAACAGGTCTCCTTTCGTTTGAGAAAGGCTGGCGCGCGAAGACTTTCCGGCGCAAGCCCGGGGAAAGCGCGTGGGATCAGGCGATGTAGCTATAGTTCCTGAATGAAACTGACGTGCGACGCCCCGGCTTCATGCGCAACCGGGCAAGCTTGCCTTACGCTTGCCGCACAACCGTGTTTTCCAGGAGGGCTTGTATGCACCATGCTGTTTCCCGATCCGGCGCTCATGTCCGGCACGCTGCAATCCTGACGGCCTGTCTTGCCGCGGGACTGGCGGATGCGCAGGGACAAGAGACGCAGGCGCAGGAGGCGCAGGCTGTGGCCACAGCCGCCGAGGGCCGCGATGCGGCCAGGGCGCAGGAGGGTGCGGTGAATCGCCCGGAATTCGGCCCCGCGCTGCTGGCGGCCGCCCAGGCCGGCGAGGCGCTGCAGGTACGCGACTGGCTCAAGCGCGGCGCACCTGTCGATGTGCGTGACCGGCAGGGCAATACGCCGCTGCTGCTGGCCGTGCGCGGCAACCATGTGGAAGTCGCGCGCTCGCTGCTGGTCCATGGGGCCAACCCCAATCTCAAGAATAACCTGCAGGACAGTGCCTATCTGCTGGCCGGTGCCCTGGGCCGCCTGGAGATACTGCGCATGACGCTGTCGTACGGCGCCGATCTGCAAAGCACCAACCGCTACGGCGGCACGGCGCTGATCCCGGCCTGCGAGCGCGGCCACGTCGATACCGTGCAGGCCCTGCTGGCCGCAGGTGTACGGGCCGACCATGTGAACCGGCTGGGCTGGACCTGCCTGCTCGAAGCCGTTTTGCTGGGCGACGGAGGCCCGCGCTACCAGGACATCGTCCGCCAGCTGATCGCGGCCAGGGCCGATCTCAATCTGCCCGACAAGGATGGCGTGACCGCCGTCGTCCACGCCCGCCAGCGCAGCCAGCATGAGGTGGAGCGCCTGCTGCAGGAGGCGGGAGCGCGCTGATCGGCGCAAGCGAGAACGCCTGAAACCAGGGGTGATGCGCCAGATTCAGACGGGTCTGATTGCTTTGGAAAGGCTGCGTTGCAAATGATTCCCATTTTCAACGTGGATCTTTGCCATGCGCACAGCACATTTGCTATCTCGACCCTTCGTCTCCGGCCCCCAGTCGTGCCTTTTTTCGGTGTTCGCTGCGGCGCTGGTCACGCCCGCTTATGCGCAGGACGCCACTGCCGATGAGCGTCAGGTGCAGTTGGCGCCCTTGACCGTCTCCGGGCAGCGCTCCACCGGCTCGCGCACCGAGGCATCCGACTCGGTCAAGTACGCCAAGCCGCTGCTGGATGTGCCGCAGACCATCACCGTGGTGCCCGGGCAGGTGCTGCAGGAGCAAAACGCCCTGAGCCTGCAGCAGGCGCTGTCCAATGTGTCCGGCATCACCTTCAATGCGGGCGAGGGCGGTGCAGGCTCGGGCGACAGCATCAACATCCGCGGCTTCAGCGCCAACGCCAACCTGCAGATCGACGGGCTGCGCGACAGTGGGCAGAAGAGCCGAAGCGATCTCTTCAACACGCAATCCGTCGAGGTCATCAAGGGACCCAACTCGGTCTTCGGCGGCGCGGGCACCTCGGGCGGCAGCATCAACATGATCAGCAAGCAGCCCAAGGCCCATGACTTCACCGAGGCCGACGCTGGCCTGGGCACGGCCAGCTACCGGCGCCTCACGCTCGACACCAACAGGGTGCTGGCTGGCGGCAAGGCTGCCATGCGCCTGAACCTCATGGGCCATGACAGCGACGTGGCGGGGCGCAATGCCATCTTCAAGCGGCGCTGGGGCGTGGCGCCCTCGCTGGCCCTGGGGCTGAATTCGCCCACGCGCCTGACCCTCGGCTTCTTCCATCAGAGCGATGACAATCTTCCCGACTATGGCGTGCCGGCCTTTCGCGGCAAGATGCTCGATGGCGTCTCGCGCAATGCCTATTTCGGCTGGCGCAACCTTGACCGCGAAAAGATCAGCCAGGATGCCCTGACCGCGAAGATCGAGCATGACTTCGCCTCGGGCGCCAAGCTGCAGAACCTCTCGCGCTACTCGCGGCTGAGCCGCGATACCGTGATCTCGGCCTCGCATGTCGATCTGAGGGGCATGCAGCCTGGCTACTACCGGCCCGCAGGTCCGCAGGCCTATGGCCGCGATGCGGCCACCACCCTGTGGATCAACCAGACCAACCTGACCCAGCGCTTCGACACAGGCGTGCTGGGGCATACGCTGGTCACGGGCTTCGAGATCGCACGCGAGACCTATGACCGCACCACCTCTTCCTACAGCATCAACCGGCAGTTCCCGGCCGGCGGCTATCCGCTGGCCCGTCCGCCCGGATACTGGACGGGCACCACGGATCTGCAAAACAGCGGAAGGAACGAAACCCGCCTGGACACCCGCGCGCTGTATGCCACCGACTCCATTGCGCTGGGGCCGCGCTGGGATCTGAACCTGGGCCTGCGCTATGACTGGATCGACGGGCGCTCCAACGCCACAACGGCCGCTGGCGTGCGCACCGCGGTGGACAGCTCCGACGGCCGGCTCAGCGGCCGCACCGCCCTGAGCTTCAAGCCCGCCGACAACGGCCGCATCTACCTGGCCTATGGCACGGCTTTCAACCCCTCCGCGGAATTCCTGGTCTCCAATGGTTCCGGCCTGGATGCGGCCACGGCCTCGCTGGCGCCCGAGAAGAACACCAGCCTGGAGCTGGGAACCAAGTGGGATGTGCGAGACCGCCAGCTGGCGCTGACAGCCGCGCTGTTCCAGGTGGACAAGACCAATGCCCGAGAGCAGATGGCCGATGGCAGCTATCTGCTGGCCGGTGAGCAGCGCGTGCGGGGGCTGGAACTCGGGGCTGCAGGCAAGGTGACTCCGCAATGGGACCTCTTCGCCAACTACACCTTCATGGCCAGCAAGACCCTCAAGTCATTGAACGAGCCTGCGCGTGTGGGCCAGGCGCTGGGCAATACGCCGCGCCATTCGCTGAACCTGTGGACCACCTATGCGCTGCCGCAGGGCTGGACGGTGGGCTATGGCGCGCGCTTCGTCGGCACGCGCAATGTCACCTCGGCCGGCGACGGCAAGCTGTCCGCTTACTGGGTGCACAGCGCCATGGTCGGCTATGAACTCAACCGGCAATGGAAGCTCAGGCTCAATCTCGACAACATCGGCAACAAGGCCTATGTGGCCGGCGTGCGCCAGCGCCTGGGCGAGCAGTCGCGTTCTTCGGCCGTGGAGCACGGAGAGGGTCGCACGGTCAGATTGACCGCGCTCTACCAGTTCTGAGAAGCACGATGGCCTGGTCTCCGGTGCCGTGGGCGCCGGGACAGGATGAATCAGGCTTGAATCGGGCTGCCCCCAGGGGCAGCTTTTTTATTTGGCGGCCACCTTGCCTGGGGGCAAAAAAAGAGCCCGCACAAGGCGGGCTGGTGATGGTCAGGCCGACGGCAAAAACCGCCGACACGCAAGCATCTTACTGGATCTTGGCCTTTTCGCGCAGCGATTCCTGGAATTGCGCCAGCTTTTGCTGTTGCAGCTGCTGCACGATCTGGGGCTTGACTTCCTCGAACTTGGGCAGTTCTGCCTGGCGCACGTCGTCCTGGCGGATGATGTGGTAGCCGAACTGGCTCTTGACCGGCTCCTGTGTCATGCCGCCCTTTTCGAGCTTGATCAGGGCTTCGGAGAACTCGGGCACGTAGTTGCCGGGGTTGGCCCAGTCGAGGTCACCGCCACGGGCGCCGGATCCGGGGTCCTTGGACTCCTTCTTGGCGATGTCTTCGAACTTCTTGCCGGCCTTGATCTCGGCAATGATGGCCTTGGCGCGGTCTTCCGACTCGACCAGGATGTGGCTGGCCTTGTATTCCTTGCCGCTGTTGGCAGCGACGGCCTTGTCGTACTCGGCCTTGGCTTCGGCGTCGGTCACGGGGTTCTTCTTCTGGAAGTCTTCGAACAGCGAACGGATCAGGATGGTCTGGCGGGCCAGTTCCATCTGCTGCTTGTAGGCTTCGCTGTTGGCCAGGCCGCGCTTGTTGGCTTCCTGCATGAAGATCTCGCGGGCGATGACTTCTTCCTTGATCTGCCCTTCCATCTCGGGCGTGACGGGGCGGCCGCTTTGCTCGATCTGCTGCTTGAGCACTTCGGCGCGTGCCTTGGGCACAGCCTTGCCGTTGACGACGGCGATGTTCTGGGCCGAGGCGGACAGGGCTGCGGTGCTCAGCACGGCGGCAGTCACCAGGCTGGTCAGAAGCTGTTTTTTCATGCGAATTCCAGAGATGAAGGAAAAATTGATTCTATAGCGTGGATACGCAACAGGCTCCGAATCTTCGGAGCCTGTAAAAGTTCAAAGAACCTCGATGGCGATGGCGTGAGCGCCCTGGTCAATGAATTCTTGCAGCGCATCATACACAAGGCGGTGGCGTGCCACGCGCGGCTTGCCTTGAAACAAAGGTGACGCAATGCGCACGCGGAAATGCGTGCCGAAGCCGGTGCCGTTGGCTCCCACATGGCCGGCGTGCTGGTGGCTTTCGTCGATCACTTCCAGGTGATCGGGGGCGAGGCGCTCGCGCAGCACGGCCTGCATGGCTTCGGCGGTGATGGGCAGTGGATGGGCGGGTGCGCTCATGGCTGCTTGTCCTGTTGCACGCCGGACGGGGGCAGGGCGTCGGGCGTGGCGGCGGCTGCCTCGCCCTTGTCTTCCTGCATGAAGCGGCTCATGTAGATGGCCTGTCCGATCACGAAGACCAGCATCAGCCCCATGCCGCCGAACAGCTTGAAGTTGACCCAGGTGTCGGTGTCGAAGCGGTAGGCGATGACCAGGTTGAGCGCGCCCATGACCGCGAAGAACGCCGCCCAGCTCCAGTTCAGGGTGCGCCATGCGTTGTCGGGCAGTTGCAGCTGTGCGCCCATGACCGAGCGCAGCAGGTTCTTGCGGAACACCAGCTGGCCTATTAACAGGGCGCTGCCCATGAGCCAGTACAGCACGGTGGGCTTCCACTTGATGAAGGTGTCGTTGTGGGCCAGCAAGGTGGCGCCGCCGAACAGCACGATCACGCCCAGGCTGACCCATTGCATGGGCTCGACCTTGCCATGGCGCACGCGCAGGTAGGCGATCTGCGCGATGGTGGCGACGATGGCCACGGCCGTGGCCGTGTAGATGCCCCAGACCTTGAAGGCGACGAAGAACAGGATGATGGGGAAAAAGTCGATCAGTAACTTCATTGGAAGATTTCGATGGGCTTGGAGTCAGGCATGGTGCCTGAGCGCTTGGCAGGCGCATTGTGGCGCAGCCGGCGCGGCCCGGCATCGGTGCAGGGCCGCGCCGGCTGGGGTTTTTGCGGGCCTGGGGCCTAGGCCTTGGGCGGCTCGAATTCCAGCGACGCGGAATTCATGCAGTAGCGCAGCCCTGTGTCGGAGGGACCATCGGGGAACACATGGCCGAGGTGGGCGCCGCACTGGCTGCAGACAGTCTCGGTGCGCACCATGCCATGGCTGCGGTCCACGATTTCGGTGATGGCGCCTGGGATGGCGCGGTCGAAGCTGGGCCAGCCGCAGCCGGCGTCGAACTTGGTATCGGAGTCGAACAGCTTGGCGCCGCAGCAGATGCAGTGGTAGCTGCCATCGGCCCAGAACTGCTCATAGCGGCCTGTGAAGGGGCGCTCGGTGGCCGCGTGGCGCGTCACCTGGAAGGCGGCGGGCTCGGCGCCCTTGGCCTGCAGCTCGGCCTGCCATTCCTGCTCGGTCTTGTGGATGGGAAAGCTCATGATGAACAGCTGATCTCGATGGAGGAAGCCCAGTCGGGCGGGAAGCCTGCCCATTCGGCATGCTCGGCGTGGGGTGCGAACGGGGTCTGCAGCACGGCCAGCAGCTGGCGCACTGCGGTGAAGTCGCCCGCCTTGGCTGCGCGGATGGTGATTTCTCCCAGGTGGTTGCGCAGCACGAAGCGCGGATTCGATTCTTGCATCAGCGCGGCCGCTGCCGTGCCATCCACGGTCGCAAGCTGCCGTACGTAGCCTGCCGCCCAGGCGTCGAAGGCGGGCCGGTCCAGCACCAGGTCGCGCACGGGCTCCAGGTCGGGCTCGGTGCCGCCGGCTGTGGCCACGGCATCGGTCAGGCGGCTGAAGAAGATGGTGTAGTCCACGGCGTTGTCGGCCATGAGCTGCAGCAGCGGGTTCACCAGGGCGGCAAAGCGCGCCTTGGCAGGCGGCGTGCCGGGAGCATCTTCGGGCAGGCCCAGCTTGCGCAGCATGAGAGAGCCATAGGCCTGCGGAAACACCTGCTTGTACGACTCCAACGCCGCAATGGTCAGCTCCTCTTCGCCGATCAGCGGCAGCAGGGCCTGGCCCAGGCAGTACAGGTTCCAGTACGCGACCTGGGGCTGGCGGTTGAAGGCGTAGCGGCCCTGGGTGTCGCTGTGGTTGCAGATATGGCCGGGGTCGAAGGCGTCGAGGAACTGGAAGGGACCGTAGTCGATGGTCAGGCCCAGGATGCTCATGTTGTCGGTGTTCATCACGCCATGGCAAAAGCCCACGGCCTGCCAGTGCGCCAGCAGCCGCGCCGTGCGCTCGCTCACGGCCTGCAGGAAGTTGGCGTAGGCGTTGCCGGCCAGTGCCTCGGCCGTGCGGCATTCGGGGTAATGGCGGTCGATCACGTAGTCGGCCAGCTGGCGCAAAGGGGCCATCTGGTCACGCGCCGCAAAGTGCTCGAAGTGGCCAAAGCGTATGAAGCTGGGCGCCACGCGCGCCACCACGGCGGCGGTCTCGATCTCTTCGCGGCGAATGGGGGCGGGCGATCCGGTCACGCTCAGCGCGCGCGTGGTGGGAATGCCCAGGGCGTGCATGGCTTCGCTGCACAGGAATTCACGGATGGACGAACGCAGCACGGCGCGTCCGTCGCCCATGCGCGAGTAGGGCGTGCGGCCCGCGCCCTTGAGCTGGATTTCCTGGCCCGAGGCGGTCTCGCCCAGCAAGATGGCACGGCCGTCGCCGAGCTGGCCGGCCCAGACACCGAACTGGTGGCCGCTGTAGACGCTGGCCAGCGGATGGCTGCCGGGCAGCACGGTATTGCCGGTGAGCGCCTGCAGGGCCTCATCGGAGGCCAGCCATTGCGGGTCCAGGCCCAGCAGCTCGGCAGTGCCGGTGCTGGTGGCGATCCAGTGCGGCTCGGGCAGCGGCGTGGGGCGCAGATGGGTGAAGAAGTCCGGGCCCAGGGCGGCGAAGCCGTCTTGCCAGGAGATGGGAGGGCGCGGGGAGGTCACCGGAGCCCGGCCTTCGGCGGCAGCGTGCAGGTTCATGCGGGAATTGTCCCCCAGCGCCTATGCCCCGTGGGGCGCAAGGTTCATGCGCGCATTCACCGCCTGCATTCACGCACGCAGTTGCTGCCGGTACTGGCCCGGCGGCATGCCGAACCATCGGCGGCAGGCGCGAAAGAGGTTGCTCTGGTCCACGAAGCCCAGCAGGTCGGCCACCTCGGCCAGGCTGTGGCGCGGCTCGCCCAGGTACTGCCGGGCCAGCTCGCGGCGGGTGTCATCCAGCAATTGCTGGTAGCTGGTGCTCTCGGCCTGCAGGCGGCGCTGCAAGGTACGGTCGGTCAGGCCCAGCACTGCGGCCACTTCCTCGCGGCGCGGCTCGCCCTGGGGCAGCAGGCGCGCAATCTCATGGCGCACGCGGGCGCCCACGCCGGCCTGGCCCAGCTGGTCCAGCTCGGACTCGACCAGTTTTTCGTGCAGGGCCAGCAGTTCGGGGTTGTGCGTCGGGATGGGCGCGAGCAGGTCGTCTTGCGACAGCAGGAAGCGGTTGGCGCGCTCGCCAAAGCGCGGCAGCAGGCCGAAGGCCTGTCGGTAGCGGGCCTCGTGCAGGGGCGAGGGCGCCTGGGCCATGAATTCCACGGCCAGCGGCTGGACTTCGCGCCGCGTCAGCCAGCTGCACAGCACCAGCAGCGTGAGCACGGCGAACTCCACGCGCTGGCGTGGCACGGCGCGCGTGGCGCCGATGTGGTGTATGGACAGCCAGTGGCCGCGCGCATCGCGCTCCAGCGTGAAGGCGGTGGCGTCCGAGATCACGGCCATGTGGCGCTCCAGGTCACGAAAGCCCGCCAGCAGGTGCGGGCTCGAAGCCAGCGAGTAGCCCACCAGGTCGATGTTGCCGTGGCGCGCGGCCAGCTGCCGGTCCAGGCCCAGCGTGGGATTGGCCGACTGCGCCACTGCCAGCTCCCACAGCCGGCTCACGCGGTCCACATCGATGCGGGTCTGCGAATGCTGCAGTGCGGCAAGGTCGATGTTGGCCTCCTCACTCAGCCTTTCCACGGCCAGCCCCTCGGCGGCCATCATGTCCAGGATGCCCCGCACCCATGCGGCGGAGCTGCTGCGCTGCGTTGTCATGGCCGGGTTTTCCTGGGCCGTCCGGGGCGCCTTTTGCGTTCTGAAGTCACTTTTTTGGCTTGGTTGCGATAGCGGCGTGCGGGCGCGCTGTTCCTAGAATTTTTGCAGCGCGGCGAACGACTGCGCAGTGTGGCCCAAGGGCCGGGCACGGCCCATACGGGAAACCCCAAAATCATAGGAGACAAGCATGCGCACAGGACAGCGGTGGATGGCTGGCGGCATACGCCTGGCCGTGGCTTCAATGGCTTTGTGGCTCGCGGCCTGCGGCGGCTCGGGCGGCGGAGGTCCCGAACTGCGCGAGACGGCCTACGGCCCCTTGCGCGGCGTGGACGACGGCGCCGCCACGGGCACCTATTACTGGAAGGGCGTGCCCTTTGCCCAGGCCCCCGTGGGCGCGCTGCGCTGGCAGCCGCCGGCCGAGCCCAAGGCCTGGGAGGGCGTGCGCGAGGCGCGCCAGTTCGGCAATGCCTGCCTGCAGATCGGGCGCATGTACGGCCCGGGCGCCAACAACCGCTTCGACGACACCATTGCCTCCACCCTGGGCCAGCCCGTGGGCAGCGAGGACTGCCTGACGCTCAACATCTGGCGCCCGGCCAGCGGCGCCGAGAAGCTGCCGGTGCTGGTGTTCATCCACGGCGGCAGCGCCATCTCGGGCTATACGGCCGATCCGCTGTATGACGGCGCGGCCCTGGCACGCGCTGCCAATGCCGTGGTGGTCACGGCCAACTACCGGCTGGACATCCTGGGCTACATGCACATGCCGCAGATGCAGGCCGGCGCGCCGGCCACGGGCAACTTCGCGCTGCTGGACAACCTGCAGGCGTTGCGTTTTGTGCAGCGCAATATCGCGGGCTTTGGCGGCGATCCGGGCAATGTCACGCTCATGGGCCAGTCGGCGGGTGCCACCAATGTGCTGGCGCTGCTGGCGGCCGAGTCGGCGCGCGGCCTGTTCCACAGGCTGGTGCCAATCAGCGGCGGGCTGTCGCTGCCGTCCAACCTGCCGGCCGGCGTGCTGGCCACGCTCAAGCCGGCGTCGGCCTACGCCACCCAGTCCGCGCTGCTGCTGGCCCATCTGATGGTGGCCGATGGGCTGGCTGCCGATGTGGCGGCTGCGGCCACGGTGGCTGCCGGCTGGACACCGGCGCAGATTGCGGCCTACCTGCGCGGCAAGGATGCGCGCGTGCTGCTGCAGACCCTGGTGGCCAAGGGCCTGACGGGCGCAGGGCCGATTCCCGACGGCCTGCTGCTGCCCACCGATCCCATGGCCGCGCTGGCTGCGGGCCAATACAACCGCATGCCCGTGATGGCCGGCTACACGGCCGAGGAGGGCAAGCTGTTCGCGCCCCTGCTGGCGGCGCTGGGCGGCAAGCCGGGCTTCAGGATCGATGATGCGGCGCGCTTTCGCATGATGCAGTCCTTCGATGCGCAGTCGCCCAACGCGCCGGGCCTGGCCGACATCATCGATGCCGCCTACCTGCCCGTCGATACGCCGGTCACCGGCTACAACGCCCGCATGGCGCAACTGACCCATCTGTTCGCCGACCCCAGCCGCGACCAGTTGCTCAACACACTGCGCACCCGGCAGGCCGAGGTCTGGAGCTACCGCTTTGACTGGGCACGCCAGCCCGTGCCCTGGAACACGGTCTACGGCGCGGCCCATGCGTTCGATCTGCCGTTTCTCTTCGGCAACTTCGGGCCATCCGTGTTCTCCCGCGTGACCAACAGCACGGCCAATGCACCGGGGCGGCTGGCGCTGTCGAACGCCATGATGGCCAGCCTCAAGGCCTTCATGCAGACGGGCGACCCGCAGAACGCGGCCCTGGGCCAGACATGGAAGCCCTGGCCGTCCAGCCTGGTCTTCGACGCCGAGCTGGGCGCGACCAGCATCCGGCTGCAGTGAGAGAGCAGATGAGCGAGTAGATGAGCGAGCAGGGGCTTGCCGCGGCAAGCCCCGAGAGATAGCCAACAACAACGAAGGAGACAGGTACCCATGACAGCCAAGACCGTTTTCACACATGCCTGGCGCTGGCCGCTGGCGGGGGCCATTGCAGCCGCCGCCGTGGGCCTGGCCGCCTGCGGAGGGGGATCGTCGGGCATGCCCGCGCCCATGGGGCCGGGCCAGCAATCGGGCTACATCACCCTGCCGGACGGCAGCAAGATGCGCTACTCGCTGCTGCTGCCCGAGGGGCAGGGCCCGTTCCCGCTGCTGGTCGAGTACGACGGCTATATCTCGGGCTCGTACCCCAACATCAGCAGTCCCTGGACCAAGGAAGGCTATGCGGTCATGGGGCTGAACGTGCCGGGCACGGGCTGCTCCACGGGGGACGACAAGGTGTTTGACGCCAGCGTAGGTGCGGCCGGTGCCTTCGCCATCGAGTGGGCCGGGCGGCAGGCGTGGTCCAACGGCCGCATCGGCATGATCGGCTACTCGTATTCGGGCTACAACCAGCTGTGGGTGGCGGCGCACCGGCCCAAGGGGCTGCTGGCGATCACGCCCAGCAAGAATGTGGGTGATCCCTACCGGGACGTAGGCTATCCGGGCGGCATTGCCAACATCGGCTTTCCGGCGCAGTGGTGGAACGGCTTCCCGCGCATCTGGCGCACGGCCGCCGACCTGGCGGTGAAGAACGGCGGCGACACGGAATGCGCCAAGACGGTGGCCGACAACATCGAGAAGATCAAGCGGCCCGAGCTGGACCTGATCAAGTGGCTGGACAACCCCTACGCCGATGGCCTGTACCTGGAGCGCAGCGCCATGCTGCAAAGCGGCAAGATCAATATCCCCACGCTGGGCACGCAGTCCTGGCAGGACGAGCAGATCGGCCCGCGCTCGGGCTACTACGAGGACACCATTGCGCCCGACAGGATGTGGCTGGTCAGCTCCAACGGCGACCACCACACGAACATCACCTCGGACCATATCGACCAGACGCTGAAGCGCTTCCTGGCGCGCTTCGTCAAGGGCGAGGACAACGGCTTCGACAAGGAGCCGCGCGTGCGCCTGCTGCAAGAGATGCAGACCACGGACGCCAAGGCCCCCAATGGCGGCGCCAAGCTCATGCCCACGGGCGAGGCACGGTTTGACCGGCTGCCTGTCCAGGTCAAGCCCCTGCGCCTGTGGATGCAGCCCGGCCAGGCGCTGGGCGACAGCGCACCCACCTCAGGCACGGCTTCGTCCAGCTACCGCTATCCGGCCCTGAGTCCGCAGGTGAACAACCCGGCGGCCGAAGGCTGGCCCGCCGTGCCCGCGTCGGAAAAGGATGGCCAACTGGTCTTCACCACGGCAGCCCTGCCGCAGGACCTGAGCTTCTATGGCGAAGGCTCGGCCGACCTGTGGCTCAGCGCCACGGCCGCCAACACCGACATCCAGGTCACCGTGTCCGAGGTGCGGCCGGACGGGCAGGAGATGTTCGTGCAGCGTGGTTGGCTGCGTGCGTCCAAGCGTGCCCTGGACACGGCGCGCTCCACGACGCTGAGGCCGTGGGGCGCGTTCACGCGGGACAAGGACGTGCCCATGGTGTCGGGCAAGCCCGAACTGCTGCGCGTCGAGATCCAGAAATTCGCGCATGTGTTTCGCGCCGGCTCAAGCATTCGCGTGACAGTGGATTCGCCATCGCAGACCGGATACTGGATCTTCGGCAACGACAAGACGCCGTCCACGAACACGCTGTGGCATGACGCGGCGCATGCCTCCAGCATCGTCCTAGGGTATATCCCATACGAGCATGCGAAGACGCTGCCGAGTTGCGACAAGACAATGCGTCAACCATGCCGGAAAAACGATGCGCCTGTCCCTGCGGGGATCGGACCCAGGGCGCCGGCCTGAGCCACCCTCCATGCGGGCAGCGGCATCGCGCACCAGGGCCTTGGCCTTGCGCGGATCCGCGGTCCGCAGTTCACGACGTTCACGAAGTTCAATCACCTTAGGAGCCTATAGATGCTGGGTCTGATGCAAAGCCAACCACTGTTGATCTCGTCGCTGATCGATTTCGCCGACCGCCACCATGGCGATGCGCAGATCGTCTCGCGCAGGGTGGAGGGCGATATCCATCGCTACACGTACCGCGACCTGGCACGGCGCTCGCGCCAGCTGGCGAACACGCTGGACGGCCTGGGCCTGCAGCCTGGCGACCGCGTGGCGTCGCTGGCCTGGAACGGCTACCGCCACATGGAGATGTACTTCGGCGTCAGCGGCTCGGGCCGCGTGCTGCACACGGTCAATCCTCGCCTGCACCCCGACCAGGTGGCGTGGATCATCAACCACGCGGAAGACCGCGTCATGTGCTTTGACCTGACCTTCCTGCCCATCATCCAGGCCGTGCATGCCAAGTGCCCCACGGTGCGCCAGTGGGTGGCGCTGTGCGATGCGGACCGCCTGCCTGCCGACAGCGGCGTTCCGGGCCTGGTCAGCTACGAGGCCTGGATTGCCGGCCAGTCCGACCAGTACCAGTGGCCCGAATTCGACGAGAACACGGCCTCCAGCATGTGCTACACCAGCGGCACCACGGGCAACCCGAAGGCGGTGCTCTACAGCCACCGTTCCACCACGCTGCACGCCTACGCGGCCGCGCTGCCCGATGTGATGTGCATATCGGCGCGCGACTCGGTGCTGCCCGTCGTGCCCATGTTCCACGTCAACGCCTGGGGCATTCCCTACTCGGCCGCGCTCACGGGCTGCAAGCTGGTGTTCCCCGGCCCGGCGCTGGACGGCAAGTCGCTGTACGAGCTGATCGAGGCCGAGGGCGTCACCTACGCGGCCGGCGTGCCCACGGTCTGGCAGATGCTGCTGGGCCACATCAGGCCGGGCGGCCTGCGGTTTTCCACGCTCAAGCGCACGGTCATCGGCGGCTCCGCCTGCCCGCCGGCCATGATCACGGCCTTCCAGGACGAGTTCGGCGTGGAGGTGCTGCATGCCTGGGGCATGACCGAGATGAGCCCGCTGGGCACGCTGTGCACGCTCAAGAACAAGCAGCTGCAGCTGCCCAAGGACGAGCAGATGAAGATCCTGCAAAAGCAGGGCCGCGCCATCTACGGCGTGGACATGCGCATCGTGGGCAGCGATGGAACGGACCAGCCCTGGGACGGCAAGAGCTACGGCGACCTGCTGGTGCGCGGCCCCTGGATCGTGGACAGCTACTTCAAGGGCGAGAGCCCGCTGGTCAAGGACGCGCAGGGCCGCGGCTGGTTCCCCACGGGTGACGTGGCCACCATCGACCCGGACGGCTTCATGCAGATCACCGACCGCAGCAAGGACGTGATCAAGTCCGGCGGCGAATGGATCAGCTCCATCGACATCGAGAACATCGCCATGGCCCATCCGGCCGTGGCCATGGCCGCCTGCATCGGCATGCCGCATCCCAAGTGGGACGAGCGCCCCATCGTCGCCGTGGCGAAGAGGCCCGGTGCCGAGGTCACGCGCGAGGAACTGCTCAAGTTCTACGAAGGCAAGACCGCCAAGTGGCAGATCCCCGACGACGTGGTCTTCGTCGATGCCATCCCGCTGGGCGCCACCGGAAAAATGCTCAAGACCCGGTTGCGCGAGCAACTGGCCGGCTACCGGCTGCCGGGGCTGTGAGCCGCTGCGGGCCAGCCGCCGTGCCAGGGCATGCGGGGGCATGTGCTGATAGGGGCGGCCGGTCCGAGTCTCGTCGGCGATAGCCGCTAGGGGCAATCACCGATCGGTGCGGGGCAAGGGGACCATTACCCTGAGCCTCGCCCAGAAACCACCACAAGAGGAGACGCTTCATGAAGTTTGCGATCAAGGCATTGACGGCATCCCTGGCCCTGGCTTGCGCCACGGGCGCCATGGCCCAGAAGGGCGAGACGGTGAAGGTTGCGTGGATCGACCCGCTGTCCGGCCTCATGGCCGCGCTGGGTTCCAACCAGCTCAAGAGCCTGCAGTACATCGCCGAGGAGCTCAACAAGGGCACGGCCTCGGGCGTGAAGTTCGAGATCATCGGCATCGACAACAAGCTCAGCCCGCAGGAAACCACGGCGGCCCTGCGCTCGGCCATGGACCAGGGCGTGCGCTACGTCTTCCAGGGCAATGGCTCGGGCCCGGCCCTGGCCATCATGGACGCACTGGAAAAGCACAACGCGCGCAACAAGGGCAAGGAAGTCGTCTACCTGAACTATGCGGCGGTGGACCCGGACCTGACCAACAGCAAGTGCAGCTACTGGCACTTCCGCCTGGATGCGGACACCTCCATGAAGATGGAGGCCCTGACCACGTACATGAAGGACGTGCCCGAGGTCAAGAAGGTCTACCTGATCAACCAGAACTACTCGCATGGCCAGCAGGTATCCAAATACGCCAAGGAGATGCTCAAGCGCAAGCGCCCCGATGTGGAGATCGTGGGCGACGACTTCTCGCCGCTGGCCCAGGTGCGCGACTTCGCCCCCTACATCGCCAAGATCAAGCAATCGGGCGCCGACTCGGTGATCACGGGCAACTGGGGCTCGGACCTGGCGCTGCTGATCAAGGCCGCCAGCGACGCGGGCCTGAACAACGTCAAGTTCTATACCTACTACGCCATTGCCACGGGCGCGCCCACGGCCATGGGCGCGGCCGCCGCCGACAAGGTCTACATGGTGGGCTACGGCCACCTGAACCTGCCCGGCCCGCTGGACCGCATCACCAAGGGCTACAAGGCCAAGTTCAACGACGACATGTACACGGGCTCGCTGTACTCGGGCCTGACCATGCTGGACCAGGCCTTCCTGCGCGCCAAGACCACGGACCCGGCCAAGGTGGCGGCCACCATGGAGGGCATGAAGTTCAACAGCCTCAACGGCGAAGTGGAGATGCGCAAGACCGACCACCAGCTGCAGCAGGGCCTGTTCATCTCGCGCTGGGAAAAGGCCGGCGGCAAGTACCCGATGGACTCGGAGAACACCGGCTACACCTTTGTGCCCGTGAAATATTACGAGCCCTATGTGGCCAGTACCCCCACCTCATGCCAGATGAAGCGTCCTTCATGACGCCCAGGCAGGCAGGCTGACTTCGCAAGGGGCGCGAGGCGCCCCTTTCTTTTGCCTGAAATCGGTCAAAACACGGGTTCATGGGCTGATCGATGGCGATCTGTCGCCAATGTGTCCCGGACTGCGGCGAAGTCGCATGCGCGATAGTTTCTAAGGCATTCCCCGAAGGGAAATTGTCATTCAGGCGTTAGTCTGGCGCCAATACAGATATCCGAATCAACCGGAAAAAGGAGACAGAAAAATGAAGTGGATCGTGCATTCGGTGGCCGCCTCGGCCATGCTGGCCTGTGCCTCGGGCGCCTGGGCGCAAAAAGGCGAGACGGTGAAGATCGGCTGGATCGACCCGCTGTCGGGCCTGATGGCCGCCGTGGGCACGAACCAGCTCAAGACCTTCCAGCTGATGGCCGAGGAGTTCAACAAGAAAAATGCCTCGGGCGTGAAGTTCGAGATCATCCCGCTGGACAACAAGCTCAGCCCGCAGGAGACCACGGCCGTACTGCGCTCGGCCATGGACCAGGGCGCACGCTACGTGGTGCAGGGCAACGGCTCGGGCCCGGCCCTGGCCATCATGGATGCGCTGGAAAAGCACAACGCGCGCAACAAGGGCAAGGAAGTCGTCTACCTCAACTACGCGGCCGTGGACCCGGACCTGACCAACAGCAAGTGCAGCTACTGGCACTTCCGCCTGGATGCGGACACCTCCATGAAGATGGAAGCGCTGACGACCTATATGAAGGACGTGCCCGAGGTCAAGAAGGTCTACCTGATCAACCAGAACTACTCGCACGGCCAGCAGGTCTCCAAGTACGCCAAGGAAATGCTCAAGGCCAAGCGGCCCGACGTGCAGGTGGTGGGCGATGACTTCGCGCCGCTGGCCCAGGTGCGCGACTTCGCGCCCTACATCGCCAAGATCAAGCAATCGGGCGCCGATACGGTGATCACGGGCAACTGGGGCTCTGACCTGTCGCTGCTGCTCAAGGCGGCCAACGACGCGGGCCTGAACAACGTCAAGTTCTACACCTACTACGCCTTCGGCTCGGGCTCGCCCACGGCCATGGGCGAGGCGTCCGACGGCAAGGTCTACACCGTGGGCTACGGCCACTACAACATGGGGGGGGCCATCCAGCCGCTGATGGCCGAGTTCAAGAAGAAGATGAACGACGACCTCACGCAAAGCTCGATCTACCACGTGTTCGCGCTGCTGGATGCGGCCTTTGCCAAGACCGGCGGCACTGACCCCGTCAAGGTGGCCGCCGCGCTGGAGGGCATGAAGCTCAAGAGCTTCAACGGCGAAGTGGAGATGCGCAAGACCGACCACCAGCTGCAGCAGGGCCTGTACATCACGCGCTGGGAAAAGGCCGGCGGCAAGAACCCCTATGACGCCGAGAACACGGGCTACACCTTCGCCCCGGTGAAGTACTACGAGCCCTACGTGGCCAGCACGCCCACGTCCTGCCAGATGAAGCGCCCGTCCTGAGACCGGCACGCACCGCTTCCTGTCCCCAACGCACCGAAACCAAGGCCTTTCGATGACGCTTGAGTTCTTCACCATATCGCTGCTCAACGGCGTGAGCTATGGACTGCTGCTGTTCATGCTCAGCTCGGGGCTGACGCTGATCTTCAGCATGATGGGCGTGCTCAACTTCGCCCACACCAGCTTCTACATGCTGGGCGCGTACTTCGGGTACACGCTCAGCGGCATCATCGGCTTCTGGGGCGCGCTGTTCGTCGCGCCCCTGCTGGTGGGCGCGCTGGGCGCCATGTTCGAGCGCTACAGCCTGCGCCGCGTGCACAAGTACGGCCATGTGCCAGAACTGCTCGTGACCTTCGGCCTGTCCTACCTCATCCTCGAGGTGGTGCAGCTGGTCTGGGGCCGGGGCACCGTGCCCTACGGCCTGCCGCCCGCGCTGCAGGGCCCGCTGTTCACGCTGTACGGCACGCAGTTCCCGCGCTCGCGCTCCTTCGTGATGCTGGTGGCAATGCTGATGCTGGTGGCCGTCTGGCTGCTGCTGACGCGCACGCGCATCGGCCTGGTCATCCAGGCCGCGCTCAAGAACCCCGAGATGGTGGAGGCGCTGGGCCACAACGTGCCGCGCGTGTTCATGATGGTGTTCGGCGGCGGCTGCGCGCTGGCGGGGCTGGCCGGCGTCATCGGCGGCAACACCTATGTGACCGAGCCGGCCATGGCCATGTCGGTCGGCTCCATCATCTTCGTGGTGGTGGTGGTCGGCGGCATGGGCTCGCTGGCGGGGGCCTTCGTGGCCTCGCTGCTGATCGGCGTCGTGCAGACCTTTGCCGTGGCCATCGACTGGTCGCTGGCCAGCCTGCTGACCTCGCTGGGCAGCCCGGTCGGCGAGCAGACCTTCGGCTGGCCGCTGCTCAAGCTCACCATTTCCCAGGTCGCGCCCATCCTGCCCTACCTGTTCCTGGTGCTGATCCTCATCTTCCGGCCCAAGGGCCTCCTGGGCACGCGGGGAGATTGACACCATGTCCTCGATCACCAAAACGACCATGACATCCACTGCCGCAAAAGGCGCTTCGGGCGCTTCAGGGGCTGCGGGCGCGGGGCGCCACTACAGCTTCCAGCCGCTCAACATCGGCCGCATCCTGATCTGGGGCGCCTTCGCCCTGGCGCTGATCGTCGCGCCGCTGGTGTTCACCAGCAGCCTGGCGCTGACCATGCTCAGCCAGATCGGCTATCTCATCATCATCTGCCTGTCCTACAACATCCTGCTGGGGCAGGGCGGCATGCTGAGCTTCGGCCATGCGGTCTACACGGGGCTGGGCTCGTTCATCGCCATCCATGCGATGAACCGGGCCAGCTCCGGCGACTGGGGCATTCCGCTGGTGCTGATTCCCGTCATCGGCGGCCTGGGCGGCATGTTCTTCGCGGCCCTGCTGGGCTATGTGACCACCAAGAAGTCGGGCACCACCTTCGCCATGATCACCATGGGCATCGGCGAGCTGGTGGCGTCCATGGCGCTGATGTTCCCCGAGTTCTTCGGGGGCGAGGGCGGCATCACCACCGACCGCGTCTACGGCAAGCCCTTCTTCGGGCTGACCTTCGGCTCGGGCATGGAGGTGTACTACCTGATCGCCGCCTACTGCTTCGTCTGCACGGCCGCCATGTTCGCCTTCACGGGCACGCCGCTGGGGCGCATGCTCAACGCCGTGCGCGACAACCCCGAGCGCGTGGAGTTCGTGGGCTACAACACGCAGCGCGTGCGCTACTTCGCCTTCATCATCGCGGGCTTCTTCGCGGGCGTGGGCGGGGGGCTTGCGGCCATCAACTTCGAGATCATCACGGCCATGGACAGCGTGAGCGTCATGCGCTCGGGCTCGTACCTGCTGTTCACATTCCTGGGCGGCGCCACCTTCTTCTTCGGGCCCATCATCGGCGCCGTGCTGCTGGTGCTGGCCTCGGTGCTGCTGTCGGAGCTGACCAAGGCCTGGCTGCTTTACCTGGGCCTGGTGTTCCTGCTGATGGTCATGTATGCGCCCGGTGGCGTTGCCAGCCTGATCATGATGAACCTGCGCGTGGCGCGGTTCGGCAAATGGCGCCGGCTGGCCCAGCCCTACCTGGCCATCGCCGCCAGCGCCCTGGTCATGATCGTGGGCGGCGCCGCCATCGTCGAGATGATCTACCACCTGCAGCTCAACGCGGCCCTGGGTTCCCAGGTCTCGTTCATGGGCGTGCAGCTCGATACCAGCTCGGCCTCCACCTGGACTCTGGCCGTTGCCGTCTTCGTCGTGGGCCTGGGCCTGCTGGAAGTGGCCCGGCGCTGGTGCCTGCGGCGCTGGGAGCGTATCCAGGAAGAGATCGAAGAAGCCATCAAGCGCGGGGAGGGCTGAACCATGTCCAGCATTGCAATCGAACGACCAGGCACTGCCGCCGCTGCCGCGACCGGCGAGGCCACCTACGCGCTGGAGCTGCGCGACCTGTACAAGCGCTTCGGCAAGGCCGAGATCATCCGCGGCGCCCAACTGGCCGTGAAGCCCGGCGAGCGCGTGGCCATCATCGGCCCCAACGGCGCGGGCAAGAGCACGCTGTTCAACCTGATCAGCGGCCGCTTCGAGCCCACCAGCGGCCAGGTGCTGCTCAACGGCCAGCGCATCGACGGCAAGAAACCCTATGAAATCAACCGCATGGGGCTGTCGCGCAGTTTCCAGATCACCAACATCTTTCCCAAGCTCAGCGTGTTCGAGAACCTGCGCTGCAGCGTGCTGTGGAGCCTGGGCTACCGCTACAGCTGCTGGCGCTTCCTGTCCAAGCTGCGCGATGCCAACGCCCGCGCCGATGAGCTGATGGAGATGATCGGCCTGCACAGAAAGCGCGACACGCTGGCGGTGAACCTCACCTATGCCGAACAGCGCGCGCTGGAGATCGGCATCACCATCGGCGGCGGCGCCGGCGTCATCCTGCTGGACGAACCCACGGCCGGCATGAGCAACAGCGAAACGGCCCACTTCATCCAGCTGATCAAGAAGGTCACCGAAGGCAAGACGCTGCTGACCGTGGAGCACGACATGGGCGTGGTCTTCGGCCTGGCCGACAAGATCGCCGTCGTGGTCTACGGCGAAGTCATCGCCTACGACACGCCCGAGGCCGTGCGTGCCAATCCGCGCGTGCAGGAGGCCTATCTGGGCTCGTCCGTGGCGGATCAACAAGCTGGTGCACATTGAGGAAGCGCGGATGCTGAACATCAACAACCTGCATGCCTACTACGGCAAAAGCCATGTGCTGCATGGCGTGGAATTTTCCGTACAGCCCGGCGAGATCGTCGCGCTGCTGGGGCGCAATGGCTCGGGCCGCTCCACCACGGCCAAGGCCATCATGGGACTGGTGCACTGGGAGGGCGCGCTGGAGTGGAAGGGCCAGAGCCTGACTGGCAGAAAGGCCTACGAGATCGCTCACCTGGGCCTGGGCTACGTGCCCGAGAGCCGCGACGTGTTCCCCAATCTCACCGTGCACCAGAACCTGCTGCTGGGACAGAAGGGAAAGGGCCGGGACAGCCGCTGGGGCTTCGACGACATGTACGCCATGTTCCCGCGCCTCAAGGAGCGCCAGCACACCGAGGCCGGCGTGATGTCGGGCGGCGAGCAGCAGATGCTGACCCTGTGCCGCACGCTGATGGGCGACCCCGACCTGATCATCATCGACGAGCCCACCGAGGGCCTGGCGCCCAAGATCGTCGAGCTGGTGGGCGAGTACCTGCAAAAGATCAAGCAGCGCGGCGTGTCCGTGCTGCTGATCGAGCAAAAGCTCACCATTGCCATGAGCATCTCGGACCGGGCCCTGGTCATGGGTCATGGGCGCATCGTCTTCGACGGCACGCCCGACGGGCTGCGCGCCGATCAGAAGGTGCGCAAGGAGTGGCTGGAGGTCTGATGCCGTACAAGGCTGGGCATGCTGCCCGGCAGGCGGCCCGGACCACGGCGCTTGTCCCGCTTGGGACAAACCGCAGTGGCGCCGGCCCGCGTTTTTTTTACAATCAAAATCGCACGATCGTTCTTTTTCTATCGCATAGGGGACAACAGCATGACTGCTGAATACAAAGTGGACGGTGCCATCGCCGTCATCACCTTGAACAATCCGCCGGTCAACGGCCTGGGACTATCCACGCGGCGGGGCATCGTCGAGGGGCTGGACAAGGCCTATTCCGACCCGGCCGTCAAGGCCATCGTCATCACGGGTGCCGGCAAGGCTTTTTCGGGCGGTGCCGATATCAACGAGTTCGGCAAGGAAGAGGCGTATCGCGAGCCGCACCTGGTCTCGCTGATCAACTCCCTGGACCAGGGCAGCAAGCCCGTGGTGGCCGCCATCCATACCGTCTGCATGGGCGGCGGGCTGGAGCTGGCGCTGGGCTGCAACTACCGCGTGGCCGCTCCCGGCACCCTGGTGGCCCTGCCTGAAGTCAAGCTGGGCCTGCTGCCCGGTGCAGGCGGCACGCAGCGCTTGCCGCGCGTGCTGGGCGTGGAGACCGCGCTGAACATGATCGTCAGCGGCGAGCCGGTCAAGAGCGAGCTGCTGGCCTCCATCCCCGGCCAGAAGCTGTTCGACAAGATGGCCGCCTCGCCCGAGTCCCTGCTGGACGAGGCCAAGGCCTTTGCGCTGGAAGTGGCCGACAAGCACGCGGCGGGTGGTCCGCTGCCGCGCGTGCGCGACCTGCCCTGCAAGCATCCCCAGGGCGACGCCTACTTCCAGTTCGCACGCAACATGGTCAAGGGCATGGCCAAGAACTACCCGGCCCCGGCCCGCTGCGTGGACACGGTGGAGAACGCCGCGCGCAAGAAGTTCGACGAGGGCATGGCCCTGGAGCGCGAAGCCTTCATGCAACTGATGTGGTCGCCCGAGTCGCGCGCACTGCGCCACCTGTTCATGGCCGAGCGCGCGGCCTCCAAGATCGCCGACGTGCCCTCGGACACGCCAGTGCGCGAGATCAAGACCGTGGGCGTCATCGGTGCGGGCACCATGGGCGGCGGCATCTCCATGAACTTCCTGAACGCGGGCATCCCCGTGACCATCCTGGAGACCAAGCAGGAAGCGCTGGACCGTGGCGTGGCCACCATCCGCAAGAACTACGAAGCCCAGGTCAAGAAGGGCAAGCTCACCCAGGAAAAGTACGACCAGCGCATGGCCCTGCTGAGCACCACGC
The DNA here is from genome assembly GCF_043104705.1 of Delftia sp. WSY_10. Lineage (NCBI taxonomy): Bacteria > Pseudomonadati > Pseudomonadota > Betaproteobacteria > Burkholderiales > Comamonadaceae > Delftia > Delftia sp. WSY_10. Next base: position 25,455 of record NZ_JBICKY010000030.1, on the reverse strand, counting down.
TGTCGTATGACGCGCTCAAGAACGCCGACCTCATCATCGAGGCCGTGTTCGAGGAACTGGGCGTCAAGGAAACCGTGTTCAAGCAGCTGGACGAAGTGGCCAAGCCCGGCGCCATCCTGGCCTCCAACACCTCCACGCTGGACGTGGACAAGATCGCCGCCTTCACCAAGCGCCCGCAGGACGTGGTGGGCATGCACTTCTTCAGCCCCGCCAACGTGATGAAGCTGCTGGAAGTGGTGCGCGGCAAGCATACCGCCAAGGACGTGCTGGCCACCGTGATGAAGCTGGCCAAGAAGATCAAGAAGACCGCCGTGGTCTCGGGCGTGTGCGACGGCTTCATCGGCAACCGCATGATCGAGCAGTACTCGCGCCAGGCCGGATTCCTGCTGGACGAAGGCGCCACGCCCGCCCAGGTGGACAAGGCGATCGAGAAGTTCGGCTTCGCCATGGGCCCGTTCCGCATGGGCGACCTGGCCGGCAACGACATCGGCTGGGCCATCCGCAAGCGCCGCGCTGTCGAGCGCGCCGACATGAAGTACAGCCGCACGGCCGACAAGCTGTGCGAGCTGGGCCGCTTCGGCCAGAAGACCGGTGCTGGCTGGTACGACTACCAGGCGGGCAAGCGCGACGCCATCCCGTCCGAGCTGGTCAACCAGATGATCGAGTCGCATCGCAAGGAGCTGGGCATCACCCCGCGCAAGATCTCCGATGAGGAAATCGTCCAGCGCCTGGTCTTCGCCCTGGTCAACGAAGGCGCCCACATCCTGGAAGACGGCATCGCCGGCAAGTCGGGCGATATCGACATGGTCTACCTGACCGGCTACGGCTTTCCCATCTGGCGCGGCGGCCCCATGCACTATGCGGGCGAGGTCGGTCTGTTCAACGTGGTCCAGGCCATGAACCGCTTCGCCAGGAACCCCAACGACGACGCCGATTTCTGGCAGCCAGCCCCGCTGCTGGCAAAGCTGGCGGCCGAAGGCAAGCAATTCAGCTGAGACGTGCGGCGCACGAACTTTTTGCGAACCACCGCAAACCCGCCATACAAGGAATATCCATGACATCCGCCGTGATCGTTTCCACCGCCCGCACCCCCCTGGCCAAGAGCTGGAAGGGTGCCTTCAACATGACCCATGGCGCCACGCTGGGCGGCCATGCCGTGCAGCACGCCGTGCAGCGCGCAGGCGTTGACCCCGCCGCCGTCGATGACGTGATCATGGGCTGCGCCAACCCCGAAGGCGCCACCGGCATGAACATTGCGCGCCAGATCGCGCTCAAGGCCGGCCTGCCCATCACTGCGTCGGGCATGACCATCAACCGCTTCTGCTCCTCGGGCCTGCAGACCATTGCCACCGCATCGCAGCGCATCATCGCGGGCGAGGGCGATGTCTACGTGGCCGGCGGCGTGGAATCCATCTCCTGCGTGCAGCAGGAAATGAACCTGCACATGATCCAGGACCTGGCCCTGGCCAAGCAAAAGCCCGAGATCTACTGGAGCATGCTGCAGACCGCCGAACAGGTCGCCAAGCGCTACGGCATCGGCCGTGACGCCATGGACGAATACGGCGCCGCCAGCCAGCAAAAGGCCTGCGCGGCCCAGGCGGCCGGCCTGCTGGATGCCGAGATCGCCCCCATCACCGTGACCATGGGCGTGGCCGACAAGGTGCGCGGCCTGATCACCAAGGAAGTGACCTGCAGCAAGGACGAGGGCGTGCGCGAGGGCACGACCAAGGAAGGAATCTCGGGCATCCGCCCCGCGCTGCCGGGCGGTGTGATCTCGGCCGGCAATGCCAGCCAGTTCTCCGACGGCGCAGGCGCCTGCGTGGTGGTGAGCGAGGACTATGCATCGCGCAACAACCTCAAGCCCATCGGCCGCTTCCTGGGCTTTGCCGTCGCCGGCTGCGAGCCTGACGAAATGGGTATCGGCCCCGTCTTCGCGGTGCCCAAGGTGCTCAAGAAGCTGGGCCTGACGGTGCAGGACATCGACCTGTGGGAGCTCAATGAAGCCTTTGCCGTGCAGGTGCTGTACTGCCGCGACAAGCTGGGCATCCCCAACGACCGCCTCAATGTCAACGGCGGCGCCATCGCCCTGGGCCATCCCTACGGCGTCTCGGGCCAGCGCCTGACGGGCCATGCCCTGATCGAAGGCAAGCGCCGCGGTGCCAAGCGTGTCTGCGTGACCATGTGCATCGGCGGCGGCATGGGTGCCGCCGGCGTGTTCGAAGTGCTGTAAGTACAGGTGGCGGCTGCGGCCGCCACCGCCTGTTCCCGTTACTCCTGTTGGCCGCACGCGCTCCCTCTGGCGGCGCCTGCGGCTTCTTTTTTGATTCCGGACCCCACCATGCGCCTGCGTTCCACCATCGATTTCCTGCTCTATGAATGGCTGCGCGCCGATGCGCTGGGCGAGCGCGAGCGCTTTGCCGACCATTCGCGCGACACCTTCGATGCCGTGCTCGACACCTGCGAGCGCATCGCCCGCGAGAAATACGCCCCCTTCAACCGCACCGTGGACACGCAGGAGCCGCAGTTCGACGGCGAGAAAGTCATCCTGCCCCGGTGCACCCACGATGCGCGCCAGGCCTATGCCGACTCGGGCATGCTCAGCGCTGCCCAGGACTACGACATCGGCGGCATGCAACTGCCCTACACCGTGGAGGCGGCGGCCAACAGCTTCTTCGCGGCGGCCTCCATCAGCATCGGCTCCAACATGCTGACCTCGGGCAATGCCAACGCCATCATGGCCCACGGCACGGACATGCAAAAACAGGTCTTCGCCGCCAACGAATTCAACGGCCGCTGGGCCGGCACCATGTGCCTGTCCGAGCCCCAGGCCGGCTCCTCGCTGAGCGATATCGCCACCCGCGCCGAGCCCGATGGCGCCGACTTCGAGAGCGATGCGCTGGGCCCGCGCTACCGCCTCAAGGGCAACAAGATGTGGATCAGCGCGGGCGATCATGAGCTGACTGAGAACATCGTTCACCTCGTGCTGGCCAAGATCCCGGGGCCGGACGGCAAGCCCGTGCCCGGCGTCAAGGGCATCTCGCTGTTCATCGTGCCCAAGAAGCTCGTGGACACCGAAGGCCAACTCACCGGCGAGCGCAACGACGTGGCCCTGGCCGGCCTCAACCACAAGCTGGGCTGGCGCGGCACCACCAACACGCTGCTGAACTTCGGGGAAGGGCGCTTTCCCGTGCGCGGCGGCGCCGGGGCCGTGGGCTACCTGGTCGGCAAGCCCGGCGAGGGCCTCAAATGCATGTTCCACATGATGAACGAGGCCCGCATCTCCATCGGCATGGCCGCCACCATGCTGGGCATGGCGGGCTACCACGCCAGCCTGGACTACGCGCAGAACCGCCCGCAGGGCCGGCCGATCAAGGGGGCGCCGGGTGCAGCAGGCAAGGATGCCACGCGCCCCCAGTCGCGCATCATCGAGCACGCCGACGTCAAGCGCATGCTGCTGGCGCAGAAGTCCTATTGCGAAGGCGCTCTGGCGCTGAACCTGTTCTGCGCGCGCCTGGTCGATGAGCAGCACACCGGCACGCCCGAATCCGTGGCCGAGGCCCGGCTGCTGCTGGAAGTGCTGACCCCCATCTCCAAGAGCTGGCCCAGCGAGTTCTGCCTGGAGGCCAACTCCCTGGCCATCCAGATCCACGGCGGCTACGGCTATACGCGCGACTTCCCCGTGGAGCAATACTGGCGCGACAACCGCCTGAACATGATCCACGAAGGCACGCACGGCATCCAGGCCATGGACCTGCTGGGCCGCAAGGTGCTCATGGAAGGCGGCAAGGGCCTGCAGCTGCTGGCCACGCGCATCAACGACACCATCCAGCGCGCCATGGCCCGGCCCGAACTGGCCGGCCATGCCAATGAATTGGCCAAGGCCCTGCAGGAAGTCGGCGCCACCACCAAGGCCGCATGGGCCACCGACGATCCTCAGGAGGCCCTGGCCAATGCCGTGCCGTATATGCAGGCCTTTGGCCACACGGTGCTGGCCTGGACCTGGCTGGACGTGTCCCTGGCCGTGCTCGCCAAGGACGCCGCCCTGGCCGAACCTGCCAACGCTGGCCGCATGGCCGCCATGCGCTATTTCTTCCGTTACGAACTGCCCCGGATAGGCGCATGGCTCAAGGTCGTGCGTGAGCGCGACATGACCTGCGCAGAGATGAGTGAAGAGGCGTTCTGAGGGAGTTGGCAGCACGGCTGCCGGAGGATGCAAAAAAAGCGCGGACCATGTGGTCTGCGCTTTTTTTATTTCAGGGATTTTCAAGGTTACCGGAGAGCCTGGCCTGCTCCTTGACCCATTCCCTGGTTTTTCCGCGAACGCACCATTCGGGGTTTTTGACCCAGTCCGTGAAATATATGGTGGGGTGCCCTTCCAAGATATTGCAGCGTGTATAGCCAAGTTTGGGCATTGCATAGTATTGCAAGGGAGTTATGAGGGCAAGGCAAGAAGCCATGATTATTAATCCTGCCAGCATGGCTGCGTTAAAGCTGCGTTCGGTTACCTTTAAAATTGATGTTTTGCATGGTATTGCCTTGGATAATGAAGAAATTAGACCAACTGCCAATATTACGGGAAAATATGCTACGACTGGTGCTCCGGGTGTTATTCTTATTGATGCTGATAATTCAACGAGATCCTTAATGTCATTAAATATTGCATGCTTAATGTACCAAATGCAAAGAATAAAAACGAAAACATCTAAAGGGATGCCCCAAGTCAAGGTTTTCCTTATTTTTTTTTGCGTCCAACATTTTATTGATTAGTTTTTGCGATTTGTACGGCACATAAATTCATTTTTGAAAATTTCTGTGGAACACTCGTTAAGTTTATACTCTATCTGATGATTTGTTTTATGATTTTCCAGATTGAGTTTGTCGATATTTATTCGATATATTCCTTGAGGCATGCTGCTTGTGGAAATGCGTAGCATGTTGATCACATGTTGTTTGATTTTTAAATCATCGTCTATTTGATTCAAGATGATTCCTGTGACAAGTACGGCCACTGCCACAGCAGCCAAAGGAAGAATTGCAAGGGACGTTGCCGTTGCAAGCTTTATTCCCAAGCCAAGGCCCACCATCGTCGCCAATCCCGCCTTGACCGCCTCCACCCCAATCCCTCCCACAAGATCATGCATGGTCTTCTCGTCATTGAAGATGAAGTCCAGTGTCTCTATCCCGGTGCCCACCACCAGGCTCAGAAGAAACCCGCCCTTGGCCACATTCTGCAGACCGCGAATACCCAGGCCCATCTGGACCATACGTGGATTGGCGGCAAGGAATCGCGTGCCTTGCAGCAGCTGGTGGCGAAGTCCCGCGTAGCCCGTGATGATGATATAGGTGCCTGTGGCGGTTGTCTTGATATAGGAGCGGGCACCGGCCAGGCCCAATGCAATCAGCGTTTTGGTGATCAGGTACGCGTCGCTGACCATCAGGGAGGCGGGAGCGACCCAGGGTTTGCCTGCATTCGGGCTGGCGATGTGTGTCCAGTATCGCCCAAGCGCACTGTGGGCCAGCATGGCATGCAGCGTGGCCGCCAGGCGAGGATTGTTACGCGCCTTGTCGCTCAGTATGTCTGCGTATTCCTGTGGCGTGAGCACAATGGCATCGATCTGTTTTTGCTCCATTTGGCGAGCAAGCATGTCGGCATAGCCGATCTGATAGAAGGTGGCGGCAATGGAGGCTGGCATGGTGTATGGAGACGCTGGATCAGGAGCGGAATCGAGAATTCCAGCCAATGCGCCTTGATCAATAAAGGCAATTTGACGGAAATGAGTGGTTGCAAGCAGGCGAATAATCCGCTGTCAGTGTCCAAGCGGGTTTCTGATGTTTGCTGTGCGAAGAGTCCTCATTTGATTTCATGGTCTGCACGAGGTCAATCAAAGAAGTCGCCCACAGATCATTTTCAGAATTATCCTTAGGACAATTCCTAAAATCAGGTTTGAAATGCCAGGTGAATAGAGATGCTGCCAATGAGCGTTTGGTCCCAGGCAGCGCCATTCGCCATGGGCGGTATTCACGGGGCACAAGCGCAGGCTGCCCGGCTCGGCCACGGGCATTTGCGGTGAAGGATGCGGGGAGAGGGGGTCCGTACCGCCGCTGCGCTTGCGGGCAGGCTGTTGGACCGGGGTCTGGGCTAAGGTCTTATCGTGCCGAATGCTTGCAGACGAGGACTCAGGGACCGGGTGTCAGCGCATCGGAAGCCGTGCAGGCGCTGAAGGCCGCCTGCCGGAGGGTGCATGCCTCAAAGATCCAGTCCGAGGTAACGCGTGCCCGGCACGGGATTGAAGCTCACCGGCTCTGCATCCGCAAAACCCAGGGACTCATACAGCCGCTGCGCAGCCTGGAACTCGGGCAGCACGTCCAGGCAGATGCGGGTGTAGCCCGCATGCCGCGCGGTGTCCAGGATGCCTTCCACCAGGCGGCGCCCCAGGTTCTCGCCGCGTACCGTGGGGCGCACGTAGACACGCTTCATTTCGCCTGTCTGCGCATCCACCTGGCGCAGGGCGGCGCAGCCCACGGGCTGGCCGTCTTTCCAGGCCAGCAGCACGCAGCCCTCGGGTGCGGCGTACTTGCCGGGCAGGGCGGCGAACTCGGTCTCGAAGTCCTGGAAGTCCAGGCTCACGGTGGGGCTGGCCACGTATTCCCGGAAGATGCGGACCACGGCGTCGAGGTCTTCGGGAAAGTGGGCGGGGCGGATATCGGTCATGGGGGCAAGGGGTCAAGCCCTGTTCAAGGGCGCTGCTCAGTTGGAATGAAAGCGCACAAGGATAGGGCAAGACGCCCGGGCCGCCGCCGATCCGCTACAGCATGGGCACCACGCCCAAGCACAGGGCATCGTCGTGCGCCAGGCTGGCAACGGTATAGCCCGCAAGTCACTCCTTCAGGGGCGCCTGTTCAGTGCTTTCGCACCTGCCGGTTTGCCTGGAGATCTGTGCTCCAGCTTTCAGGCATTTGTCTTTCTCCACATGGTTCAGGATCAGCGGCGCCAGCCACGCTGCCAGCAAGGCAAGCGCCAAGGGCAGCACGCCAAGCACCCACAGCATCCACTTCGCCTCACGCCGGAAATGCCCGGAGATTCCTGCGTTGGGCGATGCGGGATCTTTCATGGCGATGGCACCGCCTCAACTGCACAAGCGCAGATTGGTGCGCGCAGCCTTGAGCATGGGCAGCACCACATCGGCATCGGTGGGTGGATAGGCCTCGCGCAGTTCCTGATCCGTCTTGCCAGCTTCCTCGGCCAGCGGGGCCAGGGTCTGGCGGCAGGCGGCTGCGTCGCCCGAGCGAAGCTGCGCCAGCGCCAGGTCGTTGCGCAGCCAGCCCTTGGTAACCCCGGTCAGCACCTCATCGCAGTCCTGCAGCACCGGCGCCAGCGTGGTCAGCGCCAGGCGGTAGTCCTTGGCGTCGTACGCGCGCTTGAAGTTTCTGCGCGATGCGGCAATGGCCTTGTCCGTGCAGCCGGGTGTGGGCCGAAGGTAATCGCCACCGAACCAGGCCCGCATGCCGCAGAAGTCCCGGCATGCCTCGGCGGTGGCCGTGTCGACCCCGACGCGCTGGCCTGCAGGCGTGAAGTCCACGGCGCAGGCCGAATTCGCCATCCTGGCCCGGCCGTTGGTGATGGTGCCTTCCAGCTCACAGGTATGGCCGTTGGCACCGACGGTCTGGATATGGAACTTGCCATTGGCCCGCACCACCAGATCGCCACCCCCGCCCTTGCGCACATAGGTGCCTGCTGAGGGCGTGGTGATCTGTGCGCAGGCCAGGCCGATGTGGCAGGTGAGGACCAAGGGCGACAGGCGGAGCAGGCAGTTGGTGAGTTGCATGGGCAGGGCTTTGGATTTGCGGCGTGTACGAGGGCGCAGGAATTGCAGCGAGTGTATCGATCAAGGCCGTTTTGCATGGCGGGTTCGTTTGTCTGCGGACGGTACGGCGCAGTGCCCAGCTACAGTGATCCAGAATCTTGCAGCTCACCATGGACACTACAAAGCACATCAATCCAGACCACTATCTGGAAACCGAACAAGGTCGCCTGTTCACCCCGGAACGCAGTGCTGCCGCATGGGAGTTGGCGTACCGGGACTTGGACAAAGCACTGTCTGCCGGCTCGCCCGCGACCAAGCTCTATGTGGTGGTGGGGGTGCAAGCTGCAGGCAAGAGCAGCTGGATTCAACAGAACGCCGCAGCGTTGGGTGGTGATGCGGTGTTCTTTGATGCCGCCCTTCCGAAGACGGTGCATCGTGAGCGTGCCATTCAGATTGCCAGATCACATGGCGTGCCCGTAGTCTGTATTTGGCTCAAAGCCGATTTGCAGACCGCCTTGCGGAGGAACACGCAGCGGCGAGCCGATCACCAAGTGCCGGAGCAGGCCATTCGCAGCGTGTTTGCCATGTTCGAGCCGCCGAGTGAGCAGGAAGGGTTCGCGGTAGTCCATATCGACGACACCGAGCCGGCCCCCGGGAGCTCCATCCAGCCCATGGGGCCGCGCCAGTTCCCGTCCCTTCAGGATCTCGACCAGCAGGTGATTGTGGGCTGGCGAGCTTGCGAGATGGCGTTGGCCGTAGGCGGCCGCTGGGATATGGATGAATCAGGTCGGCAGCACTGGGTACCTGGCGAAGCAGTCTGGAGCCATCCGCAGGTGCCCTATCTCCAGTTCATCGAGATTTGGATCCAACTGGTGGACGGACGTGTCTGGTCAATGCTTTCCCGTATCGAGGATGGCAGCGGGTTTCACGGCCTGTACCTTGTGACTCCAGAGGCGTCTGAGTCGGGTCCCGGCGTGCATGCATCCATTGGTTACCGTGACCGACTGCTGGCTGAGTTGCCCTTGGGCCTTGTGCGGATAAAAGACATGCGCCGGGATGCAGATGGCTTTGTCGTGGAGATGTGCATGCACATCGGCCAGAAAGTGGTTCGGTTCCTGTCAGGGGAGGTCTATGAGCGGGGTCAGGGCCTGTTTGAAGTCATAGAGCTTGATGAATCGATACTCGTCCAGATAGAAAGCTAGATGCAGCGAGGCATTGGGCAGCAATCGCTGATGTGCCTTTTGCCGTCAGCATGTCCTGATGTGGAAAGCGCGCAGAGACAGGCTCCTCACAACCCCAGATGCAAAGCCTCCCCCGGCCCCTGCGCAGGCACGGCGCAGCAGATCAGGGCCTCGCCCGCTGGCACGGCGAAGGAGGGTGGCGAGGCATAGGTCACCCCGCCCTGCAGCACACGCGTGCGGCCGTCGCCGCAGCTGCCGCCCCGGCAACCGAAGGCGGGCTCCAGCCCACGGGCCTCGGCCACTTCGAGCAGGCTGCCGTCGCCGGGCTTCCAGCGCGCTTCCTTGGCCGAGTCGGCAAAGATGATGCGGACAGGCTGTGTGGCGGGTGCCGGCAGTTCGGCGGCGGGGGCTGCACCGGCCATGGATCGCTTCAGGGCCGAGGGACCGAAGGCTTCTGCGTGGATGCGCTCGTCGGGCACATTGCGTTCGCGCAGGCCGTCATAGGTGGCCTGCATGAAGGCGTCCGGGCCGCAGAGGTAGAAGTCGTAGTCGTCCCAGGGCAGGGTGGCTTTCAACAGGGCCATGTCGATGTGGCCCTCATGGTCGTAGTCGCGGCCGGCCTTTGCCGTGCCGGGCTGGCTGAGCGTTCGCACCCAGTGCACCTCGGCATTGCCGGCCTTCACCAGTTCGGCAATCTCCGTGTCAAAGGCCCGTTCGCTGCGCGTGCGAGCCGCCTGGAACAGCCAGGTGGGCCGCAGGCTGCGGGTGCGCCGGCCTTCGTGGACGATGTGGCGCAGCATGGCCAGCAAGGGCGTGATGCCTATGCCCGCGGCCAGCAGCACGGCGGGGCGGCGCAGGGCCGCATCGGCGGTGAAGCTGCCAGCGGGCGGGCGGGCCTCGACCAGATCGCCGGGCTTCAGGCCATGCAGATGGCTGGATGCGCGGCCTTGCCTCTTGACGCTGATGCGCAAGCGCCCGTCCGAAGGCGCCAGCGACAGCGTATAGGTGCGCTGCAGATGGCTGCCGTCCGCCAGCGTGAGGCGCAGCGGCAGGTGCTGGCCGGCCAGGGGGGCCACCGTGGCCATGCCATCGGCCGGCTCCAGGTAGAGCGAGCGGATGGTGGAACTCTCATCCACGGCCTGCGCCACCCGGAACGGTCGCCACTGCCGCCCCAGCCGGGCGGCGGCCAGGCGCTGGCTGGCATCGGCCCAGCTTCCGGTCATCTGCAGGTGGGGCGACCAGCCGTCGGCCGCCATGCTCCAGCGCAGCGGCAGGGCGTCGGGCCGGCGCACGATGCGGCGGGGCTTGAAGGTCCACAGGCGCTCGGCGCCCTCGAAGGCGGCGATTTCCGGGGAGTCGAGGATGACGCTGGCATCGCCCGTCATCTGCAGCATTTCCCCGGTTTCGGAGTCGATGAACAGCAGGCCCGCCTTGGGATTGACCAGGAAGTTGCCCAACGTCATGAAGAACAGGTTGCCCGAGAAGTCGGGGATGGTCAGCGTTCCATCGGCGTCGATCCGCACAAAGCCCGGCTTGCCGCCACGGTGGGAGACATCGACCTGGCGCAGGCCATCCTCCCCATCAACGTAGGACGCCACGTAGAACGTGTCCGCCTGCGCAATCAGCTCCCGCGCGCGCGGGTCCAGCGATGCCAGTTCGACCGCCGGCACCTGCGTGGGCTCCCCGGCAGGCCGGACAAACCGGACGCTGCGGTTCTGGATATAGCGCGGGCAGTTGCCGAAGCTCTGGACCACGCCGATGTCGAAGGCGTCCGCCCCATCAACGCCTGTCTTGCGCCGCACGGTGCCGTTGAGCCGGTTGCGCCGGCGCGTCATGGGGTCCATGCCCAGCAGGCCCACGGCATGGCCATCGGCCAGGCCCGGCTCGGCCGGGTCGGCCGCATCGCGGCCCGCCGCCACATGCAGGGTCAGCGGGTCGGGAGAGTGCAGGAAGCCCGGCTCACCAGCCCGTACCGTGGCCCAGGCGTCGCCTTGCGCATCCACGCTGCCCAGCACCACGAAATGCAGCAGCGGATAGAACTCTCGGTGCTGGTCCAGCAGGAAGGGGCGCAGGAACTTGCGGCCCGGCATGTCCATGCGGCCCACGACGCCAACGCTTTGCTGGATCGCCAGTTCGCCCGCATGCCAGGGCGAGGCGGGGTTTTGCAGGGGTTGCGGGTGCATGGTGCGCTCCTTTGCCGGGGTTTCAGGTGAGGTGTGGCTCAGGCACTCAGGCCCGCAGGCCGGCCGGTGTCTGGGCGAATGCCACGAAGCCCGGCAGCGCCTCGATGCGGCCCAGCCAGGCGCGCACCTCGCGGTAGGGTTGCATGTCCACATTGCCCTCGGGCGCGCTGGCGATGTAGCTGTACAGGGCCACGTCGGCAATCGTGGGCGCGCTGCCGGTGAGAAAGGGGCGGGTGGTCAATTGCGCCTCGATCTTGCCGAGGATGGCGTGGGCGCGGGCTATCACTTCCTCGGCCTGGAAGGGGGCCTTGAACACCGTGACCAGCCGGGCCGCCGCCGGGCCGAAGGCAATGGGGCCGGCGGCGATGCTCAGCCATTTCTGGATCTCGGCCTCGGCCCGGGCGCCCAGGGGCATCCAGTCCTGGCGGTCCAGCTTGCGCGCCAGGTAGACCAGGATGGCGTTGGAGTCGGCAATCACCGTACCGTTGTCATCCAGCACCGGCACCTGGCCCAGCGGGTTCAGCGCCAGGAATTCGGGTTTCTTCTGCGCGCCGTTGGCCAGGTCCACATGGACCAGCTCATGCTCCACGCCCAGCAGGCCGAGGAAGAGGCGGGCGCGGTGGGCGTGGCCGGACAGGGGGAAGTGGTAGAGCTTCATTGCGGTTCCTTGGGGTTGGTGAAGGCGCCGGTTGTCGGCGCCACGGGACGTATCCTCCTTCTTCGCCCGCATCTTTAGAATCCCTGGCGGCGGCAAGTCACTCTTGCGGGAACGCGAACAAAGCGCCGGCGCAAACCTGGGCAGTCCTGCGCGGTCCGCTCGCAGCCGGGCAGACATACGACACAGACAAGGCAGGCACAGATGGATCGCTTCCAGTCCATGACGGCATTTCTCGCAGTGGTGGACACGGGCGGCTTCGCCTCGGCCGCACGTCGGCTCAAGGTCTCGCCCTCGGTGGTGACGCGCGCGGTTTCCGACCTGGAGGAGCGCCTGGGCGTGCGCCTGCTCACGCGCACCACGCGCTTCGTGCGCGTGACCGAGGCCGGCACGGCCTATGCCGACAGCTGCCGCCGCATCCTGGCCGAGCTGGAAGAGGCCGACGAGCATGCCGCCAGCGCCCACGCCGCACCGCGTGGCCGGCTCACGCTCACGGCGCCCGTGAACTTCGGGCGCATGCACGTGCTGCCCGTGGTGCACGACTACCTGGGCCGGTTTCCCGAGGTGGACGTCAACTGCTGGTTTGTGGACCGCGTGGTCAGCCTGGTGGACGAGGGCGTGGACGTGGCCGTGCGCATCGGCGATCTGCCCGACTCCTCGCTGCAGGCCATCCGCGTGGGCAGCGTGCGGCAGGTGCTGTGCGCTTCGCCCGCATACCTGGCCAGCCACGGCGTGCCCCAGCGGCCCGAGGAGCTAGCGCAGCACACCACCATCACCGCATCCGGCCTCACCTCCACGCCCGAATGGCGGTTTCTTGAAGGCGACAAGGCCCTGGCCGTGCGCCTTCAGCCGCGCCTCATGTCCATGACCAACGAGGCTGCGGCAGACTGCGCCCTGGCCGGGCAAGGCATCACGCGCCTGCCGCTCTACCAGATCGCCAAGCCCGTGCAGGACGGCGCACTGCGCCTGGTGCTGGAGCCCTTTGAGCGGCCGCCGCTACCGATTCATGTGGTGCACCGGGAAGGGCGCCATGCCGCGCACCGCGTGAGGGCGTTCATCGACATGGCGGTGGATGCGCTGCGGGTGGCGGCGTTGAAGTGGTAGCGGGGCCAGGCTGGGTTGTCCTCGGCACACTGCCGGCAAGTCTGCCTATTGAAGTCACTGCATAATCCGGACGGCTAGTCATCTTTCTACAGGCAGGCACTTTCATTCAATGAGTATTGATGAGTGGGCGGTAAGAGCCGGTGCAATTTTTTGATAGATCCATGAAATCCCTTGTTGCTTTTGTTTTAGTGGCGGGCAGCGCATGCCTTGTTCGTGCTGAACCGGTTTTGGACTGGAATGTTCTCGGATTCGATGCCCAGGGCAATCCCACCAAGAATTCTCGTCACTCATCTCACAGTAATGCTCAGAGAAAACTGAACCTGCTATGCGGCGCTGAAGCGGCAAACGGGTCTCCTCTGCCTGAAACCGTAAGCGTGCGCATTGAAGTGAGGCCCTTCTCCAGCGGTGGTCCGCAGGGAAAGCGCATCTTCCGCAGCGCTGAAATCACCTGCAATGAAGTCCGGCGCGAAAAAGATGCCTTGTCTAAACATATTCCGGTTCCCAGGGCGCGAAAGGCCGAGACCCTGCACGTTCCCAGTGTCTGGGACTGATTAATACTCGTGCCCGTAGCTTTCTCCACCTGATGCGGTGAAATCGCTCGGTCTTCTATGCCGGTACCCTCAAAACTGCGCCGTCACGCCCAAATACAAGCGCCGTCCATCCAGCGTCTTGCCGTAGTCGGCGAGGTTCACCGTCTTGTCCAGCAGGTTGTACAGGCCTGTGAACAGCTGGATGTTGGGCGTTGCCTGGTAGCTGGCGCCTATGTCCACCAGGGTGTAGGCGGGTAGCTGGGCCGTGCCACCGTCGATGCTCCTGCTTTTGTAACGGGCCTTGCCCCAGAGCTTGATCTGGCCTGTGATGTTCCAGTCCGCGCCCAGATTGAGCATGTGGCGGGGCAGGTTGTTGAGAGGCCTGCCGGCATCCGGTCCGCTGGCCACGTCGCTGGAGGTGAAGGTGTACGAGGTGTTGAACCGACCTCGGCCCAGCGGCAGGGCGATGGGCATGCCGTAGGCCAGCTCCAGTCCCTTGATGGTGGCCGAGCTGACATTGACGTACTGGTTGATGCGCGAGCGCACTTCGCCGTTGTATTCGCAGGCGGGGGCGGAGGTGGGGCTGGTGCAGATGGTCTGCGTGCTGATCTTGTCCTTGAAGTCGGTTTGGTAGGCGGTGATGCTGGCGTTCAAGTCCTGCGCGGGCGTCCAGTTCAGGCCGATTTCGTAGTTGGTGCTTTTCTCGGGCTTGAGGTTTTTGTTGCCCATGTCCCAGGCCGCTCCACGCGCTGCGATTTCCACGATGTTGTCGTCGGCCTGCTTGAGGGTGGGTGCCTTGTAGCCGCCGCTGATGCCGCCCTTGAGGGTCAGTGCATTGCTCATTCGGTAGATGCCGTACAGGCGCGGAATCCATTCGCTGCCGTAGTGCTGGTTGCGGTCGTAGCGTATGCCGCCCACGACGGAGAAGCGGTCGGTCAGGAAGTATTCGTCCTCGGCAAACAGGGCCATCTGCCAGCGTTCGAGGTTGATGTTGCGCGATCCCGGAAAGCGGCTGCCGTCATGCGCAGTCTCTTCGTTCTTGTACTCGGCACCGAACGAGACCATGTGCCGGTCCAGCGGCACGACGGTCTTGGACTGCAGGTAGGTGGCCCGGTATTCGGACTGGTAGGCGCCATTGGTGATCTGCACGTTCTCCCGCGTGATGAAGGAGCTGGTGCGGATGCGCGAGCCCCATTCGATGTCATGCGTCAGCGCGTAGTAGTTGCGTTCGTTCTGCACCGAGCCTGCGGCGCCCGTGCGGGCCGTGCGCTCGTTGTCCCCGGTGCCGCGCGTGGCCTGCAGGCCCAGGGTCTGGTTGCCGGTGAGTTTCCAGGCCAGCTTGGCGGTGATGTCGCGGTTCTCGCGGGCGGCGTAGCCGCCGGTGAACCGGTCCTCATGACGCTTGAAGCGCGAGCCGTACAGTGTCAGGCCCAGCCGGTCCTGTACCAGCGGGCCGCTGAGGTAGAAGCGCTGCTGGCCCTCGCTGCCGGCCTGTGGGTTTTCCTGCATCGTTCCGTCCACGGTGACGCTGCCGGTCCATTGCGTGGACACCTTCTTGGTGATGATGTTGATCACCCCGCCCAGCGCGCTGGATCCGTACAGCGACGACATGGGGCCGCGAATGACCTCGATGCGTTCGATGGCCGACATGGGTGGCAGCCAACTTGTCTGCTGCGCGCCGCCAAAGCCGTTGTAGTAGGCCTGGGAGGAGCTGCCCAGGGGCCTGCCGTCCACCAGGAACAGGGTGTAGTCCTCGCCCAGGCCGCGGATATAGATCTGCGTGGATTCGATCTTGCCGCCCGCACCTCCCTCGATGGTGACGCCTGGAATGTCGAGCAGGGCATCGGTCACGTCGCGGTAGCGCTTGCCTTCCAGCTCCTTGGCTGTCACCACGGTGATGGAGGCAGGCGCGTCGGCCAGCGATTGCTCGAAGCCTGTGGCGGTCACCACCACTTCGGACAGCTTGCCTTCGCCGGCCGCCTGCTGTGCATGGGCCAGCAGCACGGTGCTGCCGGTCAGCAGACAGGCTAGGCCTTTGCCGATGAGGGTGAGCGGGTGTGCAGGGGTGCAGGCCCTGGCCGGCTGCAGGAAAGAGTCGATCACTGGTTGGCTCCGGTCGCTATTGAAAATGGGGTTGTCCGTACACGACGGCACGCGCCGCCGGGCAGGCGGTGCGGGTGATGGGTTGGGGTGGGGTGGGGCGCTCGCCCGGGCAACGGTCAAGCGGGGGCTGCGCTGCAGGCGGCTGGCTAAGCCGGCTCAGGGCTTGCGGGGGGCGCAGGTTCTGGATCTTGCGGTGTCATGGCGCTGGCCTTGCAGCTTTCAAATTTAAAATACGTCTGATTCGTATTTGTATCTAACATTCCTGATCAACGTCTGACCGATGAAGCTGCTCGTTGTTGAAGACCACCAAGATTTGCGAGCGCTGTTGCAGGCCCATCTGGAGCGCATGGGATTCGCGGTGGATGTGGCCGCCACCGGACGGCAGGCGCTGGACGCGCTTGCCGTCACCGACTATGAGGCCCTGATCCTGGACCTGGGGCTGCCTGACATGGATGGCATGCAGGTGCTGGCCCGCTGTGATGACCGCCGCCGCAGAACCCCCTGCATCATCCTCACGGCACGCGACGCGCTGGAAAGCCGTCTGGCCGGGCTCAATTGCGGCGCCGATGACTATGTGCTCAAGCCCTTTGACATCTCCGAGCTGCAAGCGCGCGTACGCGCCGTGCTGCGCCGTGCCCAGGGCGGCCGCGAGCCTCGGCTGAGCCTGGGCAATCTGGCCTTTGAAACCGATTCCCGCCATGCGACCGTGGATGGCAGGCACATCGATCTGCTCCGGCGCGAGGCCATGCTGCTGGAGGAGATGCTGCGCGTGTGGCCCCGCATCGTGGTCAAGGAACGCATGGAAGAGCACCTGTACGCCTCGCGCGAGAGCGTGACCCTGAATGCCGTGGAGGCGCTGATCTCGCGCCTGCGCCGCAAGCTGCGCGACGGCGGCGCCAATGTGCTGATAGATACCGTGCGTGGCGTGGGCTATCGCATGGTCTTGCCCGCTGCCGCGCATGAAGAGCACCAGTCTTGAGCGGCGCGTGCTGTTGGGGCTGGCGCTGGCCTTTGCGGCTGGCGCCGGAGCACTGTCGCTGTCGCTGTACGACACGCGCGACCAGCTGCGCCGCGTGGCGATGGTGATCCAGGCGCGGGAGATCGCCGAAGGCTTCACCATGCAAAGCGATCCGGCCCGGCTGCCCAAAAGCCATGCGGGCGGCGAGCTGTCGTACACGCTGTATTCGCCCGAGGGGAGGGTGCTCTGGTTCTCCGACAACCTCCAATCCCCGCGCCGCCTGCGCCTGCCGCCCGACGGTGCGCGGGCGCCGCTGTTGCGGCTGCCCATCTACAGCGGCCAGGTTGTCAACGTGGCCGCACCGCTGGCCGATGGAGCCACCCTGATGGTGGCCAAGCGCGATGTGCTGGAGCGCCAGGCCATTGGTGATCTGCTGCACGCCAAGCTGCTGCAAAGCCTGGTCATGCTGGTGCCTGTAGGCCTGCTGGCACTGCTGCTCATCTACTGGATGATGCGCTGGACGCTCAGGCCCGTGCAGCAGGCCGCACGTTTTGTGCAGGGCATGAAGCCAGGTCAGGTCCAGCCCATTCCGACCGCCCGGCTGCCGCGCGAACTGCTGCCGCTGGCCGAAGCCGTCAACCGCGCACTGGAGAATCTGGCGCAGTCGCTGGCCAACGAAAAGCGCCTGGTCGCCGACGCGGCGCATGAACTGCGCACGCCCCTGACCGTGCTGGACCTGCGCCTGCAGAAGGCGCGCACGGACCCCAGCCCCGATTGGCAGGCCGTGGACGGCGACGTGCGCTACCTGCGCCGCGTGGCCGAGCAGCTGTTGCTGCTGGCACGCCAGGAGCAGGACCTGGGCGCAGGCGAGGCTGCTCCCGCAGCAGCATCCACGCATCTCACGCGGCTGGTGAGGGAGGCCATCGCCGCAATCCTGCCGTTGTTCGAGGCCGGCTCGCGCAGCATGCAGGTGGACCTCATCGATGGCGTGCACTGCCAGGGCGACGCAAGCCTGCTGCACACCGCCATCTACAACGTGCTCGAGAACGCCTTTCAACATGGCCAGGGAGATGTCTTGGTGGCCATGACGGTGGTTGAAGGTGACGTGATCCGCCTGACGGTGGCCGACCAGGGGCCTGGCGTTCCGCCCGACCGGCAGGAAGCCATGTTCACCCGCTTCAGCAAGGCGCGGCCCGGCAGCAGGGGCGCTGGCCTGGGACTGGCCATCACCCGCAAGATATTGCGCAATGCAGGCGGGGAGATCCGCTTTCTGGGCAGTCCCCATTGCGAGCTGGAACTGTGCTTCAGGAGTGCATCGCATGGGGCTGTTGCGCCAGGGGCCATTGGCAAACAAAACTAGAATGATAGTCATTATCGTTATCGATTCATCACCTCTCCCCGGCCATGCCCACCCCTTCCGCTTCTTGGACCGCTGCGCGCTGGCACCAGCTTTTCTGTGCCTGCCAGCAGCAACTGGTGTCCTATCTGGCCGGCAAGACCGGCAGCCGTGATGAGGCGCAGGAGCTGGCCCAGGAAACCTGGCTGCGCCTGGCCGATGCGCCGCCGCAGCTGCCCGATGGCAGCTCGCCCACGCTCGAAGCCGCGCGGGCCTACCTGTTTGCCACGGCCAAGCACCTGGCGATAGACAGGCTGCGCCAGCGCGGTGCGCAGCAGCGCTGCATGGACGACTGGGCGCAATTGCAGCCCGAGGCCGAAGGCGATGTGGCCGACCGCGCCATGTACCGGCAGGCACTGGCCGTGGTGGAGCGCACGATTGCAGACCTGCCCGAGCGCATGCAGGCCGCCTTGCTGGCCCACCGCCTGCATGGCGAGCGGCAGGCCGACATCGCCCGGCGTCTGCAGGTCTCCCTGAACACCGTGGAGCGTGACCTGATGCAGGCCGATGCCTGCCTGGAAGCCGCCTTGCTGCGCTGGCGCGGCGGGGTGGAGGCGGGCTTGCAGGCCTCTTCCAGAAAGCGGCGGCGGCGTGCCCTTGGCGCACTGCTGGGCGTGGCCGGCATGGCCTGCGCGGCCTGGCCTGCCTGGCAGATGTGGAGCCGCCGCGTGCTGTGGCAAGGTGAACTGGCCAGCGCCACGGGCGTGCAGCGCAGCCTGGAACTGCCCGATGGCAGCGTGCTGCGCGTGGATGCCGCCAGCCGCGTGGCACTGACCTACCGTGCCGACCTGCGACAGGCACAGCTGCTGGAAGGCGCCGCCTTCTTTGCCGTGGCGCGCGATGCGGCACGGCCCTTTGTGGTGGAGGCCGGCCCCTTGCGCGTGACCGTGCTGGGCACGCGCTTTGGCGTGGAACTGGAGCCCGATGCGGTGCGCGTGCAGGTGGAGTCGGGCCAGGTGCGGGTGGAGCATGCGGCCACCGGACGCAGCCAGTTGCTGCAGGACAGCCAGTCGCTGCGCATTCCCCTGGACGGCGGGGCAGGAGATGCCGACGGCGCTGCCTGGCAGCCGCAGCTCCAGCAACGGCCCGCGGCCTGGCGCGAGGGCGAACTGGTCTTCGAGCAGGAGCCGCTGGGCCGCGTCGTGCACCGTCTGGGCCGCTACACGCGGCGCCGCCTGGTGGTGGAGGAGGGCGCGGCGCAACTGGCCATCAGCGGCCATGTGCGCATTGCCCAGGCCGAGCGCTGGTTGCGCGGGCTGCCGCAGTTCGCCCCGGTGCAGGTCAGCGTGCTGGACGACGGCGGGCTGCGGATTGCGCGGCGCGGCGGGCGCGCGGAGCCGTGAAGTTTTTTTCAGGGTTTTTGGGAGTGACTCGTATTTGCATATGAAAGGCCGGGCGCCCTGCCTGTGCCGGCGATTCGCAATGAGCCTGTCTTCCAGAAAGTCCTTATGTCCGCTCCCAAGTCCTCCCGATTCCGATTCCGATTCCGCCTCCGTCTCCGCCGCACAGCGGTTTTTCATGCATGTGCAGGCCTGGTGCTGGGCCTGCAACTGCAGTTGGCCGCCGCGCAATCGGTGTCCTTCGACGTGCCGGCCCAGCCGCTGGCCCAGGCGCTGAGCCTGTTTGCGCGCCAGGCGGGGCTGCAGCTCACCTACTCCTCCGAACTGGTGCAGGGCCGGCAGGCCCCGGCGCTCAACGGCAGCCACGATGTGCGCCAGGGCCTGGCGGCATTGCTGCAGGGCAGCGGCCTGCAGGGGCGCATCGAGGGCGGCACGCTGACGCTGCTTCCCGCTGCGGCCAACGCGCCTGAGAATGCACACCGCCTGTCTGAGATCACCGTGACGGCCGGCGACCAGTATGTGAGCCTGCTGCCCGCACCCTACGCCGGCGGGCAGGTGGCCAAGGGCGTGCGCCTGGGCGTGCTGGGCAATACCGGCAACATGCAGGCGCCGTTCAGCACCACCAGCTACACGTCCGAGGCCGTGCGCAACCAGCAGGCCGGCACCATTGCCGAGGCGGTGAACCGCGACCCTTCCGTGCGCTACACCGTGCTGCCGGGCGGCAACGTGGACAACCTCTATATCCGGGGCTTTCCGATCTGGGAGGGCAACTCGGGCGAGATCGCCTTTGACGGCATCTACGGCATTGCCCCCAACTACCGCGTGCGCACCGAGTACGTGGACCGTATCGAGGTGGTCAAGGGGCCGGGCGCGCTGCTGTTCGGCATGTCGCCCAACGGCTCGGTGGGCGGCGTGATCAACATCGCTCCCAAGCGCGCCAATGAAGATGTGGCGCGGCTGGCCACGGGCTGGACTTCGGACAGCCTATGGCGTGCCCATGCCGACGTGGGCCGGCGCTTTGGCGACGAGGCCCAGTACGGCATCCGTGTGAACGCCAGCAAGTACGGCGGCGATACGTCCATGGACCATCAAAGCACCGACGGCCATGTGCTGGCCGTGGCGCTGGACTACGAGGTGGAGCGCTTCCGCGCCACGTTGGACCTGCTCTCGCAGGACGAGCGCATCGACGGCGTGGGCCGGCCCATCATGCCCACGGGGCTCTCCTCCATGCCTGCTGCGCCCGACGGCACACTCAACGTGACCCAGCCCTGGGAATGGTCCAGGAATCGCGAGCGCGCCGTGCTGCTGCGCACCGAGCTGGACCTCACGCAGCAGCTCACGCTGTTCGCCAACATCGGCCAGTCGCGCGCCAATGTGGACCGCATCTATGACTCCGCCCCGCGCCTGACCAGTGCGGCGGGTGCCACCAGCATCACGCCCACCTATGCGGTGTTCGACGTGGACCGCAGCACCATCGACGCGGGCCTGCGCTCGCGCTTTGCGCTGGCCGGTGTCAAGCATTCGGTCACGCTGCAGCTGGCCAGCTACCGCGAGGATTTCCACCGTGCGCTGCAGGCGGGCTCGGCGGTGGCGTCCAACATCTATGCGCCTGTTGCCCATGCGCCGCAAAGCATTGCGCGGCCTTCGGCCATTCCGCGCATCCATGACAACCGCAACACC
This sequence comes from Delftia sp. WSY_10, assembly GCF_043104705.1. Classification (NCBI taxonomy): domain Bacteria; kingdom Pseudomonadati; phylum Pseudomonadota; class Betaproteobacteria; order Burkholderiales; family Comamonadaceae; genus Delftia; species Delftia sp. WSY_10. The sequence goes on along the minus strand of NZ_JBICKY010000030.1, from coordinate 4,520 downwards.
AGCCTGGCCCTGGTGGACACGCTTTCGCTGCTGCAGGACAGGCTGCAACTGTCGCTGGGCCTGCGCCACCAGGCCATCAAGTCCACCAACTACAACGTGCTCACGGGCGGCGCCGCCAATGTCTACGACGAGAGCGTGACCACGCCCGCCGTGGGCGTGGTCTGGCGCCAGGCGCCCAACTGGAGCCTCTACGCCAACTACATCGAAGGCCTGAGCAAGGGCGACATCGCCCCGCCCGCCGCCAGCAACTACGGCGAGGTGCTGCGCCCCTACAAGAGCCGCCAGTACGAAGTGGGCAGCAAGTACGACTTCGGCAGCTTCATGGCCACGGCCGCCCTGTTCAGCATTGAAAAACCCAGCGGTGGCCTGGACCAGGGCGTCTACAAGACCAACGGCGAGCAGCGCAACCTGGGCATGGAGCTGTATGCCTACGGCGAGGCCGCACGCGGCCTGCGCCTGCTCGGTGGCGTGACGTGGCTCAAGCCCGAGATCACGCGCTCGGCCACGCCTGCGCTGGTGGGCAACCGGCCCATCGGCACTTCGCGCCTGCTGGCCAACCTGGGCGTGGAATGGGATGTGCCCGCCGCGGAAGGCTTGACCCTGGTCGGCGACCTGGCCTACACCGGCGCCCAGTTCGTGGACCAGGCCAACCGCCTGCGCATCCCGGGTTGGACACGCACCGACCTGGGCCTGCGCTATGCCACCCGCATCGCGGGCCGCAAGACCACGCTGCGCGCCACAGTGCAGAACGTGGCCGACCGCAAGGCCTGGGCCGGCGTCACGTCCTGGGGCGCTGTCTCGCCGATGATTCCGCGCACCTTCGTGGTGTCGGCATCGATGGATTTCTGAGGTCGGCGCGGTGGCTGGGCGGGCCGCGCTCTATGCTTGAGGCATGAACGCAAGCAAGACCCTGCTGATCATCTACCACTCCATGACCGGCGGCACCCGCCAGATGGCCGAGGCCGCGCGCGACGGCGCAGCGGCCGAAGGCCAGGGCGTGCAGGTGCGCCTGCTGCACGCCTGCGAGGCCGGCCCGGACGATGTGCTGTCCGCCGACGGCTACCTCTTCGCCACCCCGGAAAACCTGGCCGCCATCAGCGGACAGCTCAAGGACTTCTTCGACCGCAGCTACTACGCGGCGCTGGACCGCATCAACGGCCGGCCCTATGCCAGCCTCATCTGCGCCGGCAGCGACGGCCAGAATGCGGCCCGCCAGATCGCCCGCATCGCCACCGGCTGGCGCCTCAAGCCCGTGGCCGAGCCCCTGATCATCTGCACCCACGCCCAGACCACCGAAGCCATCCTGGCGCCCAAGCAGATTGCCGCAACTGAGCTGGAACAGTGCCGGGCGCTGGGGGAGGCAATGGGGGCCGGGCTGGCGCTGGGGGTGTTTTGAGGGTTGCCGGCATCTTGGGTGCCCTACATTTCTTGGTGGCCCGGTCGCCCGGTGTGGCTCAGCCGAACAGGCGCGACCAGAATCCGCCTTTTCCACCCACCTGCTGCCGGGCTCCCTGCATGTGGGCGCGTATGCCGAGCAATTGGGCATCGTCCGGATCGTGGCGCAGGGCGATCTCGACCAGTTCAGGCTGAAGGTGCGAGGCCTTGAGCTGGCCCAGGGCCCTGAGGGCGGTGACCTTGTGCGCATGAACGAAGCTCATGCTGCGAACTTCCCATGGCGCTTGCTGTTGCTGAGGCGAAAGCTGCGCATAGCGGCGCTCGGCTTCGGCCACGATGTCGAGGACGTCCTGGTGGTGGCTGGTCTCGTTGAGATAGGCGCACGCGGTCTGCGCGCAGTCCAGATACAGGCCGGTATCAAGCGCGTAGTCCTCCATCAGCAGCAGGGACAGGTCGGTGGCTTGCTTGCGGTTCCCCAGTTGCCGATAGGCATGGCGCAGGTTTTCCAGCAGGGCCTGGAAACAGGTCTGCTGCAGCCCGGCTTCGAGGACGGCGGCCGCCTGCTCGTACTGTTCCTGCGCGTTGTACAGCACGCCCAGGTTGTTGCAGCACATGGCATAGGTGTGGATGTCCAGCGCGGCGGGCGCGGCCTCCCGGCCGTTTGCCGGCGTGCCGGCGCTGGCGAAGCGCTCCAGACAGCGTTCGTAGAGTGTGGTCTGCAGGCGTTCGATTTCCTGCAGGGCCGCTGCATCCGTGTCGGGGCGCTTCCACTTGCCCACGGTCACGCCGGCCGTGTAGTAGTCGGGTGCCGCCGGGCTATCAGCCAACTCGGGATAGGAAAAGATGCTGCGCCAGGGCACGGCATGCTCCATCTCGAAAATGCGGGCTTGCAAGTCCGCCTGGGGCTGCAAGGCATGAGACTTGCGGTAGGCGGCCAGCGCGGGCTCGGGTTCGTCCAGCCAATAGTGGGCACTGCCCAAATAGCGGTGTCCATAGGCATTGCCTGGTGACATTGCCAGTGCGCGCTGCGCCCATTCGCCGACCTGGCGCAATGCCGCACTGCGGTCCTCGGTGAATTGGTCACTGGAATCGAGATACACCAGGCACAGCATCAGCCATGACCATTCGCTACCCTGGCCTGATTCGGCAGTGGCCTGAATGCTGGCCAAGAGGCTGGCAATCGCTTCATTGTCCAGATGGCTGAAAACCGTGGTGCCGGACCATAGCGCATGCATTCGCGCGTGGTCGCCCTGGCTGAAGGCATGCATTCCTTGGGAAATCAGTCGTTCCATGGTCTGTTGGGAATATTGTGGGAGGCGCCATCGTATCCGCTGTGTTTGACAGGAGGATGGGGCACCACTCAATGGGAGCGATAAGACGCCCGTGCAGACAATGTCTGAACAACAGGTCAAAGCCCCGTCAACTGCGGCAATGCCTTCTCGCAGGCCTTGCGGCACAGGTAGCGCAGGTCCTGTTCACCATCTTCACTGCGCAGGTAGCCGGCGCCGGCGGCGTTGATGTTCCATTCATAGACCTTGCCCGAGCGCAGCAGCCGTCCGCTGAAACTGCAGGGCAGGATGATGGATTCCTCGTGGAAGCTGCCAGCCGAGACTTGCTTTGCCGTCGCGAAATAGCGGGCCACGTCGGCGGCGTCCAGGCTGACTTTCTCGCATCCCATGGTCTCGCCCGTGCCTACGGAACGGGTGACCGGGCCGATGACGGAAATGGGTGCCGCCTTGGCCGCGTGTTTGTGCGTGGGCGTGGCTGTGGATGTAGATGAGGCCTGCAACGGCGCATGCAGGCACAGCATCACGGCAGCCCAGGCGGCAATGCGCAGGCTGCGAGAGGGATTGTTGAAAAGCTGGCTGGATGGCATGGCTCAGGCTCCCGTGAAGATGTAGCGCAGCAATTGGGCGCCTTCGGTCGCCTCCTTGCGGGCAATGGCGCCGTGGGAGTAGACATCGGACAGCAGCTTGAGCTTGTAGTGGTCCACCAATTGCTGGGTCAGCCATTTGGTCTGGAACAGCTGCGATTGGGTGGGCGCCTCGTAATCCTTGGTCGATGGCAGGAAGCGGCCCACCACCTCGATGCCCACGGAGTCGCTGTTGGCCGGATAACGCAACGGATAGGCCTTTGTGTTCTCGTGCGATGACACATTCTTGGCCCGCTTGCTGAAGCTCAGGCCCTTTTGGTGCAGCAGGGCATTGATGTTCTTGAGTTCCGTGGGATCGCAGGTGCTCTCGTTGACGCAGCGCGGCTGAAGAATTCCCACATGCCAGCAGATGCGCTCAAGGCTGGCCGTCTGGTAGATCTTCCCGTCCTTCTCGATCAGGAAGTGCGCCCCCGTCTTCTGGCCGCTCTTGTAGGCATTGAGCACGCTGGCGGCCGTGGACGAGTCAGTGCGGTGCAGGACGATGGAGGTGACGGACAGCAAGGCGCCATGCTCTATGGACGGATAGGTCTTGACTTCGACGCTTTTGTCTACCATCAATCCTTTTTCGATAGTGGCCAATTATTTCTCCCTCTTTATCCCGGCTGAATGAATGCGAATGGCGGAAAGCCGGGAGAGCATACGTGGCATAGGGATATGAATGATTCAAAATGTACAATTCATGCCTGATTGGAAATATCTTGAAACAATTAAGGGGATTTATGAAGTCTTGATGAATGGTGAGCGCATGTGTTCATGTCTTTGCATCGGCCATGAAGTCCCTCATGGCCTTGTACACCTGTCTAATGGGTTTTGATTTCGATGATCATTCCGAAGATCAGCGCAATCCACAACCCAAAAAGAGTGCCAAGAGAATTCAGGAAAATATATTCAAGATCCTTAGAAAACGGACCATTCATGGAAAAAATCAGAGAAATGCCAAGATATGGAATGGAGCCTGCGATGGCTCCATAAATCGAAAGATTCAATAGTGTCAAACGGTTGTGTTTATTCAGCATGAATATGCCAGGCAGACCCAGAATGACGAAGCCTGTGTAGCTGCAGGCCCAAATCGGGAAGATCAGCAAGCCGATCCAGCTGTCCCCGCTGATTCTTGCTGTGGCAAGAACTGCCAATATCACCGCGGGGAAAAATGGCGCAGCCAAGCATGCGGCAAGCATTCTGGGCGTAATGC
>NZ_JBICKY010000002.1:0-275 GCF_043104705.1 Delftia sp. WSY_10 | reverse complement strand
CTACTCGAAAGAGTAGCTAATACCGCATACGATCTGAGGATGAAAGCGGGGGACCTTCGGGCCTCGCGCGATTGGAGCGGCCGATGGCAGATTAGGTAGTTGGTGGGATAAAAGCTTACCAAGCCGACGATCTGTAGCTGGTCTGAGAGGACGACCAGCCACACTGGGACTGAGACACGGCCCAGACTCCTACGGGAGGCAGCAGTGGGGAATTTTGGACAATGGGCGAAAGCCTGATCCAGCAATGCCGCGTGCAGGATGAAGGCCTTCGGGTT
>NZ_JBICKY010000029.1:0-125331 GCF_043104705.1 Delftia sp. WSY_10 | reverse complement strand
GGCCCCGCGCCGCTGCCCAAGGTCAACCACCGCTTCTACCATGTGCCGGCATCGAACACCGCTGTCGGGCATCTCATCCTGGAGAACGCAGCATGAGCCGGCCTTGCGTGGTACTTCTGCCGGGCCTGCTGTGCGACGAGACGGTCTGGCACGAGCAGCATGCGGCCCTGTCCTTTGCCGGTGTTGCCGAGTGCATTGTTCCGTCCTATGGCGCGGCGGCCACCATCGAAGACATGGCGCGCCTGGTGCTGGATGGCGTGGCGGCCGAGCGGTTTTCGCTGGCGGGCCATTCCATGGGCGGGCGCGTGGCCCTGGCCATTGCCGGCATGGCGCCCCAGCGTGTGGAGCGGCTGGCCTTGCTGGACACCGGCATGGACCCCATCGCCCCGGGCGAGGCCGGCGAGAGCGAACGCGCCAAGCGCATGGCGCTCTTGCAGATCGCCCGGCACAGCGGCATGCGCGAGATGGGCCTGCAATGGGCGCGCGGCATGGTGCATCCGGACCGGCTCGATACGCCGCTGTTCAGTGAGGTGCTCGACATGGTGGCGCGCTTCACGCCCGAGGTGTTCGCCGCGCAGATCAATGCCTTGCTGAACCGCCCCGATGCGGGCGATGTGCTCAGGCAGCTGCGCTGCCCGACCCTGCTGGCCTGCGGTCGCCAGGATGCCTGGAGCCCGCTGTCACGCCATGAGCGCATGCAGGCCCTGTGCCCGGGCGCCGAGCTGGTGGTGATCGAGGACAGCGGCCACATGAGCACCATGGAGCAGCCGCAGCAGGTGTCGCGGGCACTGCTCGACTGGATGGGGCGCTGAGCGAGCGCTGCACTCAGACTAGGCCGGCGGATCGCCCACGGCCCGCCGGCAGGCCTGCATGAACAGCTCCAGGTCCTGCGATGCCGTGCTCAGCGCACGCGTGGCCAGCCCGATGCGCCTGCGTGTGGAAGGCAGGTCCACAGGCACGATGGACAACTGCCCGCCGTGGTCATCCTGCAGGGCCTGTCCGCGCGAGGCCAGGGCCAGCCGGCCCGTCTGCAGCACAAAGGCCAGCGTCATGGTCGGGCTGCTGGCGCGCAGGCTGGCGCGCGGCGGCTCCAGGCCCTGGCTGCGGAACAGCTGGACCATGGCGCGGTCGGCCGGCGTGCCGGGCAGGGGCGACACCCAGGGCCATTGCAGCAAGTCCTCCAGAACCAGCTGGCCGCAGCCCAGGCAGGCATGGCCGGCCGGAGCCACCACGACCAGGTCATCGTCGAACAGGTGCAGCTGGCGTACCTCATCGGAGGGCATGTCGGCGCGCAGGGCGCCGGCGATGGCGTCGATGTCGGCGCTCAGCAGGTGCTGCACTAGGCTCTCGTAGGTGCCGTCCACGATGCTGACCTCGATGTCCGGGTGGCTGGCGGCCAGGCTGTCGACCGCGCGCGGCAGGAAGATTCCCACCGACAGCGGCAGCACGCCGACCACCACGCGCCCTCGGATCTCGCCGCGCCAGGCGGAAATATCGCTGTCCATGCCGCGCACCTCGGCCAGGGCCAGCTTGACACGGCGCAGCAGCGCTTCGCCGGACGGCGTCAGCCGCGTGCCGAAGGCCAGCTTGTAGAACAGCTGCATGCCCAGACTGGTTTCCAGCCCCTGCAGCGCCGCATGCACGGCGGGCTGCGTCAGGCCCAGCCACTGCGCGGCCAGGGATTCGCTGCCGCAGTCGGCAATGGCCATGAGGGCGCGCAGCTGGCCCGCAGGCACGGTCTCGGCAAAACGCTCGGGCAGGGGAGGGCGCCTGGCCGCCAGCGTGGCGGCGGCCTGGGCGTCGGCCGCGCCGCTGCCCAGGTGCTGGAGCATGGCTTCGATGCGGGCGGCCAGCTGGCTGCCCAGCGGGGTCGGCATCATGCCGCGCGCCCCCCGCATGAACAGCGGCATGCCGCAGGCCTCTTCCAGTTGCAGCACCGAGCGCGCCACGGCCGGCTGAGAAAGATGCATAGCCTGGGCGGCCCGCGTGGTGCTGCCGTGGCGCACCACGCCCAGCATGGCGCGCATGGCCCGCAAATGGCCTGCCAACTCGGGAAAACGCGAGGGATTGCTGCTGGCCCAGGGGGCAAGAGAATGGTTCATTGAAAGGCGCTTCGCGGTACGTTGGAAGAACGTGTTTTGATTGTCCCATAAGAAAAACGCATTGATGGCCGTTGCTCCGGCATTGGCCGGATCGGTGCCGGCATGGAATGCTTGGGGCCTGGATCAAGACAGCCCATCGCAGGCTGCGAATTCCGGGGAGACAAGAAACATGAACCATGAAATCGACCGGCTGCTGGCCCGCCAGGCCTGCCTGGACCTGGTGCTGCGCGCTGCTGCCTTTGCGGATGCCGGTGATGCCCAGGCCCTGGCGCAGCTGTTTGCGGCAGACGGCCAGCTGCAACGGCCCGGCGGCGAGGTGCTGGGCGGGCGCACGGCCATCGCCGCTGCGTACTCCCGGCGTCCTGCGGGCCGCATGACCCGGCATCTGGTCACCAACACGCTGGTGGAACTGCAAGGCCCGGACCGCGCCAGCGCGCGCAGCCAGGTGCTGCTGTGGTCCTGCGACGAGGCCGATGCCATCACGCCGCACGGCCGCCCGGCGCAACCGCGCCAGCTCGTAGGCGAGTTCGATGACACCTTCGGCCGCAGTCCTGAAGGCCATTGGCTGATCACGCGCCGCGTGGCGCGCTTCGTCATGTACCGGGACCTCCCGGGCGCCTGAAGAGCAGGGCGCCCAGCCGCTTTCTCCCATTTCCCCGTGCCCGCCACTCTCGCCTTTCCCAAGGCGCAGCGTTGCGGCGTGCCGATTCCGCAACGACAACGACAGGAGACACAAGCATGAAACGCACTCTCAAGAGCATTCCCCACCCCCCAGCCAAGCGCCAACTGCGGGCTTGTCTGGCCCGCCTCGCCCCGCTCGCCATGCTGGCAGCAGCAGGCGGCGCCCAGGCCCAGACCGCCTCATCGGTGACGCTGTACGGCCATCTGGACACCGGCATCGAGCACCTGACGAATGTGCAAGGCGGCGGATCGCTGACGCGCATGCCCGGCCTCACGGGAACGGCACCGTCGCGCTGGGGGCTGCGCGGCAGCGAGGATCTGGGCGGCGGCCTGAGCGCCGTCTTTGCGCTGGAGTCAGGCTTTGGCCCGGATGCCGGCACCTTCAACCAGGGCTGCCAATGCAGTGGCCGCCATGCCCAACGAGTTCCTCAGCTTCCGCCTGGGTGGCGAGGAATACGGCATCGACATCCTGCGGGTACAGGAGATCCGCAGCTACGAGGCTCCCACCCGCATTGCGAACGCACCGCATTTCATCAAGGGAGTGATCAACCTGCGTGGCGTGATCGTGCCCATCGTCGACCTGCGCCTGAAGCTCGGTTGCGAGTCGGCCGAGTACACCGATTTCACCGTCGTCATCGTGCTGAACGTGCGCGGACGGGTCATCGGCGTGGTGGTCGATTCGGTGTCGGACGTTCTGGCGCTGGGCGCGGACAACATCAAGCCGGCGCCCCGGATGAGTGCCTCGGTGGATGCCGGCTACATCATGGGTATGGGATGCTTCAAGAGCGGCGATGTCGAACGCATGCTGATTCTGACCGACATCGAAGCGCTCATGAGCAGCGCCGAGATGGGGTTGATGGAGGCCGCGATGCTTTGATTGATACGATGTATATTATGTTTAATCGTATACGCTCCTAGATCGGGAGCACTTTTCCAAGGACCGACCGAACATCCAGCCGCATAACCTGCGGCTTTTCGCGATGTTCAGATCACCACGACCTGCTGGCCTACCCCATCTGCATAGCTTGCTGGACAACATCCAGGCCAGCGAAAAAGAGATAGCGCGGCTCCTAGACATAACAGTCCCAACGCTCCGCAAATACAAAGCCAAAGGGCAAGCACCGCGAACCGTGATGCTTGCCCTTTTTTGGGAGTCAACATGGGGCCTGCGGACTGCTGACGTGACCGCCGCGAATCATGCCGCACAGTACTTTGCACTGGCGCAAAGCCTTAGGCGTGAAAATGATCGACTTGTCAAGCAATTGTTGATAATGGAGCAGGAGCTTTCCAACTCGCAAACCGGTGCTGCCAACAGCCCCATTTTCAAAATCCGCTAAATCAGTCCCTGTACTGCAGCTCGAATCGCTTCTTTGCCGCCATGTATGCATTCACACATGGCATGGTTGCAGAGTCCACCTTGCAGGCCTCTGGAGGCTGATAGAAGCGCTCCCAAGCAGCATTCTTGCGCTCTTGGCGAAGGCGCTCCTGTCTAGCCTGCTCAAGCGCTTGCCGCCTCTGTTCATCCTGCGCCTCTCGATCGCGCTGCCTCTGCTCATCCTGGGCTTCTCGATCACGCTGCCTTTGCTGCTCGGCAAGCTCCAGTGATCGCTTCATTTGTGCGGTAGCTCGTTGGGTCTGCGTCTGAACTGCTTTCAGGGCCTCATTCATGCGCCAGGCCAAGATTTGCTCGTAAGCAAGTGCCGCGAGTAACCCGCCAATAAAAACGCCCAGCGCGATCTTGATCACATCAACGAAAAACGAGTTTTCATTGCTTTCGCTCATATACCTGGCCATACCGCCCTCCTCTTCTGTCAACGAGTGTAGCCAGCAGCACGTGGAATCTGAAAGGGCTCGCGTAACTCTGTGATTTACAGATGAATGCTTTGCATTCCTCCGCAAATCCCAGAGCAACGCTGCAAGCGGCAGGAGCGCTTCGCGCAACAGCCGTTGTCTTTTAGGGCGGCGGTTTGCGGCCCGCTGGGTCCAGGCGCTGCGCTTCGCGGACCTGAGCCGGCGCGGCCGCGGAGGCAACGACGCGGCAGTGTTGACCTGGTCGAAATCTGGAAGCTTGCGCAGGCGCGCTGGGGAGATCGTGAGCACATCGCTGGGTACGTCGCGCGGGACAAGGTGAACATCAGGGGCTTCGCCCCCGATACCCCCGTGCTATCCGTGCAGAGATAGTGCCCAGCTTCCGCGCTGCGGTTTCACAGTGAAGACTGTTCCAGTCTCCCCTGCGAAATCCTCGATCAGCGACGGCCAACGATGGATCGAGCGACATCGAGCGCATAGCGCAATCCGTACTGCGGCAGGGGCGCCGGGAACACAGGATCGGGTACGAGCTCGACCGGGCGCGGCTCGAAACGCGACAGATCTCCACCCGCCAGTCGCTCAGCGCCGGTATCGGTGAGCTGGGCGCAGAGGCCCGGAGCCACAGGCACAGGTTCGCCGACCTGGTCAAAGCAGCTACACCGCTTCGGCGACCTGATGCAGCCCACGGCCTGCGCGCCTGGCACCCGGAGCTCAGCAGCAGGAGCGCCCGGAGCTACTGGCAGTGGGATGATTTCGGAGACGGTTGGGGGAACAGCTAACGGAGGCGTCAAGGACACCGGAGGCAGGCCCTGCGCATGCACAAGACCGGCAGCGGACACCACGGCGCAGCAGAGGGCATATGCACGGATCATGGTCCGCTCCCATCGTCGTAGAGCTTGCCCGCGGCCCACAGGCACACAGCGACACACAGCAGCCAAAACCAGATCATGAGCCCCCCTTGAGATAGCGGCGCGCGAGTGCCCATGCCTCATCCGGCGGCAGTCGGGAGCAGAGGGCAATCGCAGGTAGTTGAGGCTTGCGCACAGGCGCCGACTTGAGCTCAGGCGGGGACATGCGCAGCAGGCGCGCGAGCCAGGACCTGCGCCGGACTGGCTGATCGTGACGGCCCTTGACGTGCCACGGGCTCAAGTAGCTGTACGGGCCTGCATAGAGCTCAGCCGCGAAGCGGGCGTCTTTCGGATCGCGCGCCCAATCCCTGAACACCTGCAGCGTGTCGTAGCCGTCATGCAGGTCTTTGCCCGAGAACCACTCGCGATCGATAGTGACGCCGGGCACATCAGTCATGCTGGTGTTGGCGATGTGAAATTTGGGGAGCCGTCCACGCTTGCCCAAGAATGTCCCCACGATGGGGATCTTGATCTTGTCGGCCCGGATGCAGCGCACCTGATATTCGGCCAGGCCTGCCCGGACCTGCTTATCAATCATGTCCAGGTGCTGGACGATGAGGTAGACGTCCCAGCCGTGCTTGCGCGCATGGATCAACCAGTCCAGGAGCTTGGCACGCTCAGGGTCTGCGAAGCTACGCGCGTTGAGCCAAGAGCCGAGCTCGTCGAGCACAAGCAGGCCGTTGAGGTCCTCGTCGTGCCGATGATCAGGGTTGCCCGGGCCAATGTCAGCAAGGTCCTGGGCCGTGGGCTTGTCGGGCACGCGCGTGGCTGTGGTCCTGCTACCAGCTGGCAACAGGTGCTCCAGGAAGAGATCGAAGTTTGTGGCCACACGGCGCCCCTGCTGCAGGGCCTCGCGCATCTTGAGCACGCAGAACTTGCCCTTGCCCGTGCCCAGCTTGCCTTGCACAACGTAGACGGGCATATCAACCTGCCTTTGCGAAGAGATGCAGCAAATCGCGCTGCCACGTGTAGACAGTGCACGCGGTCCAGATCGTGATGTACGTGGACAGGCAGCCAGGCGCAATAGGCGGGATGGCCATCTGCAGGCACATCATGAAGAGCTCGGGAGGGCCCTCACCCATGGCCGCTGTGAGCGACGACAGCGAGGCACGCATGGCGATGAATAGCGCTGCTGTGAGACCAGTCATTAGAGTGACCATCGCGATACCAAAGGCTATCTTGCGAGAGACGTAAGTGACGAGCGCGGCGACAAGACCTGCAAACAAATTGACGAGCAGGCCACCGAGTAACGGCATATCAATCCCCCTTCGTCGTCACGCGGAACACCATGCCCAAGACGGCGATGAATGTGCCCACAGCCCACAAAAAATTGAGCACCAAATTTGTGTAGGGAACGATGTGGCAGATGTCGATGCGCATCTCCACACCGGTACCTATGGGGAGCGTGCCCAGACTGATGGGACGGCACTGACCGTGCACGAACCATGACCAGCTGGTGCCCCAGCTCGTATCTTTGTCACCCGTGCCGGTGATCTTGTCCGTGCCCGTTTTGCGTTGGGCATCCAGACCATCAAGCTTGCCGTTGAGCTCACCGTAAGCGGACTTGCCGTCGGGGGTACCGGTCTCGTCAATGGCGCATTTGGGCTGTCCAGGCAGGCCGCAACCCTTTTTATCCTTGTCGCCGTCACCATCGCCCTCGCCGCCAGTACCGCCACCAGTGCCACCACCTACAGCAGCAGCAGGCCCACCAGGGTTACCACCATTACCTGCAGATGGCGTGCGCCCAGTGCCGCCAATGCCAGAGCCATCACCTGTACCCGGCTTTTGCCCTGCGCTAGGATTGCCTTTTCCTTCGCTTTTCCCTGTTTTTTCTTTGGGGGTTTGCCCATCAGGTGGCGGAATGGGCTTGTCAGCATTACCAACGCAAACCGTACTCCCGTTAACTTCCCCAACAAAGCCAGGACATTGCATGTTAGGCGCCTTAGGGTTCAATGGCACATCTTCAGGGCCAGGAGTACACGCGATATTACCCCCAATCATAGAGTAATCACCGGATATGCGGTAGAGACCTTGAGTGCTGGGCACTTGAGAGCGATATATTTCAGGGCTTGCTACCTGATCAAAACTAGCACGGCAACCGTTAACACAGGCAGCTCTATCAGTATTGGGGAAGTTGAGCGACCCCACAAAATCCTTTGAATCGGTGTTAGAGCTACGAGCCCAGCCAAGGGTAAAGTTTGCAGTAGTTACCTTGCCGTCCCCCGCCTCACACTTGTCTTGAGCAACGCATTGCCCATTCTCCGATTTAAATCCCTGCTTGCACTGGCATTGATTGCCGACCTTCTCTGCATTAACTATGCATTGACCATTCTTCGTGCATTCACTTTGAAAATAACCCGTACTGCCAAGATAGCCGCCTGAATATTGCCAGCCGCAGTTATCTCCAAAGCATGTCCAGTTACGAGCAACAGCAGGATCGTTTAGCTCACTCCGAGGAGGAAAATTAGCAGGACTACACATATCCTGCGCATATGAAATTGAGTTAAAAGAAAATAATAGAAATAAAACGTACACAGCAAATGACCGCGCACAGTTTGAGAGATTCAAAATGCGCGCGGCCATCATCAAGCCTTGCCGCCGATGCGCTTGATGAACTTGGCGCCGACCGTCCAGCCCACCGTAGCCAGAGCAACGGTGATGAAGGCGAGGCCAGCGACCGCGATGATTGCCAGGATTTTGTCCTTCGCATCGCCGATAGCGGCCTCAGGAGTCGTAGCCTGCGCAAACACAACAGGAGCGGACATTGCCAGGACAGCGAGGACTGCCAGGCGGTTTTTCAGAGCTTCTTTCATGCTCATTTCCTCTTTTGAAACCGGAAAGCGCCGGGACGCATCAGGCGGAATTGCCCAATTTGGTGATCCAGGAGACCAGGACGCCGAACTTGTATCCAGCGAAGTAGCAGGCACACAGGCCCGTGAGAAACAGCGCCATATCAGCCGCTCCTGCCCTGCCGGTAGCCCAGCACGAAGGCGAAAAACAGGCAGGCGGCAATCTGCAGATCGGGGTCCATATCAGCCACCGCGGAGATCGCGTTGCATGGTCTGGGCCCAGTCGGGCGCGGGCGCCTGATACATCGCCTCGGATGCAGAGCCTGCGGCCAGAAAAACAAAGACAAGTGCGAAAAACATGTGTGTCCTCCTTGCGTCCGGGGCATCCGGCCCGCCCGCTGCGCAGGCAGACCGGAAGCCCCTACCGCTGCGGCTGGTGATCTGAAGCCTCGCGCCGGGCAAGCCAGCGATCGAAGAGGCTGCGAGCGAGTTCGTAGGCCATGGCGCCGGCGACCCCACCGACCAGGCCAAGCAGCAGCGAGACTTCGCTGAGAGCGCGCAGCAGGTCTTGCGCGTGTTGCTGGTCGCCGTCCATCCCTACTTCTTTGCTTCCACAGGGACGATTTCGGTGATCATTTCTTCGCGCTTGCCGAAGCGCATCACTGACTCGGTAGTGAGCTCGGCAGTGATCGGATAGCTCAGGTGCTGGATAGGACGCAGCAGGTCCACAGACACGGGATAGCGGTCGCCCATGTATCCCTTGGACACATTGCCCGCCATGGGCGGAGCAAGACGGGTCATGGTGTAGACCGTGCCGATGCTGTAGGGCTGACCTGTTTTTTTCGAGGTGCCCTCACTGATCTCGATGCCGACAATTTGCTTAACTTCTTTTGCCATTTACGCTGCTTTCTGTATCAGGTCGCAAACCCTCGACCAATTAGGGCCAGCTTCCAAGCTGGAGGACTTCACACGTCGAGGCACGCCGATGACGCGCACTTCTTCAACGAGGGACGAAACATCAAAACCATCGATTTCTGAGGCGCAATGAATGGCCTTGCCATAGGTGCGGCGCAGATGGATAAGCAGGTGAGAGAGGGTCACTTCCCCCTCTGTGCGCTGCGTTGGAATCACGTCGCCGGCTTGATTGATGAGATCCGCCAGCACGGGATAGGCACCCGCGAAATAGCGGTCCCTGTCCGTCAACGCATCAAGCGGTATGACGCGATCACGCGATCCGAACTGCACCTCATAACGCGTCCATTTCGAATTGGGATCGCCGAGTTGCTGGCCTTTTTCATATGCCCGGCAGACCTTGCCGTTTTTCGCTTTGCCGATGTACAAGGTGCGCTCCCTGCTGTTGAGCCAGTCGCCGGCTTGGGATGTCGCAGGGGGGCGACCGGATGTGCTGAAACGCCCTGCTTTGTAGAAATCGACCGCATCTTCGACGGTGTATTCGCCATTAAGGAAGTCCACGGCAAGATCCAAGCGCGTGATCTTTGCTTCCAGAAATTCAATCAGTTCGCGGACCTCACTCCAATCATTGAAGAGAGCGCAGCCACTGCCGGAAATCGTGACGAGGCACGATCCTTTTTGAGCCTCGCCGCCCCAGGCAATAAAGCCCATGGGCTGTTTCTTGGAGCCCACGTGGGCCACCAGAGTGACGCTGTGCTTGTAGCCGCGCAGCCCCTTGCCCTCATCCAGGCCAGTGACAGGCCGGCGCATGATTTGGGAAAGTCGATCTATCAGGTCGAACAGCGTGATGCGAGGGCGATCCTCGGTGCCGAGTTGGAACGTGAAATTCAGCCAATCGACCTTCGCTTTTTGCTCGCAGACGCTCGGGGAACTTTCCCCCCGTGTTACCGCACGGGGGGGGCGCGCTGCGCGCGCCGTGGACAGCTGGCGAACGTTGCTCATGCGGCCACCTGAGCGTATGCGGCACGCGCAGCGGCCAGGGTTTCATAGCTGCGACCTGCGGCCTTTTCGCGGCTGATGAAGCCCTCGAAATCGTGGTCCTGCGTGCTGTAGTCAAGGATGAATTTGGCGCAGGCCGCAAGGCGCCAATAGACATCGAACATGCGCAGATCGTCGGCGCGACGTGGATGGGCCATCATGGAATCGTGTAGACGGCGGAAGCCCTGCAGGCGGTGTGCTGTCTCCGAGGTCATGCGCGACGCTCGATAGAAACCAGATACCGAACCGTAGGTTCAGGCTGAAACACCGGCCCGCAGTCGCTGCGGCTGGTGACGTTGACGATGAGGCTCGCAACAGAGAGAACCAAACTGGTGAGAGCCAAGCCAAAGGTCACCCAACGGATGGTGCCCATCCCCTGCCCGGCAGCGGCCGGAGCCGGCAAGCAAGCAGCCGGTGCCGTGGTGGCAGGGGATGGACGTTCGAAATGTTGCGAGGGGGGCATGCCGGCTCCTGTAAACGACTGCAACATGCAGTCATGAAGCTGGAATGTGCCTTTGACTGCACATTGCAGTCAAGGGTCTTGGATAATGACTGCAATTTGTAGTCAACAAGCCACAGGAGCGCACATGCAAACGACCATGGAATTGCTGGAAAGAGCCCTCAAGCAGCAACCCGCGCCCTACTGGACGCAGCGTCTGAACCTTGCACGAACCACGCTTGCCACCGCCAAGGTGCGCGAGCACCTCAGCCCCGCGATAGCGGGAGCACTGGCGGAAGAGATGGGCGAAGACGCCCAAAAATGGATGGTGATTGCAGCGCTAGAAAGCGAGCGCGAGAGCGCCTGCAAGTCGCGCATGGTGCGCAGATTTCTGGTGGGCGGCGCCCTCACCCTAGGCGCTGTCGGAACCGCTGCGGCCCGGGTGGTCTGTATATTATGTTAAATCACAGTTGCGATTAACACTGTCCAAACCCAGGTAAGGCACTCTTCCTGCACCAGGCCTGCCTGTCTTCCGCCTCTTTTTTTTCAGCTGTTCAACCCTCTTCCCAGGCTCTCCAGTTCCTGCCTCAACAACAACTCCGTCTCCTGCGGTTCGAATTGGCGTTGCAGCAGCGGGATGGTGAAGACGTAGCGTGCGTCGTGCACGCCGTGGGTTTCATCGCGGCGCAGGACGTAGGCCAGTTGCAGGCGGGCCAGGGATCGGCGCAAGGCCTGGGCCTGGCCGGTTGCGCCGTGGGCCTGGACCAGGGCGTCGAGCGCGGTCAGGCTGGTGTGACCTTGCTGGGCCGTGTGATAGACGGCGATGCGGTCCAGGCGGCAGGCCTGTTCGTCGGTGCTAAGGCGGCCCCAGCCGACCAGCGCATCCTGTACGGGCTGGGATTCCAGCGCCTGGCGCAGGTGGCGCTCTTCGATCACGCGTTCGTCGGGCCCCAGGGCTTGCAGGCATTCCTGGCAGAGGATGGCAACCAGATTGGCCCGCCTGCCGCTGGCCTCGATCAGGCGTTCGGCCAGCGCGTCGTTGGCGTAGCCCACGCGCAGCCTGCGCAGCGGCTCGGTGGCCAGTGCCTGGCAGGCGGATGGCTCCAGGCCACCGATGGCCAGGATGTCGCCGAAGTTGCGCAGCGGCGACTGGTAGTCGAGCAACGCGGCCGCATAGAGATCCCAGAATCCAGCCAGCATGAACCAGCAACGGCCCTCCTCGCTGAGCGCGCGCAAGGCGCTGAGCTGGGGATAGCCGTTGCGGGCCTCATCGCGGAAGAACAGGTCGGCCTCGTCGATCAGCAGGTACAGCCGCCTGCCCTGCGATTGCGACTGCAGGTGTTCGATGATGGCCTCCAGCGGTGTCTCCACGGGCAGGCCGAACTGGGTGGCCAGGCGCGGCGTAAGGCGGTGGTCGCGCAGCGAGAGGTAGTGGCAGGCAATGGACGGATGCTCCTGCAGGCGCCGTTGCACGGCCTTGAGCAGGCTGCTTTTGCCGAGCTGGCGCCCTCCCACGACCAGGTAGTTGGCAGGTTCGCGGTTGAGTACGCGCGCCAGCAGGCGCTCGCGGCCGAAGAACACGTCCTCGCGCGTCACGCCGCCGCGCGTCTGGTAGGGCGAGATGCGCGTGACCTGCAGCTGCGCGGCCAGCAGCCGCAGCAGCACCTGCGCGGGCTCGCCGCCCATCAGCCATTCGGTCTGACCGGGGCTGTCCAGCACTGCGTGCAGATTGGCGCGGTCCTCGGCATGGCGCTGCAGCAGCGGCATGGGCGACTGGGGATGCTGGGGGCTGAGGATCAGCACCACATCGCCGCCGGTCTGCAGCAGGCGCAGCTGGCGCACGAGTTCGCCCTCTTCCAGTTCTTCCAGTTGCTCTGGCAGCGCATAGACCAGGCAGCGGCCCAGGGCGATGGGCAGGTCCGGCGGCAGCGTCCATTCGAACATGCCACCGGGCACGGGCCATTCGCCCTCGGCGGTTTTGCAGGTGGCCGATAGTCGTTCGGCCAGGGCGCGCACGCGGGCGGCGGGGCTGGCGCCGGCAAGGCGCAGGGCACGCTGCCAGTCGGGCGGGCGTATGCCTGCGGCGCGCAGCACGGCGGACCGCCGGCCGGTGAGCCGCAGCAGCCGGTCCAGCTGGGGAAGATGCTGATACGGCTTGCGGCGCAGGCGCCCGGGCTTGAGCTGCGCCGGGCCTATCAGCGGATGGCGGACCAGCCACAGCAGGGCCAGGCCGCCAAAGACCAGGGCGCAGGTCCAGATGATGTTGCGCAGCCAGCCAAAGGGTTCGTGCTCTGGCTGGCCTGGCGAGGGGCTGCAGTTCAGCGGCAGATAGCGTGGCGGGGTGGGTGGCTGGCCGCCCTGGCAGCTCCAGTCCTGGCTGGGCATGTTCAGCTGCAGCAGGACCTGGGTTCCTGAGAGCACGCCCATCTGGCTGTCGCGCACGATGTCCGCCTGCAGCACGAAGGGCCTGGGCGAACTCATGCGCACGCGGGGCTCGGCAATCTCCGGTGCCACGCTGGCGATGTCCTGCGGCCAGCTTTCATGCTGGCGCACATGCTCCATCAGGGCCAGGCGCCACAGGATGATTTCGTTCCAGACCCGCCCTGAACTTTCCGCGCCCTGCAGGCTGCCGCGGGTAACGGGGTTGTAGCGGGGCAGAAGTATGGCGGTGCCTATGAACAGCGTGAACAAGGCCAGCAGCGCGGCGCGCCAATAGGATCGGGGCAGCTGCAGAAGGCGGGCCGGGCCGCTCATGCCTGCAGCACTGCCATTGCGGCTTCGCGGGCGATGTCGCAGCGCCAGTGCAGGTGGGCGCCCTCGCCCGCTCCGCGCACCTGCAGCAGATTGCCCCAGAACAGGCGCCGCAGCACGGCATCCTGCAGATAAGGCCGCGCACGGCCCAGCGATGCCGCATCCACCAGGCTTCGCAATTGATCGCGTGCGGCCGGCTCCTGCGCCAGGGGCAGCAGGGTCTGCCACAGGCGCGCACTGGCCACCAGATGGGCGCGCAGCAGTGGCGAGTGCACGGCAGCGATGCCCACACCCTGCTCCACCAGCCATTGCAGCGCTTCCTCGAAGAGCGCGGGATGCCCGCCCGTCAGGGCCTGCAGCGCCTCGATGACCTCGACCGGCCAGGCTGTTGCCGGCCAGCGCTGGCGCGCCATCAGGGCCAGGTCTTCCAGCGTGGGGTCGGGCCAGTGCGCCACCTGGCCGATGTTGAGCAGGGACAGGTCGCCGCTGCGGTACTTGAGGTCGGCCAGCGCCTCGCTGCCGCACAGCAGCAGGTGCAGGCGGCCGCTGTGCATTTCGCTGAGGCTGCGCAGGATGCCGGCCAGCGTCTCGCGCAGTGCGGCCGTGCCTTGCTCGAAACGGCTGACCAGGCAGAACAGGCGGCCGCCTGCCAGCAGGCGCTTTTCCAGCAGGGCCTCGAATTCGTAGTCCGAGCCCACCTCGCCCAGCCCGCACTGCCGGCCCAGGGCCGCAAAGTAGTCGGCCGGGGCCGTGCTCACGCTGTACGGCGGCTGGATGTGCAGTACCGCCTCGGCGCCGTACTGGGCGCGGGCACGCAGCAGCAATTCCTGGCGGAACGGGGGCTGCCCCCAGTGCGCGGGAGACAGCAGCATGGTGATGGCATAGGGCGAGGCCTGGGCCAGCTGGGCAAAAAGCCGGTCCATGAAGCCGGCAAAAGGCTGGGCGCCAGCGGCTGGCGCCTGCAGCGGGAACTGCGTGGCAAAGCCGGCGGCGGAGAACAGGCGATTGGTCTCCGCCTCCGTCAGCCGCAGATACTGGGCGCAGGCGGCCAGCCGGTCGCGCGAGCGCGGATTGGGCAGGGAAACCCCATTCCTCCAGTTGTTGACGGCTTCCCGGCTCAGCCCGATCTCGGTGGCCACCCCCGAAGCGCTGGCACGGATGCGGCGCATGTACAGACCCAGAAGATGGCCGAAATCCTCGTGAACGCCTGCTGCCACGGTGGGGCCCTGCTCGATTGCGGTGGGCTGCATCAGCGCTGGCCCTGCTCAAAAAGACGGCGCCTGATGGCGCATGTCCATCCTGCCGTGACGACGGTCGGTATCCACATCCTGTTCACCCTCTCCTGGGACTTTGCCGGATCTTGTGCAATTTGTTTCATTCTGCCGAGCGCGGATTGTCTCAGGATGCCGGGTCGCTGCCGCCCTGCCCCGCGAACTCCCGCCGCGCACTGGCCATGCGGTACAGCGGCAGCACGACCGCCAGTACCAATCCCAGGGCCAGCCAGAGCCACAGGCCCTTGCCTCTGAAAGCCAGGGCGGCAACGACGGTGAAGGCGACGGCCTCGCACAGTCCGCGAAAGCCTGCCCGCAGCATGAACAGGCCCGCGATGCCGTCCACCGGCGACACGCCGCTCTTGCGCAGGCTGGCCATGGTCTCCAGCAGGGCCTGCACGGACTCCTGGGCCTGGCGATCGCGTTCCTGGTCACGCTCGCGCAGTTGCCTGATGGCCATGGGCTGGGCGGGATTGCTGAGTGAGGTGCCATCGTTGCCCTCTTCCTGCCCCGGGCGCGGATAGACCTCTGCGTCGGGATCGACCAGCACCTGGCGCTCCGGGTAGCGGGCCAGCCAGGCATGGTGGCTGACCCATTGGCCGGCATCGAAGTGATAGCGCTCGCTCTCTCCCACCTGGTCGTAGAAGACATGCAGCACCGCCGCCTGCAGGCCGTGCTGGAACAAGGTCTCCAGCAGCCGCCAGGGCATGCCGGCCGTGGTGCGGGTGTCGAAGCCCAGCTCCAGATGCTGGGGATGGCCCAGGGCGCTGGCATTGGCCCAGTCGTCATCCCACAGCGCGGATCGGTCCAGGGCGGGGTCCAGCTCATGGATCCAGCGCTCGGCCTGCTCCCAGGACTGCCGGGCCAGGTACTGGCAGATCAGTTGCACGCGGCGCAGCTGCAGGGGCGTATCGAAGAACAGATAGAGGTGATGGACGTTGCTGGACATGGCGGGCCTGAGGCGTTTGCAGGAATGCCGCGATTGTTCAATTGCAGCTGCCAGCCGGCCCTCCCAAGCCTGTCCAGCACGCGGCTGGCAGGCGCTCCCACCGGTTGACATTCTGTCCACTGCAAGAAGCGGGATGCAGGCGCTGCTGCGGCGCCCTAGACTGCGGCAATTGCCCACAGCGCCCATACCGCCAACCGCGCCCGCCATGCACAACCTCCGTCTTTTCGACAACGAAGCTTGCGAATCCGCCCCGCCCTGCCAATGGACGCAGATGGAGCACCAACTCGACGAGCACGGCTGTGCCCGGCTGCCCGGCCTGCTGGACGCGCAGCAATGCCGTGACCTGGCGGCCCTCTACACCAGGGAAGACGGTTTTCGCTCCCGCATCGTCATGGCCCGCCACGGTTTCGGGCGTGGCGAATACCGGTATTTCGACTACCCCTTGCCACCTCTGCTGCAGCGGCTGCGCGAACAGCTGTATTCCCGCCTGGTGCCGGTGGCCAACCGCTGGAACCAGCGCATGGGGCTGGATGTGCGCTATCCGGACCGGCTGCAGGACTTCCTGGCGCGCTGCCACGCGCACGGCCAGTTGCGGCCCACGCCGCTGATCCTCCAATACGGCGAGGGCGACTACAACTGCCTGCACCAGGATGTCTATGGAGAGCATGTGTTTCCGCTGCAGGTGGTGTTGCTGCTGTCTCGGCCGGGGCAGGACTTTGCGGGCGGGGAATTCGTCATCACCCAGGCCGATGGCGACAGGCAACGGGCCGATGTGATGGCGTTGGGCCAGGGCGATGCGCTGGTCCTGGCCGTGCGCCACCGGCCCGTGCCGGGGCGGCGCTCAGGCTACCGCCGCGCGGCCATGCGCCATGGCGTCAGCCGCGTCCGAAACGGCCATCGCCATACCGTGGGGCTGATCTTTCATGACGCACTCTGATATGACGCACTTTGATGGACGGCCGGTATGAGCACGCTGGATCTTTTTGCCGATGAACCTCCCATGGGCATCGAACCCATTGGTCCCCAGTCCGTGGTGCTGCGCGGCCATGCCCTGCCCCATGCGGCGCCACTGCTGGCTGCGGTGGACGGCGTCATGGCCCAGGCGCCGCTGCGCCATCTGGTCACGCCGGGCGGCTTCACCATGTCGGTGGCCATGACCAACTGCGGCACGCTGGGCTGGACCAGCGACAGGCGCGGCTACCGCTACAGCGCCATCGACCCGGTCAGCGGCCAGCCCTGGCCCGCCATGCCGGCCGTGTTTGCGCAGCTGGCGGGCGAAGCGGCCGCCGCTGCGGGCTTCGAGGGCTTCGCGCCCGACGCCTGCCTGATCAACCAGTACCTGCCCGGCAGCCGCCTGTCCCTGCACCAGGACCGCGACGAGCGTGACCTTGGCGCGCCCATCGTCTCGGTGTCACTGGGCATGCCGGCCACATTTCTGTTTGGAGGGCTTGCGCGCGCGGACAGGACGGCCAGGGTGTTGTTGCAGCATGGCGACGTGGTGGTCTGGGGCGGCGTGGATCGGCTGCGCCACCACGGCGTGTTGCCGCTCAAGGACCAGCCTCACCCGCTGCTGGGCGGGCGGCGCATCAATCTCACTTTTCGCAAGGCGGGTTGAATGGAGGGTTCGAAATGGATGGGCTGAACAGCAGTGATCGCTTCGCCGGCCTGGACTGGGGCCGCATTTGCACCCAGCTCGATGCAGAGGGCCATTGCCTGCTGCCACGGCTGCTGAATGCGGATGAAAGCCGCGCCCTGGCCGGCGAGGCGGCCATGCGCAATGGCCTGCCGCCCTCCCTCGACACATGGCGCCCGGTACTGTACCGGCACCTGCTTGCCATTGCCAATCGCTGGCGTGCCCAAATGGACATGCAGCCTGCCCTGCCCGCCTCGTTCGAGGCCTTCGGGCAACTGGGCCGCCAGTGCGGCCAGATGCATCCGCAGTCGCACCTGCTGCATGTGGCGCAGGCGGGCCATGCCCCGCTGCGCTCATACAGCGAAGGAGCGGCGGTGTTCCCGCTGCAGCTGGTGCTGCTGCTGTCCCGGCCGGGCCAGGATTTCGAGGGCGGCGAGTTCGTGATGACCGAGCAGCGACCGCGCATGCAATCGCGCCCCATGGTGCTGCCGTTGGGCCTGGGGGATGCGGCCATCATCGCCACGGGGCCGCGCCCGGTGCGCGGTGCGGCGGGCTTTTACCGTGTGCACCTGCGGCATGCCGTCAGCCGCGTTCACCGTGGCGAGTGGCTGGGTCTGGAGCTGCTTTTGCACGACGTGCCCCAGGCGCCAAAGGCTCTGCAAACAGACCGCTGGCTATAATGCCGCGCCTGCAAAGGCATCCGTGCAACAGGTGTCCACATGCCAGCCATGGGGATGAAACGGGAACAAGGTGACTGCCAGCAAATGCTTTTTGCGCTGCCGGCACAGGCCTTGGCTGCCCCCGCAACGGTAAACAAGTCAAGGCGCTCCACGCCTGTCCCGCCAGTCTCCGCAACCCTGCGGAGGGGCGATGACAGGCTGTCACTGGTTCATGGCGTGGTCTGCAACATGCAGCTTTTCGCGGGTGGATTGGGAAGACGGGGCGCTGGGCGCAAGGCATGTCCTTGCGCCGCTTGTGAGCCCGGAGACCGGCCTGCTGCGTTTCGCGCCCGCTGAGCGGGCGCTTTCTTGACTGTCTGCGGGGTGCGGATGGCAATGTCCTGCACCCTATCCTTGCACGCTGGCTGGAGAGGCGGCAGTGCCTTGCTTTCGCATCAGGCGGTCGAAGACCGATGTTCGAAATGCATTCCTCCCTTTCCTGCGTTCCCAGCACCCGTGCTGCCGATTCCCTTTGCCTTCGGCTGAGCCCGCTGGCTCTGGCCTGCGCCTTCCTGTCCGCTCCTGTGCAGGCACAGACTGTCCTGCCCGAAGTGCAGGTCACCGGCCAGGCCGAACGCATCGGCCAGCAACTGGCCCAGCCTGCGCGCTCGGCCAGCCATACCGGCGTCTCCAACCAGGAAGTGCCTGCCAGCGTGGATGGTGTTTCTGCCGAGCAGATGCAGGAGCGCGGCGACTACGCCCTGGTGGACGCCGTCACGCGCACCGTGGGCCTGACCTCCAGCAGCACGCCGGGCAACGGCGGCCTGTCCTTCAGCAGCCGTGGCTTTGCGGGCGTGAACTCCGTGGGCGTGGCCGAAGACGGCATGGTGCTGGGCGTGGCCGCCGGCACCACGGCCTATCCCGGGGACAGCTGGGGCTACGAGCGCATCGACGTGCTGCGCGGCCCGGCCTCGCTGATGTATGGCAGCGGCACCATGGGCGCCACCGTCAACGCCATCCGCAAGCAGCCCAGCCGCACCAGCTCGGCCGAGGTGCTGGTGGGAGCGGGCACGGACGACACGCTGCGCGTGGGCCTGGGCGTGACCGGCGCCCTGGGCGCCTATGCCAGCTACCGCATCGACAGCTACACCGCGCGCAGCGCGGGCGAGCGCGACCTGGACCAGTCGCGCAACGGCAAGTTCATGAGCACGTTGCGCTTGGAGCCCACGAGCGACCTGCAGATCGACCTGATTGCCGACCGCAGCGTGCAAAAGCCCACCCGCTACTGGGGCACCCCTGGCCTGGACGGCAAGGTGGTGGAGTCCCTGCGCGACCGCAACTACAACGCAGAAGACAGCGTGCTGCGCTATGCCGACGAGCGCCTGCGCGCCAAGGTGCAATGGAAGGCCAATGACTGGTTGACGGTGCGCAACGAGCTGTACCACGTGCAGTCGGACCGCCACTGGCGCAACATCGAGGCCTACGCGCTCAACCCCGCCACCTGGACCGTGGGCCGCTCCGACTACCTGGAAATCCTGCACGACCTGCAGCAGACCGGCAATCGCCTGGGCCTGAACGTGAACCGGGGCTCGCACAAGATCGCCATGGGCTGGGAGGCCGCGCGCATCAACCTGCGGCTGTCCAATAACTCGCCCTACGGCGGCTCGTCCACGGTCTCGGCCTGGGACCCCGTGCATGGCAGCTGGGCCAGCCCCGATGTCACCAAGGCCAAGACCGAAACCGGCGTGACCCAGCATGCGCTGTACCTGGAGGATGCCTGGCGCATCAGCAACCGCTGGCTGGCCATGGCCGGACTGCGCCGCGATGTCTACAGCTTTGCCAGCCATTCCCTGGTGGGCGGCACGGATTTCAACAAGACGCTGGCCGCCACCTCCTGGCGCCTGGGCCTGACCTATGAGCTGGCCCGCGACACCCATGTCTATGGGCAGATCAGCTCGGGCCATGATCCCGTCAACAGCCTGGTGTCGCTGAACCTGGCCAACACGGCTTACAAGCTGAGCAAGGGCCGCCAGGCCGAGATCGGCATCAAGCAGCAGGTGGCAGGCGGGCGCGGCGAATGGACGCTGGCCGTGTTCGACATCAAGAAGGACAACATCATCACGCGCGACCCCGACCGCCCGGCCATCTCCATCCAGGGCGGCAGCCAGTCCTCGCGCGGCGCCGAGGTCACTGCCAACTTCCAGGCCACGCCCACCCTGCGCCTGGAGGGCAACCTGTCCTATGTGGATGCCCAGTTCGACAAGCTCATCGAGGCCGGCGGCAACCGCGCCGGCAACCGCCCGCAGAACGTGGCCAAGACCACGGCCAACCTCTGGGGCCACTACCGCGTGGGCGCCTGGCAAGCCTCGCTGGGCCTGCGCTACGTGGGTGACCGCTTTGGCAACAACGCCAATACCGTGAACCTGCCCGCCTACACCGTGGCCGACGCCGCGCTGAGCTGGCAGGTGGACCCGCGCACCACCCTGAGCCTGATCGGCCGCAACCTGGCCGACAGGGTCTATGTGGGATCGAGCTACGGCAGCCAGTTCCTGGTCGGGCAAGGCCGCCGCTTCGAGATCGCGGCCCATATCCGGTTCTGATGGCCATGGCGCGCTCCAAAAGCCTCCACGGTCTCCACGGCCTGTGCGCTGGCGCCCTGGCGGCCACCCTTCTGCTGGCCGGCTGCTCGCGCAGCGATTCCGGCACCACCAGCGAACTGCCGGCACCGGCTGCCGCACCGCAGGCGGCCGTGACCGTCAATGTCTGCGGCAGCCCCGTGACCTACGCCAGCGCACCGCTGCGCGCCGTGACCCATGACGTGAACATCACCGAGATGTTTCTCTTTCTGGGCCTGGGCGACCGGCTGGTGGGCTACAGCGGTATCACGCAGGCCAAGCAGATCGACCCGGCCTTCCAGGCCCAGCTGGCCCGCGTGCCGCGGCTGGCCGAGCGCGAGATGAACCTGGAGGCCATCCTGGGCGCCTCGGCAGATTTCGTCTTCGGAGGCTGGAGCTACGGTTTTCGCCAGGGCCAGATCACGCCCGAGGTGCTGCAGCGCCACGGCATTGCCTCATATGTGCTGTCCGAATCGTGCATCCGCGTGGGGCCGCGCAGCCAGGTGGCGCTGGAAGACGGCCTGACCGACCTGCGCAACCTGGGCCGCATCTTCCGCATCGACGCCCATGCCGAGCAACTGGCGCAGGGGCTGGAGCGCGACCTGAAGGACCTGCGCGAGCGCATGCAGGGCGTGCGGCAGCGGCCTTCGGTCTTTGTCTACGACAGCGGCCAGGACATCCCCGTGACCGTGGGCCGCTACGGCATGCCGCAGGCCATGATCGAGGAAGCGGGCGGGCGCAACATCTTCGACGACATTCCCAGCAACTGGCCCGCAGGCAACTGGGAGGACGTGGTGCAGCGCAACCCGCAGTGGATCGTCATCATCGACTACGGCCAGCCCCATGCGCAGGGAAAGATCGACTTCCTGCTGGCCAAGCCCGAGCTGGCCGGCGTCGATGCCATTCGCGAAAAGCGGTTCTTCGTGATGACCTATGCCGAGGCCACGCCCGGCCCGCGCAACATCGCTCGGGCCCGCGCGCTGGCCCAGGCCCTGCACCCCGACCGCGTGCCGGCGACCGCCCATGCCGGGCACTGAGGCACGCACCCGCTGGCACAGCCGCCCGGGCGCTGCCCGCGCCTGGTGCCTGCTGCTGTTCGCGGCCCTGTTGCTGGTGATGACGCTGGCCATCACCTGGGGGCCCGTGGACATGCCGGCCGGCACGGTCTGGCGCATTGCCTGGAGCCGGTTGCTGCAGGCGCTGGGCATGCAGCCGCCGCCGCTGGAGGGCATCACGCCGCAGCACCAGCAGATCGTCTGGCTGATCCGCATGCCGCGCGTGCTGCTGGCGGCCCTGGTGGGCGCGGGGCTTGCCGTGGTGGGCACCATCATGCAGGCCATGGTGCGCAATCCGCTGGCCGATCCCTATCTGCTGGGCGTGTCCTCGGGTGCGTCTGTGGGCGCCGTGGCCGTGCTGGCCTTCGGTGCGCTGGCCTCGGCCGGCATGTACGCCCTCACGGCCGGGGCCTTTGCAGGGGCGCTGGCGGCCACCGTCGCCGTCTACCTGCTGGCGCGCTCCCAGGGCCGCATCCATGCCACGCGGCTGATCCTGGGTGGCGTGGCCATCGGCTATGTGCTGGCGGGCGTGACCAGCCTGATCACCCTGTCATCGGGCCAGCGTGACCTGGCCAATGCCCTGCTGACCTGGACGCTGGGCAGCCTGGCCGGCACGCAGTGGGAGGAACTGGGCATTCCCGCCGCCGTGCTGGCTGCGGGAATGCTCTGGCTGGGGCTGCAGACGCGCCCGCTCAACGCCCTGCTGGCCGGTGACGAGGCCGCCGCCACGCTGGGCGTGGACACGGCACGGCTGCGGCGCGCACTGTTCCTGGCGGTGTCGCTGCTCACGGGCACCATGGTGGCGGTCAGCGGCGCCATCGGCTTTGTGGGGCTGATCGTGCCGCACGCCGCGCGCATGCTGGTGGGCACGGACCACCGGCGCGTGCTGCCCGTGGCCGCCCTGGCCGGCGCCCTGCTGCTGGTGCTGGTGGATCTTGTCGCGCGCACGGCCTTTGCGCCCATGGAACTGCCCGTGGGCGTGATCACCTCGCTGATCGGCGGACCCTTCTTCGTCTGGATGCTGGTGCGCCAGCCGGTGCAGGGAGGGCGCGGCCCATGAAGCTGCAAGCCCAGGACCTGTGCTGGAGTGCCGATGCCCGGCGTGCCGACGCCCGGCGCATCGTGGACCAGGCCAGCCTCGCCCTGCACAGCGGCGAATGCGTGGGGCTCATCGGCCCCAACGGCAGCGGCAAATCCACCCTGCTGCGCATGCTCTACCGCGTGTTGCGGCCCGACGCGGGCTGCGTGCTGCTGGACCAGCGCGACATCCGGGATATGACGGCGCGCGAGTTCGCGGCCCAGGTCTCGGTCCTGGCGCAGGAGGCGCCGCAGAGCTTTGACTTCACCGTGCGCGAGGCGGTGATGATGGGCCGCATCCCCCACCAGTCCCCCTGGGCGGGCGACAGCGCCGAGGACCTCGCCTGCATGCGCCAGGCGCTGGCCCAGGTGAATGCCTTGGCGCTGGAGGCGCGTCGCTTCTCCAGCCTTTCCGGCGGCGAAAAGCAGCGCGTGCTCGTGGCCCGCGCGCTGGCCCAGCAGCCAAGGCTGATGCTGCTGGACGAGCCCACCAACCACCTGGACATACGCCATCAGCTGGAGTTGATGGGCCTGGTGCGCAGGCTGCAGATCAGCAGCATCGTCGCCCTGCACGACCTCAACATCGCCGCCCACTACTGCGACCGTCTCTATCTCATGGAACAAGGCCGCATCGTTGCCCATGGCACACCGGCCCAGGTACTGACGCCGGCCACCATCGGCCAGGTCTACGGCGTGGCTGCCGAGGTGGACATCCATGCCGCCACCGGCCGGCTGCGCATCAGCTTCATTCCCGATGAACTCCTCTGAAACTTCCATCCCGCCCGGGCCTGATGCCGTGATCGTGCTGGGCCGCGGCGGCACGGGCGCCGCCTCGCGCCAAAGCCTGATCGAATTGGCCGAGGCCTTGCGCCCGACGCTGGAGCCGGCCTGCAAGGTCGTCACATCCTTCGTGGACAAGGCTGCACCCTCGCTGCCCGAGGCGCTGCAGCAATGCCTGCCGGCCCGCTCCATTGTCGTGCTGCCCCTGTTCTCGCCCGACGAGCCTGCCCTGCTGCGCTGGCTGCACAAGCTGGCCATGCGCTGGCGCTCGCAGTTGCCGGACCAGACCGTGCAGGTGCGGTTTGCCGACCATCTGCTGGGCGCTGCGGCCATGCCCGCGCTGCTGGCGCCGCAGATTAGGCAAGCCCTGCAGACCCCGGATGTGGCCGAATCCGCAGGCGACCAATGGCAGCACGATCCCCAGGCCTGGTCCCAGGTACCGGACCACCAGCACCATGCCCTGGTCTGCACGGGACCGCGCTGCACGGCACTGGGCGCCGTGGCCGTCTGGCAAAGCCTGGGCGAGGCAGTGCAGGCCAGCAGCGAACTGCGTGCCAGGCTGCGCCTGCTGCAGACCAGCTGCCAGTACCCCTGCAACCATGGCCCGCTGGCCATCGTCTATCCGGACGGCGTCTGGTACGGGCGGCTGACAGTCGGGAATGCGGCCCAGGTGGTGGAGGCCCATGTGCTCTCACGGCAGGTTTGTGCGGAGCACCACGTGCACGGGCCTGTGGAGCTGGGAAAGCGGGCTTCGTGATGTCTCAGGGCTGCGCCGCCTCCAGCTCGGCCAGCCTCACCGCCACAAAATCCCGCAACGCACGCACCAGCGGCGTGAACTGCCTGCGACTGGGTGCGACCAGGAACAGCGGCACGCACTCGGTCGTCCAGTCGGTGCACAGCGCAAGAAGGCGGCCCCGGGCCAGGTCCTCGGCCACGTCGAAATACGACTTGTAGGCAATCCCCCGCCCAGCCACAGCCCAGCGCCGCACGGCATCTCCGTCATTGGCCACATTGCGGCCGCGCACCCGCACATGGACGGGCTCTGGTACGGCAGTCCCCTGCCCTGCCGGCCAGAAGCTCCAGCGGTCGTGCACTTCCTCGCCCAGCATGAAGCACAGGCAGTCATGGCCGGCCAGGTGGTGGGGGGTGGCGGGTGCGCCGCGTTCCTGCAGATAGGAAGGCGCGGCGCAGAGCACGCGGCGGTGCGTGTCCGACAGCGGCAAGGCCACCAGGCTGGAATCCTGCGGCCTGCCATAGCGAAAAGCCGCGTCCACAGGCTCGCTGTAGACATTGGCCGCGCGGTCGGACAGGTGCAGGCGCAGATCCACGCCTGCATGCTGGCTCTGGAACTCGTCCAGCCAGGGCATGAGCACGTTGCGGCCCAGGTCGGAGGGGGCGGCCAGTTGCAGCGTGCCGCGCAAAGCGGCCTGGCCGCCAGCCAGCTGGTCGCGCACCTGGCGCAGGCCGGCCAGCGCGGGGCGGCAGTGCTCCAGAAACAGCTCGCCCTCCTGCGTGAGCCGCAGGCTGCGCGTGGAGCGCACGAACAGGGTCACGCCCAGCTCTGCCTCCAGCCGCTTGAGCGCTGCGCTGGCCGCAGCCGGCGTCAGGTCCAGGGCACGCGCCGTGGCCGAGAGGCTGCCGCTGTCTGCGGTGCGCACGAAGATATCCAGGTCTTGCAGGCTTTTCATGGGCATTCACCAGGCTTTGATTTTCAAAAACTATTTGAAGCTTAGTCCAACGAGAAAGCCATTTGTCGTGCTTGCGCCAACTGGGCGCACGGCCTGGGATGGAAGCCGGCTTCCATCCTTTGGCAGCGGATCTTGGCGCCGGGGCAACCGTAGTATGGTTGCCGCCATGCAGCTCAAACATTTCGCCGGTGCCCTGGCTGGCAGCCTTGTGTTCGCCACAGCCACGGCAGGGGTCACCGCAGCCAAGACCCCCTCCTATCCCGATGCCGATGCCAGCGACCCCGCAAAGCTGGGCTGGATGGTGGGCTCACCGCCGCCGCCGGACCGCACGCTGCGCTTCGACGACGGCTCCTATTTCCAGTTTCCCGCCATGCGCTGGAGCGTCTCGCACTTTCGCCAGCTCATGCCCACCGTGAATGTGTCGCGCGGCCTGGCGCCTGCAGCGCCGCTGGCCCAGGCGCTGCGCGACGACATCGACGAGTTGCGCTTCACGCCATTGGGTGCCAGCCAGCCCATGACCTGGCGCGATTCGCTCAAGGCCAACTACACCGACGGCATCGTGGTGCTGCACAAGGGCCGCGTGATCTATGAGCGCTACTTCGGCGTGCTCAAACCCGAAGGCCAGCACGGCGCCATGTCGGTGACCAAGTCCTTCGTCGGAACGCTGGCGGCCATGCTGGCTGCCGAGGGGCAGCTCGACCCCTCGCGCCGCGTGTCGGAGTACGTGCCCGAGCTGGCGGCCTCGGCCTTCGGCAATGCCACGGTGCGCCAACTCATGGACATGACCACGGGCATACGCTTCAGCGAAGACTATGCGGACCCCCAGGCCGAGGTCTGGGCGCACGCGGCAGCGGGCAACCCGCTGCCCAAGGCCAAGGACTACACCGGGCCGCGCAGCTACTACGAATTCCTGCAGACCGTGAAGCCCGAAGGCGTGCACGGCAAGGCCTTCGGCTACCGCACGGCCAACACCGATGCGCTGGGCTGGGTGCTGGCGCGCGTGAGCGGCCAATCGGTGGCCGATCTGCTGTCCGAGCGCATCTGGAGCCGCCTGGGCGCCGAGCAGGATGCCTACATGTCGGTGGACTCCACGGGCACGCCCTTTGCAGGCGGCGGACTGAACCTGGGCCTGCGGGACCTGGCGCGCTTTGGCGAGATGCTGCGCAACCGGGGCCAGTTCAACGGCCAGCAGATCGTTCCCGCAGCCGCCGTGGACGATATCCGCCGGGGCGGCGATGCGGCGGCCTTTGCCAAGGCCGGCTACAAGCTGCTGCCGGGCTGGACCTACCGCAACATGTGGTGGGTCACGCACAACGCCCATGGCGCTTTCGCGGCGCGCGGCGTGCATGGCCAGACCGTCTACATCGATCCCAAGGCACAGATGGTGATTGCGCGCTTTGCCTCCCATCCGGTGGCTGGCAATGCGGCCAATGACCCGACCTCGCTGCCCGCCTACGAGGCGCTGGGCAGGCTGCTGGCGGGGGAGCGCTGAAGGGGAGCGAATTTCCCGCATAGGCTTCGGCGGCCAGGGGGCACCGCCTGCAAGAACGCGTATTGTCAAGAAAATTTGCTAACGTATGTAGCATCTTCTTGCAATAAGTAATTCTTCTATGTTCCAGTCCCTGCGTGCGCGACTCATCGCGCTCAGCGTGGCCATCGTCACCGTGGCCATGCTGGCCCTGGCCATTGCCAACTTCCTCACGGTGCAGCGCCATGTGCTGTCCACCCTCGACGACCAGAGCCGCCAGCTCGTGAACGCCCAGGCCCAGGTGCTGGGTGAATGGGTGGCGACCAAGCGCCTGCTGACGCATACGCTGGCCCAGGCCGTCGATACGCCGGACCCGCGTGCCGTGGTCCAGGCGCTGCGCGACGGCGGCGGCTTCTCGGATGCCTACTTCGGCTACACCGACAAGCGCATGTTCTTCCTCAACGAGATGGCTGCCGACTACGACGTGACGGCCCGCCCCTGGTTCAGGCAGGCGTTGAAGGAAGGCCGCCCCATCGTGACGGCGCCCTATCTGTTTGTCTCTCCACCCGAAGTGGGCGTGACCTTTGCCGAGCCCGTGGGCCCGGCCGGCAATCCCGTCGCCGTGGTCGGCACCGACGTGCTGCTTACCACCGTGGTGCGCACCGTGGGCGCCATCCGGCCCACGCCGGGCAGCTTTGCCTTCTTGGTGGATGAGGCCGGTGCCATCGTCACCCATCCCGATCCGGCACTCACGCTCAAGCCCGTCTCCGCGCTCTCGCCCCAGTTGCGTGCCGACGCCATCCAGGCCCTGCCCAAGGAGGACACCGGCATGCGCACGGCCGTCGGCGGCAAGGACTTCCTGCTCTACGGCCAGGGCGTGCCCGGCACGGACTGGCAACTGGTGGTGGCCGTGCAGCGCGACGAGGCGCTGTCCGCGCTGGGTTCGCTGCTCAAGGTGTCGGGCGCCATCGTTGCCATTTCGCTGATCCTGGCGATTGCGCTGCTGGGCGCCGTCATCGCCCGCGTCACACGCCGCCTGGCCGTGGTGCGCGATGCGCTGGAAGACATCGCCTCGGGTGACGGCGATCTCACGCGCCGCCTGTCGGTGCAAGGCAATGACGAACTGACGCAGATCGCACGCGCGTTCAACCACTTCACCGACAAGATCGCCTCGGTGCTGGTGCGCATCCGGGAATCGTCCGAGACCGTGCGCCATGCCTCCACCGAAATCGCCAGCGGCAACCAGGACCTGTCGGCGCGCACGGAGCAGCAGGCCAGCTCGCTGGAGGAAACGGCTGCCGCCATGGAGCAGCTCACGGCCACCGTGCAGCACAACGCCGAGAATGCGCGCCAGGCGCGGCAACTGGCCAGCAGCGCCTCCGACATCGCCACGCATGGCGGCACCGTGGTGGACCAGGTGGTCCGCACCATGGGCGGCATCGAACAATCCTCGCACCGCATTGCCGACATCATTGGCGTGATCGACTCCATCGCATTCCAGACCAATATCCTCGCGCTCAACGCCGCTGTGGAAGCAGCCCGTGCCGGTGAGCAGGGCCGCGGCTTTGCCGTGGTGGCCTCTGAAGTGCGCACGCTGGCCCAGCGCAGCGCCACGGCCGCCAAGGAAATCAAGGCGCTGATCGATGACTCCGTGGGCCAGGTCGATGCCGGCAGCCGGCTGGTGCAGGACGCAGGCGCCACCATGGGCAGGGTGGTGGAAAGCGTGCAGCGCGTGACCGCCATCGTCACCGAGATCAGCAATGCCAGCCAGGAACAGAGCACGGGCATTGCCGAGATCGGCACGGCCGTCAGCCAGATGGACCAGTCCACCCAGCAGAACGCGGCCCTGGTCGAAGAGGCCACGGCCGCCGCCCAGTCGCTGCAGCAGCAGGCCGCGCAGCTGGCGGATGTGGTGGCGGGGTTTCGGCTCCAGTCCTGACCGGGCCCAGCAAGGGGCGCAGGCCCTGACTGCTAGCCCCGCCTGTCCTTGAGGCGCGTCATGGAGCGGCGCGCCGCAGACAGGCTTGCGCGCCGGCCCATGGGCAGTCCAGCACCCGCCTCGGTCATGGCCGCGCCGGCCAATCGCTGCTGCGCCTGCAGCAGGCTGCGCAGGTCCGCTGCCCGCTCCTGCGCCAGGGCGGCCGCATTCTGGGCGGTCTGCAGCTGGGAGTGCAGGCTCAGCTGCTCCTCCTCGCTCTTTTCATAGCGGCTTTGCAGCTCTGCAAGGCGGGTCGCTGCCTTGCGCTCCTGCTCGGTGGCGGCCTTGCGCGCGGCCGCCAGTTCCTGCCGCGCACGATCCACCTCATTGAGCATGTGGCGCTCATTGCCCGCGTACTGCTCGGCCATGCGCTGGCGCTCCAGCGCGGCGGACTGCATTTCCTCGCCATGCTTTTGCTGCAGCGCTTCGCGCTGGCGGGCGGCTTCGGCCAGCGCATCGCGCATTTCCTCCAGGCGCTCGTCGCGGTCCTGCAGCTGCTGCTGCATTTCGTCCAGCCGGCGCGACAAGTCCTGCGACTGGGCCTGGGCCACTTGCAGGGCCTGGTCCATGGCCTCTTTCTGCGCTTGCATGGACGCCTCGCGCCGCGCCATTTGCTCCTGCTGCTCCTGCAGCTCGGCCTGCGTGGCCTGTGCCGCTTCCTCCCGGGATTGCAGGGCGGCGCGGGCGGCCTCCATGGCCTCTTCCTGGGCAGCGTCCCACAGCTGCTGCGCCAGGCGCTGAACGGGATCGGGCACCGACGACGGCAGCATCTCGCCCTGCCCTGCCGCCACGCCCAGGCGCTGGCCCAGCGTGGCAAACCAGGTCTCCAGCATGGGGCTGACGGTATTCGGCGAGCCCCGGCCAATGTGCTGGCGCACGCGCTCGATGGTCGGCCGTAGGCCCTGGGCGATCAAGGCGTCTGCCGCGGCCCAGACATCGGCTTCCTGCACGCCGCGGGTGGATGTTTTTTGCATATCGTGAACTATTTTCCAGATTACCAACGATAAGTGATTGTTATCGTGAATTATTTTAATAACACGTAATACATCATATGTGCTATGTATTAAATATTACATATGAAATTTTCATACAGTATGGATACGCACATTACACGGCTTTGCCCAGGCAAAAGGCCGCTGCAGCCTCTGGAAAGCCGGGAAAGCCTGGAAACTGAACTTTGCATGGCCTGCATTGGCCTTGTACGGCCGCAGGCTCCGCGACGGGCGGCCATGCTGCGTCGGGCGACAATCCACGGATGCGCAACGGCCCCTTTTCGCTGATTCCCCAAGACCAGCCTCCGGAAGAAACAAAGCAAGGCAGCACCCTGCCCTCTGCGGGGCTGGAGCCTGCCGCCCAGCAGGCTGTTCGCGAGTTGCTGCGCGAGGGCGAATCCACCAACACCAGAAACAGCTACCAGAGTGCGATGCGTTACTGGGCCGCCTGGCATGCGCTGCGTTTTGAGCGGCAGATGCAGCTGCCGCTGGATGTGGCCTGTGTGCTGCAGTTCATCATTGACCACGCCCAGCGGCAGACGGGCGCGGGCCTGGCCAGTGAAATGCCGGCGCACATGGACCGCGCCCTGGTCGAGGCCGGATACAAGGCCCGCGAAGGCCCCCTGTCGCACAACACGCTGGTGCACCGCATGGCGGTGCTGTCCAAGGCCCATCAAGTACACGGTTTGGCCAACCCCTGCCAGGACGGCGCGGTGCGCGAGCTGATGTCGCGCACGCGCAAGGCCTATGCGCGCCGCGGCGAGCAGCCCGCCAAAAAGGATGCGCTGACGCGCGACCTGCTGGAGCAGTTGCTGCAGACCTGCGATGACAGCCTGCGCGGCCGCCGTGACCGCGCCCTGCTGCTGTTCGCCTGGTCCAGCGGCGGGCGCCGCCGCTCGGAGGTGGCCGGGGCCGACATGCGCCACCTGCGCGCCGTGGGGCCGCAGGAATTCATCTACACGCTGGCCCACTCCAAGACCAACCAGTCCGGGCGGGATGTGCCCGAGAACCACAAGCCCGTGACCGGGCGCGCGGCCCAGGCGCTGGCCGATTGGCTGCGTGCCGCCGCCATACAGGAAGGGCCGATCTTCCGGCGCATCCGCAAGGGCGGCCATGTGGGCGAGCCCCTGTCGCCAGCGGCCGTGCGCGACATCGTGAAGCAGCGCTGCGCGCTGGCGGGCGTGGAGGGGGATTTCTCGGCGCATTCCCTGCGCTCGGGCTTTGTGACCGAGGCCGGGCGCCAGAACGTGCCCCTGCCCGACACCATGGCGCTGACGGGGCACAGCAGCGTCAATACGGTGCTGGGCTATTTCCGTGCGGATTCCGCATTGAGCAACCGTGCGGCCCGGCTGCTCGACGCCGGCGACGATGATGCGGCCGCCGCCGCGCAAGGCAGCGGCGGACCGCAGTCCTGAGCCGATGGCTCAAAAGAGCTCAAACTCTCAAAAAGCTCACTCCTGTACCGAGGTCCGCGTGCCGCTCAAGCCCAGCTTGCGCAGCAGCGTAGTGTCGGCTTCCACATCGGGGTTGCCGGTGACCAGCAGCTTGTCGCCATAGAAGATGGAGTTGGCGCCGGCCATGAAGCACAGGGCCTGCACGGCGTCGCCCAGCTGCTGCCGGCCTGCCGACAGGCGCACGCGCGCCGTGGGCATGGTGATGCGCGCCACCGCGATCACGCGCACGAAGTCCAGCGGATCGACCGGCTCGCTGTCCGCCAGCGGCGTGCCGGGCACGCGCACCAGGCTGTTGATGGGCACGGATTCGGGATGAGGGTTGAGATTGGCCAGCTGGGCGATCAGGCCTGCGCGGTGCACAGGCGCCTCGCCCATGCCGATGATGCCGCCGCAGCACACGCTGATGCCCGCGCCGCGCACGGCCTTGAGCGTGTCCAGGCGGTCCTGGTACTGGCGCGTGCTGACCACGTCCTGGTAGTACTCGGGCGCGGTGTCCAGGTTGTGGTTGTAGTAGTCCAGGCCCGCTTCGCGCAGCGACTGCGCCTGGTGCGGCTGGAGCATGCCCAGCGTGGCGCAGGTCTGCATGCCCAGGCCCTTCACGGCGCCGATCAGCTCGTTCATCTTCTCGATGTCGCGGTCCTTGGGCGCGCGCCAGGCCGCGCCCATGCAAAAGCGCGTGGCGCCCGCGTCCTTGGCGGCCTGGGCGGCCCGCGTGACTTCGTCCACGCTCATGAGCTTTTCCGCCTTGACGCCGGTATCGAACTCCGCCGCCTGCGGGCAGTAGCCGCAGTTCTCCGGGCATCCGCCCGTCTTGACCGACAGCAGCGTGGCCAGCTCGATGTCGCCCGCGGGCCAGTGCTCGCGGTGCACGCTCTGGGCCTGGAACATCAGTTCCATGAACGGCTTGTCCAGCAGTTCCTGGATGGCCTGCACGCTCCAGGCGCCTTCAAACGGCAGCGTGTCGCTTTTGGAGGGGCGTGCGTGCCATTGCAATGGGCTGCCGGCCGCAGGCTGTGCGGAGGTGGCGGAAGTCGTCGGGGTGGTGCTGCAGGCGGTCATCAAAAACTCCTCTGTGGGTCTGCTTTTTTCATTCTGATGAGCAAAAAAAGCCTTGGGAATGAAAAAGCCGGCTCCTTGGCAAAAATAGTTGCCCCATTTTCATGGCCCGCAAAAAGAGCGAACTTCGCTCATTTTTGAGCGATGTTCGCTGCGTTTTGGCAGAAGTTTTTCTGCATGCATGCTTCATGCTGCAAGCACGCAGCCATTGGGGGCCAACATCGCTCAATTGTCCGATGCAGGCCGAAAAAGATGTGCAAGCGGGCGCAGGCCTTGATTCCCAATACCTGCCAGATGCCTCTCCAAAACGACCACAATGGGTGCCCGCCGTCGTCGCCACGGCGGTTTTCATTGCCACGGCCCGTGCTTCCACCCGCTTTCCACCACTTTCCCCCGATTCGCTCCGATGTCCCTGCGCTCCCTGGAATTTCCCACCGATCACGGCCAACCGCTGCTGCTGTCGCGCGAGCAGCAAGCCATCCTGGCGCATGAGGGACGTTCGGCCATCGTGGCGGCGCTGGCAGGCGTGGGCAAGACGACCACGCTGGCCTGCAAGGTGGTTCAGGCCTGCCGCAGCGGCCAGGCCCAGCGCATCCTGGTGCTGGCCTATTCGCGCTCCGGCGTGGCGGCCTTTCACCACCGGCTCAAGCAACTGGTGCGCGAAGTGCCGCCCCAGGTACAGATCACCACGGTGGAGCGCTGGGCGGCCCAGCAGATCCGCCGCCGCGACCCTGCGGCCCGCTTTCTGGCCGACCGCGTGGCACTGCAGGCCCGTGTGCGCGAGGCACATGCCGCGCTGTGCGAGCGGCTGGCCTGGCAGCCCGACCCTTTGTTCGAGCAGCCCGGCGATCTGGATCTGGACGCCTTCTGGGACTTCAACC
Source organism: Delftia sp. WSY_10 (assembly GCF_043104705.1). NCBI lineage: Bacteria > Pseudomonadati > Pseudomonadota > Betaproteobacteria > Burkholderiales > Comamonadaceae > Delftia > Delftia sp. WSY_10. The sequence continues at coordinate 92,346 of NZ_JBICKY010000029.1, read as the reverse complement.
TCAGCGCCAAGAAGTCGTTGCTGCCCCAGCGCCTGGCCGAGGAAGGCATGGGACTGGCGAGTTTCTGCGAGGAGTATTTGCTCGACTACCGCATGGCCGGCCTGTTCTTCGAGTACGAGCGCCGCCGCATCGACCACTGCGGCGACCCGCTGTACTACGCGGAAGGCGACTGCAGCCATGCACTGGCCAGCGACGCCCTGCAGGGCCAGGCGCTGGACCTGCCGCGCTACGACCTGGTGGTGTTCGACGAGATGCATGACCTGGACCCGGCCTCGCTGCAACTGCTGCGCGCCCTGGTCGGAACCAGCGGCTGCGCCTTCCTGGGCGCAGGCGACTTCAACCAGCACATCGAGGCACAGGCCTGGTCCGTGTTCCGCGACAAGCTCCACCAGCTCGATGACTTCCTGCCCCAGGCCACGGCCACGCTGGCGCTGACCCAGTCGCGGCGCTTTGGCCCGCAGATCGCCAAGGCGGTCAATGCGCTGTTCAACGTTGGCCTGACTGCGGCGCCCACGCGCTTCAGCACCGTGCAGCAACTGCAGCACACCGATGACAGCCAGTGCATTGACCAGCTGCTGCAGATCCAGGCCGGTCTGGCACGCGGCACGCCAACGGCGGCGCCGGGTGAGCCCCCGTCGCCCGGCGCGCGCAATCCCTCGCTGACCGTGATCCTGCGCCATGAGCAAGATGCCTGCGCGCTGGAATGGGCCATCCACCGCGCCGGCAAGTCCGCCAGCTTCTACGGCTTCAAGCGCTTTTACCTGCAGCGCGAGATTGCCCTGCTGCTGGGCCTTTGCTACGCACATGGCATGCAGGCGCTGTCATGGAAGGCCGAGGTCAGCGTGCTGGGCAGCGAGATCCTGGCGGCCTTTGTGGAAGGTGCGCTTTTCTACGGCAAGGGCAGCGTGGATGGTGCCGACATGGCCGATCCGTCAAGCCGCCACACGCTGGCCCAGCGCATGGCGGGCGAGATGCTGCACAACCCGCAGATCATCTGGCGATTTCTGGGCAACCAGTCCAGCCTGCAGGGCGGGCAACGCAACTTCCAGGCCTTTGGCAGCTTCTTGCAGCTGCCTCTGGCGCTTCAGTCAGACGCGCGCAGCCTGCTGGAGCAGGCCGATGTCTGGGGCCTTTTTGCGGGCGTGGCCCTGTCGCAGGCCCAGACGGCGGCCTTGCGTCAGCGCGTGAAGGCTTTCATGGATTCGGTGGCGGGCATGGCCGTGCCCGACATGCTGGCCCAGGTGGCCGCCATGGCCACGCGCTTTGAACGAACCGTGCGGGCCGAGCGCGGCTTCGACTTTCATCTGAGCACCATCGAGGAAGCCAAGGGCAAGGAATACGAGCATGTCGCCCTGCCCTTCATGGAGCCTGGCCGCTTTCCGGCCTCGGCCCCGCACGCACTGGCCTTTCTGGAGCGCAACCGCCTGTACGTGGCCATGACGCGCGCCAGAAAAAAGCTGTGGCTGCTGGAACATGTCCAGCGGCGCGTACAGCCTTTTGCCTGAGGCGCCTCAGCCCAGCGCGGCGATCACCTCGGCCGGCGCCTGCACCAGCTCGATCAGCACGCCCTCGCCGGCAATCGGGAACTCGTCATTGCTCTTGGGGTGCAGAAAACAGATGTCGTAGCCGGCCGCGCCCTTGCGGATGCCGCCGGGCGCAAAGCGCACGCCCTGCTCCGTCAGCCACTGCACGGCCAGCGGCAGGTCGTCGATCCACAGGCCGATATGGTTCAGCGGCGTGGTGTGGACGGCGGGCTTCCTGTCGATGTCCAGCGGCTGCATGATGTCCACCTCGACCTTGTGCGCGCCCTGGCCCATGGCCAGGATGTCTTCGTCCACGTTCTCGCGCTCGCTCTGGAAGGTGCCGGTCTGGGTCAGCCCCAGCATGTCCACCCACAGGCGCTTCATGCGCTGCTTGTCGGTGCCGCCGATGGCCACCTGCTGTATGCCCAGAACCCGGAAAGGACGCTGTTCGCTTGCCACTGTCTCGCTCCTGTTGATGTATGAGGAATCACATTGTGGAGGCAAACCGGGGCACGCAAGGCGCAGCGGGCAATGCCGCCATGGGGCTCAGAACTCCCCCAGCACCCAGCCGCTGATCACCGCGAAGTACTCGCGCAGCCAGGCGTTGGCGCGGATCGTCGCCGGCGTGGGCGCGCCCACGGTGAAGGCTTGGCCGTAGCCGCTGCGCTTGGCGATCCAGCCCGCGCGCAGCGTGTGGAAATCGCTGGTGACGATGGCAATCGCCGCGTCCGGGGCCACGCCGCGCTCCTGCAGCAGGGGCAGGCTCCACGCCAGGTTCAGCGCCGTGCTGGTACTGCGCTGCTCCATCAGCAGGCGTTCTGGCGCAATGCCGTGGCGTTGCTGCAGATAGCGCGCCATGACGGCGCCCTCGCTCTCGCTTTCCCCAAAGTCCACGCCGCCGCTGGTGACCACCAGCGCCTTGGGCTGGCTTGCAGCCAGTTCGGCGGCGCGGTCCAGCCGCTGGGCCAGCGTCAGCGACGGTTGTCCCTCACGAGTGGCGCTGCCCAGCACCACGATGGCCTGCACCGGCTGGTCAGGGGCCAGCCGGGAAGAAGCAGACAGCAGATGTGCCCAGAACAGCAGCAGGCTGGCCAGCCATATCGCCAGCGCCGCCCAGCCCAGCCACCAGGCGCGCCGCACCCAGGCACTGGCGCGCAGCCTGCGCGCAATGGCCGCGCGCCAGAAGCTGCAGGCCATGAACAGCAGGCCCAGCACCGCTGGCAGCGTCACGCCCAGATTGAACATGCCGCGTGCCATCAGCACCACGGCATCGCCCAGCAGTACGGCGCCAGTGATCAGGCCCAGCCACTGCAAGGGCCCCAGCCGCCGGAAGCCCGAGACGGCGTTGCGTCCGGACACTGGCCCGGGCGCGGGAAAGAGCTTGTGCAACAAGCGCCCTCAGTTCCAGCGCTGGTTTGGGCCGCCGGCGCAGGACCACACGATCACGGGCTGGCCCGGCCGGGCATTGCCGCCTTCGATGTCCAGGCACTTGTTGGCAAAACGGCTGCGGATCTGGCCACGGCTCCAGTCCCATTTCTGGTTGGGCTGGTTGCGGCATTGCCAGGCAATCACCCGCGCACCATTGCGGGTGTTGCCATCGGCCACGTCCAGGCACAGGTCGCCCACGCGCATCTCGCCATCACGCGTCAACGTGAAACGCTGATTCTCACCGCCGCTGCAGTGGTAGACGATGAGCCCATTGCCTGGGCGAAGCCCCCCGGATATATCCAGGCACAGCCCGTTCTGGCCCCGCACCTCCCGTCCGCCCCACGAGGGATAGCCGGGCTGCTGGCCTGGGTAGCGGTCATCGTTCCATTGCTCGTCGCGGTCACGCTCGCGGTCCTTGTCGCGCTTGTTCGCCAAAATGGCGGCGCCGGCAATGGCTGCCACGGCGGCACCGGCGATCCATGCGCCCGTGTTGTCGCTTCCGCCTTCCTGGCCCTGCGCGCCCTGGGGCAGGCCGGTCAGGATGCGGAAACGCCCGCCGCAGCCGCCCTTGACCCACATCTCCCGGCGGCCCAGGTCATAGCCCCAGTTTTGGTTGTAGCTGCAGTTGCCCGCCAAGGTCTCGACCAGTTGGACCTGCTGCGCGTCGTCGGGCAGGCTGTAGGTCTGGTAGCGGCCATTGGACATGAGCTGCACCGTCTCTTCCCCTGCATGCGCAGGCAGAACCGGCAGGATGAAGCTGCTGGCCAGCAGGACGGAAATGCATTTCTTGATTTGCATGGGATTTCTCGGGCTGCGTTGATCTGAGGGGCGGCTACGCGCAGCAACCGGCCTTTTCTTTCAGGCCAAGAATGCAGCCACCGCCTCTTTCCAGGCTGTGGAGTTTAGCCAAGCAATTTGTAGGATTGCGCCAGATTCTGGCAAGGCTGGCTCAAATCATTGCCTGTTGAATCCCGCCACCCCCGCCCGAAACTCCCCACTCCCATACACCGCCGACACCAGATCCTCATCATCCAGCCGCTGCTCCACCACGATGCGCCGCAGGCTTTCCTTGACTGCTGATTGGGTGGTTGCCGACAAGGCCATGAGCTGCTCGGCCAGCGCCTGTGCCTGGGTCTGCAACCGATCTGCCGGCACCACCGCATGCACGAACCCGCAGGCCTCGGCCTGCTCGGCTGACAGGTAGTCCGCCAGCAGCAGCATGCGCTTGACGCGTGGCACGCCCAGGCTGGCCACCAGGCGGGCGATGTTGCGCGATGACAGCGTGTTGGACAGCGTCTTGGCAATCGGCGCACCGAAGCGCGAGCCGGTGCTGCAGATGCGAAAGTCGCATGCCGTGGCCAGGGCCAGGCCGCCGCCCACGGCCCAGCCGTCGATGACGGCGATGGTGGGCACGGCGATGCGCTCCACAGCGTCGATCACGCGCTCCACGAAGGCTTCGTAGGCAACGCCCTGCTGGCCGTGGTGGAAGTCTTGGAAATGGCTGATGTCCGTGCCGGCGATGAAGGACTTGCCGCCCGCGCCGCGCAGCATCACGCAGCGGATGGCCGGGTCGGCCTGGCAGCGCTCCAGGGCCGTGAGCAATGCCTCGTACATGGGCATGCTCATGGCGTTGTGGCGTTCGGGGCGGTCGATGAGGATCTCGGCCGCGCCCCCGGCGTGAACGGTCAGCGCCACGGATTCATGCAGGGCGGTGCTCATGCGGCGGCCTTCAGGGCACGGAGTTCGGCCATGATTTCCGCGTTGTGCTCGCCCAGCAGGGGCGGATGGCGGCGCACCTGCTGGGGGGTGCCCAGCATCTTGACGGGAAAGCCGATGTTCTTGACCTTGCCCTCGATGGGGTGGTCGATCTCCATGCACATGCCGCGGTGCCGGCCATGCTCGCCCTCGAAGGCTTGCGGATAGGTGAGCAGCGGGCCGGCGGGAATTCCGGCCTCCAGCATGCGGTCCACCCAGTCGGCGCTGTCGTGGTGGGCAAACTCCGCTTCCAGTGCCTCTATCAATGCCTCCCGGTGCTTGAGGCGCAGCGCCACGGTGGCGTAGTGCGGGTGTTCCACCAGGTCCGGGCGCTCGATCAGCGCGCACAGCCTGGCCCAGAGTTTCTGGTTGGTGGCGCCCATGACGAAGTAGCCGTCGCGCGCCTTCACGGCCTGGTAGGGGGCGCTCATCTTGTTGCTGGTGCCCAGCGGCGCGGGCGGCACGCCGGTGCCCCAGTATTCGGACATGTCCCAGATCGAGAAAGCCATGGCCGAGTCGAACAGCGAGGCGTCTATGTGCTGGCCCTGCCCTGTCTTCTGCGCGCCGATGTAGGCGGCCAGCAGGCCGTAGGTGGCGAACAGCGCGCAACCGATGTCGGCCACGGGCACGCCTGCCTTGACGGGTTTTTCGCCTGGATAGCCCGTCACGCTCATCACGCCAGACATGGCCTGGGCCATGAGGTCGAAGCCCGGGCGCTGGGCCCAGGGGCCGCTTTGGCCGAAGCCGGAGATGCTGGCGTAGACGATGCGCGGGTTGATGCGGCGGATGCTTTCATAGTCGATCTTCAGGCGCTGGACCACGCCGGGCCGGTAGTTCTCGACGATGACATCGGCTGTCGTGGCCAATTGGTAGAAGGCCTCACGCCCCTCCTCGCTCTTGAGGTCCAGCGTCAGCGACCGCTTGTTGCGGTTCATGTTCAGAAAGCCCATGCTGTCCGGGCCCTTCATCTTGAAGCCCATGGCGCCGCGCGTCTGGTCGCCGGTGCCCGGAGGCTCGACCTTGATGACATCGGCGCCCAGGTCGGCCAGCAGCATGCAGGCAAAGGGCCCGGCCATGACCTGGCTGACGTCAAGCACGCGTATGCCTTGCAGGGGCAGTTGTTGCGGGTTGGATGGGGGATTGCTCATGCCGGGTCCTCAGCTTTCTTCGGTCACTTTTGCGGCGCGAACGACGTCGCCCCACTTCTTGTATTCGGCAGCCATGAAGGCCGCGAACTTGTCCACGGAGCCGCCGCCGTCCTCCACGCCGTATCCGTCGAAGCGGCTGACCACGTCGGGCATGGCCAGCACGCGGTTGATGTCGGCATTGATGCGCTGGGCCAGTTCCCTGGACATGTCGCGCGGGCCGACGACGCCGTACCAGCTCGATGCGTCAAAGCCCTTGAAGCCTTGCTCGTCCATGGTGGGCATGGCCGGGAATCCCTTGGCACGGTTTACGCGGGTCTGGGCGATGCCCAGCATTTTTCCTGCGCGGACCTGGGCAGTGGCGGCCGTCATGGTGTCGAAGCTGAAGTCGATCTGGCCGCCGATGAGGTCGGTCTGCATGGGGCCGGAGCCCTTGTAGGGCACGTGGATGCTCTTGACGCCGGCCGCCATGTTGAACATTTCGGCCGCCAGGTGCTGTACCGAGCCCGTGCCCGACGAGCCGAAGCTGATCTTGCCGGGGCTTTTGCGGCACAGCTCCACCACCTCCTGCACCGAGCCATGGCTGTTCCTGCTGCTGGTCACCAGGATGTGGGGCGTGGCGCCGATGAGGGCGATGGGCGCGTAGTCCTTGAGCGGGTCATAGGTGATGGATTTGAAGATCTGCGGCGAGATGGCATGGGTGTTCACATGGGCCATCAGCAGGTTGATGCCTTCGGTGAAGCGCGTCCTGGCGAAGTACTCGGCCGCCAGCGAGCCGGTGGCGCCGGGCTTGTTCTCCACGACCACGGGCCGGCCCCAGACCTCGGACAATTTCTGGCCCACGATGCGCGCGAACACATCGGTGCCGCCACCGGGCGCCCAGCCCACCAGGATCTTGGCGGGGCCCTTGGGCAGGTCGGAGCCCGGGGGCGAGGCCCCTGCCCAGGGAGCGGCCAGCGCGGCGGCGCTGGCCGCGATGAAGTCGCGGCGTCTCATGTCTGTCTCCTGCACATCGTTGTTGTGCAGCCACTGTCGCCGCGCGCCGGATTCGCCGCAAGCCTGTGGAACGCATGCCTGGTTTCGCCATATGCGAAACCGTGACGCTCTCAGTTCGCCTCGGAGGCGGGATGCAGCAGCGCCGCCACCACGTTGTGCAACGCCTGTTGCTGGGCCTGCCCTTCGATGAAGGACAGCACATAGCTGCGCTCGTGCCAGTCGCCTTCCAGCGCGGCACAGCCCAGCTCCGGCCCGGGGTGGAAGCTGCGCAGCACGCCTGTCGGCATCAGGCCCACGCCCAGGCCTTCGCGCACCAGGGCCAGCATGGTGTCGAAGCCGCTGACCGTGAAATCATTGCGGAACACCCTGCCCCGGCTGTGATGGGCACGGCGCAGGGCATTCAGGATGGCCGAGCCCCGGCCCAGGCTGACGATGCGGCACTCCAGCAGCCGGTCCAGCTCCACGGGCTGGTCGCCGAAGCTGAAATGCCTGCGGCTGTAGACCAGCACCAGGCTGTCGCGCCGGTAGTCGGCGCGCGGCAGGTCCACGAATCCGCTGGTTTTCTCGAAGATGCCGATGTCGATGACCTTGTCGCGCAGCAGTTGCTGGACGATGCGGCTGTTTTCTTCCATCACCTGCAGCGTGATGTGGGGATAGCGGCGCTGGGTGGCCGCGATGTCGGCGGCCAGGAACTGCAGGATGGCCGACTTGGGCGCGCCGATGATGATGCGGCCGTCACGGCCGCGGCCCAGGGCCTGGGCATCGCCCTCCAGGCGATCGACCAGGTTGCCGATCTGACGGATATGGGCCAGCAGCTTGAGGCCGGGCTCGGTGGCCTGCACGCCATGGGGCTGTCGCTTGAACAGGCGCGTGCCGAGCTGGGCCTCCAGATCACTGAGCCGCCGCGAGGCCGCCGCCACCGCCAGCTGCAGCCGGTCGGCAGCGCGCGAGATGCTGCCCTCCTCGGCAATGGCCAGCACGAGCTGCACGGTGGTGGAGTCGATCTTCATCATGGCGGCGCCCTTCTCGTCTGGCTTCTCGTCTGGCTGGAGGGCGACGATTGTGCCGCAGCGCCCCGCTGCGTCCCACCGGCCCTTTCGTCAGGCTTTGCGCAGAGCCTTGGCCTCGCGGGCCAGCGCCGTGATGCGGCTCCAGTCGCCCTGCTCCAGCGCATCCGTGGGCACCAGCCAGGAGCCGCCCACGCAGACCACATTCTTCAGGGCCAGGAACTCCTGGGCATTGGCCGGCGACACGCCGCCCGTGGGGCAAAAGCGCACATCGCCGAACGGACCCTGCCAGGCCTTGAGCATGGCCGTGCCGCCCGCCTGCACGGCGGGGAAGAATTTCAGCTCGTTGAAGCCGTCGGCCTGGGCGGCCATGATCTCGCCGCTGGTGGCCACGCCGGGCAGCAGCGGCAGCTGCAGGTCCTGGCAGGCCTGGCACAGTGCGCTGGTGTAGCCGGGGCTCACGGCAAAGCGCGCGCCAGCATGGGCACAGGCGCGCGCATCGGCTGCGCTGCGCACGGTGCCGGCGCCTACGATGGCCTCGGGCACGGCGCGCGCAATGGCCTCGATGCTGGCCAGGCCCTGGGGCGTGCGCAGCGTGACTTCCAGCACGCGGATGCCGCCCGCGACCAGGGCCTGGGCCATGGGAACGGCATGCGCGAGGTCGTTGAGAACGATGACCGGGATGACCGGCGCGTCCTGCATGAGCTCCAAGGCCGTCAGTCGTTGATCCATGTGCAAGCTCCCTCTTCTGCGCTGAGCGCGTGGCGCCGGAATCCGGCAAACAGTTCGCGGCCGAAACCCCGGCCATTGGCTTGGCGCAGCGCCCGGGGCATGGTGGCCACCAGGCGTTGCTGCCATTCGGATTCATCGACCAGCACGGCCAGGGTGCCGGCCACGGCGTCCAGGCGCACCAGGTCGCCATCGCGCAGGCGCGCCAGCGGCCCGCCCACGCAGGCCTCGGGCGAGACATGGATGGCGGCCGGCACCTTGCCCGAGGCGCCGCTCATGCGGCCGTCCGTGACCAGGGCCACCTTGTAGCCCTTGCCCTGCAGCACGGCCAGGGGCGGAGTGAGCTTGTGCAGCTCGGGCATGCCATTGGCGCGCGGCCCCTGCCAGCGCACTACGCAGATGACATCGCGGTCCAGTTCGCCGGCCTTGAAGGCCTGCTGCAGCGCTTCCTGAGAGTCGAAGACGCGTGCGGGCGCCTCGACCACATGGCGGTCCTCGGGCACGGCGCTGACCTTGATCACGCTGCGCCCCAGGTTGCCGGACAGCAGCTTGAGCCCGCCCGTGGCGCTGAAGGGCGCATCGGCCGGGCGCAGCACGGACAGGTCGCCGGAGACTTCGGCCGCATGCCAGGCCAACTGGCCGTTGTCCACGGCCGGAATGCGCGCGAACTCCTGCAGGCCATCGGGCCGCACGGTGAGCACATCGCTATGCATGAGGCCGGCCTTGAGCAACTGGCCGATCACATAGCCCGGACCGCCTGCGGCCTGGAACTGGTTCACGTCGGCGCTGCCGTTGGGATAGACGCGGGCCAGCAGCGGCACCACGCCCGAGAGCTCGGAAAAATCGTTCCAGTCGATGGTGATGCCCGCAGCGCGCGCCACCGCCACCCAGTGGATCAGGTGGTTGGTGGAGCCGCCCGTGGCCAGCAGGGCCACCATGGCGTTGACGATGCAGCGCTCGTCCACCACGCGGCCGATGGGGGCGAAGCGCTTGTTCCTGGTGATGGCCAGCACGCTGCGCATGGCCTCGCGCGTGAGCAGTTCGCGTTCGCCGTCGGCCGGGTTGATGAAGGCCGTGCCCGGCACGTGCAGGCCCATGGCCTCCAGCAGCATCTGGTTGCTGTTGGCTGTGCCGTAGAAGGTGCAGGTGCCTTCGCCATGATAGGCAGCCGATTCGGCGGCCAGCAGCTCCTTGCGGCCCACCAGGCCCTGCGCGGCCTGTTCGCGCACCTTGGCCTTGTCGCCGTTGGACAGGCCCGAGGTCATGGGTCCGGCCGGCACGAAGACCGTGGGCAGGTGCCCGAAATGCAGGGCGCCGATCAAGAGGCCCGGCACGATCTTGTCGCAGATGCCCAGCATCAGCGCAGCGTCGAATACGTCGTGCGAGAGCGCGATGGCCGTGCCCATGGCAATGGCATCGCGGCTGAACAGGCTCAGCTCCATGCCGGGCGCGCCCTGGGTCACGCCGTCGCACATGGCGGGTACGCCGCCGGCGACCTGCGCCGTGGCGCCCAGCCTGCGTGCCTCGTCCTTGAGGATGTCGGGATAGCGGGCCAGCGGTGCGTGGGCCGACAGCACGTCGTTGTATGCGGTGACGATGGCGACGTTGGGCGCCTTCTCCTCCACGATGCGTATCCTGTCGCCGCCTGGAATGCCCGCAAAGGCATGCGCCACGTTGGCACAGCCCATGGACTGCGCGCCGGGCGGGCGCGCGGCCATGGCGTCCACCTGTTCCAGGTAGGCGGCACGTGATTCGGCACTGCGCTCGCGGATGCGGCGCGTGACCTGGTCGACGATGGGGTGGATGGTGCTCATGGGGTGTCCTGCGGATGCGCTGATGCGCGTTTTCTCTGTGTCGCGTTGTCTTTTTGGTGGATGTCGGCCGGGGCATCCCTCCCAGGTGCGTCCGGCCCTGAATCGAAGCTTACTTCACTGCGCGCGCCTGCTTGACGGCGGCCTGTACCTCATCCCAGGTACCCTGGCCCACGGTCTTGGCAATGCCGGCATTGACCGTGGCGAGCTTGTCGCGCATGCGTCCCACCTCGGCGGCGGGCAGCTCGTTGACCTGCATGCCCTTGGTCTTGATATCGGCCAGGGCCTTGGCCGCTTCCTCGCGCGTGTCCTTGCGCTCGAACTCGCGGCTCTTGACGGCGGCGTCCTGCAGCACCTTCTTCTCGGCCGGTGTCAGCGTGTCCCACCACTTCTTGCTGACGGTGACGATCCAGGGGCTGTAGACGTGGTTGGAGATGGTCAGGTACTTCTGCACCTCGTAGAACTTGCTGGACAGCACGGTGTTGAACGGGTTTTCCTGGCCATCGACGGCCCGGGTTTCCAGCGCGGTGAACAGTTCGGAGAACGGCAGCGGCACGGCGTTGGCGCCCAGGGCCTTGAAGCTGTCGAGGAAGACGTTGTTCTGCATCACGCGCAGCTTCACGTCGGCCAGGTCTTCCAGCTTGGCGATGGGGCGCTTGTTGTTGGTGAGGTTGCGGAAACCGTTCTCCCAGTAGACCAGGCCCACCATGCCCTTGGGCTCCAGCGTGGCCTTGACCTTCTCGCCCACGGGGCCGTCGAGCACGGCGTCGGCTTCCTTGGTGCTGCTGAACAGGAACGGCGTGTCCCAGACCGCCATCTCGGGCGACAGGCCGACCAGGGTGGCGGTGGAGCCGACCATCATCTCCTGGGCACCGCCGATCAGCGCCTGCTGCATCTGCGTGTCCGATCCCAGCGAGGCATTGCCGATGGCGCGCACCTTCATCTTGCCGCCCGTGGCCTTTTCGACCTCCTTGGCAAAGAAGCGCGCCGCGCGGCCCTGGTTGGAGTCATCGACCAGGCCGTAGCCGAAGCGCACGATGCGCGGCTTGAAGTCCTGGGCCATGGCCTGGCCCGTGGCGGCCAGCGTGGTGATGGCGGCCATCAGGCCGGCGAGTGCAAAGGGAATACGCATGTTCATCTCCTTGGGTTGTAGTGGGGGGTCAGTGCATCCAGCGCAGAGGGGCCAGGATGATTTGCGGAAAAATCACGAAAAGCACGGCAAGCAGCACATAGACCATCAGGAACGGGTTCGTGCCCTTGATCACGGTCTCCATGCGCAGCCGGCCCACGCCGGCAATCACGTTCTGCACCGTTCCCACGGGCGGCGTGATCAGGCCGATGCAGCCCACGTAGATGAACATGAAGCCGAAGTAGATGGGGTCGATGCCCGCCTTGACGGCCAGCGGCGCGCACACGGGGCCGAAGATCAGGATGGTAGGCGTCAGGTCCATGGCCGTGCCCACCACCAGCAGGAACAGCATCATCGTGGCCATGAACAGCATGGGGTTGCCCAGCAGGCCGGAGAAGCTGTCGGCCAGCATGTTGGGCAGGTCGGCCAGGGTGATCATGTAGGCCGTCACCGTGGCGGCGCCACACAGCAGCATGACCACGGCCGTGGTCTTGGCGGCGGCCAGGAACACGGCGTACAGACGGCTCCATGTCATCTCGCGGTAGATCACCATGGACACGAACAGCGCGTAGACGGCTGCGACCACGGCCGCCTCGGTGGGCGTGAACACGCCGCCCTTGAGGCCGCCCAGGATGATGACCGGCATCATCATCGCCCAGAAGCTCTTGGCCAGTGCCTTCAGACGCGGGCCCCAGGCCATGCGTTCGCCGCGCGACAGGTCGAACTTGCGGGCGATGGACCACCAGGCAAAGATCAGGAAGACGCCCATGATCAGGCCCGGCACCACGCCCGACAGGAACAGCTTGCTGATCGAGGTGTTGGTCGTCACGCCGTAGATCACGAAGGGCATGGACGGCGGAATGATGGGCGCAATGATGCCGCCCGAGGCCAGCAGGCCCGCGCTGTAGCTGTCGGGGTACTTTTGCTCGCGCATCATGGGCAGCAAGATGGTGGCCAGGGCGGCAGTATCGGCAATGGCCGAGCCGCTCATCGAGGCCAGCAGCACGGCGGCGCCAATGGCCACGTAGCCCAGGCCGCCACGGATATGGCCCACATAGGCGCGCGCCAGGTCGATGATGCGGCGCGACAGGCCACCCGCGTTCATCAGCTCACCCGCCAGGATGAAGAAGGGCACGGCCAGCAGCGGGAAGTTGTCGAAGCCGGCCTGCAGGTTCTGCGCAAGCAGCTGCGAGTCGAAGAAGTCCAGATGCCACATCAGCGCCACGCCGGTCAACACCAGCGCCTGGGCAATGGGCATGCCGATCACCATGCCGCCGATCAGCACGGCCAGAAAGATCAGGGTCACAACCATGGTGCCTGCTCCTTACTCGACCGAAGTCTCGCCATGGTTTTCTGCCGGCGCGCCGCGGCGCAGGTCGCGCAGCGACACCAACAGCAGGCCCACGGCCAGCACCACGGTGGCCGCAGCGCCCAGGGCCAGCGGGTAGCCCAGCACGGTGCTGTAGCTGTTCAGCCCGGCCTGCACCTGGGCCCATGAGCCCCACAGCAGCAGGCCCATGCAGACCAGGACCAGCGCCTGCGACACCCAGAACAACACCTTGCGCGCGCCAGGGCCCACGCGGGATGTCACAAGGTCGAAGCCCAGGTGGCTGCCCTCGAAAGCGGCCACGATGGCCCCAATGGCCACCAGCCAGACGAAGAGCAGGCGCGAGATTTCCTCATAGGAAACGATGCTGGTGTGAAACACATAGCGCAGCACCACGTTGACGAACACGGCAATGACCATGCCGGCCAGGGCCAGCACCATCAGCACCTCGGCAAAGTGCTGCAGGCGCGGCTTGGGCCGGACTGCGGGGGAATCGGATTGCATGGTTTTTGTCTCCTGGCGTTATGGGTTCTGGGAGAGAGGGGCGGCCTGCGGCGCCGGATGGACCAGCCAGTCCTGTGCGCGGTGCACGATGTCGGCCAGCGGCAGCGTGGCGTCCACGGACAGCACGGCGCGCTCGCCTGCCGGGCTTTCCAGCGTGGCGAACTGGTTGGCCACCAGCTCGGGCGAGAAGAAGTGGCCGGCGCGCTCCTGCACGCGCTGCAGCGCCGTGCCGTAATCCAGGTCCAGAAAAACGAAGCCCACGGCGCCGGCCGGGCCGGCGGCACGCAGGCGGTCACGGTACTTGCGCTTGAGGGCCGAGCAGGTCAGCACCACGCCCTGCCCCGGCATGGCCTGGGCCAGCAGCCGTGCCAGCCGGTCCAGCCAGCCGCTGCGGTCGTCGTCGGTCAGGGGGATGCCAGCCTGCATCTTGCGGATGCTTTCCTCGGCATGGTGGGCATCGCCCTCGTGCAGGGTCCAGCCCAGGGCATCAGCCAGGGCCTGCCCCACGCTCGACTTGCCGCAGCCGGAAACGCCCATGACGACCAGCGCCCGTGGGCGGCTGCCTGCGGCGGTGGCGTCGGTTGTTGTTGGGATAGCGCTATCCATGTTCTTGCAAAAATTGGCAGACCAGGGTCTGCCTTGGATTTCGGTGTGCTTCAGAGGCCTTCGTCCGGGTTTACACGCAGGACTGCGGGCCTTCGAATGATTGGGATAGCGCTATCATAATCTCCAACCCTCTCGCCACCGACCTAGGACATTCCCTTGGCCCGCCAGATTCCGCCTGCATCTCCAGAATCGTCCTGCGCCGATCCTTGCGATCCGGCCCTGCCCGCCACGGGCCGCGCCCGTTCGTCGCGGGCCAGCGGACGCATCACGCTCAGCGATGTGGCACAGGCGGCCGGCGTCAGCCCCATGACGGTCTCACGCGCCCTGCGCGGCGAGCGGCGCGTGGACCCCGCCCTGGTCGAGAAAATCCGCGCCGCCGCCGCGCGCATGGGCTACGTGCCCGACCCTGCCGCGCGCGCTTTGGCCTCCCAGAAAAGTGCCCAGGTGCTGGTGCTGGTGCCCATGCTGTCCAACACCTTGTTCGTGGACCTGATCGAGTCTGTGCACAAGGTGCTGTTCGCCGCCGGCTACCACGCGCTGATCGGCGTGACCCACTATGACCGGGCCGAAGAGGAGCAACTGCTGCGCACCTACCTGCCCATGCGTCCTGCCGGCCTGCTGCTCACCGGCTTTGACCGCAGTCCCGCTGCGCGCGAACTCGTGCAGGCCAGCAAGGTGCCCTGCGTGCACCTGATGGAGCTGGGCGGCGAGCCGGGCACGCCCAGCGTGGGGTTTTCGCAGGCCGAAGCCGGAGCCGCCATCACGCGGCATCTGATGGAGCGCGGGCGCAAGCGCATTGCCTTTTGCGCAGGCCAGCTCGATGCCCGCGTGATGCAGCGCGCCTCTGGCTACCGCCAGGCCCTGCAGGATGCGGGCCTGCACGACCCGGCCCTGGAACTGCTGTGGCCCCGCCCCACTTCGATGGCGCTGGGCGCCGAGCTGCTGGACGCCGCCCTGCGGCTGGATCCATCCGTCGATGCCCTCTTCTTCTGCAACGATGACATTGCCCAGGGCGCCCTGCTCGAAGCCCTGCGCCGCGGCATCCGCGTGCCGCAGCAGATCGCCATCGCCGGCTTCAACGACCTGCCCGGCAGCGACCAGATGGTGCCGCCACTGACCACCATCCGCACGCCGCGCGGCCATATCGGAACCGAAGGCGCGCGCATGCTGCTGCAATTGATGCGCGGCGAGGCCTTGCCATTGCACAGCCTGGATCTGGGATATGAGCTGGTGGTGCGGCAAAGCAGTTGAAGCGACAGTGGAAATGAAAAGGCCGGGTCTGCTGCCCGGCCTTTTATCTGGTCGACGCCTGCGGCGCAGGAATCACGCGGACATCACTCGAATTCCAGGATCACATCATCCACGGCCAGCGAGTCGCCCTTGCCGGCGCTGATCTTGCTGACCACACCGTCCTGCGACGCGAACAGGATGTTTTCCATCTTCATGGCCTCGATCACGGCCAGCTTTTCGCCGGCCTGCACCTTCTGGCCCGGCTGCACGGCCACGTCCACCAGCAGGCCCGGCATGGGCGACAGCAGGAACCTGGACAGGTCCGGCGGTGCCTTGTAGGGCATGAGCCGGTGCAGTTCGCCGCCGCGCGGCGACAGCACCAGGGCGTCGATCTGCGTGCCGTTGTGGATGACGCGCAGGGCCAGCGGGTTCCTGGCCGTGCCGCGCTCGACCTGCGCCGTGAAAGGCTTGCCGTTGCAGCTGCCCTGCACGCACATGGCGCGCATCGGCGTCTCGCTGCGGAAGGTGTAGGGCTTGCCGTCCACGGTGACGGTGCTGGCGCGGCTTTCCGCGTCGAAGTCGGAAACCTGCACCTCGCGGTACTGGTGCTTGCCATCGGCCCCCAGCACGACCACGCAGTAGTCGGCCGAGACCTTGAGCTCATGACCGCGCATCTGGCCGCTGATGGTGGCGGCGCGCGCGCGGTAGCGGCGGTTCATGTGGCCTGCCAGGGCGACCAGGAAGTCGGGGTCGCCGTGCGGCACATCCTCGGCGTGGAAGCCGTGGGCGTAATGCTCGGCAATGAATCCGGTGTTGAACTCGCCGCTCTTGAACTTGGGATGGGCCAGCAGCGCGGCCTGGAACGGGATGTTGGAGCTGATGCCCCGGATCACGAAGGCGTTGAGCGCCTCGCGCATCTTGGCGATGGCGTCGTTGCGGTCGCTGCCGTGCACGATGAGCTTGGCGATCATCGAGTCGTAGAACATCGGGATTTCGCCGCCTTCATACACGCCCGTATCCACGCGCACGCCGTGCAGGTGGCCGGTGTCGGCCTGCCACATGGTCTGCTCGGGCGGCGAAAAGCGCACCAGGCGGCCGGTGGACGGCAGGAAGTTGCGGAACGGGTCCTCGGCGTTGATGCGGCACTCGATGGCCCAGCCATCGCGCTTGACGTCTTCCTGCGCGATGGCCAGCTTCTCGCCAGCGGCCACGCGGATCATCTGCTCGACCAGATCCAGGCCGGTGATGCACTCGGTCACCGGATGCTCCACCTGCAGGCGGGTGTTCATTTCCAGGAAGTAGAAATCCTGGTCCTTGCCCACCACGAACTCCACCGTGCCCGCGCTCTGGTAGCCCACGGCCTTGGCCAGGGCCACGGCCTGCTCTCCCATGGCGCGGCGCGTGGCGTCGCTGATGAAGGGGGACGGCGCCTCTTCGATCACCTTCTGGTGCCGGCGCTGGATGGAGCATTCGCGCTCGTTCAGGTAGATCACGTTGCCGTGGCCGTCGCCCAGCACCTGGATCTCGATGTGGCGCGGCTCCTGCACGAACTTCTCGATGAAGATGCGGTCGTCGCCAAAGCTGTTGCGTGCCTCGTTCTGGCAGCTGGCAAAGCCCTCGAAGGCTTCCTTGTCGTTGTAGGCCACGCGCAGGCCCTTGCCGCCGCCGCCGGCGCTGGCCTTGATCATCACTGGGTAGCCAATGCCCTTGGCGATTTCCACGGCGGCCTCGGGGCCGGCGATGGGATCGTTGTAGCCGGGGATGGTGCTCACGCCCGCCTTGTCGGCCAGCTTCTTGGAGGCGATCTTGTCGCCCATGGCCGCGATGGCCGCGTGCTTGGGGCCGATGAAGGCGATGCCCTCTTCCTCCACGCGCCGGGCGAAGGCCTCGTTCTCGGACAGGAAGCCGTAGCCCGGGTGCACGGCCTGGGCGCCGGTCTGCTTGCACGCGGCAATGATGCGGTCGGCCTGCAGGTAGGACTCGCGGCTGGGCGCGGCGCCGATGTGCACGGCCTCGTCGGCCAGCTTGACGTGGCGTGCCTCGCGGTCCGCATCGGAGTACACCGCCACGGTCTGTATGCCCATCTTGCGGGCGGTGGCGATGACGCGGCAGGCAATCTCGCCGCGGTTGGCAATCAGGATCTTCTTGAACATCTTCGCAGCCTGTTTTTTCTGGATTCGATCTTTGATATCAGGGCCTGGTCACAGAGGGATGTTTCCATGCTTGCGCCACGGATTTTCCAGCTGCTTGTTCTTGAGCATCTGCAGCGAGCGGCAGATGCGCTTGCGCGTCTCATGCGGCTGGATCACATCGTCGATGAAGCCGCGCGCTCCTGCCACGAAGGGGTTGGCGAAGCGGGCCTTGTACTCGGCCTCGCGCGCTGCCAGCTTGGCGGGGTCGTTCTTGTCCTCGCGGAAGATGATCTCCACGGCGCCCTTGGCACCCATCACGGCGATCTCGGCATGGGGCCAGGCCAGGTTGACGTCGCCGCGCAGGTGCTTGGAGGCCATCACGTCATAGGCGCCGCCGTAGGCCTTGCGCGTGATGACGGTGATCTTGGGCACCGTGGCCTCGGCATAGGCGTACAGCAGCTTGGCGCCGTGCTTGATGATGCCGCCGTACTCCTGGCTGGTGCCGGGCATGAAGCCGGGCACGTCCACGAAGGTGACCACGGGGATGTTGAAGGCATCGCAGAAACGCACGAAGCGCGCGGCCTTGATGGAGCTCTTGATGTCCAGGCAGCCGGCCAGCACCAGGGGCTGGTTGGCGACGATGCCCACGGTCTGCCCGTCCATGCGCGCAAAGCCCGTGAGGATGTTCTTGGCGTAGTCGGGCTGCAACTCGAAGAAGTCGCCGTCGTCCACGGTCTTGAGGATCAGCTCCTTCATGTCGTAGGGCTTGTTGGCGTTGTCGGGCACCAGGGTGTCCAGCGACTTGTCGGCGCGGTCCACGGGGTCCGAGGTGTAGCGCACGGGCGCCTTCTCGCGGTTGTTCAGCGGCAGGTAGTTGTAGAGGCGGCGCAGCATCATCAGCGCCTCCACGTCGTTGTCGAAGGCCATGTCGGCCACGCCGCTGCGCGTGGTGTGGGTGATGGCGCCGCCCAGCTCCTCGGCCGTGACCTCCTCGTGCGTCACGGTCTTCACCACTTCGGGGCCGGTGACGAACATGTAGCTGCTGTCCTTGACCATGAAGATGAAGTCGGTCATGGCCGGCGAATACACGGCGCCGCCCGCGCAGGGGCCCATGATCATGGAGATCTGCGGCACCACGCCGCTGGCCAGCACGTTCTTCTGGAACACGTCGGCATAGCCGCCCAGCGAGGCCACGCCTTCCTGGATGCGGGCGCCGCCCGAGTCGTTGAGGCCGATCACGGGGGCGCCGACCTTCATGGCCTGGTCCATGACCTTGCAGATCTTCTCGGCATGGGTCTCGGACAGCGCACCGCCGAAGACGGTGAAGTCCTGGCTGAAGACGAAGACCAGGCGGCCGTTGATCATGCCGTAGCCGGTGACCACGCCGTCGCCGGGGATCTTGCTGTCTTCCATGCCGAAGTCGGTGCAGCGGTGCTCGACGAACATGTCCCATTCCTCGAAGGTGCCGTCGTCCAGCAGCAGCTCGATGCGCTCGCGCGCCGTGAGCTTGCCCTTCTTGTGCTGTGCATCTATGCGCTTTTGGCCGCCACCCAGGCGGGCCTGTTCGCGCTTTGTCTCCAGTTGATCCAGGATGTCTTGCATGCTGCGATTCCTCTAACGTCTAACGGTAAGGTTTGTCTGGTCTTGTCTTGTCGGCCGTCACTGCGGCGCCGCCACGGGGCCGGCCTGCGCCTGCAGCAGATTTCTGGCGGCCGTGCTGGCCGCGATGCGCCCTGCTGCCACGTCGGCCTGCAGCTGGGGCAGCAGCGCCCGCACCTGCGGATGCTGCCGGAAGGCCTGCTTGAGGCCGGAGTCGATGCGCTCCCACATCCAGGACAGGGCCTGGCGTTCGCGGCGCAGCGCCAGGCGGCCGTTGGCCTGCTGCAGGCGGCGGAATTCCTCCACCGCGCTCCAGAAGCCGTCAACGCCCTCTTGCTTGAGCGCGCTGATGGTGATGACCCTGGGCTGCCACAGGCGCTCGTCATGGTGGGCGTGCTCGGGATTGCCGTGCATGCCCAGCAGGCGCAGGCTGGAGGTGATCTGGGCCTGCGCGCGCGTGGCGGCATGGGGATCGATGTCGGCCTTGTTGATGACGACCAGGTCGGCCAGCTCCATCACGCCCTTCTTGATGGCCTGCAGGTCGTCGCCCGCATTGGGCAGTTGCAGCAGGCAGAACATGTCGCACATGCCCTGCACGGCGATCTCGCTCTGGCCCACGCCCACGGTCTCGACGATGACCACATCGTAGCCAGCCGCCTCGCAGACCAGCATGGCCTCGCGGGTTTTCTCGGCCACGCCGCCCAGTGTGCCGCTGCTGGGGCTGGGGCGGATGTAGGCATCCGGATGAACGGACAACTGCTCCATGCGCGTCTTGTCGCCCAGGATGGAGCCGCCAGACACGGTGGACGATGGGTCGATGGCCAGCACCGCCACCCGTAGGCCGCGCCCAATCAGGAACAGGCCCAGCGTCTCGATGAAGGTGCTCTTGCCCACGCCCGGCACGCCGCTGATGCCCAGGCGGAAAGACCCGCCCGTATGCGGCAGCAGGGCCGTGAGCAGCCCATCGGCCGCAGCGCGGTGATCCGTGCGCGTGGATTCCAAAAGGGTGATGGCCTTGGCCATCGCCCGGCGCTGA
The DNA here is from genome assembly GCF_043104705.1 of Delftia sp. WSY_10. Classification (NCBI taxonomy): domain Bacteria; kingdom Pseudomonadati; phylum Pseudomonadota; class Betaproteobacteria; order Burkholderiales; family Comamonadaceae; genus Delftia; species Delftia sp. WSY_10. Next base: position 72,389 of record NZ_JBICKY010000029.1, on the reverse strand, counting down.
ACGGCAGGGTTGCCGTTCAGGATGCCGTCTTGCATTTGCTCGGGAGTCACTGCGGCGGGCTCAGAGGCTGTTGGCCTGGCGGATCTGCTCGAGCACGTCCTTGGCGCTGGCCGGGATGGGTGTGCCCGGGCCATAGACGCCCTTGACGCCGGCGTTGTAGAGGAAGTCGTAGTCCTGCGCGGGAATCACGCCGCCCACGAAGACGATGATGTCGTCCGCGCCCTGGCGGCGCAGTTCCTCGATGATGGCCGGCACCAGGGTCTTGTGGCCTGCCGCCAGCGTGGATACGCCCACGGCGTGCACGTCGTTCTCGATGGCCTGGCGCGCGCATTCCTCGGGCGTCTGGAACAGCGGGCCCATGTCCACGTCGAAGCCCAGGTCGGCAAATGCCGTGGCCACCACCTTGGCGCCGCGGTCATGGCCGTCCTGGCCCAGCTTGGCGATCATCACGCGCGGGCGGCGGCCCAATTGCTCGGACGATGCGTCGATTTCGCCCTTGAGCTTTTCCCAGCCCTCGGCCGAGTCGTAGGCTGCTGCATACACGCCGGTCACCTTTTGCGTATCGGCGCGGTGGCGCCCGAAAACCTTCTCCAGTGCATCCGAGACCTCGCCCACCGTGGCGCGCAGGCGCACGGCCTGGATGGACAGGTCCAGCAGGTTGCCCTCGCCGCTTTCGGCGGCCTGGGTCAGGGCCTGAAGGGCGGCCTCGACCTTGGCGGCATCGCGGCTGGCCTTGATCTGGTTCAGGCGCGCGATCTGGCTGTCGCGCACCTTGACGTTGTCCACCTCGAGGATGTCGATGGCGTCTTCCTTGGCCAGCTTGTACTTGTTGACGCCGACGATGACATCCTTGCCAGAGTCGATGCGCGCCTGCTTCTCGGCGGCGGCGGCCTCGATCTTGAGCTTGGCCCAGCCCGAATCCACGGCGGCGGTCATGCCGCCCATGGCCTCGACCTCCTCGATGATCTTCCAGGCGGCGTCGGCCATGTCCTGGGTCAGCTTCTCCATCATGTAGCTGCCGGCCCAGGGGTCGATCACATTGGTGATGTGGGTCTCTTCCTGGATGATCAGCTGCGTGTTGCGCGCAATGCGGGCCGAGAACTCGGTGGGCAGCGCGATGGCTTCGTCAAAGCTGTTGGTGTGCAGGCTCTGCGTGCCGCCGAAGACGGCGGCCATGGCCTCGATGGTCGTGCGAACCACGTTGTTGTAGGGGTCCTGCTCGGTCAGCGACCAGCCGGAGGTCTGGCAGTGCGTGCGCAGCATCAGGCTCTTGGCCTTCTTGGCGCCAAAACCCTTCATGATGCGGCACCACAGCAGGCGGGCCGCGCGCATCTTGGCGATTTCCAGGTAGAAATTCATGCCGATGGCCCAGAAGAAGGACAGCCGGCCCGCGAAATCGTCCACATCCATGCCCTTGGCCGTTGCGGTCTTGACGTACTCCTTGCCGTCGGCCAGCGTGAAGGCCAGTTCCAGCGCCTGGTTGGCGCCCGCTTCCTGCATGTGATAGCCCGAGATCGAGATCGAGTTGAACTTGGGCATGTTCTTGCTCGTGTACTCGATGATGTCGCCGATGATGCGCATCGACGGCTGGGGCGGGTAGATATACGTGTTGCGGACCATGAACTCCTTGAGGATGTCGTTCTGTATGGTCCCCGACAGCTGGTCCTGGGCCACGCCCTGCTCCTCGGCCGCCACCACGTAGCCGGCCAGCACGGGCAGCACGGCGCCGTTCATGGTCATGGACACGCTGATCTTGTCCAGCGGGATCTGGTCGAACAGCACCTTCATGTCCTCGACCGAATCGATGGCCACGCCGGCCTTGCCCACGTCGCCCGTCACACGCGGATGGTCGCTGTCGTAGCCCCGGTGCGTGGCCAGGTCGAACGCCACCGACACGCCCTGCCCGCCGGCGGCCAGCGCCTTGCGGTAGAAGGCGTTGGACTCCTCGGCCGTGGAAAAGCCCGCGTACTGGCGAATGGTCCAGGGCCGGCCCGCGTACATGGTGGCCTGCGGGCCGCGGATGTAGGGCTCGAAGCCTGGCAGGCTATCCGTATGGGGCAGATCCGCCGTGTCGGCCGCCGTGTATAGCGGCTTGACGTCGATGCCGTCGGGCGTGGTCCAGTGCAGTGCCTGGATGTCGCCCCCTGGAGCGGCCTTGGCGGCCGCCTGGGCCCATTTCTGCAGGCCGGCAGTTGCAAATTCCTGGCCGTTCTGCGCTGTCGGATGGTCTTGTCTCATGTTCTCAGGCTCGTGAATGACAGGTGCCCTTGAGGGCATGCCCCAGAGCTGCCGCAGTTTACATCATTCATAATTATTCATTCAAAATATCTTTGCCGATACAATCCGGGCCACATGTCGACAAACACCCTCACTCCCCGCGCGCTCTACGAACAGGTGGCAGAGAAGCTGCGCCTGCGCATCTTCGCGCACGAACTGGCGCCTGGTGACTGGATCGACGAACTGAAGATTGCCGAGGAATACGGCATCAGCCGTACCCCGCTGCGCGAGGCGCTGAAGGTGCTGGCCGCCGAGGGCCTGGTGACCATGAAGGTGCGCCGTGGCGCCTATGTGACCGAGGTGTCGTCCAAGGACATTGCCGATGTCTATCACCTGCTGAGCCTGCTGGAATCCGATGCCGTGCAGGTCGTGGCCGAATCGGGCAGCGATGAGGAACTTGCCGCCCTGCAGCAGACCCATGAGGAACTCAAGGCGCAGATGCGCGATGCAGACCGCTTCTTCGAGCTCAACGAGAGCTTTCACATGCAGCTGCTGCAGATCGCCGACAACCGCTGGCGCAACCAGCTGGTGGCCGACCTGCGCAAGGTCATGAAGCTCAACCGCCACAAGTCGCTGTTCAAGCAGGGCCGCATCGAGGACTCGCTGGCCGAGCACGAGACCGTCATGCAGGCCCTGCTGCGCCGCGATGGCGCGGCCGCCGCGCAGGCCATGCGTCAGCACTTCAGGAACGGTCTGGCTGCAGCGTCCTGAACTCGGGTTCATCTGAACCTTGGCTGGCTGGGCAACAGTGGCGACGTAGGCGGGCATGCGGCTCCTGGTTCGCTTCAGGCGCATCGCCCGAGAACGCTGCAGTGCAGCATAAACCTCGCCGCCAACTCCGCACATGTCCGAAGCTGACGCCGGGGCCTGCGGTAACCGGCAGCTATCATCAGCGGCACCATCCACTTCGGTCCGCACCTCTTCGCATGAGCATCCAAGATCCAGCCCGCGCCCCTTCCCTGGCCATGAGCCTGCCTGCCGATGCCAGCATGGCCACGGCCGCCACCCTGGTGGAAATGCTGGCCCTGCGCGTGCAGCAGACGCCCGCAGGCGAGGCCTATCGGGCCTATGACGAGGATGCGCGCAGCTGGAAGTCCCTGAACTGGGCGCAGACCGGCGAGCGCGTGGCCCGGTGGGCGCAGGCCCTGGCTGCTCAGGAACTGGCACCGGGCTCGCGCATTGCCATTCTTTTGCCCAACGGGCTGGATGCCATGTCCATCGACCTGGCCAGCCTGCGCTGCGGCCATGTGCCGGTGCCCCTGCATTCCATAGACAACGCAGGCAGCATTGCCTACATCCTGGCCAATGCCCAGGTGTCCATGCTGTTCGTGGCACAGCAATCCACCTGGGACAAGATCTGCGCCACGGGCCAGGCCCTGCCCGCGCTGCGCAAGGTGGTCGTGGCATCGGCCAAGCCGGCTTCCCGGGCCGCAGAGCCTGACACCGAAGGCGATGCCGCTGCACTGGAGGCCCTGCGCCAGATCCCCGTGCAACCGCTGGCCCAATGGCTGGCTGAAGGCGGCGCAGTCCCCCTGCCCCCGCCTCCCTCTGCCGAGGACCTGGCCGCCGTCGTCTACACCTCGGGCACCACGGGCAAGCCCAAGGGCGTGATGCTCACGCACCGCAACGTGGTCTCCAACGTACAGGCCGTGATGCAGCGGCTGCAGCCGCGCAGCGATGATGTTTTCCTGTCCTTCCTGCCGCTGTCGCACACCTTCGAGCGCACGGCAGGCTACTACCTGGCGATGGCCGTGGGTGCCTGCGTGGCCTATGCGCGCTCCGTGGCCCAGCTGGCCGAGGATCTCAAGACCCAGCGTCCCACGGTGCTGGTCTCCGTGCCGCGCATCTACGAGCGCGTGCACGCCAAGGTCATGGAGGCGCTGGCCCGTGCCCAGCTCAAGGCCCAGCTGTTCGAACTGGCCCAGGCCAGGGGCTGGCAACGCTTTTGTGAAACACAAGGCATTGCCGATGCGCAGGCGCCCCAGCCCGACGTGCCGGGCTGGATGCAATGGCTGCCCTGGCCCGTGCTCAACCATCTGGTGGCCAAGCCGCTGCTGGCCCAGTTTGGCGGGCGTGTGCGCGTGGCCGTGAGCGGTGGCGCACCGCTGTCGCCCACGATTGCGCGCTGTTTTCTCGGCCTGGGCCTGCCGCTGATCCAGGGCTACGGAATGACCGAGACCTCGCCCGTGGTCTGTGCCAACACGCTGGAGGACAACCACCCGGCCACCGTGGGCCGCGCCCTGCCGGGCGTGGAAGTGCGCATTGGCGAGAATCGGGAACTGCAGGTGCGCGGGCCCTGCGTGATGCGAGGCTACTGGCAACGCCCCGAAGACACCGCCAAGACCTTCACAGACGACGGCTGGCTGCGCACCGGCGACCAGGCCGTGATCGAGGATGGGCGCGTGCGCATCCAGGGCCGCATCAAGGAAATCATCGTCACCTCCACCGGCGAGAAGATTCCACCGGCCGACCTGGAGCTGGCCATCACCGGCGACCCGTTCTTCACCCAGGTCTTTGTCGTGGGCGAAGACCGCCCCTTCATCGCCGCCGTGGCCGTCATCGAGCGTGGTGAATGGCAGGCCATGGCCCAGCGCCTGGGCCTGGACCCCGAAGATCCCAAGAGCCTGAACCACGCCGCCGCCGAGCGTGAAGCGCTGGCCCGCATCGAGAAACAGGTGGCCAGTTTTGCCCGCTATGCGGTCCCCCGTGCCGTGCACCTGGAACTGGAGCCCTGGACCATTGAGAACGGGCTGATGACGCCCACCCTCAAGCTCAAGCGCAACAACCTCATGGCGCGGTTTGAATCGCAGATTGCCGCCATGTACACCAAGCCCGCCGAGCGCTGGCAAGGCCGCAACAGCGCGGGGTGACCCCCAGCCCTTGACAAGCCGCCGCCGGAAAACGGTGGCTTTCCTTATTTCTGATCTGAAAATTGATTTATGTAAGTTACATTGAATTGATCAGAAAGAAGGCAAGAGCGCCCTGTCCGCGCTCTTGCCTTGCCCGCTTCAGGCAGCGGCCAATGCCCTGCCGGCGGGCGCCATGCCGATCTCCTTGAACTCGCTGATCCTGAACGTGGCCACCGCCTGGGCCAGCACGCGGGCCTGTCGCTCCAGGCTGGCAGCTGCGGCGGCAGACTCTTCCACCAGGGCAGCGTTTTGCTGCGTGACCTGGTCCATCTGGGAGACCGCCTCGCTGATCTGTCCCAGGCCGCCGCTTTGCTCCACGCTGGCTGCCGAGATGGCCTCGATCAACGACGCCACCTCGCGCACCTGGGATTCGATGGCGTCCATGGCCTTGCCGGCTTCCCGGACCTGGTTGCCGCCCATTCGCACCGTCTCGGTGGAGGCCGTGATCAACGCCTTGATTTCACGCGCCGCTGCGGCGCTGCGCTGGGCCAGGGAGCGCACTTCTCCGGCCACCACGGCAAACCCCCTGCCCTGCTCGCCCGCCCGCGCGGCCTCCACCGCTGCGTTGAGCGCCAGGATATTCGTCTGGAAGGCGATGGAATCGATGACGCCCGTGATCTCGGCAATCTTTCCGCTGCTGGCCGAGATTTCGTCCATGGTGCCCACGACCCTGGCGACAGCGCCACCGCCCACGCCCGCCACCTCCTTGGCACGCACGGCCAGGGCGCTGGCCTGCCGCGCATTCTCCGAACTCTGGCCCACATTGCCTGCCAGCTGCTCCATGGAGGCCGCCGTCTCCTGCAGGCTGGAGGCCTGGTGTTCGGTGCGGCTGCTCAGGTCCTGGTTGCCTGCGGCGATCTGGCTGGATGCCGTGGTCACCGACTCCACCCCGCGCCGCACATCGCCAACGATGCTGGCCAGCGATTCGCGCATGGCACTCATGGAGCGCAGCAGGTCGCCGACTTCGTCGCGCCCCGTGGCCTGGATCTCGGAAGCCAGATCGCCCTGCTCGATGTGCCGGGCCACCTCCACGGCGGACTTCAGGGGAACGGTGATGGAGCGCGTGACCACATAGCCCAGCGCCACGGCGAGGATGACAGCGGCCGCGACAAAGCCGTAGATCAGCATCTGCGACTGCGCCAGGACCTGGCGGGAGTCCGCATACACATCCTCGGATGCCTTGAGCTGCAGCTCCACCAGTTCGCCGATCTTGGCGCTGATGGGGTCTACGCTGGCATACAGCGCGCCATCGAACTCGTCCAGGCTGCCGGCCCTTTTTCCATCCAGCGTCTTGAGCCGCTGCAGCAGCCGGTCGATGCTCTGGTTGGCAGGTGCGAACAGCGCCTGCGCCTGGCTGGCCAGCACGGCCTCCTGCGAGGTCAGCTGTGTGGACGAATAGCTGCGCCAGGCCGCGTCGATCGCGGGCAGCGTGCCGGAAATGCTCGCCGCTGCCTCCTGCGCCGTGATCAGGCCGGCATTCGCCTTGTTGACCGTATCTATGACGTTGACGGCGTAGGCGTCCGCAATCTGCTTGAGCTGCTTGAGCGGAACCACGCGGTCCTGGTACATGGTCTGCGTGCCCGAGAACACATGGCCCAGCGCCCTTGCGCCGACGGCGCCCACGGCCATCAGGCAGATCAGCAGAACAAGAAAAACACCGGTAAGCCGGGTACCGATACGCACATCGCCGAGTTTTTTCATCGCAGATCCCTCTGTCCCCGTGACGCCATCGGTATAGGCCATCGCTATCGCATCCCGGCAGTCACATTGCTTGCCTTATCGGTAGCAACCGCCGGTTTCTTGAGAGTCAAAAATCAATAAGTTCCATAGGAGTTGCGACGCTCGCGGCTACCGCCCCGCAGGCAAGCCCCCTTCCCCATCCGTGTTGCAGAGCCAACCCTCTCAAAGTCCGAACAGCATTCTCATGTAAGTTACATTTAATACCTTGAAAAACGGCCCGTGAAAACACGGGCCATCTCACTGGATCAGACGTAGACGTCGACCACGCCGCCCAGCCCGGGCGCCTTGCCGCCCTTCGATGGGGATTGCGATGACGCCTCGGCGGCCGCCTGCTGCTGCTCGCGCTGCTTGTCGAGCTGGGCCTGCTGCCTGGCGCGCATCAGCGCCTCGATCTGGTTTTGCACCATCATGATCTGCGTCTGCAGCAGCTTGGACTTCTGTTGCTTGGCCTTGGCGTCGATGTTCTCGGAGGCCACTTCCTTGAGCGCCTGCTGCAGCTCCTTGAGCTTGCGCTGCAACGCAGCGATGTCATTGCCGCCGGAGGATGAAGCGGCTCCCGAGGCGGAAGCCGAGGTGGAGGATGAGACTTGCATGCCCCCTACATCGACCACTGGCGGGCGAACTGAAGGCCCAAAACACCCCACCCCCGGCCGCCATCACCCCAGCCAGTGCCGCAGCGCACCCGCCGACGCAATGCCGATCAGCACCGTCGGCAGAATGGGCAGCCGGCTGGCCGCCACCAGCGTCACCACCAGGGCCAGCAGATCGGCCGGACGCTCGGACACAAACGCCGGGGCAATCACCGAGATCAGCACGCAGCCCGGCAGGCTTTCCATCACGTACTGCATGCGCGGGCTCAGCGTGCGCCCGCGCAGCAGCAGGTAGCCGATCACCCGCGTGAAATACGTGCTGCACGCCATGAGCACCAGCGTCAGCACGGTTGTGGCTTCCATCGCTCAGCTCCTGGGCGCCAGCAAGGCCGCGCAGATCAGGCCCGAAACAGCGCCGGCCGCCACATACCAGGCGCCAGGCACCAGCTTGTAGACCACAGCCGCCGTCAGCAGGCTCACCAGCCAGGGCCGGCAAGGTCTGACGCCCTTCCACATGCCGCGCAGCAGCACCAGAAACACGGCGGTGAACGCCATGTCGAAGCCGTACTGCTCCAGGTCGCCAATGCGCGGCCCCAGAAAGGCACCGGCCGCCGTGCACGACACCCAGGCCATGTACAGGCCTGCCGACACGCCCATGTAGTAAGGCAGGCTCACGCGCCGCGAGGCACTGCGCTGGGCGTCTGCCAGGGCCAACGCCCAGCTTTCGTCGCACATGAAGAACAGGGCAGGCAAGGCACGGCGCCTGGGCAGATGGCGCAGATAGGGCGCCAGCGCCGCACCCATCAGGATGTGCCGGCAATTGACCAGGAACGACATGGCGACGATCAGCAGCACATGCGGCGGCGAGGTCCACAGCCGTATGGCCGTGAACTCCGAGCCGCCGCCGAAGTTCATCCCGGTCATGAGAGGAACTTCCAGCGGTGCCAGCCCCTTTTGCACGGCCTGCGCGCCCAGCACCAGGGCAAAGGGCACGAAGCCCAGCATCACGGGAATCGCATCCCTGAAGCCGCGAAAGGCCTCGGAACTGCGGGAGACGGAATCTGCCGAAACGGCAGCGGGGGAAAGTGGAATGGATGAAGACATGGAGAGCGGCGATTGTCGGCCTGTGCCGCTGGAATTTGCTGCCGATTCATGCTTCCACCAGCCATTTGACAGATGTTTATGCCGATTTATTGGAGCAAGTGGAAATAATCTGCCGCACACAGGCTGATCAAAGCATTTCCATGGCTGGCGGCGCTCCTCGGATGGCCGCGCCTGCCCTCCTGACATTTCACGAAACCCAACAGCCATTGGCTCCCGCCATGCTGCAGTGCGTCGCAAACGGCTGTGCCAGCCAGGGCGGCGGCGGGACCATGAAGCCCTCATCACTTCGCTTCACCTGAAAGGTTCCCCATGCGCACTTCCGACTTCACCCGCTTCATCGCCCTGACCGCCCTCAGCCTGGGCCTGGCCGGCACCGCCCTCGCCCAGGACGCCACGCCCTCCTCCACTGCTGCCCCTACCGACCTCAGCCGCGCCCAGGTGCTGGCCGACCTGGAAATGTGGCACCGCGCCGGACTCACCTATGTCTCGGACCGCGAGATCGATGTCCGCTCCACCGAATACCAGCGCGGCCTGGAGCGTTACCAGCAGCTGCGTGCCAGTCCGGCTTACCGCGAGGCCGTGACCAGACTGGAGAAAGGGCATGCGGTGGCTCAAGACAAGTGAGCGTTGGGGTGACGCGAGGCGCGAGATACTGTGCAGTTTCCGCACCTGCGAGCATCGCCCCTCACTCAATGAATATCCGCATAGTCAACGGCGACCTTCTGGACCAGGACGTTGAAGTCATCGTCAACTCATGGAATAGAAACATCATTCCCTGGTGGCTGTTGATCCCCCAAGGCGTGTCCAGCGCAATCAAGCGCAAGGGGGGACTGCAGCCATTCCTGGAGGTTGCGCGGGCCGGCCCCATTCCTCTGGGCGATGCCGTACTGACATCTGCCGGCAGACTGCCTTTCAAAGGCATCATCCACGTGGCGGGCATCAATCTTCTTTGGAGGGCGTCAGAACTCTCCATTGAGAGGTCCATCCACTCGGCCCTGCAACTTGTCAACGATCACGGCTTCAAATCCGTAGCCTTTCCCCTCATCGGTTGCGGATCTGGAGGCTTCAATGAAGACACTGCCATCCGCATCATGAAGAACACCATTGCCCAAGTCGAAACGAGGGCAGCGGTTGTGCTGGTCGTTTTTGGCAAGGCACGATAGTTGTTGTAACGGTCAAAGCTCGGATACCGCAGGTCGAACCTAGTCGTCTGCGCATAGCTGAAGCCGCTGACCGTCTGGCCTTAGCCCCAGGCGCCCGTGGTGGGCCGCACTTCACCAAAGCCTGAGATCAGCCATTGCCAAGCCACCTGCACCTGCTCCTGCTCCTGCTCCTGCGGCTTGGCCAAGCATTAAAATCCAATCGATTTTCAGAGAAGAATTCTATCTATTCAATAAAGCACTGTTGAAATACTGATTGGAAATTTGTTGAAACACATAAAGAGAGATATCTCTGGAATTATGTATTTCTTCAAAATGCTCTAGAAAATTCGGCAGTTCCATAGAGATAAAATAGTCCAAATCCCAATTATTTAAACCCTCCAATGACAAAGGCAAGTTATGAATTAAATTCAACACACGCCCAGCACTAGTTAATTTAGATTGTTTAATCTGCTGCAAAGCCTCACCAATGCAGTATTTCAATATATTACGCGAACTATCCACCTCAATTTCTCGCCAGCAGCTCAACACCTCTTCCAATGAAGAAATAACTGTATCATTCACCCTATTATTAAATAAAATATTTCTACTAGAAATGATGATTTCATTGATTTTTCTTAGTTCCATTTTTAATAACCTCCCCATGTGAATTCAAGATCTGCGGGTCCTCTGTAAGCACCGTATGGCAAATCCACCCTTTTTATCGGAACATCTAAAACTCCAGCCCTAGGAGCCGCCAACGCTCGATGATGACCATCCAGAATATACAACCGCCCATCATGCGCAGTCACCACCAACGGATTAGATATTCCATTAACCCGAATATCTTTAATCAATCTATCTAACTGCCTATTACTCATTGTCTGTCCATGAGTTGCGAATAAGTCTCCAATCTTGGCAGTTTCTTGTATTCCACCTTTTGCTGCACAAAACGCCCCCGACTCCACACCCCCAGAGATCCCCCGCGCAATCGGCAGCATCCTAGAAACACCCGTCGGAATCTGCGCCACCAGCGGGCTGATCGCCGCAGGCGATGCCAACGCCCCGTTGACCCCCGACGCCCCGGCAATGAACTCCGTGATCGCCGGACCGTACCGGTAGTACAGGCCTTGCATTCTTGCCAGCACGGGGTGCAGGCCTTGCGGGTCCACGTCGTTTAGCGGGTTGTTAGCTACATACCCAAACCGATTCCACCCACCCTCCAGCCCGATCGGGTCCGCCTGGATGTATCTTCCCGTCGTCGCATCGTAGTACCGATGCAGGTTGTACGACAGCCCCGTCTCTTCATCAAACACCTGCCCCGGATACCGCAGGTCGAACTTCACCGCCTGCGCATAGCTGGGGCCGCTGACGGTCTGGCCGTAGCCACGGTCGCCCGTGGTGGGCCGCACTTCGCCAAACCCTGAGATCAGCCATTGCCAGGCCACCTGCCCCTGCTGGTTGGTCACGCGCCTGGGGGTGTTCAGGTGGTCCGTGTGAATGGCGTACAGGCGCCCGTTGATCTCTGCCGCAATAGGCATGGGGCCGCTGGCCGTGGGCAGGTAGATGATTTCCGTGCTGTCGCTCTGGCCTGCTGGCGCTGCGCTATTGGCGCTGCGCTGGTTGGCGTACTGGCCCAGCACGGTGCTGCCTATGCCGTCTTCGGCATACAGGGCTTGGTTGGTGAGGAGCGGCCGTGTTCCCGAAGGGCGGCGGTATCCAAGTTGGAGATTCAACTCGAGTACTCCACGGCTATCGCAGCTGACGTAGGCTACAGATTTTTTTGAAAGATTCAATCAGGGTTAATTGATGATTTTTCTTCTTTCTCCAATTTTTTCCGCTTTTTTGATTGATGATGCAGCATCGAAAGATGCCCAAATAGAGCCAAAGAGAAATGCAAGGCAACAACACAAATCAGCCCCATCAGACTCGCACCCCACCAAGGCCAAGCAGGCGAAAATATTCTATAAATCCAAATTCCAAAAAACAAATATAAACAGCCATAGAAAATAGTAAATCCCGTCATCTAATCACCTCCGGCAGCTGCACTGCTCTCCATCACTTGTCAACGTCGAAGACAAGCCTGCACCACCAATAATTCTTGGAAATAACCATCTAAATAAAGGCGTAGGTCCCGTACCAAATGTTGATCCAAGTCTCAAACCAATTCCTCCAATTTCAGGGGTTAATGCCCGCCGCCATCCAATATCTGCAACTAATGATGCACCACGAGCAACTGGGTCTAGTGATGAGTATTTCGCGTAGGATGCCGTGGTTTTTTGACCTATTTCATAAAGCAATTTCTCCCGAAGACTGAGATTAAGCCACGCAACATCAGCGTCAGCTCCTAGCATGTACCAGTTCGCAGCAGAGGAACACGAGGGAGTTAAGGCAGAACCAGCCAAACCTACTGTCGAAGGTGAAAGTGCAGCTGCTATTGCCGGCATGGTGACAAGCCTAGTCCACGCACCTGCCTGCACAGCTTGATCGAGAGTGGTTTTGTGCTTTGCACCTTCAAACGTCGTTAGGTCAAGAAATACCAATCCTTCGGGATCAATGAAATTCAATGGATTTCCACTCACATACCCAAACCGATTCCACCCACCCTCCAACCCGATCGGGTCCGCCTGCATATACCGACCCGTCGCCGCATCGTAGTACCTGTGCAGGTTGTACGACAGCCCCGTCTCTTCATCAAACACCTGCCCCGGATACCGCAGGTCGAACTTCACCGCCTGCGCATAGCTGGGGCCCTGACGGTTCGGCCGTAGCCACGGGCGCCCGTGGTGGGCCGCACTTCGTCAAATCCCGAGATCAGCCGGCTACCCTGCTGCAGGGGCATGTTCAGATGCTGCGTGTGACTAATCCACTCGAGCCGCAGGTACCAAGGTAATACCTGCACATCCTGCATCTAATCTATACATCAAGTCCGCTATTTTCACGCCACTTTTACGATAACGCATCGAATAAACCATCTTTTTTGGCATTGCATTTACCTCTTCGACAATGATCATTGCTTCACTATCCCAAGCAATAGATTTTGCGGCTTTTGAGAAATCTGAATTACTTGAAGCACATTGCTCCGGATTGGAAATAAATTCTTCGATTTTATCCAAAATATCTCTAGGAGAGGGGTACGTAGAGATAAATATCGCACCAGAGAAAATCAACCCCACAAAAAACAACAAAATCATATAGAATTTTTTATTCAGTAATTTCATTATCTTAAAAAATTCCATATTTTCGCCTTACAAGAATTAACAACGCACTTCTGCACACACTGCTGCGCAGTGCTCATGCAATTTTCATTAAATAGATTATATTTACTCGGCTTATTCCCACCAGACCTACAATCCAGAACACATTGGTCAATATATTTTTCATCACAGCCAGCAACTTTACCACAGTAACTTTTATCCACAATATCGCTGTCATCAACATACGCACCATTGCTATTCATCATTGCTGCCCATGGCCCTTTTGGTTTTGCCCCGCTATACCCCGATGGATACCACCCAGCGCAATTACCATTAACACAAGTAAATACATGAGGCCAGTCGTTATTAAACCCAGGATAAGTACATATTTGAGCCTCAAGCCCCTTAGGGTCAATGAAATTCAATGGATTTCCACCCACATACCCAAACCGATTCCACCCACCCTCCAACCCGATCGGGTCCGCCTGCATATACCGACCCGTCGCCGCATCGTAGTACCTGTGCAGGTTGTACGACAGCCCCGTCTCTTCATCAAACACCTGCCCCGGATACCGCAGGTCGAACTTCACCGCCTGCGCATAGCTGGGGCCGCTGACCGTCTGGCCGTAGCCACGGTCGCCCGTGGTGGGACGCACTTCCCCGAACCCCGAGATCAGCCATTGCCAGGCCACCTGTCCCTGCTGGTTGGTCAGCCGCCTGGGGGTGTTCAGGTGGTCCGTGTGGATGGCGTACAGGCGGCCGTTGATTTCTGCCGCAATGGGCATGGGGCCGCTGGCCGTGGGCAGGTAGATGATTTCCGTGCTGTCGCTCTGGCCTGCCGGAGCTGCGCTGTTGGCGCTGCGTTGGTTGGCGTACTGGCCCAGCACGGTGCTGCCTATGCCGTCTTCGGCGTACAGGGTCTGCAGCGTGGTCGGTTGACCTGCGCCGCGCGCATCGCTTTTGAACACGCGCTGGCCCAGGGCGTTGTAGACGTAGCTGACGGCTCTTGCGTCGGCAGCGTCCGCGTATTCGCCGGCCTTGGCGATGCGGCCATCTGCGCCGTAGTGCAGGTGGTTGTCTCCCTTCTTGACCAGGGCGCCCGCAGCGTCGTAGCTGAAGGTCACGTTGCTGTTCTGCGCCACGCTGCCCGGGCGCTGCAGCGTCTGGGCATAGCTTTGCAGGCGGTTAGTGCCCGCCGCAGTCTGGTAGTTGCGCTTGAGCGTGGAGGTGCCCGATGCCAAGGCGTTGGTGTAGTGCACCTCCGTGCGATTGCCATTGCCATCCCAGGCATAGCCGGAGGCGCTGAGCTCGATGGTGTCGGCCAGGCTCCAGCCAGTGGGCAGTGCCAGGCCCGCAGGGGCGCTGTGCGCGCTGGCCGTCAGGCGTCCCACGGCGTCATAGCTGAAGGCGCTGGACAGCTTGGCCTGCTGGGCTGCGGCCGTACCCGGCAGCATGTGCTGCTGCTGGATCAGGCTGATGCGGCCCGCAGCATCCCAGGTCAGGTTCAGCAGTTGGCTGCTGGCCAGTTGGCCTGCCGTGTTGTAGCTGCGCTGCTCGGCCAGGGTGGCCGTGGCGCCGGGCTGCTGCGCAAAGCCCGTCCATCGCCAGGCCGTGGGCTGCCCCAGCGGGCTCCAGGCCAGGCCGGTGACCAGGGGCTGGCCGTTCCACTGCAGGCCCGTGATCTGGCCTGTGCTGTCATACAGGTAGGTGGCCTGCCTGCCGCTGGGGTAGGTGATGCTTTGCAGTTCTCCGCCTCCGCCCTGCCCGGCAGGTACATAGGAGTGGATCAGCGACTTGGTGTCGCCATTGGCAAGGATCTGGCTCTTGCGCAGCACCCGGCCCAGGATGTCGCGCTGGTACTGGGTGGTGACGCCGGGGTCCTGGATTTCGCTGAGGTGGCCCGTGCTGGCCTTGGGGGCGCCGGGGCCGTTGTAGGTGGTGCCGGCCAGGTCATAGCGCAGCGTGGAGGTTGTGGTGCTGCCGTACTGGAGCTGGGTGGGACGGCCCAGGGCGTCGCGCTGCACGGTCAGGGTGCGGCCTGCGGCGTCCTTGGCGGTCGCGATCAGGCCCAGGGCGTCATAGGTAGCGGTGATGTTGCCGGCGTCGGGGGTGGCTTCGGCCTTGGCGTTGCCCAGGGCGTCTCGGGTGTAGGTGGTGGTGACGCCTTTGAAGTCCTGGGCGGATGTGACTGCGTCCAGGGCGTTGTATGACAGCGATGCGCTGGCGTTGTCTTCGTTGGTGATAGCGCCGACTCGCCGCAAGGGGTCAAGACCTATGCTGGTGCCACGGCTTGACCCGTTGGCCGGCCGTACACTGCTGATCAGGTCGCCATTGGCGTCATAGCCAAATTCTGTCGCCACTTCGCCGATAGTGAGGCGTTGAATACGGTTGAGACTATTGATGGTGCGTTTCACCACCCACGCTGGTTGATTTCCGGCATCTCGAACAATTTCATCCAAGCGATTTCCCATATTATCCAGGATGTATGAAGCAGAGTTACCGCGATTATCATTCCAGCCAATCAAGCGTTGGGCATTGTCATATATATAGCTGACCTGATGCCCATTGGAAGCGGTCAAACCTTGCATTTGTCCGGACGGAAGATACCTATACAGCGATACTTCACCATCACGTTGCAGACGAATGAGGCGCCCGCGCAAATCATACTCAAAACTGCTAGCCAGCCCCGTAGTGGCAGTATGCGATTGCAGTCGACCTCCAGCCCCATGAATAAAATGATCCAAATGCCCTAAAGCATTTTTCGTGCTCGAAAGATTCCCAAAACCATCGTAGGCAAAGCTGGAGGTGGCACCGTTAGGGGCGGTTTCCGAGGCCACCAGGCCAGACGCAGCATAAGACCACTGCCAGCCTGGAGCAGAGTTGTCGGCTGCACCCACATCTCCGACGGCCAAACTCAATAGACGTCCCTTCGCGTCGTAGGTGTAGCTGGCCTGGCGCCCCGACTCAACTATTCTCGAAGGCAAGCTCCATTGAGGATGCCATTCCATGTTGGCAGTACGTTCCTGAGGCGTTCCTACCGCCTCTGTCACACTCGTCAGCAGGCGTCGCCCATGATCCCAGCCAAATGTTTTCTTGGCACCCTTGAAATCAGTCTCCGATTCACGCAATCCAGAAGAGCCTTGAATACGACTGGCAGCATCTAGTTCCCCACTCACACCCGGCGCACTACTGGAAGTGACTTCCAGAACACCAAAAGCATTTTTATACCTATAGAAACGTTGACGCCCCAACGGATCTATCACCTGAGTTTCCCCATAATCTTGCGAAGGATATCCAATTTGATATTTAGCCACCCCATTCGCACGCTCAGTGTCTATCACTTGCCCATCTGCATTGTATTTAAATGTGGACAATCTATTATTATTTTCGTCAGTAACACCGGTCAAAAAATGAGGATATCTAAGGTCCTCATATTTATAGCCTATCGTTGATCCATCTTTGTAAATTACCTTCTGCAAATTACCCATGGCATCATACTCAAATCCAACTTCGCGCACGCCATCGACGTCGATATCCTGGAGCTTGCCCTGTGAGCCATAAACAAAGTTGAGCCTTCTACCAAAGCCATTGCGTACTTCGGCGATTCTATCGCCTGCATCATACTCATACTCAATAAACCAGCCATTTCGCCGCTCATGCCTTAGAAGCTTTCCTGATTCATCAAAATTTCTTATATCTCCATTCTGCAAATCATTCAAAATCCAGCCATGACCCACCTGCGTCAGACTACTTGATCCATTTCTTGCCACCCACGCCCCATTGACCCAATCAAACCAAAGATAGCTGCCATCACCAAAGTTAATTTGGGCCTTTTTCGAAATGCCTTGCGAATTCTTTACATGCTCAAGTCTTACCGCGTAGGAATGAGACCATCCCGCCCCCATCAGCGATTCATTCTGCCGCCGGCGATGCAGGTAGGTCCTCTCGATGGATAGCGGATTCACCCCTGCATCAAAGTAATCAACCTCGTTCATGTACTTTTGAGCAATCGGCAAAATAACAGGATACGGGGTTCTGTATCCACTGATGCGACACATGCGCCCCATATCAACCGAAGCAGCTTCACAACGGTTATTCAGCTCAATGCTTCCGTAGTTACAATCGCAGGTTCCATAAATATTACTTTTGGAATTTTCAGGACAAAATCTAATAATACTCATTCCCACATAATTATATTGATTATATATATCACTCCCCCTTTTTGAACGAACCCAGCCCCAGCACTCAGCCGTATCACCAACCTCGATCACTTTATGATTTATGAAGTTGTAGTCATCCAGTGGATCTCCGGCTCGCATTGCCGCATAGTCGGCGCAGTAACCCTCAGGGGTCGAATAGTCTTTTGCAGCGCCCAGATTATTCAACCATCCTCTATAAAAGAAGCTACGAGGAACTGCTGCAGACACCGAGTGAATAAATGTCAGAAAACACAGAAAAAACACGGAAATCTTGACGAACGACGAAATTTTCACTAATCCCCCAAAAACAATAAACAAAGTCAATAAATCGGGATCAACGCGATCCAATCAAGCACTGTGATTTTCCTATGCCGCGCCAGCCGGAAGTTGAGCGAATGCTCTGGTTCGCGCTCATCTTACAGAGCATCTGCACTCCATCACCACACCAACAGCGACAGAGTTCCCGAAACTTCACTTTAAAGAGAACTACTGCCGTCTTCCCGTGGAAGGAGTGCATCGCTCCGATAGCCACGCTCCGCAATGAGAGAGCCTGTCCCCCGTGCTCCGCAACAAGGTCTCCACCGCTATAACGACTGCATGCCCCCGATAACCCTTCCCTTGTCCCCGGCACCCTCGCGTCACACGGTCAACCGGTGTTTCTGCAATAATTGCCGCAACAATCATTGCGCAGTCAATTATTTCACCCGCAGACACCATGACCCAGCCTCCCCTGCCCAACGGCCTGCAGCCCTCGGACTTCTACAGCCCTGGCAGCTACACGCCCTTCGAGAGCGTGGGGTTCCTCATGCGCAAGGTGCTCAGCTCCATCCTCCAGCAGGCCGATGCGCAGTTGGCCGAGCATGAGCTGACCTATGTGCAGTGGCTGCCGCTGTACAAGCTGCTGCTGTGCAGCGACGCCACGAATGCCGGCATGGCGCGTGACCTGGGGCTGGATCCGGCCTCCATCACGCGGGCGCTGGACCGGCTCGAATCCAAGGGCATGCTGCGGCGCGAGCGCTCCACGGTGGACCGGCGCGTGGTCAAGCTGGTGCTGACCGATGAAGGCCGCGCCATGGCGGCCAAGGTGCCGCAGGTGCTGTCCAGCGTGATGAATGCCCATATGGCCGGCTTCAGCCATGACGAGTCGCGCCAGCTGCTGGACATGCTGCGCCGCCTGCTGGCCAATGGCGATGCGATGCGCGCGCCGGAAGCCGCGCCGCCGGCCCCTGCGCCTGCCAGGCCCGTCGGCTGACAGCGCCAGCCCCCTTTTTCCGCCCCGGTTTCCGATTTCCTGATTCTTGACCCCCAACAGGCAGACCACCATGCCCAATTCCTTTGTTTCCGTGTCCGCCGCGCCCCGCCGCGTGGCCGCCGCAGCGGCCACCCTGTGCGCCGCGCTGGCCCTGGCCGGTTGTGCTTCCCAGGGCCCGGCCCATGAGCCGCTGGCCCGGCTGGGCGCCGCCGACCTGGGTCTGACGGCCCAGTCCGAGACAGGCGCCAATACCAGCCTGCCCGCCACCGATTGGTGGAAGTCCCTGGGCGATGCCCAGCTGGATTCGCTGATCGCCCAGGCGCTGCAGGGCAGCCCCAGCCTGGCCATGAGCCGCGCCCGCTTCGACAAGGCGGCCGCCCTGGCCACGGCCACCAGCACGGCCACCGATGTCCGCGGCACGCTCGGCGTCGACGCCACGCGCCAGCACTACAGCGCCAACGGCCTGGTGCCCGCACCCATTGCCGGCCATACCTACAACACCGGCAACCTGCAGGCCGGCCTGAGCTGGACACCGGATTTCTTTGGCCGCCATGCCGCCGACCTGCAGGCCGCCCTGGGCCAGGCCCGTGCCGCCCAGGCCGACAGCGCCGCCGCCGCCAACCAGCTCGCCGCCCAGGTGGCGCGCAGCTATGTGGCGCTGGCCCGGCTGATTGCCCAGAAGGAGGTGGCCGGCCGCACGCTGACCCAGCGCCAGTCTCTGCTGGAGCTGAGCCAGCAGCGCACGCGCGCCGGGCTGGACAGCCAGGTGGAGCTGACCCAGGCCCAGGCCAGCTTGCCCGATGTCGGCACGCAGATCGAGATGCTGGACGAGCAGATCACGCTGGCGCGCCGCACCATCGCCGTGCTCTGCGGCCAGGCGCCCGAGGCGCAGCTGCAGCTGGCGCCCCGTCTGGCCGCGCTGCAGATCCAGGCCATGCCCGGCCAGTTGGGCGCAGACCTGCTGGGCCGCCGCCCCGACGTGGTGGCCGCACGCTGGCGCGTGGAGTCGGCAACGCAGGGCATAGAGAGCGCGCGGGCGGATTTCTATCCCGATATCAACCTGACGGCCTTTATCGGCCTCAATGCCGTCGGGCTGGACAACCTGTTCAAGGGCAGCTCGCGCCAGATGGGCGTGACGCCCGCGCTGCGCCTGCCCCTGTTCGACGGCAAGCGCCTGCGCGCCCAATTGCGCGGCACGCAGGCCGATCTGGACACCGCCATTGCCCAGTACAACGGCGTGGTGCTCGATGCGGTCAAGGAAGCGGGCGACGCCATCACTTCCGTGCAATCGCTGGTGCGCCAACAGCAGCTGCAGGCCGAGTCGCTGGAGAAGGCCGAACGCGCCTACGACTTTGCCGTGCAGCGCTACAAGGCCGGCCTGGCCAGCCAGGTGACGGTGCTCAACACCGAGACCCAGGTGATCACCCAGCGCCGCCTGGACGTGGACCTGCGTGCCCGCGCGCTGGACACGCGCGTGTCGCTGATGAAGGCCCTGGGCGGCGGCTGGACCGATGGCACGGATGCCGTGCAGGTCAGCCAGCACTGAGATCGCAACCCGCACAGGAATCCACCGCACTCTTGACCCTCCACCGGGCAGACCGCCAGCCAGCGTGACCGACCGCCAGCTCCCTGCCCCGGCCGCACAACCACATTCACAGATAACAAAGCGCCGTACACCATGACCGACACCAACAAGCAAGCACCCAGCCCTGCCGCCGCACCGGCCGCAGCCTCGCCCGTGGCCAATCCGCAGGGCCGCCGCAAGGGCCTGACCCTCGTCGCCGCCGCCGTCGCGGTGGTCGCCGTCGCCTGGGGCGGCTGGCACTGGATGGTGGCCCGCAACTACCAGACCACGGACAACGCCTATGTGGCGGGCAACGTGGTGCAGATCACGCCGCAGATCGGCGGCACGGTGATCAGCATCGGCGCCGACGACACCGACTACGTCAAGCCCGGCCAGCTGCTGGTGCAGCTGGACTCGGCCGATGCCCTGGTCGCCCTGTCCCAGGCCGAGTCGCAGCTGGCCCAGACCGTGCGCCAGGTGCGCACGCTGTACGCCAACAATGCCCCCCTGGTCGCCCAGGTGGCCCAGCGCGAGGCCGATCTGGCCCGCCTGCAGGCCGATGCCGCCCGCGCCCGCGAGGATGTGGAGCGCCGCCGCCCGCTGCTGGCCACGGGCGCCGTGGGCAAGGAGGAGTTCGACCACGCCCAGTCCCTGGCCCGCACGGCCGGCAATGCCGCCTCGGCAGCCGAAGCCGCCGTGCGCGCCGCCAAGGCGCAGCTGACGGCTGCCGAAGCCCAGACCAAGGGCAGCAGCGCCGAAGAGCACCCCAGCGTGATCGCCGCCTCCGCCAAGGTGCGCGAAGCCTATCTGGCGCTGCAGCGCACGCGCCTGGTCTCGCCCGTGGAAGGCTATGTGGCCAAGCGCGGCGTGCAGCTGGGCCAGCGCGTGGCCTCGGGCGCGCCGCTGATGACGGTGGTGGGCCTGCACAACCTCTGGGTGGATGCCAACTTCAAGGAAAGCCAGCTGGCCCAGCTGCGCATAGGCCAGAAGACCGAGCTGACGGCCGATGTCTACGGCGACAAGATCAGCTACCACGGCACCGTGGTGGGCATGGGTGCCGGCACGGGCGCGGCCTTCTCGCTGCTGCCCGCGCAGAACGCCACCGGCAACTGGATCAAGGTGGTGCAGCGCGTGCCCGTGCGCATTGCGCTGGCGCCGGAAGACCTGGCACAGCACCCGCTGCGCGTGGGCCTGTCCATGGAAGTCAAGGTGGACGTGCGAGACCAGCAGGGCGAGGTGCTGGCAACGACCACGCGCAACGCACCCGTGGCCCAGACCTCCGTATACGACATGGCGCTGCCGCAGGCCGAGGAGCGCATTGCCCACATCGTGGCGGGCCAGAACGTGGCACCGCTCAAGCAGTTGCCCGAGCTGCCGCCCGTGGCCATGGCCGAGGTGCAGGACAGGGCCCAGGGCAAGGCGCCAGCCGCCGTGGCCTCCGCGCCGGTTGACGCGCAGGCCATGCAGTCCAGGTAAGCAGGCATCGCTCCCCCGCCTTCCCAGAACCTACGCGGACTGCCTATGACTTCCTCTACCACCGCCGTGCCGGAGCCGGCGCCGCCGGTCGCCCCCTCGGCGCCGCCGGCCATGCCTGCACGGCCGGTCCCGCTCAAGGGCGCCCAGCTGGCCCTGGGTACGCTGGCCCTGTCGCTGGCCACCTTCATGAACGTGCTGGACTCGTCCATCGCCAACGTCGCCATTCCGGCGATTTCCGGCGACGTGGGCGTCAGCCCCAGCCAGGGCACCTGGGTGATCACCAGCTTTGGCGTAGCCAACGCCATCTCGGTGCCGCTCACGGGCTGGCTCACCCAGCGCTTCGGCGCCGTGCGCCTGTTCACCATGAGCGTGCTGCTGTTCGTGCTGACGTCCTGGCTGTGCGGCTTTGCCTCGTCGCTGGAGACGCTGGTGCTGTTCCGCGTGCTCCAGGGCCTGGTTGCCGGCCCCATGATCCCGCTGTCGCAGACGCTGCTGCTGTCCAGTTATCCCCCGGCCAAGGCCGGGGTGGCCCTGGCGCTGTGGGGGATGACCACCCTGGTGGCCCCCGTGGTCGGCCCGCTGCTGGGCGGCTGGATCACGGACAACATCTCCTGGCCCTGGATCTTCTATATCAACGTGCCGGTGGGCCTGCTGTCGGCCCTGATGACCTGGAGCATCTACCGCAGCCGCGAGACCCCCACGCGCAAGCTGCCCATCGACTCCGTGGGCCTGGCCCTGCTGGTGCTGTGGGTGGGCGCGCTGCAGCTGATGCTGGACAAGGGCAAGGAGCTGGACTGGTTCGCCTCGGGCGAGATCATCACGCTGTGCGTGCTGGCCATCGTGAGCTTCGTGGTCTTCCTGGTCTGGGAGCTGACCGATGCCCACCCCGTGGTGGACCTGCGCCTGTTCATGCGCCGCAATTTCGCGGCCGGCACGGTGGCGCTGTCGATTGCCTACGGCCTGTTCTTCGGCAACGTGGTGCTGCTGCCCCTGTGGCTGCAGCAATGGATGGGCTACACCTCCACCACGGCCGGCATGGCACTGGCGCCGGTGGGCATCTTCGCCATCATCCTGACACCGCTGGTGGGCCGCAAGGTCACGCAGTGGGACCCGCGCAGGATGGCCACGGGCGCCTTCATCGTGTTCGCCCTGGTGCTGTGGATGCGCTCGCGCTTCACGGTGGAGACGGACTTCATGCACATCCTGGTGCCCACGCTGATCCAGGGCGCGGCCATGGCCTTCTTCTTCATTCCGCTGACCACGATCACGCTGTCGGGCATCTCGCCGGACCGTATCCCGGCCGCCGCCGGCCTGAGCAACTTCGTGCGGATCACGGCGGGCGCCATGGGCACCTCCATCGCCACCACGCTATGGGAAAACCGCGCCGCGCTGCACCACGCCCATCTGACAGAAGGGCTGGTCCAGGGCCAGGGCGTGTTCGGCGTCACCCTGCAGGGGCTGCAGGCCGCAGGCCTGAGCCAGGCGCAGGCGCTGGCCCAGATCAACCGGCTGGTGGACCAGCAGGCCTACACGCGCGCCGCCGACGACATCTTCCTGGCGTCGTCCGTGCTGTTCCTGGTGCTGATCGTGCTGATCTGGATGACCAGGCGCCCTGCGGGCCATGCCGGCGGTGCCGAGGCGGCCGGCGCCCATTGATGACCAGCCTCCGGGCCATCACCACAAGGAGCTGCCTGCAGGGGCAGCTCCTTTTTTGTTTACATGACGACACGCAAGGCGCCTTGAACGGGGCCGCCAAGACCACCATCTCGACAGGGCTGCGCCATCGGTTCCATGATGGCGGCGGCCTGAACACCGACGGAGCACCGTGAAAACAACCCGCATCTTCCGCGCCCCGATTGCCGACTACTCCCAATCGCCCCAATCGTCGGCCGGGCGCTTTCGCAACATCCATCCCCGCCCGGCCAATGCCCCCCAGCCCGACGCCAAGGTGATGTGGGACTTCTTCTTCAACAAGCCCAAGGACACCGAGCCTGCGGCGCCCCTGCCCGTGCAGCGGCTCACCCCGGCCGACCTGGCCGCCGCGCCCGAGCGCAGCCTGTACCGCCTGGGCCACTCCACGCTGCTGATGAAACTGCGCGGCGGCTGGTGGATCACCGACCCGGTGTTTGCCGAGCGCGCCTCGCCCTTTTCCTTCATCGGCCCCAAGCGCTTTCATGCGCCGCCCATCGCCCTGCATGAACTGCCCGCGCTGCGCGGCGTGGTGCTCTCGCACGACCACTACGACCATCTGGACCGTGCCACCATTCGCGCCCTGGCGCCCCGGGTCGACTTCTTCCTGTGCACGCTGGGCGTGGGCGACCGGCTCATGGCCTGGGGCGTGGCCCCCGAGAAGGTGCGCCAGTTCGACTGGTGGCAGGACGTGCAGGTGGACGGCCTGCGCTTCACGGCCACTCCGGCCCAGCATTTCTCGGGCCGGGGCCTGCGCGACGGCAACCGCACGCTGTGGGCGTCCTGGGTCATCGAGGACCTGGCAAGCGCCGACACGCTGCGTGTCTTCTTCAGCGGCGACGGCGGCTATTTCGACGGCTTTGCGGAAATCGGCCGGCGCTTCGGCCCCTTCGACCTCACGCTGATGGAGACCGGCGCCTACGACCCGCACTGGCCCTATGTCCACATGCACCCGGCCCAGACCGTACAGGCCCACCGCGACCTGGGCGGACGCTGGCTGCTGCCCATTCACAACGGCACCTTCAGCCTGGCCATGCATGCCTGGTGGGACCCCTTCGAGCGCGTGCTGGCCCTGGGCGCCGAGCACGGCATTGCCGTGGCCACGCCCATGATGGGCGAGCGCGTGGACCTGGCCGCCCCCCATGCAGGCGAGCGCTGGTGGCGCGCCCTGGTATCTGAGGTCACGCAGGACGGAGCCGCGCCGGCACCCCGACCCCAGCCGCGATAAACGCGTTTTTGCTGCATTGCGTCATCGGCCTACGCGGACCGGCATGCATCTGGCTAAAGTGGAACCGGCAAGTGGATCTGGCAGGTAGATCCGGCAAATGGATCCAGAGCTTCAGGAGCGCACATGGCAAACCGCAAATCTTCCAAGGCCGCTTCGGTGGCCCGTCAGGCCACCGATCTGGCCATTGCCGCGCCGCAGGTGGTGGCGCACAGGCTCACCCGCATGGCGCTGGCCGGGGCCAATCCCTCCGCACGGGACCGGCGCGAATTCACGCGCATGGTGTCCGAGAAACAGACAGCCTTCCACCAATCCTGGGCCGCCATGGGCCTGCAGTCCATGGTCGCCAGCCAGGCCCTGATGCAGGCCTGGATGCGCATGTGGTGGATGCCCTGGAGCGCCTCCACCTGGAATGGGGGCGCACTGGCATCGCAGGCCTCGCAATGGAGCAACGCCATGTGGGGCGTGGTGGGCAAGGGCATGGCCCCCGTGCACCGCACCGCAGTGGCCAACGCCCGGCGCCTGGCGCGCGGCTGATCCACCCATATCAAACCCGCTTCATTGACTGGAGCGGCACGGCGCGGCAGGGCTGATGCGGGGCGAGGTTCAGGTATCCTCGCGGCCTTCGTTCCGTTTTGCTGCGCTGCCGCATTTCCAGGCATGGACTCCATGCAGAGACTGAAAACACGGCCGCGGCAGGCGGATTTCCCCCTTTCTGCCATCGCTTTGCCAGTCTTCCCCGGAGTTCTCTGATGACACACAAGGCCCCGCCTGCCGGCCAGGGCCTGCACGGTCAAGACGACCTGCAGCGCAATCTCACCAACCGCCACATACAGCTCATCGCCATCGGCGGTGCCATCGGCACGGGCCTGTTCATGGGCTCGGGCAAGACCATCAGCCTGGCGGGTCCGTCCATCGTCTTCGTCTACGCCATCATCGGCGTGATGCTGTTCTTCGTGATGCGGGCCATGGGCGAGCTGCTGCTGTCCAACCTGCAGTACCGATCCTTCATCGATTTCTCGGCCGATCTGCTGGGGCCCTGGGCGGGCTTCTTCACGGGCTGGACGTACTGGTTCTGCTGGATCGTCACGGGCATTGCCGACGTGATCGCCATCTCGGCCTACTCGCAGTTCTGGTTCCCCGGCCTGCCCCAGTGGGCCCCGGCCATTGCCTGCGTGGGCCTGCTGCTGGGCCTGAACCTGCTGACGGTGAAGCTGTTCGGCGAGATCGAGTTCTGGTTCGCCATGATCAAGATCGTGGCCATCGTGGCCCTGGTGGCAACGGGGCTGTACATGGTGGGTGCCGCCTTCGTCTCGCCTGCGGGGCGTGCGGCCAGCCTGTCCAACCTCTGGAACGACGGCGGCATGTTCCCCAACGGGATGATGGGCTTTTTCGCGGGCTTCCAGATCGCGGTGTTCGCCTTCGTGGGCATCGAGCTGGTGGGCACCACGGCGGCCGAGGCCAAGGACCCCGAGCGCACGCTGCCGCGCGCCATCAATTCGATTCCCGTGCGCATCATCGTGTTCTACGTGCTGGCCCTGATCGCCATCATGGCCGTCACCCCCTGGCGCGACGTGGTGCCGGGCAAGAGCCCGTTCGTGGAGCTGTTCGTGCTCGCAGGCCTGCCGGCCGCTGCGGGCGTGATCAATTTCGTGGTGCTGACCTCGGCCGCCTCGTCGGCCAACAGCGGCGTGTTCTCCACCAGCCGCATGCTCTACGGCCTGGCGCTCAAGGGCGATGCGCCCAAGTCCTTCCACCGGCTGTCGCGCAGCAGCGTGCCCTCGCGCGGGCTGCTGTTTTCCTGCACCTGCCTGCTGGCCGGCGCCTTCCTGATGTGGGTGGTGCCCGATCTGGTGGAGGCCTTCACGCTGGTGACCACGGTATCGGCCATCCTGTTCATGTTCGTGTGGTCGCTGATCCTGCTGTCCTATATCGCCTACCGGCGCCAGCGCGCGGCCCTGCATGAGGCTTCGCGCTACAAGATGCCGGGCGGCGTGGCCATGTGCTGGGCCTGCCTGGCGTTCTTTGCGGCCATCCTGGGCCTGCTCACCCTGCAGGCCGACACGCGCCAGGCGCTGGTGGTGACGCCGGCCTGGTTTGCCCTGCTGGCCATTGCCTACCAGTTCGTGCGCCGCCGGGCATCGAGCCAACCCTCGGGCAGCTGCGCTGAGCCTTCCAGCGCCCTGCCGGGCGCCGTGGCCAAGCCGCGCTGAACTGGTTTCTGGCCGCCCCCTGCGCTCCGGGGCGGCCTTTGCACGGAGGCGCTGCACCCCGTGCTCCCTCTCAGCGCCCTGCCGACCCCCTTCATTTTTGTGCACCAGACTTGTGCACAACGCCTCAGGCGTGTCCAGCGATTAGATAACGCGTGAACAAAAAACAACTGTCTTTACGTGAAGGGAAAGATGTAGATACAAATCGTTATCATTCGCACCTTGATTTTTAACCCATACGGAACTTTACAAAGATGGTCAGAATCTCGGTGCTCCGCCCTCTTCCACTTTGCGCTGCCCTGGCATGCACAGCCATGGCCCATGCCCAGTCAGCCGACAGCAAGGCCGACACGTCCTTGTCCACGGTGGTGGTGACCGCCTCGGGCACGGCCGTGGACATCAAGGAGGCGCCGGCCAGCATCAGCGTGATCACGCGGGAAGACATCGAGCGCAAGCCCGTCACCAGCATCGGCGAGCTGCTGTCCACCATTCCCGGCGTGACAGGCGGTCTGTCGGGCACGGGCGCCCAGTCCAAGATCAAGCTGCGCGGCCTGCCCGAGAAGTACACGCTGATCCTGGTGGACGGCAAGCGCCAGGGCAACTCGGCCGGCATCAACTACCGTGACGACCTGGGCTCGCAGGACCTGGACTGGATCTCGCCCGAGATGATCGAGCGCATCGAGGTGGTGCGCGGCCCCATGTCCTCGCTGTACGGCTCGGACGCCATGGGCGGCGTGATCAACATCATCACGCGCAAGATCGGCAAGCGCTGGAGCGGCTCGACCACGCTGAACTACAGCAAGCCCTCCGACGGCGACCGCGGCGACACGCGCCAGCTGGGCTTCAACATCAGCGGCCCGCTGTCCGACAAGTTCGGCCTGCGCCTGGGCGGCAACTACACGGACCGCGCTGCCGACGAGGGCACGGGCGGCTTCCCGGGCACCTACCAGTCCACGGCCGGCTCGCGCAAGCAAAACCTCAACGCCCTGCTCAACTGGCAGCTCACGCCCGACCAGGTGATCGGCATCGAGGCCGCGCAAGGCATCCAGCGCGCCACGGGCTCCGATCGGTTGGTGAATGGACGCCCCGTGGTATCGCAGTGGGGCCTGAGCAAGCTGGAGCAGACCAAGTTCGGCCTCAGCCACGATGGCCGCTGGGGCGACATGACCTCCAAGCTCAACCTCGTGCACAACAAGTACGAGGACAAGGGCGACACCATCGGCAACAACTCCAAGGAAACCACGCTGGACGGCCGCATCGACAAGCCCCTGAAGCTGTGGGGCCTGGACCAGGCCATGACGCTGGGCATGCAGTGGCGCCGCGAGTCGCTGGACAACCGCGACACCATCGGCCTGGCGCCCATCGACTACGCGGGACGCCCGGTCTCGGGCTCGGGCCTGAGCGCCACCACCTGGGCGCTGTTCGGCGAGGACCAGATCTTCCTGCGCGACAACCTGGCGCTGACGCTGGGCCTGCGCATGGACCACCACCAGAAATACGGCAACAACTGGAGCCCGCGCGCCTACCTGGTCTACCACCCGGCCTCGGAGTGGACAGTGCGCGGCGGCGTCTCGCGCGGCTTCCGTGCGCCCAACCTGAAGGAAAACTCGGCCAGCGCCGCCACGCAATCCGGGGGCAACGGCTGCCGCAGCCTGGCCGGCATGGGCTGGACCAACACCAGCGTCAACGCCGACGGCACGCGCGGCTGCTACATGGCCGGCAACCCCGACCTGCAGCCCGAGACCAGCACCAACTTCGAGCTGGGCACCAGCTGGGACCGCAATGGCTGGGCGCTGGGTGCCACCTACTTCCACACCAACTTCAAGAACAAGATCGACTACCAGCCGCTGGGCTTGTACAACGGCTTCTGGTGGACCCGCATGGCCAACGCCCAGCGTGCCCGCACGCGCGGCCTGGAAGGCTTTGTGAACGTTCCCCTGGCCAAGGGCCTGACCTGGAACACCAACA
This sequence comes from Delftia sp. WSY_10, assembly GCF_043104705.1. Lineage (NCBI taxonomy): Bacteria > Pseudomonadati > Pseudomonadota > Betaproteobacteria > Burkholderiales > Comamonadaceae > Delftia > Delftia sp. WSY_10. Next base: position 43,850 of record NZ_JBICKY010000029.1, on the reverse strand, counting down.
TCACCAAGATGTTCGAGTCCAAGAACCTGAGCACCGGCGCCTCGCTGCTGGCCGTGCCCGAGCTGTCCATCTACTCGTCGCTGCAGTGGCAGATCCGCCAGGGCTGGTCCGCCATGTTCAGCGCCCGCCACGTGGGCAAGGAAGTCGTGACCACGGGCACGGCCACCACCTTCGCCAAGGCCTACACGACGTTCGACGTGTCCATGAACTACAACGTCACCGACTCGATGACCCTGCGCGCCGGCATCATCAACCTGACCGACAAGGAAACCCGCACCATCGGCGCCAACTACGACAACGGCGGCCGTACCTACTTCGTGGGGATGACGGCCAGGTTCTGATGGCCTGTCACCAGCCCTTGCGCTGACCCAGACAAAGCGCCCGTTGTGACGGGCGCTTTTTTCATGGCGAAGAGCAAAGCCTCACTCCCAGACACCGCCCTGCGCAGGGGGCTTGCGCGTCAGCAATTCCTCGTCTGTCAAGGGCCGGCCTGTCCAGACATTCACCTTCGAGGCCCCGGCCGCGCTGCCCAGCTCGCGCAAGGCCCTCAGTTCCACCTGGGTGAATCCGCCCTCGGGGTCACCCAGCGGATGGATGACGATGTGCGGGGAGGCCGCCAGCCAGCCCCCGGCTTGCATGCGCCTGAGCTGGTACTTGAGCAGGTGCTCGGCCAGCACGAAGTCCGATATCAGCGAGCGCGGATGCGCGAACGGATTGACGACTTCCGCAGGCTCCGATGCAGCCGCGAGCCTGGCCTGCGGGCCGGCCGCCAGAATCCGGCGCCGGGGCGGCGGACTCAGGGCCAGCTCGGGAACCTCCGACAGGGTCTGGCCCGTTTTCGGATTTGTCAGCGTCAGGCGCTCGGGAGAAATCTGTACGTAGATGAGTGGCAGGAAGGCAGAGAGCATGGACATCCATCAATCGATTTTCTGAACCACGGTCTGGCCCGGCAGCAAGGCCCGGCCATCCCCGTCGCGCGGCAGCATGGGCTCGACAGGCAGGCCGCTCTGGCGGTCCAGCAGCAGCGAATGTGCCTCGCCGGGCGCAAACAAATGGCCTTCGCCCCATTGCCGCAAGGCCACGATGACGGGGAACAGGTCCAGCCCCCGTGCCGTCAGCACATATTCCATGTAGGCCGAGCCTTCTGCGGCCGGGCGGGTTTCGAGGATGCCGGCCTCCACCAGCCGGCGCAGCCGGTCGGCCAGGATATTGCGGGCCGCGCCCAGGCTGCGCTGGAAATCGCCAAAGCGGCTGATGCCATCGAAGGCATCGCGCACGATGAGCAGCGACCAGCGGTCGCCGATCACATCCAGGGAGCGGGCCACCGGACAGGGCTGTGGTGTGTCAGGACGGATGTCTTCTTTCATGGCGCTATTTTGGTTGCATTTCAAAACTGGTTCAACTAGCATCCAACCAGTTTTGTTTTGCAACTGGATTCAACCCATGAACGCCTTCCCTGCCCCGGACACGGTCCGCATGCCGCGCAGCCTGGTGCTGCTGTTCGCCGCTGCCAGCGGCCTGAGCGTGGCCAATGTCTACTACGCCCAGCCGCTGCTGGAGGCGCTGGCGGCCGACTTCGGCATCAGCCATGCGGCCGTGGGCGGCGTGGTCACCGCCACGCAGGCCGGCTGCGCACTGGCACTGCTGCTGCTGGTGCCGCTGGGCGACCGGCTGGAGCGGCGGCGGCTCATGCTTTTGCAGTTGCTGGGCCTGGTGCTGGCCCTGGCGGCAGTCAGCACCGCGCGTTCGGCCGTTCTGCTGCTGGCGGGCATGCTGGCCGTGGGCCTGCTGGGCACGGCCATGACGCAGGGGCTGATCGCCTATGCGGCCAGCGCCAGCCAGGCGCATGAGCGCGGGCGCGTGGTGGGCGCGGCCCAGGGCGGGGTTTTCATCGGCCTGCTTTTGGCGCGCGTGTTTGCCGGAGCCGTGGGTGACCTGGCTGGCTGGCGTGGCGTCTATGCCTGCTCGGCCCTGCTGATGCTGGCCCTGGCCTGGCCCCTGTGGCGGCAACTGCCCCGGCTGGCGGTGCCCTCCCCCGTGCCCGGGTACACGCAATTGCTGTCATCCATGCTCCAGCTGCTGCGCCAGGACCGCATGCTGCGCACGCGGGGCATGCTGGCCCTGCTGATGTTTGCCACCTTCAACATCTTCTGGAGCGCCCTGGTCCTGCCGCTGAGCGCGCCGCCCTACAGCCTGTCGCTCACGGCCATCGGCGCCTTTGGCCTGGCCGGCGTGGTGGGCGCACTGGCAGCAGCCCGTGCCGGGCACTGGGCAGACCAGGGTTTCGCGCAGCGCACCAGCCTGGGCGCGCTGGTGATCCTGCTGCTGGCCTGGGTGCCGATTGCGCTGCTGGAGCAGTCGCTGTGCGCGTTGGTCGCCGGTATCGTGCTGCTGGACCTGGGCGGCCAGGCCCTGCATGTGACCAACCAGAGCCTGATCTTTCGCAGCAACCCGCAGGCGCACAGCCGGCTGGTGGGCCTGTACATGCTGTTCTATGCCGTGGGCAGCGGGCTGGGCGCGCTGATTTCCACCAACGCCTACGCGCGGTTTGGCTGGCACGGCGTCTGCGTGGCGGGGGCGGCGTTCAGCCTGGCGGCCCTGGTGTTCTGGACCATGACGCGGGAGACGGCATCGACTGCGTGCAAACCTGCCCAGGCAACACACTGAGCCACAGATGCATGGAGCGAGTCAGGACGCAGCTACCGTAGCCACGGCGGCCTCGTCCTCCAGTTCGGACTCCCACTGCGACGGATCAGGCTCCAGACCGCAGGACGAAGTGCGCTCCAGAATGGCCGCCACGATGCCGCCCAGATTGCGCTGCAAATGGGTGATTGCGGCAGCAGCGCCGCCATCATTCCAATCCGCCTGCAGCACAAAATCCCGAAATGCCGGCCAATCCCTGCTCAGCTGCGACACCAGAATGCGCGCCAGATCGTAGGACAACTCATTGGCATCTGCGGACTGCCTGAAGGATTCACCATTCCAAAAGCTCTGTATCGCCTGCGCATTCCAGAATGCCTGATGCCGAGCATGCATCTGCATGGGTGAGGTCAGCGATTTCATGTGGCCATAGAGGCTTTGCTCCATATGGGACGCAATCCCGGCATTAAGCCATACAGGAAGAGGCAGACGCAGCAGGCAAGCATGCGTGAGATGGCGCGCAATCAAGGGCTCCAACGTACCCAGGTCTGCTTTCAGCATCACCAGATGACCTTCGCCTGCCGTGACGAGGACGCTGTCGGTATTTCTTATCTCTTCCCCGTCGTAGCAGTGCGACAGATAGCCGTAGTACTCGGGCTTGTCATCAAAAACGATGAGCGCCTCGCTGAAGCCTTCCGGAAACAGGGCGATCCCGTCGAGCACGCTTTCGATACGCTGCTGCGCTCTGCGCACAAATCCCAGGGTGGCCTTGGCCACATGGTCTTCCTGGCTGCTGACCAGCATCGCGTGGTCGGTTTCATGCAGTGCGTAGTGCGGCCCCAGGGCCTGGCGCATATGCTCCAGCCAGCCTTTGCGCAGCCGGGTGCAGGCAGCGCTTCGCTGGGCCTCGTCGGCAATGGCGTCAAGCCATTCCTGGGCAGCCTCCCAATCCAGAATGGGAAATTCGTTTTCAATCGTCCAATGTGCTGAAAAGACAAAGGCATCTTTCCCTTGCACGAGGACTTCTGCCGGTGGCGGCACATGTTCTCGATGAGTGCCAGACTGCGGATCGAAGGTAGAACCAGAGAACCCCGAAAAAACGGATCGAATGAATTCAAGCATTGGGAGCGTCCAGGCAAATAGGCCTGCATTCTGCCGCCAAACCCGGAACTCCTGTCTCCGCTGAACGCCACGTCGCGTTTCTATGGCAATGCCATGCCTTTGCTTCCCAACTCCGAAGGCACCCGCCCCAAGGCCTTGCGGAACATGGTGGAAAACGCGCTGGGGCTGTCATAGCCCAAGTCCAGCGCCACCTGCGTGACCGATGCGCCTGCGGAAAGCCGTGACACGGCCGCCAGCAGGCAGGCCTGCTGGCGCCACGCGCCAAAGGCCATGCCCGTGTGCTGCTGGAAAAACCGGCTGAAGGTGCGCAGGCTCTTGTTCAGCGCCTGTGCCCAAACCTGGGGCGTGGCGCGGATGCTGGGCTGGGCCAGGAACTGCTTGCACAGGGCGGCCAGCTTTTCGTCGCGGGGAATGGGCGCGAACAGCGGCAGGCTGCGGGCCGAGGCCAGCTCGTGCAGCACCAGCGTGACCAGGGCGCCGTCGCGGCCCGCTTCGTCGTACAGCGCCGGCAGGTCGGCGCAGGACAGCAGCAACTGGTGCAGCAGCGGGGTGACGACCAGGGCCTCGCAATGCACACCCGGGCGGGGCGCAGCAGCCGGTTCGATGTACAGGCTGCGCGTGCTCACGCCCTGCATGCGCACGCTGTGCGGCTTGCTGGCCGGAATCCACACGCCGCTGTAGGGCGGGATGGTCCAGGCACCGTCGTCGGTTTCCACCTCCATCAGCCCGCTCATCCCGTAGAGAAACTGCGCACGCCGGTGGCTGTGCGTGGGCAGCAGCGTGCCAGGCGTGTAATCGGTGCCGATGGCCAGCACATCGCGCGCCACGGCGTCCACGGAATGCAGCGGGATGTTGAGCATGGGGATGTCCGGAAAACAGCCAACAGGCTTTGGCAGGAATTCGAGGATTATTGACCTATCCGCGAAAGCAGGCCAAACCGCGGCATCCTAAGGTTCAGTCCTTGCTCGTTTTTCCAAAGGACTGTCTGTGTTCCCTCTCCTGCTGCTGGCTTTCGGTGTGCTTGCCGGCGTGACCACCGTGCTCTTCGGCTTTGGCGGCGGCTTCGTGGCCGTTCCGCTGCTTTATGCGCTGCTGACCTCCATCCACGGCGCGGACTCCGCCGTTGGCCAGGCTGCCATGCACATTGCCGTGGCCACCTCCACCTGCGTGATGATTTTTGGCGCCTCCATGGCCACGCTGCGCCAGCACCGCGCGGGCGCCCTGCCCTGGGATCAGGTACGGCCACTGGCTGGCTTCATCGCGGCCGGCGCCGTGGCGGGCGCGGCGGCCGCCACCTGGATCAGCGGGGAATGGGTGCGCTGGGCCTTCATCGCCTACCTGGCCCTGACCATCGCCGACGCGCTGCTGCGCCCAGGCTTCGTGCACGGCACCACCGCCGGCATGCAGCCCATGGGCCGGCGGGCAGCGGCCACGGCGGGCCTGGCCATTGGTGCGATCGCGGCCTTCCTGGGTGTGGGCGGCAGCGTGATGACCGTGCCGCTGATGCGCCGGCGCGGCGCCAGCATGGCGGCCGCCACGGCCATGGCCAGCCCGCTGTCCCTGCCCATGGCCGTGGCGGGCACCGCTGCCTACATGCTGGCATCGCGGGGCGCGGGGCTGGGCCCCTGGCATGTGGGTTATGTGGACCTGCAGGCCTTTGCGCTGCTGACGGCCGGATCGTGGACCGGCATCAGGCTGGCGGCGCCGCTGATCGGCCGCATTCCCGATGCCCTGCATGCCAAGGCCTACCTGGCCCTGCTGGGCCTGGTGCTGCTGGTCATGATCGTGGCCTGAGCGCTGCGCTCAACCCTCCTGGAAGATCGCCTCGATCCGGGTCTCGAACACCCGGGCAATGGCGAATGCCAGCGGCAGGCTGGGGTCGTAGCGGCCCGTCTCTATGGCATTGACGGTCTGGCGCGACACGCCCAGCAGGTCCGCCAGCGCAGCCTGGCTCCAGCCGCGCTCGGCGCGCAGTTCACGGATGGTGTTTTTCATCGCCGGGCCGCCTCTGCAGCGCGGCTCATCGGCTGCGCAGCCAGTGGGCCACCGAGGCAGCCACCCAGAGCGCACCCATCAAGGGCCACACCATGAACATGCTGAGCTTGGGAAAACCTGCCATTTCCAGGAATCCGTAGGTGAAGGTGATGCCGGCCGTGCCCGCCGCCGCAATCGCCAGTTGCTCCAGCATGGACTTGCGCAGGAACTCGTCGGTATCCCGCACCAGGCGCACGATGGCCCGCACGGCCAGCGCAAACGCCAGCATGGGGCTGAGCAGCAGGGCCGTGCGCAGGGCCCCGGCCTGCATGTCGGCGCTGAGCAAAAGCGCTCCCACCAACAGCGCCATGTAGAGCAGCAGCGCAAATCCCAGCTCCTTCTGGTAGCGGCGGTTGGTGACCGTTGTTTGATTCATGGAAGTCTCTCGCAATGTGTAAAGGATGCTTGACATTGTGCGATGCCACCCGCGGGCATGTCAAGCAAGCTTTACATCGGCACTGAACGCCCCGCCGTACAATCGCCGCCGTTGGTGCCAGCAGCCCCAGGGGCTGCGGTTAAACGGGAAACATGGGGCGGCCAGATAAAGCCGCCCGCATGTACTGCCCCCGCAACAGTGAGTGAAACGCCGCGTGCATGGCACCGGCCCCCGCCAAACCCGTGCCACTGGGCGTACAGCCCGGGAAGGCCTTGGCGAGTGCGTCACCAGTCTGGATACCGGCCAACAGGCGGCCGGCCGCGCATGCAGCGCAGCCGGTCTTTGTGGTTTCCGTGCCGGCGGGGTCGCTGGCGCGCAACTGGCTCGCATCCATGCACACCCTCGCCCTCGCGCGCGCCCCTGGCGCCGCTCTTCGCTCGCCCTCGGCGTTCCCCGTACTGCGCACGTTGTCTGCCCTGGCTGCGGCCTCGCTGCTGGCCTGCCAGGCCCAAGCACAGGCACAACAGGCGCAACAGGCGCAGCGGGCACAGACCTCCCAGCTCGATACGGTGGTCGTCACCGCCTCGCGCAGCGAGCAGCCCCTGCGCACCGTCACGGCCGACATGACCGTGATCGACGCCGAGACCATTGCCCACAGCGGCGCCACGGGCGTGGCCGACCTGCTGGTGCAGGTGCCGGGCGTGCAGATCAACCGCAACGGCGGGCCGGGCCAGGTCACTTCGGTCTACCTGCGTGGCACCAGCAACCAGCACACTGCCGTGTTCATCGACGGCGTGCGCTACAGCTCGCAGGAGCTGCAGGGCGGCGCGGTCTGGTCCACCCTGCCGCTGGCGCAGATCGAGCGCATCGAAGTCCTGCGCGGCCCGGCCGCCGCCATCTATGGCTCAGACGCCATGGGCGGCGTGATCCAGATCTTCACCAAGCGGGCGGACGGCCAGACCCGCGCCTATGCCGAGGCCGGCATAGGCAACCAGGGCACCAGCAAACTCGCCACGGGATTTCAGGGCGGAGCCAACGGCTTCACCTATGGCCTGAACCTGGCGGACGAGCGCAGCGACGGCTTCGACGTCTACCCCGGCAACACCTTCTCGCCCAACCCGGACAAGGATGGCTACAGCAACACCTCGCTGGGCCTGAACGCGGGCTACAAAACGGGCATCCACCAGATCGACGCCAGCCTGCTGCACAGCCGCCTGCGCACCCACTACGACCAGAGCCCGCCGCCGTTCGACGACTACGACGTGGTCAAGAACACCACCGGCAGCCTGCGCTGGCAGGCCGGCTGGAACGCTATGTACAAAAGCGTGGTCCAGATCTCCCATACCGACAGCCAAAGCGACCGCCACACCCAGTCGCCCGAACGCGCCGACGGCAGCTCCACCAACTACCTGCTGCAGAACCTGTTCACGCTGGGCCAGCACCGTTTCAACATCGACCTGGAGCGCCGCGAGGACAAGCTGGACACCCAATACGCCTGGACGCAGAACACCGACAGCCGGCGCGTGCAGAACTCCCTGTCGGCCGGCTGGCGCCTGACCGAGGGCCGCCACCAGTTCGACGCCAACCTGCGCCACGACCAGGTGCGCGACCAGCAGAACAAGACCACGGGCGGTCTGGGCTACGGCCTGCAGATCGACGAGCGCTGGCGCTGGGTGGCATCGGCCGGCACGGCCTTCAGAACTCCCACGCTGTACGAACGCTTCACGGGCCAGGCAGCGGCCGACCTCAAGCCCGAAAGCAGCACCAACGTGGAAACGGGCCTGCACTATGCGGCCGGTGCCAACCGCCTCTCGGCCGTGGTCTACCGCAACAGGTTCAAGAACCTGATCACCTACGACTGGAACAGCGCCGTTCCCTGCAACTGCTACCGCAACTGGCAGAGCGTGGAAATCACCGGCCTGACGCTGTCGGGCAGCACGCGCCTGGGCAGCGCCAATCTGGGCGCCTCGCTGGACTTCATGAACCCCGAGAACCTGGAGACCGGCAAGCTGCTGCCCTACCGCTCCAAGCGCATGCTCAAGCTCAACGCCGACACCCAGGCGGCCGGCTGGACGCTGGGCGGCGAAGCGCAGCTGTACAGCGGCCGCTATGCCGACGAGGCCAACACCTTCAAGCTGGGCGGCTACGGCGTGGTCAACCTCTACGCCCAGCGCCAGCTGACAAGGCAATGGACGCTGCTGGCCCGCGTCAACAACATCGCCGACCGCGACTACGCCCCCACGCGCGGCTATGCGAACGCAGGCCGTACCGTGTTCGTCAGCGTGCGCTGGACTCCCCTGCCCTGACCGCCATGCACCTGCTTGTGCGCCTGCTTTCGCGCCTGCCCCGCATCCTGCTGCTGACCGCCGTCCTGGCCTGCGCGGGCGGCACGGGCAACGCCTTTGCGCAAAAGGCGGCGGATGCGGGAACGGGCGGGGCAACCACCGCCTACGCCGTCACAGACATGCGCGGGCGGCAGGTGCGCCTGGAGCGGGTGCCGCAGCGCATCGTCTCGCTGCTGCCCTCGCTGACCGAATCGCTGTGCGCGCTGGAGGCCTGTGAGCGCATCGTGGGCGTGGACGAGTTCTCCAACCACCCGGCCCGCGTGGCCGCCCTGCCCAAGCTGGGCCACACTTTTGCCCCGCTGGTCGAGGCCACCGTGCGGCTCAGGCCCGACGTGGTGCTGATGGCGTATTCCGCACCCGTCATCGCGCAGCTGGAGCGCTTCGGCATTCCCGTGCTGGCGCTGGACGCCAACGACATGGCGCAGCTGGAGCAGGTACTGCACAAGCTCGACCAGCTGCTGCAGGTGCAGCGCGCCAACGCCCTGCTGGCGCGCATGCAGGCCGAGGTGGACCAGCAGGCCAAGGCGCTGGCTGCGCAAGCGCCCGCCGGGCAGAAGGTGTATTTCGAGGTGGACGCCACGCCTTACGCGGCGGGGCCGGACTCCTTCATAGGCCAGCTCCTGCAGCGCCTGGGCGCGCGCAATGTGCTGCCGCCCAACCTGGGCCCTTTTCCGCGAATCACGCCCGAATACGTGCTGCGCCAGCAGCCCGAACTCATCATCCACACGCCGCAGACGCCATCGGCCAGCTTTGCCGCCCGCCCCGGCTGGAGCCGCATGCCCGCCGTGCGCTCGGGCCGCATCTGCGCGCTGGACCTGGTCGAGACGGACGTGGTCTCCCGCCCCGGCCCGCGCCTGGGCGAGGCGGCGCGGGCGCTGGCCCGCTGCCTGGAGATGCGGGGCACGGCGCCTCGTTGACTTCGCTGGCCTGCTTGGCCCGCTTGGCCGAAGGCCCTGCCTACTCCAGCACCACGGCCGTGCCGCTGGCAGACACCATCAACATGCCGTTGCCCTGGCCCAGCACTTCGTAATCCAGGTCCACCCCCACCACGGCATTCGCGCCCAGTTCCTGGGCGCGTTCCTCCAGCTCCTTGAGCGCAATCTCGCGCGCCCGCTGCAGCTCGCGCTCATAGGTGGCTGACCGCCCGCCCACGATGTCGCGCAGCCCGGCAAACAAGTCCTTGAACACATTGGCGCCCAAAATCGCCTCGCCGGCGACCACGCCGCAGTAGCGGGTGATGCGGCGGCCTTCGATCTGGGGGGTGGTGGTGATGATCATGAGAAATCCTCGGTGAGTGACGGAGATAAGCCTTGAGCGCCAAGCCGGCCGGCGATCGGTTCAAGGAAGAACTGAACCAGGGCAGTCTGCCATAGGCCTGGGGTATCATCTCGCGCAAAGTGCTGAACACACTTCTTGCTAGCCGGTAAGCCGCTCCCGAAAGCAGTGTTGGAAAAATGCTTGGAGGCCTTATGGCTATTTTCTTTGCGGGCGTTTCAAAGCCCTTCCCCATCTCAATTTCCACTGCGCCACAGCTCTCTGATCTGTACATCGCTTCTTACCCTTTCTCCGCGCCCGGCTCCAAGCCATTTCGCTAAGGAGTCGCCATGTTGTACTTTCAGATGTCGGAAGATGAGTTCAACCAACTGAACCGTGTGCGAGAACAATGGGGACTCATCTCCAGCTTGTTGATTGGCGCTTACCCCAGCAATCCCATGGAGGTTGTCGATTCCAATGAGCTGCTTGCCTTTATCAATGCGCAGATTGAGGCGATGGAGGCAGTTGTGGGGGCGATAAGGCAAAGGGGCGTGATGAAACAGCTGACTGAGGAGAAAGTCCTGGCGAAAGCCGTGTGCGAGATCCGTCTTCTCCTGAGTGGGTATCTGGGAAGCAACGTGGACGCAGATCAAAGCGTACGGATCGCAGCGCACCTGGCCTATGCCCTGCACAACGACGCATTGGCCGTGCTGGCGGGAAATGGCTTCAGCGCCGACGAAGCGCTGAAGCGGGTGGCGGCCGTGGACTCTCTTCTAGGAGTCGAGGTGGGGAGCGAATTCGTTCGCAGCTTGGAAGCTTAGGGCTGCCTTGCCGGGCCGGTACAACGCGGGATATTCCATCTGGCGTGATCGCTGCGGCCGTGCGGGGTAGTACGCGCGACCACAGATGAGGGCAAGACCGGCTTTCCTGCCCGGGCCTGCGGTCACCCGGCTCGGCAGCAGGTTCAGGCGGGCGGCCTTCCTTTCATCGGCCTGCATGATCCGGACACCACGCGGCTGCCCGAACAGCCCCATAATCTGGCTTCAAAAATTTCGCACCCCTATGACACAGTCCCTCAAAGAACTCCTTGCGGCCAAGGCCGCGCTGGACATGGAAATTGCCAAGGCCCGCACCTCGGCGGCCGACGCTGCCCTGTCCAAGGTCCAGAAGCTGGTGACCGATTTCGGGTTCACCCAGCAGCAAGTGTTCCCCTACATCCCAGCAAAAACCAGCGCACCGGCGAAGTATCGCGATCCGTCTACAGGAGCAACGTGGACAGGTCGCGGCAAGCCTCCGAACTGGATCAAGGACCAGGATCGCGACGACTTCCTCATCGAACGCAAACCCGAGGCGGCCCAAGGCCCGTTCCTCGCCGAAATGGCGGCAGCAGCAGCTCGCAACTGAAAGCGCTGCACAAGGCGGCACGCAGGATGCCGTGCGGTGCGGTGTAGTTCCGATGCGAAGGATCTGTGCCTTCCGAAAAAAAGCCCTCTGAGCATTCAGCGGGCTTTTTTTCCGGCCTGGCGTCGGCAGCGTAGTCACTGCCGGCATCTTTCGATGGCGTGCATCGCGCTCCGGCAGGGGGACCAGCCGGGCCTTTGCGGCACCTCCAGCGCTCAGGCGTGGCTGACGGGGCAGCTGCCTGCCTTGCCCATGATGCTGTCCGCGGGCGCCTGCGCGCGGTCATTCAGGCCATAGTCGCGCAGCACCTGGGTGACGCGCACGCGGTAGTCCTTGAAGATCTTGTCGCGGCCGGCGCGCTGGGCGCTGAGGTGGGCTTCCACGTTGCGCCACTGGACAACGGCTTCCTCGTCGCGCCAGGTGGTGACGGACATGACTTTCTCGGGGTTGAGCGTGCTCTGGAAGCATTCCACGGAGATGAACCCCTCCATGGGCTTGAGCATGGGGGTGAGCTTGTTGACCAGGTCCACATAGGTCTGGTTCTGGCCGGGCAAGGCCTGCAGTTCGAACAGTACGACAACCATCTTCAACTCTCCTTTTTTCGGGAACAGAGATTCCGGCGCCGCGCAGCGCGGCTCCGGCGTGGGGGAAATGGGTGAATGGGCGGCGCCGCAGGTTCAGCGGCTGCGCTCCAGGTGGGTCAGCCAGGCGGCCAGCACATCGCGCGCGGCCAGCGCCAGCAGGCCGCCGTATTTCTGGGCATCGGCACGCAGCGTGCGCGGGTCCACCTTGGCCATGCCGAGCTCACAGGCATGGCCGACCAGCCAGCGCTCCAGCCGGGCCGCGTCGGCCTCCAGATGGAATTGCAGGCCCAGCACCTGCGAGCCGACTGCGAAGGCCTGGTTGGCGCCGATGGCGGTGCCGGCCAGGTGCACGGCGCCTTCGGGAATGTCGAACTGGTCGCCATGCCAATGGAGCACGGGCACGCCGTCCAGTTTGGCGAGGGGCGAGGCAAGGCCGGCGTCGGTAAGCGTGAGCGGCGAAAAGCCGATTTCCTTGACGCCCAGCGGATAGACCCTGGCGCCCAGCGCGCGCGCAATGAGCTGGGCGCCCAGGCAGATGCCCAGCAGCGGCTTGCCGCTGTCCAGCCAGCGGCGCACGGCCGCCAGCTCCTGGGCAACGAAGGGATAAAGCGCCTCGTCATAGGCACCTATGGGGCCGCCCAGCACGACGAGAAGGTCGGCACGGCCCAGGTCCAGGGTGTCAAGCTCGCCGATGCTGGGATCGACGTACTGCACTTCGTAGCCGCGGCTAGCGAACTCGGCATGCAGGGTGCCCAGGTCTTCGAAGTGGATGTGGCGCAGCGCGATGGCTTTTTTCATGGGAGGAACTCAGGTGGATACAGGAGGGTGGCTTGGAACGTGCGGAGCCCGTCAGGCGCCGGGCTTGAGATCGACGTGGATATGGCCTGCCGAGGGGAAGGTGCAGCAGGCCAAGGCATAGCCGGCTTCCTTTTCCCTGTCGCTGAGGCAAAAGTCCGCCTCCAGCCGTGAACTGCCTCCCGTGATGCGGATGCGGCAGCTGCCGCAGATGCCGGCCCGGCACTGGCTGCGGATGGCAATGCCCACGCCTTCCAGGATCTCCAGCAGGCTTTTGCCGGACGCGGCTTCGACAACCTGCCCGCTGTGCGCGATCTGCAGCTGGCATGCCTGCGCGGTCTCGCCTGGCTGGGCGGTGGATGCGGCAGGCGGCGTGAAGGCCTCGATATGCTGTATGGCACCGGGAAAGCAGGCCCGCGCATGCTCGCGAAAGGTCTGCGCAAAGGCGTGGCCGCCACAGATGACGACGGCCTGGGGCTGGCCCAGCGCCAGCAGGGACTGCTGCGAGGGGCGGCCCGGCACGAAGGGCCCGTGGGCGGCAATGTCTTCACGCGTGATGTGGATACGCAGGTCGAACCAGGGGGCCGTTTCGCACAGCTGCTGCAGCTCCTGCAGGAACGGAATGTCGGCCATGCGCGCAAAGCACAGCAGCAGCGTGGTGCGGGGCACGCGCCGGCCCTGCTGGCGCAGCCGGTCCAGTTCGCGCAGCAGCGCCAGCGGCAGGGTCAGGCCGATGCCGCCGGCCAGCATGACCAGGGAGTCCAGGCCCAGCACCAGGTCGGCCGTGATGTCGCCGGCCACGCCGCCCAGCGGCAGCGTGGAGCCTGCGCGCAGCACCGCATGCATGTGGTCGGAGACGCTGCCCCGGCCCGAGCTTTTGACGGCAATGTCGAACTGGCCGGCACCGTCGTGCTCGCTGCAGGGCTCGTAGCGGGTGATGGAGTACAGCCGCTGCTGCATGGTGCCACTGGCGTCGGCATGCTCGATGGCCACATGCCGGCCGGGCTGCAGGCCGCCGAGGAATTGCGCCGAGGCGCCCTGCACGCGCAGGGTGTAGACCATGACGCCGCCCGCCTCTGCCCGTGCAGCGGCGCAGCGCGCGAGCATGCTGCCTGCCTGGAGGGCGGCGCTCATGCCTGCATCTCCTCGAGGACCGACGACACCAGCGCCACGCTGCCGCCCAGGTTGCGGCCCGCCAGGCCGATGCGGTCGATCAGGCTTTGCACCGAGTCGGTGTAGACGCCGATCTCGTTGCTGTCGCCCACATCGTGCAGGATGTCGCGCGCATGCGGCATGCCGACCATGGTGAAGACGGTGGACCAGGCGCCCAGTTCGTTGTTGGCGAACATCTGCACGGTCTTGAGGATGATGGAGCGCAGGTAGCTGCGCTCGCGGTTGCTCAGGCCCTGGACGATGTCGGTGGCCACCGAGCTGAAAACGCTGGAGTGGCTCCATTCGTCCACGGCGTGGGTGCGCGTGACCTCGTGGCAGATGGGCTGGATGCTGCGGTCCTCGGCCATGGTCTTGAGGTAGTCGGTGATCAGGGTCTCGCTGGCGCAGGCAATGGCGAAGCGCGCCAGGCGGCGCTCCCATTCCGCGCCGCACTGCGCCAGCACGCCGTTGCGCCAGCCGACGAGGTTGAAGTCCGCGTAGTCCAGCGGCGCCAGGCCGCGCATCTCGTAGATGTAGTTGCAGGCCATGATGGACATGCGGGTGTGCAGGGCCTCGTCCAGCAGGGCCTGGGACATGACGTCCTGCAGCAGCGCACGGTTGGCGCTGGGCGGCGGGGTCTTGATGATGTCCTCGCAGGCCGGCGTGACCACGTTGCACTCGATGTAGATGGTCTTGAGGTTGTAGATGCCCCAGGCGTAGGACAGGCATTGGTCGCGCAGGTGCTGTGGCGCCTCCACCCATGCCTGGTGATCGCGAAACGGCAGCAGCGAGGCGGTGAAGTCCTGCCGGGCGGGGTCGAACGCCAAGCCGCAGTAATCAGGCAGGTCCTGATTCACGGCCGCTCTTGACTTCCAGAGCAGGGACAGCTTTTTGAGCGCATCGCGCACGGCGTCATCTGTCCGAGAGATATCGAGATTCATTTTTCAACTCCGTGTGATTGAACTTGATTGATCTGAGTCAAATCGCCTATTCCCTCCCCCCGCTTTCTCCATCCGCCGCAATCACCAATGGCACCGCAAATGGCACTGCAATTGACGCTGCAGATGGCAGATACGTTGTCATGGATTTCTTCACTCTGTCATATTCCACCTTGAATCAATCTCCCCGACTGCAGATTGCGGATGATTCCTGGCGATATTGGATCTCATGACTTTCAACGTCTGGCGGCGAATTCTATGGAGAGAGCGCGGATTCAAACAGACCTATTTTCGCCAATGAACCAGACCGCTTTTTTCAACGGCTTACATTGGCATGCCACCTTAATTGGTCTGCTCACCCGCTGAAACATGGTCGGAATCAAGGCCGCTGCACTTTGTAGACTGCCCATTACCGATGCGCCCTGGTTTCCAAATCCTTCCATAACCCGGGCGCTGCCGATTCCCGTGCTTCAGCGCCTCCAAGACAGCCAATGCGACATGGACGATTTATCGCTCCCCAGAATCAATTCCCTGGAACTCCAACACGCGGACAGCGAGGCCTGGGACGCCATAGCGGCCGAGCGGACACGGCAGGCGCGTTCGATTGAATTGATTGCCTCTGAAAACTTCGTGAGCCGCGCGGTGATGGAGGCGCAGGGCTCGGTGCTGACCAACAAATACGCCGAGGGCTATCCCGGCGTGCGCTACTACGGCGGCTGCGCCAATGCCGATGCCGTGGAGAACCTGGCCATTGCGCGTGCCAAGGCGCTGTTCGGCTGCGCGCACGCCAACGTGCAGCCGCACTCGGGCAGCCAGGCCAACCAGGGCGTGTACCTGGCGTTCCTGGAGCCCGGCGACAAGATCATGGGGCTGGACCTGCGCTCGGGCGGGCACCTGACGCATGGCTCCAGCGTGAGCGTGTCGGGCAAGTGGTTCCAGTCCATCAGCTACGAGGTGGACGCCCGTTCCCAACTCATCGACATGGACCAGGTGCGGCGCATTGCGCTGAAGGAGCGGCCCAGACTCATCATTGCCGGAGGCTCGGCCTATTCACGGCAGATGGACTGGGCCGAGTTCCGGCGCATTGCCGACCGGGTGGGCGCCATCTTCATGGCCGACATCGCGCACGTGGCGGGGCTGGTGGCCGCGGGCGTGTTCCCCTCGCCCGTGGAGCACGCCCATGTGACCACGACCACCACGCACAAGACGCTGCGCGGGCCGCGCGGCGGCATGATCCTCTCGGCCGACGCCGAGATCGCCAGGCGCATAGACGCCGCCGTGTTTCCGGGCCTGCAGTCCGGGCCGCTGATGCATGTGGTGGCGGCCAAGGCGGTGGCGCTGGGCGAGGCGCTCAAGCCCGCCTTCCGTACCTATGCGCGGGCCGTGGTGGACAACGCCCGCGTGCTGTGCGACCGGCTGTCGCAGGGCGGGCTGTCCGTGGTGTCCGCAGGCACGGACTGCCATCTGGGCGTGATCGACCTGCGCCCCTGGGAGCTGACGGGCAAGGCCGCCGAGACGGCGCTGGAGCAGATCGGCATCACGGTCAACAAGAACGCCGTGCCCGGCGATGGCGCGCGGCCGCTGGTGACCTCGGGTATCCGCGTGGGCAGCGCGGCCTGCACCACGCGCGGCATGGGCGCCGACGAGTTCCGCGAGATCGGCGACATGATTCTTGCCACGCTGGGCGGCATACGCAGCGGCACCATGAACGCGCGCACGCTCAAGTCCATCCACGAAGGCGTGTCCGACCTGACCGCGCGCTTTCCCCTGCCCTACTGAGGCATGCAGCGTCCGGCTTCTCCCAACCTGTCAGGGTTTTCGCAGCGCGTTGGCCAGGCGCAGCACGGCGGCCTCGATCTCGTAGGCCGTGAGCGAGGCATAGCCCAGCAGCCAGCCCGGCTGCCGCTGCTCGCCCGCGTACAGGCGGCTGAGCCCCTGCAGCAGCACGCCCGCCGCGGCGGCGCGGCGGATGGTGTCTTCCTCGGACCAGCCGGGCTCCAGCAGGCAGGGCACCTGCATGCCGCCCTGGGGCCGTGGCGCGGTGACGATGCCGGCCAGGTGCCTGCCTATGGATTCGAGGATGACCTCGCGCCGCCCCGCGTACAGCTTGCGCATGGCCCGCACGTGGGAGTTGTAGTGGCCGTCTTCCATGAAGCGCGCCAGCGTCAGCTGCTGGATCTGGGGCGTGTGCCCGTCCATGATGCTGCGCGCCTGGACAAAGGCGCGCACCAGCTCCTGCGGCAAGGCCATGTAGCCCATGCGCAGGCCCGGGTACAGGGTCTTGCCGAAGGTGCCGATGTAGATGGTGCGCGCGTGCTTGTCCAGGCCTTGCACGCAGGCGGTGGGCATGCCGTCGTAGTGGAATTCGCTGTCGTAGTCGTCCTCGATGATCCAGCGCCCGCGCTCGAATGCCCAGCGGATCAGGTCCAGCCGCCGCTCCAGCTGCATGGTGACGCCCGTGGGGTACTGGTGCGATGGCGTGACATACACGCAGGTGGCGCCGCTGCGGTCGGCGTGCAGCAGGTCGGTGCGAATGCCTTGCGCGTCCACGTCGATGGGCAGGACCTTGGCCTCGGCCGACTCAAAGGCCTTGCGGGCGCCGAAGTAGCCCGGGTTCTCCAGCAGGATGGGCCGGCCCGCATCCACCAGCAGCTGCGCGCACAGGAACAGCGCCTGCCGCGTGCTGCTGAGCACCAAGATCTGCCCGGCCTCCACCTTGGCGCCGCGCTCCAGGTTGAGGTAGGTGGCAATGGCTTTGCGCAGCGGCTCGGCGCCCTGCGGGTCGCCGTGCAGCAGGACGCTGGCACGGTAGTCCTTGAGCGCCTGCCGCTGCAGCCGCTCCCAGACATCGGTGGGAAAAGTGCGCGTCTCGGGCAGGCCGGTGGCAAAGGCCCGAATGGTCTGCTGGTCGGCGATGCCGCCGCCATCGACGATGGCCTGGCCGCGCCGGCTCAGGCCGGCACCGGCCCTTATGGCACCGGCAGCACCGGCAGCACCGGCAGCATGGGCCGCATGGGCCGCATGGGCGCTGCGCTCGTGCTCGGGCAAGCGGCCGCGCCGCGCCGCCCGGCCCCGCAGCTCGGTGCCGATGGTCTCGGAGACATAGCTGCCCGATCCCTGGCGCCGCACGATGAAGCCGTCGCGGTGCAGCTGGGTGTAGGCGTTCTCCACCGTGTCGCGGGCAATGCCCAGCGAGTCGGCCAGCGAGCGCGTGGCCGGCAGCTTCAGGCCCGGCAGCAGCGCCCCATCCAGGATCAGCGCACGCATGGCGCGCTGCACCCGCTGGTGCAGGTCCAGCTGGCGCAGGTCGGCATCTCCCATGCGGATCTTCAGGGTCTCAAGCTCGAAGGTCTTGCTCATGCGGTCTGCCGCCTTTCATCTCATTGCACCTCTTTGGCAGGCCATTGTACTGACGCAAATGCTGCGCACCCATTGCAAAGTGGTCTGCAACAAGAGAGCGAAGTGTATGGATCATTCAGTCCACTTCAGCGCTCAAATACCCCTTTCACCAGACAGCCAGGAATCCAACCCCCAAGGAAAACGAGAAGACCATGCCTTCATCAGACACACACTCACCCCTTCGCTTCAGCGACCTCATCCACCCCGTGGTGGCCGGGCTGATCTCGGTCATCGTCAACTACGGCGGCACCTTCATCCTGGTGTTCCAGGCCGCCAAGGTGGCCGGCCTGAGCCCGGAACTCACGGCTTCGTGGGTGTGGTCTATTTCGATTGGCGTGGGCGTCACCGGGCTGGTGCTCAGCTGGCTCTCGCGCGAGCCCATCATCACGGCCTGGTCCACGCCGGCCGCCGCCTTCCTGGTGACGGCCCTGGCCACCACGCCGTATGCCGAGGCCGTGGGCGCCTATGTGGTGTCGGCCGCGGCCTTCGTGGTGCTGGGACTGTCGGGCTGGTTCGAGCGCGTGATCCGGCTGATTCCGCCCGGCGTGGCCTCGGGCCTGCTGGCGGGCATCCTGCTGCAGTTCGGCATCAAGGCCTTTGGCGGCATGAGCGTGGACCCGGTGCTGGCCGGCCTGCTGATCGTGGCCTACGTTCTGCTCAAGCGGCTCACGGCGCGCTATGCGGTGGTCGGCATCCTGGCGCTGGGCCTGGCGTTCCTGCTGGCGCAGGACCGTGTGGACCTGTCCGGGCTGCAGCTGCGCTTTGCCGCGCCCGTGTTCACGCGGCCCGAGTTCACGCTCAACGCCCTGCTGAGCGTGGCCCTGCCGCTGTTCCTGATCACGCTGACCGGCCAGTACATGCCCGGCATGCTGGTGCTGCGCAACGACGGCTTCAAGACCAGCGCCAACCCCATCGTCACGCTGACGGGCCTGGGCTCGCTGCTGATGGCGCCGTTCGGCTCGCACGCCTTCAACATCGCCGCCATCACGGCCGCCATCTGCACGGGCAAGGAGGCGCATGAAGAGCCGTCCAGGCGCTGGATCGCGGGCATCGCTGCGGGCGTGTTCTACATCCTGGTGGGCGTGTTCGGCGTCACGCTGGCGGCCGTGTTCATGGCGTTCCCGGCCACCTTCATCACCACGCTGGCGGGCCTGGCGCTGCTGGGCACCATCGGCGGCAGCCTGGCAAATGCGCTGGCCGACGCCAAAACCCGCGAGGCCTCGCTGATCACCTTCCTGGCCGCCGCCGCCAACATTTCCATGCTGGGCATAGGCGGCGCCTTCTGGGGCCTGGTCATCGGTCTGGTCGCCCATGCCGTGCTCAACGGCCAGTGGCCGCGCCGGACCGCCCGCAGCGAGGCGGGCACCGGCAACGTGCCCGCCGCCGATGCCGCCATCAAAAGGAGCTGAAACCATGCTTGCGACACAAGACACCACCGGCGGCACCGCCCGAGCCGCCGACACCCTGACGCGCCACGACCAGCACGGCCGCTACCCCCAGGCCGAGACGGTGGACGATTTCCGGCACAACCTGGCCACCGTGCAGGCGCGCATGGCCGCTGCGTGCCGCCGCGCAGGGCGCGACCCGGCCAGCGTGCGCCTGCTGCCCGTGAGCAAGACCAAGCCCGAATCCAGCCTGCGCCTGGCCCACGCGGCGGGCTGCCGCATGCTGGGCGAGAACAAGGTGCAGGAAGCCTTCGGCAAATGGGAGGCCATGCAGGACCTGGCCGATCTGCAGTGGTCCGTCATCGGCCACCTGCAGACCAACAAGGCAAAGCTCGTGGCACGCTTTGCCAGCGAGTTCCAGGCGCTGGACAACCTGCGCGTGGCCGAGGCGCTGGACCGCCGTCTGCAGGCCGAAGGCCGGGCGCTGGACGTGTTCGTGCAGGTCAACACCTCGGGCGAGGCCAGCAAGTACGGCCTGCCGCCCGACGAGGTGCAGGGATTTGTCCAGGCCCTGCCCGCCTTCAGTGCGTTGCGCGTGCGCGGCCTGATGACGCTGGCCCTGTTCTCCAGCGAGGCCGAGCGCGTGCGCCAGTGCTTCGTGCTGCTGCGCAGCCTGCGCGACCAGCTGCGCCAGGGCGCGCCGGCGGGCATCTCGCTGGATGAACTGTCCATGGGCATGTCCGGCGACTTCGAGATCGCCATCGAGGAAGGCGCCACCGTGGTGCGCGTGGGCCAGGCCATCTTCGGCGCCCGCGCCCAGCCGGACAGCTTCTACTGGCCCGCCGGCGGCCCTGATCCCGCCGCCCTGGCGCTGCCCTGAACGCGCCCCCTCGCCACCCTTTTCGATTCAACCCTGACCCCGCTTGAGGACCTTGACATGCAAAAAGCCATGCAACCCCTTGATTCCCGCCTGATGAAGGCCTATGCCCGCCAGCCCGTCTCCTTCGTCCGTGGCCGTGGGGCCCGGCTCTGGGACGAGCACGGCACCGAATACCTGGACGCCATTGCGGGCGTGGCCGTGACCGCCCTGGGCCACGCGCACCCGGAGATCGCCGCCGTGATCGCCGAGCAGGCCGGCCTGCTGCTGCACACCTCCAACGTGTTCCGCATCGACTGGCAGGAACGCCTGGGCCAGCGCCTGTGCGCCCTGGCCGGCATGGAGACGGCCTTTTTCTGCAACTCCGGCGCCGAGGCCAACGAGGCCGCGCTCAAGCTGGCGCGCCTGCACGGCCACCGCAGGCAGGTGGCGCGGCCGCAGATCCTGGTGATGGACAACGGCTTTCACGGCCGCACGCTGGCCACGCTGTCGGCCACGGGCAACCCGGCCAAGCAGCGCGGCTTCGAGCCGCTGATGCCGGGCTTCGTGCGCGTGCCCTATGACGACATCGCGGCCGTGCACCACGCCGCCGCCCAGCATGGCGACATCGTGGCCGTGCTGATCGAGCCCGTGCAGGGCGAAGGCGGCATCCGCCTGGCAAGCCCCGACTACCTGCGCCAGCTGCGCAGCCTGTGCGACCGGCATGGCTGGCTGCTGATGCTCGACGAGATCCAGACCGGCCTGGGACGCACCGGCGCCTGGTTCGGCCACCAGCATGCGGGCATCGCCCCCGATGTGATGACCCTGGCCAAGGCCCTGGGCAACGGCATTCCGATCGGCGCCTGCCTGGCACGCGGGCCTGCGGCCGACCTGATCTCGCCCGGCCAGCATGGCTCCACCTTTGGCGGCAACCCGCTGGCCTGCCGCGTGGGCTGCACGGTGCTGGACATCATGGAGACCGAGGACATCCCCGGCCGCGCCAGGCAACTGGGCCGGCGCCTGCTCAACGGCCTGCAGCAGGCGCTGCACGGCCACCCCGACGTGCTGGCCGTGCGCGGCCAGGGCCTGATGGTGGGCATCGAGCTGAACCGCAACTGCCAGGACCTGGTGGGCCGCGCGCTGGCCCAGCAGCGCCTGCTGATCACGGTGACGCGCGAATCCACCATCCGCCTGCTGCCGCCGCTGATCTGCGACGAGCGCCAGATCGACGACATCGTCGCCCGCCTGGCCTGCCTGCTGGAGTCGGCCAGCGCCGCGCAGGCAGGCGCACCCGCCGCAGGCCAGCTGGCGGCTGCATGACCATCGCTCCCTACAGCCCTTGCCCCAATACAGGAACCATTCACCCATGTACGACGCATCCCTGACCCTGGCCGACTTCGACCTGCAGCTGGCCAAGGCCATCCAGAGCGAAAAACGCCGCCAGGAAGACCATGTGGAACTCATCGCCTCCGAAAACTACGCCAGCCCGCTGGTGATGGCGGTGCAGAACTCGGTCTTCACCAACAAGTACGCCGAGGGCTACCCCGGCAAGCGCTACTACAGCGGCTGCGAGAACGTGGACGTGGCCGAGCGCCTGGCCGTGGAACGCGCCATGGCGCTGTTCGACTGCGACTACGCCAACGTGCAGCCCCATGCCGGCGCCCAGGCCAATGCCGCCGTGTTCCTGGCGCTGGCCCAGCCCGGCGACACCGTCATGGGCATGAACCTGGCCCAGGGCGGCCACCTGACGCATGGCAACCCGTCCAACTTCTCGGGCCGCCACTACCGCATCGTCCCCTACGGCCTGGACCCCGCCACGGGCCTGATCGACTACGACGAGATGGAGCGCATCGCCCTGGAGCACCGGCCCCGCATGCTCATCGGCGGCTTCTCTGCCTACTCGCGCCACAAGGACTGGGCCCGCATGCGCGCCATTGCCGACAAGGTGGGTGCCGTGTTCTGGGTGGACATGGCCCATGTCGCAGGCCTGGTGGCTGCGGGCGAATACCCCAGCCCACTGCCCCACGCGCATGTGGTCACCAGCACCACGCACAAGACGCTGCGCGGCCCGCGCGGCGGCCTGATCCTGTCCAAGGGACAGGACGAAACCTTCAACCGCCGCCTGAGCTCGGCCGTGTTCCCCGGCGTGCAGGGTGGGCCGCTGATGCATGTGATCGCCGCCAAGGCCGTCGCCTTCAAGGAGGCGCTGCAGCCCGGGTTCAAGGCCTATCAGCGCCAGGTGCTGGCCAACGCCCGCGCCATGGCCGCCGTGATCCAGCAGCGCGGCTACCGCATCGTCTCGGGCGGCACGGACAACCACCTGATGCTGATCGACCTGTCCGACCGCAGCTACACCGGCAAGGACGCCGACGCCGCGCTCAGCGAGGCGCACATCACCACCAACAAGAACACCGTGCCCAACGACCCGCGCTCGCCCTTCGTGACCTCGGGCCTGCGCATAGGCACGCCCGCCGTCACCACGCGCGGCTTCGGCCAGGCGCAGTGCGAACAGTTGGCCGGCTGGCTGTGCGATGTGCTCGATGCGCTGGACGCGCAGGAAGGCGCCCGCTTTGCCAAGGTGGCGGCGCAGGTGCGCGATCAGGTGACGGAGCTGTGCAGCCGCTATCCGGTGTACGGATAGCCCGCGCGCAGCCGTGGTGGATCAGGGGTTGGGGTTGGCGCAGGCGCCGTCCATCCCAGCCATCTCCGCCAGCTTCTGCATGCGCGAGCGCTGCTCCAGGCAGGCCTGGTGCTGGGCTTCGGCCGCCTTTTGCTGCGCCAGCTTCGCGGCCTTGGCGCGCTCGGCCTGCAGCTGGGCGATGCGCTCGCGGATCTGGGGCATGGCGGCCACGGCGGCCTTTTCGCCTTCAAGAATGGCGCTGGCGCGCTGGGTGAAGTCGGCCGGGCCGATGTCCAGCACCTTGGGGCGGATGGTGATGTCGGCGCGGGCCAGCTCGGCCTGGCCCAGCTTCTGGCCCATGATGGCAATGGACTGGCCCAGGGCGCCCAGCATGTTCTCGGGCGCCTTGCCACGGGCCTTGTTGGAGATGTCCACGGCGATCACCAGATCTGCGCCCAGTTGGCGCGCGGCGTCCACGGGCACGGGGCTGGTGATGCCGCCATCGACGAAGTGGAACTTGCCGATGGCCACGGGCTGGAACACACCCGGAATGCTGCTGGAGGCACGCACCGCCTGCCCCGTATTGCCGCGCGCGAACACGGTGCGCTCGCCGTCCTCCAGCCGCGTGGACACGGCCACGAAGGGCTTGGCCAGCTGCTCCAGCGGCTTGCGGCCCACCTGTTCGTTCACATAGTCTTCCAGCTTCTGGCCCACCAGCAGGCCGCCCGAGGACAGCTGCAGGTCGCGGATCCTGGTCTCATCCAGCGCCACGGCCTTTTCCTGCAGCTCGAAGGCGTTCATGCCGCCCGCATACAGCGCACCCACCACGCTGCCCGCGCTGGTGCCGGACACCACAGCGGGCGCAAGGCCATTGGCTTCCAGCATCTTGATGACGCCGATGTGGGCAAAGCCCTTCACGGCCCCGCCGCCCAGGGCCAGACCGATCCTGATGGGCGCCACGGGCGTGCCTGGCGCGGTGGGCGTGGACTCGGGCGTGGCCGCCGAGGGGCTGGGCGGGTTGCTGCCGCAAGCGGCCAGCCCCGCCAGGCTCAGGTACACCAGTGGACGCAAAAGGGCTTTCAGGCGCATGCCAGGGATCCTGCTGTCGGATGACGAGATTCGGGGCGGGCAGTATAGCGGCAGGGGCCTGACCGCCGCAGGCCCTCAGGCTCTGGGCTTCAGCAAGCCGCCCATGCCCTGCACAGCCTCCCGCAAAAACCCCCAGACCGCCTCGATGCGCTGAACCTGCCGGGCATCCGAGGGCATGCTCATCCAGAAGGTGCGGGTGAAGCAGGCCTCGGCGGGCAGCACGCGGCTGAGCACGGGGTCGCGGTCGGCGATGAAGGCGGGCAGCACGGCCAGGCCGGCACCGGCGCGCACGGCCTCGTACTGGGCGGTGATGCTGGTGCTGCGAAAGGCAAAGCGCTCGGGCTGGAACA
This sequence comes from Delftia sp. WSY_10, assembly GCF_043104705.1. Taxonomy (NCBI): domain Bacteria; kingdom Pseudomonadati; phylum Pseudomonadota; class Betaproteobacteria; order Burkholderiales; family Comamonadaceae; genus Delftia; species Delftia sp. WSY_10. The sequence goes on along the minus strand of NZ_JBICKY010000029.1, from coordinate 19,510 downwards.
GGGTGGACAGCAGCTGCAGCTCACGCGTGAACAGCAGGTCGTCCACATAGTGGATGAAGCTGTGGTGGCGCAGGTCCTCCGTGCGCGCCACCAGCGGGCGGCGCGCAAGGTATTCGCGCTGGCCGTAGAGGAACAGCCGGTAGTCCGTGAGCTTGGTGACCACGGCCGAGCCGCGCGTGGGGCGCTCCAGCGAGATGACGATGTCCGCCTCGCGCCGCGACAGGTGCAGCAGGCGCGGCAGGGCCAGCAGGTCGATGCTCAGCAGCGGATGGCGCTGCGTCAGCGCGGCCAGCTGCGGAGCCAGCAGCTGGGTGCCGAAGCCCTCGGTGGCGCCCACGCGCACCAGGCCGGACGGTCCCTGGCTGGTGGATTCGGCCGCCAGCGGCATGCGCTCCAGCCCGGCTGCGGCGCGCTGCATGGCGTCTGCCACGCCCAGCAGCTGTCGGCCGGCCTCCGTGGGCCGCCATTGGCCCGCTTCGCGCTCGAAGAGCACGGCCCCCAGCTGCTTTTCCAGGGCCTGGATGCGGCGCGACACCGTGGTGTGCTCCACGCCCAGTTGGCGCGCGGCGGCGGCCATGCTGCCGCTGCGTGCCAGCTCGCCAAAGAATCTCAGATGGTCCCAGTCCATGGGTCGAGGTCGCCTCAGTCGGCTGCGGCGCGGCGCGCGGCCAGCGTGCTGGGCGCACGCGCCAGCTCGTCGTTTTGCCGCACCAGGACGGCCATCATTTCCATGAACAGGCCCCGCTGCTCCTGCGGCAGCGGCTCCAGCATGCGCTGCTGGGCCCGCAGCACCGAGGGCTCGGCAGCGGCCAGCAGCGCAGCGCCTTCCGCGGTGACCGACAGCAGGCGCACGCGCCGGTCGGCCGGGCTGGTGTTGCGCACCATGAGGCCGCGCGCCTCCAGCCGGTCGATGACGCTGCCAATGGTGGAGGTGTCGAAACCGATCATCCGCGCCAGCGTGCGCTGGTCCACGCCGGGCTGGCGCAGCACGGCAGACAGCGCCGCGTACTGCACGGGGGTCACGCCGAATTCCTGGGTCTCTTCCATGAAGACGGCTACCGCGATCTGCTGCAGGCGGCGGATGTGGTAGCCGGGGTAGTTTTCTAGTTCTGCGGGTTGGTAGTCCATGGCCATTGCGCTCTTTTCCGGGTCCCTGCGGGCAAGCGCAGATGTTCGCATGAACCGCGCCCTCCGTTGGCGTTGGCTGGCGGACAGGTGATTCACCCGGACATGCTGTCCACCACCGTTTGGCCTGCATCCAGGGAAACCCCAGGCTGGCCTGATGCAAATCAACACTACACTCATCGTCAGCATACTGTTTAATTAGTCGCGACGCATCTGACCCCCAGGCGAGCGACACGCACCACGAAGCACAGGACATCCATGAGCACCAGCATTTCTTCCCGGGCGCTGCCCGTTCTTGTGGCAGGCGGCGGCATTGGCGGCGTGGCGGCCGCGCTGGCCCTGGCACGCCAGGGATTCGCCGTCAAGGTGCTGGAGCAGGCGCCGCAGCTGGGCGAGATCGGCGCCGGCATACAACTGGGGCCCAACGCATTCGCGGCCTTCGACGCGCTGGGCATTGGCGAGCTGGCCCGTGGCCGCGCGGTCTATACCGACGAGATGGTGATGCACGACGCGCTCGATGAGCGGCTGGTCGGCCGCATTCCCACGGGCGAGGCGTTTCGCGCCCGCTTCGGCAACCCGTATGCGGTGATCCACCGCGCCGACATCCACACCTCGCTGCTCGAAGGCGCGCGCACCCACGGTCAAATCGAGACGCTGACGGGCACGCGCATCGAAGCCGTGCAGCAGGAGGGTGACACCGTCACCGTGCGCGACCAGCACGGCCAGGTCCATGTGGGCCAGGCCCTGATCGGCGCCGATGGCGTGAAGTCCGTGGTGCGCCAGCAGTACGTGGGCGATGCGGCGCGTGTCTCCGGCCACGTGGTGTACCGCGCCGTGGTGGAGAAGAACGACTTCCCCGAAGACCTGCGCTGGAACGCGGCCAGCATCTGGGTCGGCCCCAACTACCACCTGGTGCACTACCCGCTGCGTGGCGGCGAGCAGTACAACGTGGTCGTCACCTTCCACAGCCGCGAGCAGGAGGAATGGGGCGTGCGCGAAGGCAGCCGCCAAGAGGTGCAAAGCTACTACAGCGACTGCTGCCCGCGCGCCCGCCAGCTCATAGACCTGCCCAAAAGCTGGAAGCGCTGGGCCACGGCCGACCGCGAGCCCATTGGCCAGTGGAGCTTCGGCCGCGCCACGCTGCTGGGCGATGCCGCACACCCCACGCTGCAATACATCGCCCAGGGCGCCTGCATGGCGCTGGAAGACGCGGTGACGCTGGGCCAGGCGCTGAAGCGCTGCGGCAACGACTGGCCGCAGGCGCTGCGGCTGTACGAGCGCTCGCGCATCGCCCGCACGGCGCGCGTGGTGCTGTCCGCGCGCGAGATGGGCCGCATCTTCCACGCCAGCGGCGTGGAGCGCCTGGTGCGCAACGACCTCTGGAAGGGCCGCACGCCCCAGCGTTTCTACGACGCCATGGAATGGCTGTACGGCTGGAAGGCCGAAACCTGCCTCGCCGAAGACTGAACACAAGGAGACCGCCATGCAAGAACTTGGCCGCCTGGAAGACCTGCCCCAGGACTACCGCGACGAACTCACGCGCAACAACCTGGTGCCGCTGTGGCCCAGCCTGCGCAACGTGATGCCGCCGCACACGCCGCGCCCGCGCACCCAGCCCATTGCCTGGCCCTACCAGGCCATCCGCCCGCTGCTGATGCAGGCCGGCGAGCTGACGCCCATCGAAAAGGCCGAGCGCCGCGTGCTGGTGCTGGCCAACCCCGGCCATGGGCTGGAGAAGATGCAGGCCAGCTCCTCCATCTACCTGGGCATGCAGCTGCTGCTGCCCGGCGAGTGGGCTCCCTCGCACCGCCACACGCCCAATGCCGTGCGCATGGTGGTGGAAGGCCAGGGCGCATGGAGCCTGGTCGACGGCGAGAAATGCCCCATGGAGCGCGGCGACCTCATCCTCACGCCCACGGGCCTGTGGCACGAGCATGGCCATGACGGCGACGAGCCCGTGGTCTGGCTCGATGTGCTGGACCTGCCCCTGGCCTACTACCTGGAAGTCACCTACCACGTGGACGGCCCGCGCCAGGCCGCCCTGCCCGGCCGTGGCGACCGGGCGTATGCGCGCGGCGGCCTGGCACCCACGCAGGTGTTCGCCCGCAGCGCCAAGGCCTACCCCATGCTGCGCTACCCGTGGAAGGACGCGCGCGCCGCCCTGCTGGAACTGGGCGCCGACCGGCCGGACCTGGACTGCGTGCAGCTGGCCTACACCAACCCCGAAACCGGGGCCGACTGCGAAAACATCCTGGGCTTCTACGCGCTGATGCTGCGCCCGGGCCAGACGCTGCAGTTGCCCGCGCGCTCGCCGGCCTGCGTGTTCCATGTCATCGAGGGCGGCGCCAGCGTGGCCGCCGTGGACCGCCATTTCGACCTGGCCCCGGCCGACACCTGCTGCGTGCCCGGCTGGGCGCCCGCCACGCTGGCCAATGCCAGCGCCAGCGAGCCCGCCTTCCTCTTCCTGGCCGACGAGGCGCCTTTGCACCGAAAGCTGGGCCTCTACGAAGTCCGGCCTTGAATCCTCCGATGTCTCTTTACTCCCCCATCGCCAACACCATGACCGCCCCCCAATACCTCTGGACCCCGCCCCCCGTCCAATCCCTGCCCGTGCGCGGCAGCACGCAGCGCCTGCCCGTGAACCGCCTGTTCTTCGTGGGCCGCAACTACCACGCCCATGCCGTCGAGATGGGCCGCCCGGTGGACAAGAGCGTGGAGCGCCCCTTCTACTTCACCAAGGCCCCCTCCACCCTGACCGAATCAGGTGCCACCGTGGCCTACCCGCCCGAGACGAACAACTACCACTTCGAGATGGAACTGGTGGTGGCCATCGGCAAGGCGGGCTTTCGCATTGCGGCGGACCAGGCGCATGAACATATCTACGGCTACGCCTGTGGCCTGGACATGACGCGCCGCGACCTGCAGCTGGTGGCGCGCGACAAGGGCCGGCCCTGGGACCTGGGCAAGGATGTGGAGCAGTCCTCGGTGGCCAGCGAGATCGTGCCCATGCCGGGCCAGGTGATCGAATCCGGCGCCATTGCACTGGCCGTCAATGGCGAGACCAGGCAGCAGTCCGACGTGGACAAGCTGATCTGGAACATCCGCGAAATCATTGCCGACCTCTCGCTGTTCTATCACCTGCAGCCCGGCGACCTCATCTACACGGGCACGCCCGAGGGCGTGGGCGCCGTGCTGCCGGGCGACCGCATCACCGGCCATGTGCAGGGCGTGGGCGAGATCGCGCTCACCGTGGGCCAGCCTGAATAAGACCGGGGAGACCATCACCATGAAGCTCTACAGCTTTTTCCGCAGCGGCACCTCGCACCGCCTGCGCATCGCGCTCAACCTCAAAGGCCTACGCCCTGACTATTTCCCCGTGGACCTGCGCGTGGACGAGCAGGCCCAGGCGCCGTTCAAGCAGGTCAACCCGCAGGGCCTGGTGCCGGCGCTGACGCTGGACGATGGCCGCACGCTGATCCAGTCGCCGGCCATCATCGAATGGCTGGAGGAGCGCCACCCCGAGCCGCCGCTGCTGCCCGCCGACCCCGAGGACCGCGCCCAGGTGCGCGCGCTGGCCGCCATCGTGGGCTGCGACGTGCATCCCATCAACAACCGCCGCATCCTGCAGACCCTGCGCCGCCAGTTCGGTGCAGACGAAGCCGCCATCAATGCCTGGTGCGCCACCTGGATTGCCGACGGCTTCGACGCCATCGAGGCCCTGCTGGCGCAGGACACGCGGCGCGGCGACTTCTGCTTCGGCCACGCACCCACGCTGGCCGATGTCTACCTGGTGCCCCAGATCGAAAGCGCACGCCGCTTTGGCGTGGACCTGAACCGCTGGCCGCTGATCAGCGCAGTGGACAGGGCCTGCGCGGCCCTGCCCGCCTTTGCGCAGGCCGCGCCCCTGGCCCAGCCTGACGCCGGCTGAACCTCGCCGGAACCCCGCCGCACCTTTGCCGGCAGCCCTACCCCGCCCCGAGTCCTCGCCAGAAGGACCGGGGCATTGCAAGCAGTGAAAAAAGCAGATCCAACAGGAGACAGACTGTGAAAGCATCCCCATCCAGCCGCCTCGGCACAACCCCCTCCCGCCGCAAGGCCCTTGCAGGCGCAGCCCTGCTGCTGGCCTCCATCGCCCCGCTGCATTGCGCCTGGGCGCAGGCAGGCTCCAGCAGCGCCGCCAGCTTTCCCACGCGCCCCGTCACCGTGATCACGGCCTTTGCCGTGGGCAGCGGCCCTGACGCCGTGCTGCGCATCGTGGGCGAAAAACTGGCCGCGCGCTGGAAGCAGGGCGTGACCGTGGACAACCGCCCAGGCGGCGGCGGCTTTGTCGCCATCGAAGCCGCACGCCGCGCCAAGCCCGACGGCTACACCCTGCTGCAGCTCGACAGCGAACATGTCTCCGCCCTGCCCTACCTCTACAAGCAGCGCAACTTCCATCCGCTGCAGCACTTCGACCCGGTGGCGCCGCTGTTCCTCACGCCCTTCTTCGTGGCCGTGCCCACGAACTCGCCGTGGAAGAGCATGGGCGACCTGATCAAGGCGGCCAAGTCCGAGCCCGGCAAGGTCAGCTACGGCTCCTGGGGCGTGGGCAGCCCCGGCCACCTGGGCGGCGAATGGCTGGACTTCCTGACCGGCAGCAAGATGACCCATGTGCCCTACCGCGAGGTCAGCCAGCTCTACACCTCGGTGGCCAATGGCGATCCGGCCTGGAGCTTTGCCAGCCTTCCTTCCAGCCAGGGCATCTACAAATCCGGCAAGATCCGCTACCTGGCCGTGGCCGCGCCCCAGCGCATCGCCCAGATGCCCGACGTGCCCACCGTGGCCGAATCGGGCGGCCCCGCCGAACTGATCGTGAACTCCTTCGTCTCCCTGCTGGCGCCCAAGGGCGTGGACACCGCTCTGCGCGACAGGATCCATGCCGACGTGGTCGCCGTGCTGCAGGACCCGCAGGTGCGCGAGAAATTCGCCACCTTCGCCTTCCAGCCCATCACCTGGGAAGTGCCGGAGATGGAGAAATTCGCCAGGACCAAGGCGGACCAGTACAAGCTGCTGATCCAGAAGGCGAATATCAGCCTGGATTGAGAGCACCGAATAGACAAGGCAACGGGGCGTAGCGCCCTGTCGCCCCCGTACCCCGGCCCCTCCTCCCCATATGCCCGTGCCTGCGTCGTGGCGGTTGCGGGGTTGCAGTCCTGCCGAAGGACAGGACTGCTTCGTCAACTGACTCGCCGTGATTGTCTGAACGTAGCGCGCAGCGCGAAGTGAGTTTCACGGCGAACCCCGCGACCGCCACGACGCAGGTTGCCCCGTAGCGAAGCGAAGGGGACGCGGGCATTTGGGCTGTACGTGTCAAGGACATGGGTAACAACTCAGCTCACAGACATGGGTAACACTTCAAGCTCACATAGTCCTTCTGGGGTCCTCACACATCCTCTTCGTTGAAGCAGCCCAGTCGCACCGGCCCCAGATACACATCCCACTGGCCAGCGGCCACCTCCTGCATCCCGATCCACTGCCCCGCCAGCAGGTAGCCGATGTAGACCCGCAGCGCTCGCCAGTAAATCAGGCCGTTGTGGCTGACTCGAACTCGTTCCCAATGCTTCGGGTACTGCAGCTCCGGTAGCTTTGAGGGGTATGGCCTGGCCGAGTCGCTGTAATGCTGGGCCGGCATGCTTTGCTGCAAGGCCTCATGCGGGCGCTGCTGGTTGTAGTGCTCCACAAAGGCATCGAGCTGCATCTGCAATGCCGCTTTGTCCGCCGCAGGCTCTTTGCCCAGGGCATGCTTGAGCGTGCGGTGCATCCGCTCGTGGCGACCGTTTTGCTGTGGCTTGCCCCTCTCGATGCGCTCTGGCCTGATGCCCAGCCTTATCCACCATATCGCCAGGCGTGACAGGCCCGCCACGCCAGTAGTCGCGAACGGCGGACCGTTGTCACTGCGTATGCGCTCGGGCAGTCCGTATTGCCGAAACACCTGTTCGAAGCTGCGTTTGGCATCCTCGTAGTTGGGGCTGTCGTAGACATGCACGGCCAGCAAATAACGGCTGGCGTGGTCCATGATGGTCAATGGATAGCACCAGTGACCATCGGCTGTCTTGAACTGGCCTTTGTAGTCTGCACTCCACACCCCATTGGGCTGCTTGCTCGTTCGCAAGGGCTGGGCCGTAGGCACCGAGCGTCTGCGTACACGCCTGCTGCAAACAAGCCCCTCTGCCTTCAGCACGTTGTAGATGGTGGTTTTGCTGGGTGTCTCCTGTGGGCCCCAACGCTGCAGGAGCAAAGCGTGCAGCTTCTTGGGCCCCATCTGTGACCTTTGCTGCGTGCGCAGCTCAATGATGGCCCGGCGCTGTGCATAGCTGATCGCCTGATTGTTCCCGTGGGGCCTGCGACTGCGTTCTTGCAATCCATCCATGCCCAGTTGGCGGTAACGCTCAACCCACTTGTAGGCCGTCTTGCGGCTGATGCCGTAGCGCCTGCACAGCTCGCTCAGCGGCGCACCACCGCGCAGGTGGTCGGCTATGAAGAGCAGTTTCTCGTCCATGGGTGCGCACTCCTTCCAGGGCATGGTGATCGCTCCTTGGCTGCTGTTGGCTCCAGCTGCCAAGCTTGGATCTGTTACCCATGTCCTTGTACTGATGTGTCACCTATGAGTGTGAGTCGTACCGGCGCGTTTCTTTGCCTCCTTTCTTGTCGCGCGACAAGAAAGGAGGTCGGCCGCCGGGCCGAAACCCGGCCTCGAAAAACAACCGCCCGGCAGGGACCCAAAAAAAGTCGGGATGCAATACTGAATACCTGCCAAGCCAGCTCATTGCCCAATCACTTCACCCTTGCGACTGCGGATTCGCAAATCCCGCCACCTGCTCGTAATGGCGGGCAATGGCACGCAGCTCGTCCTGGCTGATCAGCTCGTCGATATGGCCGAAGGGCTGGCCGCCGCTGAGCTCGTCGGCCTTCATGATGATGAAGTCGGGCGGCGTGGAGCGGTTGGTCAGCACCACCTGGCTGGTGGCGGGCAGGCGGCTGGCCTCATAGGCGGCCAGCAGCGCCAGCGGGTCGCCTTGCGGGTCGGCGGCCAGCAGGTCGGCCAGCACGCGCGCATCGCGCATGGCCTGGGCAGAGCCGTTGGAGCCGCGCGGATACATGGGGTGGGCGGCATCGCCCAGCAGGGTCACGCGGCCGAAGCTCCACTGGTCCACGGGGTCCTTGTCCACCATGGGGTACTCGAAGATGGTCTCGGCCGAGCGGATCAGGGCCGGCACATCCAGCCAGTCGAAGGTCCAGCCGCCGAAAATCTCCAGCACATCCTCCATGCGCCCGGCGCGATTCCAGTCGTTCATGCGCATCTGCGGGTCGCGGATCTCGGCCACCCAGTTGATGCGCTGCATGCCCTGGCCATCGACGTTGTCCTCGATGGGATAGATCACCATCTTGCCGGTATCGACCGAGCCGATGCGCAGATAGCTCTTGCCCGTGAGGATGGGCTTGAAGCGCGAGACGCCGCGCCAGGTGTTGATGCCGCCGAAGGCCAGCTCCTCCTGCGGATAGAACTGGCGCCGCACGGCGGAGTTGACGCCATCGCAGGCCACGACGATGTCGGCCGTGGCCGACGGCGGCACATGGCCCTGGGCATCCGGCGCGAAATGCACGGTGGCGCCATGGGCCGACTGGTCCACACGCACGCAGCGGTGGCCCGTGTGCACTGCGCCCGGGCCCAGGCGCTGCACGGCGGCCTCGAAGAGAACGCGGTGCAGGCGGCCCCGGTGTATGCCCAGCTCGGGCAGCTCGTAGCCCGCATGGCGGCCGCGCGGCTCGCGGTAGACGAACTGGCCGTAGCGGTTGAAGAACACGCTCTCCAGGTTCTCGATCGCCAGGGCCTCCAGCTGCGGCTGCAGGCCCAGGTCGCTGAGTTCGCGCATGGCATGCGGCAGCAGGGTAATGCCCGCGCCGATCTCGCGGACCTCGGGCACGGCCTCGAAGACTTCGCAGGCAATGCCTCTTTGATGCAGGGCCAATGCCAGGCACAGGCCTCCGATGCCGCCCCCCACGATCGCTACTTTCATCCGCTGACTCTCCATGCTTTCTCCAGGGGCGCTGTTGGCGCCCGCCCCGCCTACTCGGCGGTAATCCCCCGCGCCTTGACCAGATCGGCCCAGCGCCGGGCGTCCTTTTGCACCAGGGCCTTGAACTCGGCCGGCGTGCTGCCGGCCGGATCCATGCCCTGGGGCGCGAAGGCATGCCGGACTTCCTCCGACGCCAAAATCGCGCGGATCTCGCGATTGAGGGCATCGACCTGGTCCGCCGGCATGCCGGCCGGCGCAAACACGCCGTACCACATATCCACGTTCACATCGCCCGCCTTGGCCTCCTTGAGCGTGGGCACATCGGGCAGCAGCGGGTGGCGCCGCTGGCTGCCAATGCCCAGCGCGCGCAGCTTGCCGGCCTTCACATGCGTCAATGCCACATGAATGGGCAGGAACATGCATTCCACCTGGCCGCCCAGCAGGTCCGTCAGCGCCGGCCCTGTTCCGCGATAAGGGATGTGCGTGATCGATACGCCCGCCGTGCTCTTGAAAAGCTCCATCGCCATATGGTGCGGAGTGCCCACTCCCGGCGATGCGTAATTGATGCGACCCGGCGAGGCCTTGGCGGCCTTCACCAGATCGGCCGCCGTCTGATAGGCGGAGGCCGTGGGCGTCACCAAAATCAGCTGTCCCCAGCTGGTCAACGTTACAGGCTCGAGGTCCGTCAGCGGATTGAATGGCAATTTGGGATACAGCGATGCGTTCATCACCAGGGTATTCACTGTCACCAAAAGCGTCTGGCCATTGGCGGGCGAGCGCACAACGGCCTCGGTTCCGATATTTCCAGAGGCGCCCGGCTTGTTCTCCACCACCACGGGCCGGCCCTGGCGCTTGGCCAGCAAAGGCCCGATCGTTCGCGCAATCGTGTCGATTCCAGTCCCCGGAGTGAAAGGCACAATCAATTTCAGAGGCACACTCTCGGTGCTGGCGATGGCGCCTGCTACGGGTAAACCCAATACTCCCAATCCGCTTGTCTTCAAAAATTGCCGTCTGCCAACAAAATTTCGCATGTAGACCTCTTTTGTAGTTAGCATGCAAACGCATGGTAATCATGCACCAGAATGGGCACAATTGGTGGAAATCGAATGAATACTGGACATCTCTGCAAGAATACTAGACGCATATGGACACGATGACGCCTGCACCACTGCCGCTATATCAGCGCCCTGGCTTTTTGCTGCGGCGCGCCCACCAGATTTCGGTCGGCATTTTTGAAGAGCAATGCCGCCCCCTGGGACTGACGCCGCCACAGTACGGCGCCCTGGTCCTGATCGACGCCTCCCCCGGCTCCGACCAAAGCTCCCTGGCGCGCGCCATGGGCTTCGACAAGGTGACCACGCTGCGCCTGGTGCGCGGGCTGGAAGAGCGCGAGTACGTGCACCGCGCGCTGAGCACGCGTGACCGCCGCCAGCACCAGCTCACGCTCACCGAAAAGGGCCGGGCCCTGCTGGCCGCCAGCGTGCCGCTGGTGGACCAGGCCTATCACCGCCTGGTCTCTCCGCTGGAAGACGAGGAACTGCAGGAGCTTTTGCGCCTGCTGACCAAGCTGGAGTCCGGCCTGGGCGCCAGCGCCCGCGTGAAGCTGGAGCCGCTGCACAAGCCCGCCGCCCGCGCCGTACACCACTCCAGCCCCGCTGCAGACGACCGCCTGCCGGCCACCGGTACGGACTGAGCCTTCAAGCCCTGAACCCGCATGGCCTGCGAACACCGCAGGCCATGCTTTTTGGCGTGGCCGAGTTGGCATGCCGATGTGCAAAAACGCACATGCATACTGCAAACATCTCCATTGCTTGCGAAAAACCGCACAGCTACCATGCGATGAACGCCCGGCGCACGGCATGCCGGGCCGACACCACCGCAACAGGAGACAAGCCATGAATGCATCCACGTCCGCCAAGGTTTTGGCGCCCACGGTCAAGCTGCTGATCAACGGCAAGCTGGTCGAATCCCAAAGCACCCAATGGCGCGATGTGGTCAACCCGGCCACGCAGGAAGTACTGGCCCGCGTGCCCTTTGCCACGCCCGACGAGGTCAACGCCGCCGTCGCCAACGCCAAGGAAGCCTTCAAGACCTGGCGCAAGACGCCCATTGGCCAGCGCGCCCGCATCTTCCTGAAGCTGCAGCAGCTGATCCGCGAGAACATGAAGGAGCTGGCCGCGCTGCTGACCGCCGAACAGGGCAAGACCCTGCCTGACGCGGAGGGCGATGTCTTCCGCGGCCTGGAAGTGGTGGAGCATGCGGCCAACATCGGCTCGCTGCAGCTGGGCGAGCTGGCCAACAACGTGGCCAACGGCGTGGACACCTATTCCGTGCTGCAGCCCCTGGGCGTGTGCGCGGGCATCACCCCCTTCAACTTCCCGGCCATGATTCCGCTGTGGATGTTCCCCATGGCCATTGCCACGGGCAACACCTTCGTGCTCAAGCCCTCCGAGCAGGACCCCATGGTCACCATGCGCCTGTGCGAACTGGCCCTGGAAGCCGGCATTCCGCCCGGCGTGCTCAACGTGGTGCACGGCGGCGAGGACGTGGTCAACGCCATCTGCGACCACCCCGACATCAAGGCCATCAGCTTCGTGGGCTCCACCAAGGTCGGCACCCATGTCTACAACCGCGCCAGCCTGGCCGGCAAGCGCGTGCAATGCATGATGGGCGCCAAGAACCACGCCATCGTCATGCCCGACGCCAACAAGGAGCAAACGCTCAACGCCCTGCTGGGCGCAGCCTTCGGTGCGGCAGGCCAGCGCTGCATGGCGCTGTCGGTGGCCGTGCTGGTGGGCGATGCGCAGAAGTGGATTCCCGAGCTGGTGGAAAAGTCCAAGACCCTCAAGGTCAGCGGCGGCACCGAGCCCGGCACCGACGTGGGCCCGCTGGTGTCCTGCGCGGCGCTGTCGCGCGTGGAAAGCCTGATCGAACGCGGCCTGGCCGACGGCGCCAAGCTGGAGCTGGACGGCCGCAAGCCCCAGGTGGCCGGCTACGACAAGGGCAACTTCGTCGGCCCCACCGTGTTCAGCGGCGTCAAGCCCGGCATGAGCGTATATGACCAGGAAATCTTCGGCCCCGTGCTGTGCCTGGCGGCTGCCGACAGCCTGGACGAGGCCATCGAGTTCATCAACGCCAACCCCAACGGCAACGGCACGGCCATCTTCACGCAGTCGGGCGCTGCGGCGCGCAAGTTCCAGGAAGACATCGACGTGGGTCAGGTCGGCATCAACGTGCCGATTCCCGTGCCGGTTCCGCTGTTCTCCTTCACGGGCAGCCGCGCCTCCAAGCTGGGCGACCTGGGCCCCTACGGCAAGCAGGTCGTGCTGTTCTACACGCAGACCAAGACCGTCACGGCGCGCTGGTTCGACGACAGCACCACCAGCCAGGGCGTGAACACCACCATCAGCCTGCGCTGATGCATGGGTGGGCGGGCCTGGATTGATCCGGGGCAGGCCCTGGCTCTGGGATGATGGCGGCATGCGTTTTCCAATGACCGCCTCCCTCTCCCGGGGCCTGGGTGCCGCCTTGCTGACCGCCCTGGCCACCCTGCCCCTGACCCTTCACGCGCAGGCCGGTGCAGCCTGCGACCCGGCCTCCACCGCCGCCGCCAGCCGCAATGCCTGCGCGGTCCAGGCCTTCCAGGAGGCCGACACCACGCTCAACATCCGCTACCTGGACGTCATGCAGCAACTGCCCCAGGGCAAGCGCACGGGCCTGCGCCACGACCAGAACGGCTGGATCAAGGGCCGCACGGCACGCTGCAAGGCCGCCACGCGCGACAGCGAAACCCAGCCTGAAGGCCCGCGCCTGTACCACGAATGCCTCACGGCCGCGACACAGGAGCGCATGCAGGCGCTGGAGCGTTGGCTGCAGCACTGACCGCCGCACGCCCCCCACAGCCACCGACAGCCCCCCCAGAACAACAAGGGCCCCAGAGCCCAACGCAGGAGACAAGCCAGCCATGGACTTCGAACTCAACGACGACCAGCGCGCCTTTGCCGAATCGGCCCGCGCCTTTGCCCAGGCCGAACTCGCGCCCCATGCCGCGCACTGGGACCGTGAATCCATCTTCCCGCGCGAGGCCATCGCCAAGGCGGGCGAACTGGGTTTCTGCGGCCTGTACGCGCCCGAGAACGCCGGCGGCCTGCAACTGCCGCGCCTGGATGCCACCATGGTCTTCGAGGAGCTGGCTGCCGTCGATCCCTCCACCACCGCCTTCATCACCATCCACAACATGGCCACCTGGATGCTGGGCACCTGGGCCACCGACGCCGTGCGCGCCGAATGGGGCGAGGCCCTGACCAGCGGCCGCAAGCTGGCCAGCTACTGCCTGACCGAGCCCGGCGCGGGCTCGGACGCCGGCTCGCTCAAGACCCGGGCCGAACTGGCGGGCCATGAATACATCATCAACGGCGCCAAGGCCTTCATCAGCGGCGCGGGCAGCACCGACATGCTGGTGCTGATGGCCAGAACGGGCGACGCAGGCTCGGGCGCCAGCGGCATCTCCGCCTTTGCCGTGCCCGCCGACCTGCCCGGCATCAGCTACGGCAAGAAGGAAGAAAAAATGGGCTGGAACAGCCAGCCCACGCGCGTCATCAGCTTCGACAACGTGCGCATTCCTGCCCAGAACCTGCTGGGCCGCGAGGGCGAAGGCTTCAAGATCGCCATGAAGGGTCTGGACGGCGGGCGCATCAACATCGCCACCTGCTCCGTGGGCGCCGCCCAGGGCGCGCTGACCCAGGCCCAGCAGTACATGCACGAGCGCAAGCAGTTCGGCAAGCCCATTGCCAGCTTCCAGGCCCTGCAGTTCAAGCTGGCCGACATGGCCACCGAACTCGTGGCCGCGCGCCAGATGGTGCGCCTGGCCGCCTCCAAGCTCGATGCCGGCGCGCGCGACGCTTCCACCTACTGCGCCATGGCCAAGCGCTTTGCCACCGATGCCGGCTTCATGGTCTGCAACGAAGCCCTGCAACTGCACGGCGGCTACGGCTACATCCGCGAATATCCGCTGGAGCGCCTCATGCGCGATGCCCGTGTGCACCAGATCCTCGAAGGCACGAACGAAATCATGCGCGTCATCATCGCGCGGCGCATGCTGGAAGGCGATGCGCCGGACATGATCCGCTGACTCATCCACATCCAGCCCGCGCCATGCCCGCCCGCCCGCTCTCCGACACCACGCTGCACCTCATAGACGCCGTGCGCGAAGCCTTGGCCGGCTGCGACGACGTGCAGGAAAAGCGCATGTTCGGCTGCCATGTCTTCATGGTCAACGGCAAGCTGTGCCTGGGCGTGGAAGACGACGAACTGCTGGTGCGCCTGCCGCCTTCGCAGCACGCGGCCGTGGCAGAGACGCCGGGCCTGCGCCCGCTCTCGTCCAAGGGCCAGATGGACGGCTACTTCTTCATCGGCCCCGCCGCCTACGCCACGCGCCAGCAGTGGCAGCACTGGATTGCCCAGGCCCTGGCCTTCAACCCCCACGCCAAGGCCACGCCCCCGAAAAAGCGCAAGGCCCAGGCCAGCGAACCCGCGCCCGCCGACGCAAAGACACCGCCGGCGCCCCCCGCCCCGGCCGGGCGCCGCACACGCAAGCACCCCATCTTCGGCGACGAATAAGCCCCCTTTGCAGGAGAGCCCCATGCCCATCCGCATCGTCCAGCTAGGCAGCCCCCGCCACGCCGATGAAGGCCTGCGCATAGGCACCGTGCGCCGCCCGCCGCGCGGCGTGCCCAAGGCCGAATTCGCCAGCCGCGACTACTACGACGTCTGGTACCCCGAACTCTCGCCCCAGCCCGACACCATGCACACCGCGCTCGAATCGCACCGCCTGCAGGACCACGGCCAGCAGGCCGAGGCCGACAAGCTCTGGCAGCAATTCGTGCGCAAATTCCGCAAGGAAATGGCCGAGCCCGCCGCCAGCCGCACCCTGGACCTGCTGGCCGCCCTCTCGCAGCACAGCGCCTTCGCCATCGGCTGCTACTGCGAGCAGGAGGCACGCTGCCACCGCGGCATCCTGCGCTCCCTGCTCAAGGAACGCGGCGCCGACATTGCGAACGGTGACAAGGACACCGGCGACATGGACACCGGCGAAAAGTACACCGACGACACGGTCCACTGAGACACACCACAAGCTTCACAACACAGGAGACAAGCACATGCAGATCGCATTCATCGGACTCGGCAACATGGGCGGCCCCATGGCCATCAACCTGCACAAGGCCGGCCACACGGTCAAGGCCTTCGACCTCTCCAAAGACGCCTGCGCCAAGGTCGCTGCAGAGGGCGTGAGCATTGCCGCCAGCGCCGAGGACGCCGTGCAGGGCGCCGAAGCCGTGGTCTCCATGCTGCCCGCCAGCCAGCATGTGGAAGGCCTCTTCCTCGGCCGTGACGGCGCAGCCAGCCTGCTGCAGCGCATTGCCAAGGGCGCGCTCATCATCGACAGCTCCACCATCGCCGCCGCCACCAGCCAAAAGGTCGCCAAGGCCGCACAGGCCGCAGGCATTGCCTTCATCGACGCCCCCGTCTCCGGCGGCACGGGCGGCGCCATTGCAGGCACCCTCACCTTCATGGTGGGCGGCAGCGACGCCGACCTGGAGCGCGCCCGCCCCCTGCTCGAAAAAATGGGCGCCAACATCTTCCACGCCGGCGCCGTGGGCGCGGGCCAGACCGCCAAGATCTGCAACAACATGCTGCTGGGCATCCTCATGATCGGCACCAGCGAAGCCATCGCCCTGGGCGTGGCCAACGGCCTGGACCCCAAGGTCCTCAGCGAAATCATGCGCCGCAGCTCGGGCGGCAACTGGGCCCTGGAAAAATACAACCCCTTCCCCGGCGTCCACGAAAACGCCCCCGCCTCCAAGAACTACGCAGGCGGCTTCGGCACCGACCTCATGCTCAAGGACCTGGGCCTGGCCCAGGAAAACGCCATGGCCGTCAAGGCCTCCACGCCCCTGGGCGGCATGGCGCGCGCCATGTACGCCATGCACTCCATCGCCGGCAACGGCGCCCTGGACTTCTCCAGCGTCATCCGCTCCCTGCAAAAGAACGGCTGACGCCCCCGGCCCCGCCCCATCTCCCCGCCCCCAATCCCGTATGCCCGCGCCTGCGTCGGGCCGCCTGCGGGGTTGCAGTCCTGCCGCAGGACAGGACTGCCTCGTCAACTGACTCGCCGCAGTTGTCTGAACGGAGCGCGCAGCGCGCAGTGAGTTCTGCGGCGAACCCCGCAGGCGGCCCGACGCAGGTTGCCCCGCAGCGCAGCGAAGGGGTCGCGGGCATTCGGGTCGTCTTTCTTTGGCCTACGTTTCTTCGGCCGGCGTACCGGTGACGAATCAAAGAAAGGTAGGTCGGCCGCCGGGCCGAGACCCGGCCTCGAAAAACAACCACCCGGCAGGGTCAAAAAGCAAGAAACCCCGGTCAATCCAACCGGGGTTTTCTCTCTCGGCTACCCCAACAGCCCTGCGTAAGCTGCCACGGCTACCCTGAATCGTCAGCGCGTCATCCATCACAACGAACACAAGCAACCATGACCACTACACCCCCCACCTTCTCCCCCATGCCCACAGCAGAAGGCTACTTCGGCCCCTACGGCGGCCAGTTGGTCCCGCCCCACCTCAAGCAGGCCATGGACGACATCAACACCGCCTACGCCGAAATCACCAAACGCCAAGACTTCCAGCAGGAACTGGCCCAGCTCTTCGCCGACTACGTGGGCCGCCCCAGCCCCATCTTCCACGCGCGGCGCCTGTCGGAGCAGCTCGGCGGCGCACAGATCCACCTCAAGCGCGAAGACCTCAACCACACCGGCGCCCACAAGATCAACCACTGCCTGGGCGAGGCCCTGCTGGCCAAGTTCATGGGCAAGAAGAAGGTCATCGCAGAAACCGGCGCCGGCCAGCACGGCGTGGCCCTGGCCACGGCCTGCGCGCTGGTGGGCATTCCCTGCGAGATCCACATGGGCCAGGTGGACATCGAGAAGGAACACCCCAACGTCACCAAGATGCGCATCCTGGGCTGCAAGCTCGTGCCCGTCACGCGCGGCGCGGCCACGCTCAAGGAGGCCGTGGACAGCGCCTTCGAGGAATACCTCACCAACCCCACCGACTACATCTACGCCATCGGCTCCGTGGTCGGCCCCCACCCGTTCCCGATGATGGTGCGCGACTTCCAGAGCATCATCGGCCGCGAGGCGCGCGAGCAATTCCAGGCCAAACACGGCAAGCTGCCCGACCATGTGGCCGCCTGCGTGGGCGGCGGCTCCAACGCCATGGGCATCTTCACGGCCTTCCTGGGCGATGCCTCGGTCAAGCTCGTCGGCGTGGAGCCCTCGGGCGAAGGCACGGACAAGCCCGGCCGCCACGCAGCCACCCTCAGCATGGGCAAGCCCGGCGAAATCCACGGCATGAAGTGCTACGTGCTGGAAAACGCAGACGGCACGCCGGCTGCCGTGCACAGCATTGCCTCGGGCCTGGACTATCCGGGCGTGGGCCCGCAGCACAGCTACCTCAAGGACCTGGGCCGCGTGCAGTACGAATCCGTCACCGACAAGGAATGCCTGGACGCCTTCATGCAGCTGTCGCGCGTGGAAGGCATCATCCCCGCGCTGGAAAGCGCCCACGCCGTGGCCTGGGCCATGCGCGTGGCGCCCGGCCTGCCCAAGGACCAGCACATCCTCATCAACCTCTCGGGCCGTGGCGACAAGGACGCCGACTACGTGGCCAAGGTGCTGGGCCTCTGAACGCAGAGCTTGCGCTGGATCAAACCGCAGCACACCGGAGGGGGCAAAGGGCGCCCTCTCCGACAACCGCTCTCCGGGACGGTAGAGACAATGGCCCCGACCATAGCCTTGTCCAACCCCATTCCCGGAAGGAGCCACACCCATGAAGCCTGCCCCGTTCGCACGCACCGCCGCCCTCTCCATCGCCCTGGCCCTGACCTGCGCCACCGCCGCCTTGCCCGCCGCAGCCAAATCGGTGGCCGAATGGCAGACCATCACCAGCCAGGCCAAGATCCCGCTGGAACAGGCCATCACCCGCGCCACCCAGGCCGTGCCCGGCAAGGCCATCGAAGCCCAGCTGGACGACGGCGACGGCATGGGCCCGCGCTACGAAATCGAAGTCATCACCCCGGCCGGCGACAGCGTGGAAGTCTGGGTCAACGCCATCACCGGCCAGGCCGCCCAGCACAAGAA
The DNA here is from genome assembly GCF_043104705.1 of Delftia sp. WSY_10. Taxonomy (NCBI): domain Bacteria; kingdom Pseudomonadati; phylum Pseudomonadota; class Betaproteobacteria; order Burkholderiales; family Comamonadaceae; genus Delftia; species Delftia sp. WSY_10. Next base: position 1,138 of record NZ_JBICKY010000029.1, on the reverse strand, counting down.
CGACGGCACCGCCAAGCGCAAGGACCGCCAGCGCCTGGAAAAGGCCAAATCCACCATAGAGCAGGCCATACAGGCCGCCACCCGCCACACTCCGGGCACGCCCGTCAGCGCGGAACTGGACTCCCACTGGGGCCAGACCAGCTACCAGGTCGAAGTGCTGCAGGCCAACGGCACGCTCATGGAAGTCAAGATCGACGCCGTGGGCGGCGAAGTCATCCGGGCCAAGAAGGACTGACACACCGCCCCAACCCGGCAGCGCGCTTCAACATGAGGCGCGCTTTTTTCGCCCATTTTTTGCCTCGCTCCCGCCATGTCCGCAGGCCATCCGCGCCTGCAGCACTCTTCAGGCCAACGCCACCGACACCCCCTCATCCGCAAACCGCTTCGCCGCCCTGAGCAGATAGCTCACGGCATAAAGAATGGGGTCGTCGGCCTCATCGCCATTGAGATGCTCCACCACCTCAATGGCATAGCCCAGGTTCACCGCCGTGTCGTGCAGCAGGCCCACCAGTTCCCTGTCCTCCGGCTCCAGCGACTGCGCCTGGTCGGCCTTCACGTAGTAGATGCGCAGCAGATCGCGGCACACGCAATTGATGGCCGTGATGTTGTGGCGAGCGTGCAGGTCCAGCACATCCAGCGCGGCGCCCATGTGCAGGACGGCGTCTATGGCGAGGTCTTCGAGTTTGGGTGGGGGTGTGGTGGCTAAGGCTTGCTGCTCCATCTGCGCTCCTGTCGAGAGTTGCTCAGCGCCCAAGATCACTGGGCAAATGCGACGCCCATCTGCTGGAAGCGCCATCGCTGCTTTACAAAACTCCAACTATAGGTGGAAGACTGTCTGCACGCAAACCCGGAAGCTTTGCTCACTTTAGTGAGCAGATATGACAGAACTTGATAAAGCCTTTGGAAGCTTGTTGCGTGAGCTACGCAATGAGCGTGCACTGTCCCAGGAAGCCCTTGCCGCGGAAGCCGGGCTGGCGCGCAACTACATCAGCCAGTTGGAGCTTGGTAGCAAATGTCCGAGCCTTCGGTCTGTTTTCAAGCTATGCAAGGTGTTGGGGGTTGCGCCGGGGGATGTGGTGGGTGAGGTTGGTAGACGAGTAGAAAGAAGTGAAAGCGGTATCTAGTGAAGGACTGTTGC
>NZ_JBICKY010000028.1:0-1291 GCF_043104705.1 Delftia sp. WSY_10 | reverse complement strand
CGCCACCACCGCCCACGGTCAGCGAGTACTGCGAGCCCACTTCGGTGCTTTGCTTGCTGCCGACCTTGACCTGGCGCTCCTGCCCCACGGTGAGGCTCTGGTTCATGCCCACATGGGTCTGCATGGCCACGCCGATGTTTTCCATGTAGTTGACGCCGATGTTCATCATCTTCATCCCACCCACGTTCTGCATGTAGGCCATGCCTATGGTCTGGGTCTTGAGCAGGCCGACCGTGACGTGCCAGTTCTGGCCTATCTTGTCGGTCTCGGTCTTGCCGATGGTCTTGCTGCGGTTCTTGCCGATGGAGATGTTCTCGTCGATGCCAACGTCTTCATTGCGGTTGTCGCCGATGCTGATCTTCTCGTCGTGGTCCACCCGCTCCGTGCGGTTGTTGTGCACGGTGATGGTCTCGTCGCGGTCCACGGTCTCGGTGCGGTCGCGGTGGATGACGCTGGTCTCGTCCCGGTCGATGGTCTTGCGCCGGTCGTTGCCCACCCATTTGTCCTCGTCGTTCTCGACCTCGGTGAGCTGGTCCTTTTGCGCATGCAGCCACAGCTGTTCGGCGCCCGCCTTGTCCTCGAAGCGGATGGCGTTGGCGTCGCCCGGGCCGTTCTTCATGCCCGCGCCTGCGGCACCGCCCTTGCTCGACCGGGTCTTGATGCCCGATTGCGTGGCGTTGGCCGGCAGCGCCCAGGGCGGCATGTTGGCCGCGTTGTAGACGCAGCCCGTGACGATGGGATAGTCCGGGTCGCCGTTGAGGAAGTCCACCACCACCTCGTGCCCTATGCGCGGGATGGAGATGGCGCCAAAGCCTGGTCCTGCCCAGTTGGTGGCCACGCGGATCCAGCAGCTGGAGTTCTGGTCCTTGCTGCCCAGCCGGTCCCAGTGGAACTGCACCTTGATGCGGCCGTATTCGTCAGTCCAGATTTCTTCTCCGGCCGGGCCCACGACGACGGCGGTCTGCGGGCCCGTGGTGCGCGGCTTGGGCGTGGTGCGCGGCGGCGTGAAGGCCAGGCTGGTGGGCTGGGCCTGCAGTTCGTAGCGCTGGAAGGAGCCGTCTTCGGCGGCGCTGCCCTTGGCGCCCGGGGCCACGGCACTGACGCGGGGATTCTCCTTGAGGTGGTAGCTCAGGCCCGTGATCAGGTACTGCCGGTTCTGGTCGCCGCGCGGGTAGTTGTAGAGGCTGAAGGTGTAGCCCGTGGCCAGCGCCCGGTGGCAGGACTGGCCCCGCACCCGGCTGTGGCCCGTGAGGCCTTGCTTCAGTCGCACGCGGTTGTAGGCATCTCCATC
>NZ_JBICKY010000027.1:0-2053 GCF_043104705.1 Delftia sp. WSY_10 | reverse complement strand
TACCTTCTCCCGAAGTTACGGTATCAATTTGCCGAGTTCCTTCTCCAGAGTTCTCTCAAGCGCCTTAGAATACTCATCTCGCGCACCAGTGTCGGTTTGCGGTACGGTCGTGTGTAGCTGAAGCTTAGTGGCTTTTCCTGGAAGCAGGGTATCACTCACTTCGTCTGCAAGCAGACTCGTTATCACCCCTCATCTAAGCCCGGCGGATTTGCCTACCAGGCACGACTACAGGCTTGAACCAACATATCCAACAGTTGGCTGAGCTAACCTTCTCCGTCCCCACATCGCACTACACATCGGTACAGGAATATTGACCTGTTTCCCATCAGCTACGCATCTCTGCCTCGCCTTAGGGGCCGACTCACCCTACGCCGATGAACGTTGCGTAGGAAACCTTGCGCTTACGGCGAGGGGGCTTTTCACCCCCTTTAACGCTACTCATGTCAGCATTCGCACTTCTGATACCTCCAGCACCCGTTACCAGGCACCTTCACAGGCTTACAGAACGCTCTCCTACCACTTGCAATAAATTGCAAATCCGCAGCTTCGGTAACTGGCTTAGCCCCGTTACATCTTCCGCGCAGGACGACTCGATCAGTGAGCTATTACGCTTTCTTTAAATGATGGCTGCTTCTAAGCCAACATCCTGACTGTTTTAGCCTTCCCACTTCGTTTCCCACTTAGCCAATTTTAGGGACCTTAGCTGGCGGTCTGGGTTGTTTCCCTCTTGAGTCCGGACGTTAGCACCCGGTGCTCTGTCTCCCAAGCTGTACTCTGCGGTATTCGGAGTTTGCATAGGTTTGGTAAGTCGCCATGACCCCCTAGCCTAAACAGTGCTCTACCCCCGCAGGTAATACTTGAGGCACTACCTAAATAGTTTTCGGAGAGAACCAGCTATTTCCAAGTTTGTTTAGCCTTTCACCCCTATCCACAGCTCATCCGCTAGTTTTGCAACACTAGTCGGTTCGGACCTCCAGTACCTGTTACGGCACCTTCATCCTGGCCATGGATAGATCACTTGGTTTCGGGTCTACACCCAGCGACTGGACGCCCTATTCGGACTCGATTTCTCTACGGCTCCCCTATTCGGTTAACCTTGCCACTGAATGTAAGTCGCTGACCCATTATACAAAAGGTACGCAGTCACCCTTTCGGGCTCCTACTTTTTGTAAGCATGCGGTTTCAGGATCTATTTCACTCCCCTCCCGGGGTTCTTTTCGCCTTTCCCTCACGGTACTGGTTCACTATCGGTCGATGATGAGTATTTAGCCTTGGAGGATGGTCCCCCCATATTCAGACAGGGTTTCTCGTGCCCCGCCCTACTTTTCTCTAGCTCAGTACCACCAGTCGGTTTTCACATACAGGGCTATCACCTACTATGGCCGGACTTTCCATTCCGTTTTGTTAACCGTCTGACTATCACTAGAAGGCTGTTCCGATTTCGCTCGCCACTACTTTCGGAATCTCGGTTGATGTCTTTTCCTCTGGGTACTTAGATGTTTCAGTTCTCCAGGTTCGCCTCGCATACCTATGTATTCAGTATGCGATACCCTTGCGGGTGGGTTTCCCCATTCAGAAATCTCCGGATCAAAGCTTATTTGCCAGCTCCCCGAAGCTTATCGCAGGCTATCACGTCTTTCGTCGCCTATCATCGCCAAGGCATCCACCACATGCTCTTAGTCACTTGACCCTATAACTTTGATCTCTCTTGCGAGATTTCGCCGTTTTCTTTCAAGGACTTGCGAGGTCTTTCACCTCGCGCGTTATGCCGTAATGTGAATGATTCTTTGACATTGCTGTCAGAGAAAGATTCGTCATTACTTGAATAAAACAAAGTTTCATTCGTTTTGACGCAATCAAAATGTTGCTGACGGCACGGTGAGATTGAAATCTCTTTCCGCCAGCAACGCTGATTTCGACTCTATGAATTTTTAAAGAACAGCCGATTGATAGTTGGATAACTATCAACACTAAAGCAGTCTCACACGAGACTGCTTTAGTGTTGAGTCAAATATTATAGCACGCTTTTTTCGCGCTTTTCTCATCCTGCAAG
>NZ_JBICKY010000026.1:0-314 GCF_043104705.1 Delftia sp. WSY_10 | reverse complement strand
CGCTCCACGATGTTGCCGTGCAGGTCGTACTGGAAGCGCAGGTCCTGGTAGACGGCGAGCCGGTTGGTGGGCACCTGTTCGCGTTCGTTGCTGGTGCCGCCGCTGCTGAGGTCTCCACCACGGTTGGGGTTGAGCAGGTTGCCTGCGGGGTCGAATGCGAAGGTTTCCAGGTTCCGGCCCGAGGTGGGCAATCCACCTGCAGCGTTTTTCTGGGCGGCAAGGATGCGGCCCAGGGCGTCGTAACGGTACTGGCTGTCGCCGCGCAGGCCGTCGCGCGTGGCGACGAGGTTGCCTGTGGGGTCGTACTGGTACAG
>NZ_JBICKY010000025.1:0-41733 GCF_043104705.1 Delftia sp. WSY_10 | reverse complement strand
GTTGCCGTCGTCTGAGAGGAGCAGCTTCTCTTGGCGATATCGATACGCAGCCAGCAATCTCTTGCCGCCCCATCCTGCCGACATCCCGTCATAGCGGCTGCCCAGGCGTTCCCCCTGCCGCCTAGCCACCAACCCCAATACAGCTTTTTTCTCCTGCGCCCGACCGCCGCGAGCAAGCGTGCTCCACGCCAGGATCACTTCAGCAAGATCATCGTCCTCGCAGTAAAGGTAGGCAGTCGGCACTCCGAGGATTTGCGCAATCCGGTGAGACTTTTCCACGGGTGGCCGCCATCGTCGTATCCAAGCCGAAGACAACCATCCTGGCTCGGCTTCCTTCTACGAATTCCGTAGAGACGCCCCTCGCCGATTCAACGAGCATCGCAGGATGCCTCATCATCCCGATCATTCAACGGCTGCTTCTGCCGCGCCTCGGCTCGCCGACCTCGCCATTGACGCCGTCCTGCACATGGGCGCCGCGCTGGATGTGCTGGACCTGCACGCACGCCACAACATCACGGCCATCAATTGCGTCTGCCGGGATCTGCTGCGCATCTACTACGTGAAGGCCGATCAGGCGCAGTCGCTGGAGCCTGAGGACAAGGAATTGCTGGGCCTGTTGCACGACACGGCGGTGAACCTGGGCTATGCCATCGAGGTGGTGGACCACCTGAATGGCGACGAGGCTGACGACCCCATCCTCTATGCCGTGAGCTATCTGCTCAAGGCGGCCAAGCGGTTTGCGGATGAAGGCTTGTCGGCTGGGGTGTCGTGATGGGGGAGGGCGCGAACATATTGCCTGCGCTTCACATGCAGGGAATCTGCGTGCGTTGGAAGGCTGCAGTTCGCCGGAGCCATGAATTCGTGCACTGTGGCGACGGAGTTTTGAACAGAGCCATGCTCGTCGCTGCAGGCTCGTACTGATTGGGCTTTTTTTGGCGACGCTAGAGGCTTGGCGTTGGCAACCGTTCCCTATGCAGCTACGCCTTATGTCGGCGCAGAACGGCGAAGCAGCGATGCCGAATCCGTTGGGAAATGTGCTTGTTCTCAGATACCAGGGCCAGCGCTTGAAGCACCTCAGCGTTCACTGGTGCACCTTGCTCCAGCCATTCGATGGCCAGGCCCGGCCAGTAGTCGGAGGCTTCGTAGCCCAGGCCGGCCAGGACGATTTCAACGGGCGATGCACTGCCTGAATAGGCTTGCAGCGGGTGCTCCAGATGCAAAAGCAGGATGCGCGTGTCCATTGGGTTGAATTTCAAAGTTTTGCTGCGGGGCTGCATTCACTGAATCCAGTTGCCACGCCGGGCATGGGTGCGCGTCCATCCGTCATCGAGCTTGCCGCCGTTGATCTCGCAGGAAGCTGGCGTCTGCGTCGTGCCCTGCACTCTGGCGCCCGTGTGGTTTGTCATGGAAACGGGGGCGGCAATCACGAGGGTCACCACCCGGCGATCCTTGGTGGCACTCAGGTACGTTGCGCCCGGGGGCAGGCCGGCATTCTTCTGGTACCAGTCAAGACACATGCGCGCTTCTTCCTCCAGCATGGAGGAGGGCGATACAGCCTGTGGTGCGGGGGCAGACGCGGGCTTGGTGGCGGGCTCGGTCGGCATCGCATCCCGCAAAGGCCTGGAGGATGCAGGGGGCGGGTCCAGTTGCATGGGCTTGGCGGTGGTGCCTTGCGGGCAAGGGGCATCCTGGTACCAGGTTTTTCCGTCGGCAAGGCATTTCATGACGGCCTGGGCATCGGGGGCCAGGCCGACTGCGGCCGCTATCCACAGCAGGCTTTTCAGCAGAGCGGTCTTGTTTCGGGGTGGCTTGAGGGAAGTGTGCTTTGCAGGTCTGCTGCCGCCAGTGGATGAATGGGCCATTGAGTCTCCAATGAAGTGAACTGGCTGCTGCGAGCCTTTGCCCTCGGCTTTGCCAATGCGCTGCGGGGCTGGAAATGACGGGTTTCCTGACTCTTTTGCGGCCCCGTGCAGCGGTTATACGTCAGCCACTTCAACCCACCAATTCACCCGCCGAGCCAGACTTCCTTGAGCAGGCCTTGTCGGTGGCGTTTGCCATGGACCGCTTGCATTTGAAATAAGTGGTTGCTAAAGTGTCGCCATGCCCGAGAACGACATCTTCAAGGCCCTGGCCGACCCTACGCGCCGCTCCATCTTCGAGAAGCTGGCCGCTGGCAGCATGCATGCCAGCGCGCTGCGCGAGGGGATGGATATCAGCCAGTCGGCCATGTCCCAGCATCTGGCCGTGCTGCGCAATGCGGGGCTGGTGAGCGAGCAGCGGCAGGGGCGCTTCATGCATTACGAGGTTGATCCCGAAGGGCTGGCGCAGATTGCGGGCTGGCTGGCGAAGTACCGCGCCTACTGGCCGCAGCGCGTGGATGCACTCAAGGGCCTGCTCAAGGACATGGACCAATGAACAAGATGAGCGATATGGACACCGACGATGCGGCCCGCGAGCTGGTGCAGGAGTACGCGCTGGACGCCCCGCCCGAGAAGGTCTGGCGCGCGCTGAGCATTCCCGAGCTGCGCGCGCAGTGGCTGCCGGGCACCGAGCATGCCGAGCCTTTGCAGCAGGTGCCGCAGCAGGAACTGCGCCTGCGGCTGCGCGAGGCGGAGCCTCCCTTTCTTGAAAGCACGGTGGACCTGCAGATCAGCCCCGGCGCCGATGGCGGCACGCTGCTGCGCATCGTCCATGTGCTGACCGATGCGCGGGTGCAGCCGGCCAGGGAAGCGGCCAACGACGGCGGCTTCCTGATGTACGCGACCTGATGCACCTGACCTGATACACGTGACCTGAGGGCCCCGGCAACGGGGCGTGCGGCGCAGGGCCGCAGCCCTTTCTTTTTCACCACCACACACAGGAGTTCGCCCATGCGCGAATCGATGATGCTCGTCCCCATGGTTGTCGAACAGTCGGCGCGCGGAGAGCGGTCCTTCGACATCTACTCGCGCCTGCTGCGCGACCGCGTGATCTTTCTCAACGGCGAGGTCAACGATGCGGTCTCTGCCCTGGTCTGCGCGCAACTGCTGTTCCTGGAGGCGGAGAACCCGGACAAGCCCATCCACCTCTACATCAACTCGCCGGGCGGGGTGATCACCAGCGGGCTGGCCATGTACGACACCATGCAATTCATCCAATCCCCCGTGCACACGCTGTGCATGGGCACGGCGCGCTCCATGGGATCCTTCCTGCTCATGGCCGGCGAGCCCGGCCACCGCATGGCCCTGCCCAACGCCAGCCTGCACGTGCACCAGCCGTTGGGCGGCGTGCAGGGCCAGGCCTCCGACATCCGCATCCATGCCGAGGAAATGCTGCGCACCAAGGACCGCGTGACACGCCTGTACGCCCAGCACTGCGGCCGCAGCTACGAAGAGGTGGAACGCGACCTGGACCGCGACCGCTTCATGACCGCAGAAGAAGCCCGCGAATGGGGCCTGATAGACAAGGTTCTGGACCGACGCACAGTAACTCCCTGAGCCGCAGCGCCAGCAGGGCGCAGCGCACCGCGCGCCCCCTTCTCCCCAATCCCGTATGTCCGCGCCTGCGTCGTGGTGGTTGCGGGGTTGCAGTCCTGCCGAAGGACAGGACTGCTTCGTGATCTGACTCGCTGCGGTTGTTTGAGCGGCGCGCGAAGCGCAAAGCGAGTTCCGCAGCGAACCCCGCAACCGCCACGACGCAGGTTGCCCGCAGCGAAGCGGAGGGTCGCGGACATCCGGGTCGCCTTCTTTGATCTGACATTTCTTGGCGAATCAAGAAAGGGCAGTCGGCCGCCGGGCCGAAACCCGGCCTCGAAAAACACCCCCCCGGCAGGGTCAAAAACAGGACCCCCACCCCACGCCAGCAACCAGCGCGAAACGCTAACCCCGCCCCCTCATCACCCCCGCCAACAACGGCATCCCCGTCCTCCGAGTGAACTCCTCATAACTGATGGGCGCACTCATCCGCGTATCCGGGCTATTGGCCTGCCAGTGCGCCCAGGCACGCCCCGTGCTGGCGTCGTAGACCAGCTTGAAGATATGGCTGGGCACATGGACCTTGCCCGGCCCGATGGTCAGGGGCTGGCCGTCGAACACCGGGCCGGTGAAGACGTAGACATCGCCCTTGGCGCGCTGGGCGTAGCGGCGCGTGTCCTGCTCGACCTTGCTCCAGACGCCGCCGTTGTGGGTCTGGTCCTGCGGAACCATGTTGGCCAGGCTGAAGCTCTGGGCCATGGCCTCGGGCGAGTACATGTCGCCGGCCGGCGCCATGTGGCCGCGCGAGTAGCCGGAGCGGCGGTAGTCGTCCAGTTCGGCACGCTCGGCGCGCGGCAGGCGGGCATCGGCATAGAACTTGTCGCTGCGCTTGAGGCCCTGGCCCTGCTCCAGCAACTGGCGGTTCAGGCGCTCCACCACGAAGACGGGCGTCTTGGTCTGTCCGCTGTGCAGCACGGCGAAGGCGCTGAAGCACAGCTCGCGCTGAAGGGGTTGGACCTGCAGGGCGGGGGGCTCGCCACCGGGGAAGAAATCGCGGCAGTGCGAAAAGCCCGTGGCCAGGCTGCCGGCAGGCGGGCTGGCGCCACCGGAGGCCGTGCCCGAACCTGTCTCCGGCTGCTTGCGCAGGTGCTCCAGCCCGGGGATGGGCAGGGTGGACAGCAGGGGCGGCTCGGGCAGCTTGGGATGCCAGTTCGGGTCCAGGCTGCAGCTGGCGATCTGGAAGGTGCCCGCTGCCGCGACCACGGCGGCGATCACGGAGCGCCACAGTCCGCTGCGGCCGCTGCGGCCGGAGGCTTTCTTCTTGGAGGCGGGGGAGGAACTGCGCTTGCGCGCGGAAGGCTTCTTGTTCTTGACTGTCATTCGGGGGCGGCAGGCGCTGGCCGCAGGGAGGCAAGTCCGCAATGGCGCGGGTTCTGGTTCGGGTCCTAGGAATTCTCCTATGTTTCCAGGCCTCCAAATGTGTCCAGGTGCTCCGAAAGCGAGCCGTGCCCTGCCGGTCCTCAGGCCTTGGGCTGGAGACGGGCCGCCCGGTGTTCGGACGGCGCGCCGAACCAGCACAGCGCCAGCGCCAGCACCGCGATGCCGCCCAGCGAAAGAAAGGCCGCATCAAAGCCGAAGCGCTGCGCGATCCAGCCCGCCAGTGCCGGGCTGGCGGCCGCGCCCAGGCCCTGCAGCGTCATCACGGCGCCCAGGCCTGCGTTGACGTGGCCGGTGCCGCGCAGCGTCTGCGCGACCAGGCCCGGCAGGGCAACGCCCAGCAGCCCGGCGCCCACGCCGTCCAGCACCTGCACGGGGATCAGCGCCCAGTCGGAGTCCCAGGTGGCGGCGACCAGGCCGCGCAGCGGCAGCGACAGCAGGGCCGCCTTGACCAGCAGCCAGTAGCCGCTGCGCTGGGCGTGGCGCCCGGCGAGCAGGGCCATGGGGATCATGACCAGTTGCGCCACGATGATGGTCAGCGCCGTGAAGCCGCTGGGGTTGGCATGGCCGCGCGCCACGGCGGCCTGGCCCAGCAGCGGCAGCATGGCGGCATTGCCCAGGTGGAACAGCAGCATGGCCACGGCCAGCACCCGCAGCGCCGGCGTGCCCGTGAGCACGTGCATCAGGCCGGGTGCGCAAGGCCCGGCCTGCTCTGGGGGCGGCGTGCCTTGCGGGGTTTCATCCAGCCGCATCAGCGCCAGGCAGGCCAGCGAGGCGCAGCCCATCAAGGCCATGAGCACGAAGACGGAAGGCAGTCCCCAGCGCAGGCCCATGGCCCCCGCCAGTGCGGCCGTGGCCACGTTGCCGGCGTGGTTCCAGGCTTCGTTGATGCCCAGTTGCCGGGGCAGGTCCGCATGGCCGGTGATCTGCAGCGTGATGCCCAGCAGGCAGGGGGCGATCAAGGCCGCGACCACGCCGGTGATGACCTGCGATGCCGCCGTCACGGCCAGCGACGGTGCGATCCAGATGGCCAGGTTGCCCGCCAGCAGCAGGGCGATGGCCGCTGCCAGCAGCCTGCGCTTGCGGCGCGAGGCATCGACCAGCGCGCCCAGCGGCGTGGTGGCCAGCATGCCCGTGATGCCGCCCAGGGCCATGACGTAGCCGATGTCGTCCAGCCGCCAGCCCTGGGCGAGCAGGAAGACGCCCAGGAAGGGGCCCAGGCCGTCGCGCACATCGGCCAGGAAGAAGTGGAGCCCCGGCAGCCAGCGCCGCGCATGGTGGTGTGTGCGGTGCATGGCGGCTTCCTTCAGCGCAAGGGGCCCTTGAACACGAAGAAGGCGCCCAGGCAGATGAAGCCGAAGCCCACCAGGTGGTTGAGGGTGAGCTTCTCGCCCAGATAGAGCACGGAGAAAACGGCGAAGACCACCAGCGTGATCACCTCCTGGATGGTCTTGAGCTCGGCCGCGCTGTAGACCTCATGGCCGAGCCGGTTGGCGGGCACGGCAAAGCAGTACTCGGCCAGCGCGATCAGCCAGCTCACCAGGATGACGAGGTACAGCGGCCGGTTCTCGAACTTCAGGTGCCCGTACCAGGCGAAGGTCATGAAGACGTTGGAGATCAGCAGCAGCAGGACGGGGGCGATCTTGGGGGACATGGCGGGCTCGGTGAAAGCGGGAGAGCAGGGCAGCAGGGAAGCAGGAAACCAGGAAGGGGCAGGAACCCGCCCGGCCCCGGGGACCGGGCGGTGGCGTCAGCGCGCGCGGTCGTACAGCGGCTGCAGGTCCGACAGGCTGGCACCCATGCTGATGGCCTCCAGCGAGGTGCCGTGCGCGTTGCGCGTGCCCAGGCCCGAGGCGGCAAACAGCTGCCCCGGCTGCAACGGCTGCTGCAGCGCATGGGGGGCAAAGCGCACGATGGCGCCGTCGGACAGGATGACGCCGTTGGCATCGCCGCGCGGGCCGGTGAGAACGGCCTCGATGCGGCCCTGGGCCTGCTGCGTCTGCAGTCCGGCCATGCGCAGGTGCGGGGGCATGGGGCGGGCGCGGCCGGGCTCCGGTGGCTGGTCATACACGGTCTGGCCGGTGGCGGTGTTCACGATGGCGTCGGCCTTGACCGCACCACCGGCTTCGCTGCGGCCGATGATGCGCACCGTGTCGCCCACCTTCACGGCGGTCGTCAGCGCATCGGCCATGTGGGGCGGGAACCGGACCACCGTGCCGTCGGTCAGGCGCAGCCCGTCCACTTCCCCGTAAGGGTTGGTGAGCAGCCGGGCGACTGGGCTCTCGAGCACGGCCTGCGCGTGCGGCATGGCCGCGTGGGGCGCGCCAGGGCCGTGGGCAGGCAGGGGCGGGGCGGCATGCGCGTTCAGTGCGCTGGCACCCAGCCACAGGGCGGCGGAAGAAAGGGTGAGACGGGTCATGATGGCTCCTGGGTTGGCGATGGACATGCACAGTCCAATGCAAGCGCCATGCCATCCGGAAACCTCATGAAATCAAGGGCTTGCGGTCGCTGGTTCGGGCCATGTGTCCGAGATGGCGACAGGGGGTGTCACCCATTCGGACACCGCAGGCGGCGCCTGTGCCCGCTGCTGCCTCAACCCAGGCCGAACTCCGCCAGCTTGCGGTACAGCTGCTGGCGCGACAGGCCCAGGCGGCGTGCGGCCTCGGCACGGTTGCCCATGGTTGCGGCCAGGGCGCGCGTGACCATTTCACGTTCCAGCTGGGCGACGGCGGGGGCCAGCGGCCCGTTCCAGTCGATGGCGGGGCCGTTCGCCGCCGCAGGCTGCAGGCCGATGTGCTCGGGCCCGATGACCGGCCCGGGGCACAGCAGGGCCGCGCGCTCCATGGCGTTGCGCAGCTCGCGCACGTTGCCGGGCCAGTCGTGCGCCAGCAGCAGGCGCGCGGCGTCGGACCCCAGGCGCTTGGGCGAGGCGCCGCCGCCTTGGCGCAGGAAATGCTCGGCCAGCAGCAGCACGTCGCCCAGGCGCTCGCGCAGCGGCGGCAGGTGCACGGGCACGACCTGGAGCCGGTACCAGAGATCCTCGCGAAAGCGCCCCTGCCTGACGGCGTCCGGCAGGTCGCGGTGCGTGGCCGCGATGATGCGCACGTTCACGGGCAGCGCCCGGCTGGCGCCCACGGGCGTGATCTCGCGCTCCTGCAGCGCCCGGAGGATCTTGGCCTGCGTGGGCAGCGGCATGTCGCCCACTTCATCGAGGAACAGCGTGCCGCCCTGCGCCTCGCGAAAGCGCCCGGCGCGGTCGCTGACGGCGCCCGTGAAGGCGCCCTTCACATGGCCGAAGAGTTCGCTTTCCATCAGGTCTGCCGGAATGGCAGCGCAGTTGACGGCCACGAAGGGGCGTTCCGCCCGGACGCTGTTGCGGTGCAGGGCGCGTGCCACCAGTTCCTTGCCCGTGCCGGTCTCGCCCAGCACCAGCACGGTGGCGTCGCTGTCCGCCGCCAGGCCGATGCGCTTGAAGACCTGCCGCATGGCCTCGCTGCCGCTGACCAGCTCGGCTTCATCGCCATCCTGCTCCGGGTTCTGCGCCGGATTCTGTGCGGCGTTCTCGGGGCTGCCGGCCTGGCCGGCACTGAGCAAGGCGCGCTCCAGCACCTCGACCAGCGAGGTTCTGGCAATGGGCTTGGTCAGGTGATCGAAGGCGCCCAGGCGCATGGCCTCGATGGTGTTGCCGCCGCTGGCGTAGGCCGTGAGCATGATGCAGGGCGCCCGCGAGAGGCCGCGGGCCTTGCGCAGGAAGGCCAGGCCGTCCTCGCCCGGCATGCGCAGGTCCACGATGGCCGCATCCACGGACCCGGCCTGCAGGATCTGCAGCCCCGCCGCCACGGTCGGGGCCTGGCTGACCCCATGGCCCAGGTCGCCGAGCATCTCGGCCAGGCTTTCACGGAAGGCCGTGTCGTCGTCCACGATCAGGATGCGGGCCATGGAAATTCCATTTCTATGCGGGTGCCTTGTGCAGTCTTGCCTTGTGCAGTCTTGGCCAGGGCGATCCGGCCGCCGTGGGCCTGGACGATTTCGCGCACCAGCGCCAATCCCAGCCCGGTGCCGCCGGGGCGTGCGGTGGTGAAGGGCTCGAACAGCGTGTCGCGCAGTTCGGCCGCGATGCCGGTGCCGTCATCGGCAATCCACAGCCGCAGGCAGCCTTTGGCGTCCCGGTCCGCGCCCAGTTCCACCCGGCCGCCGTCCGCCGTGTGCGCCAGGGCGTTGAGCAGCAGATTGTCCAGCGCGCGGGCCATCTGTGCGGGGTCCAGCAGCGGGCGGCGCCCTTCCCGCAGGTCCCGGGCAAGGCCGGTGGACACCGCCGTTGCCAGCTGCACGCCGCTGGCCTGGGCCATTTCTGCATGGGCCTGGAGCCTTTCGTCCAGCAGCTGCTGCAGGTCCACGGGCTCCGGGTGCACGCGGAAGGGCTGGGTCAAGGCCAGCAGGCTCGATACCAGGTCTTCCAGGCGCGCGGTCTGTGCCAGCACGGCCTCCAGGGCGCCCTGGCTGCGGGCCTGCCGCAGTGGCTCGGGCGCGGCCAGGGCGTTCTCGGCCTTCATGCGCATGGTGCCCAGCGGGTTGCGGATCTCGTGCGCCAGGCCGGCCGACAGCCGGCCCAGGGTGGCCAGCCGTTCGGCGCCGAGCAGTTGCTGCTCCATCTGTGCCGACTGCCGCTGCCAGCGCCGCAGCATTCTGCCCAGCCACAGGCCCGAGACCAGGACCATGCCCAGCAGCAGGCTGACGGCAAGGATGAGGGGGTTGACCACGTCGGCGCTGATCAGGGGGACGCGCATCAGCGTCCAGGCCACCAGGGCGGGCGCATCGGCCTGGGCCGGGCAGGCGGCAAAGACCACCGCCTCGCGCAGGCCGGGGCGCAGGTCGGTCACCAGCCCGGCGCTGTCCCGTGCGCGCTGGGCGGTGGAGGCGATGCGCTCCATCTCCGCACTGGGCGCATCGCGCTTGATGCCCGAGCCGTCATAGGTGGGAAACGCATAGGCCACCACGCCGGGGCCCTCGCGCCAGAAGCCGCCCTCCATGCCCGGGCGCTCGCGCAGCGCCAGGTCCAGCACGGCCTGCGCGGCGGACCGGGCCTGGGCAGATGGCGTATCTGCCGTCAGCCCCGCCAGCCCCATGCGCACGGCCCCGGCCTGCAGCGCGCTGCAGCTGACGCCTGCGGCGTCGCGGGCGCGGGCAACCTGCTGGTCGGTGCCCTGCCGGCTCAGCAGCAGCAGCAGCCACGCCAGCACCAGGGCGACGGCCGAGATGGTGAGCCAGAGGATCACCAGATCCCGTTGGATGGACTTTTGCGGGGACAGGGCCGGCTCCTGAAGTGATGCGCTGGAACATACACCGAAAGGGGGCCGCGCCTGGCAGCCAGGGCAGCGTCGTCCTGCGCGGCCGCCGTGAAAGTAACGCCGTGGCGTGCCGGCGTTACGTGACATCGCACGTAACGCCGCAGGGTGACACGGTGGTGGCTGTGCTTGGGTGCCCAAATAAATCAATAGGTTACAGATGGATTTGCGTTGGATGAAGACGTCCAGGCCCATGGCACGCTTGTTGCAACAGGATGCAAAAAGCTTGTCGCAGTGTCTGGAAAACCGTGTGCTGCGCCGGCCGCCCCATTGATCGCTGTCTTTCGGAGGAGAAACCATGGCCGCTGTCTCGTTGTCGTTTGCAGGCATGCCCCTGCCGCGACTGCGCGCCTACCCGGAAAGGGCGCGCAGCAAGCCGTTGAACGTGCCCGCGTCGTTTGCGTCTGCCGCCGTGCCGCGCACCGCTGCGCGCGAGGCGGGCGACGGAAGCCCCCATGCGCAGATGGCGCAGGCGGCGCCGGTGGCGCTGCTCACGCGGGTGAGCGAGGGCGTGCGCATCGTGCGGCGCAGCGATGTGATCGTGGCGCAGGCCGGCGCCTTGCTGCAGCAGGGCGACCGGGTCATCGTGCCGCAGCAGGGCAGCGCGCAGGCGGTGTTCCAGGAGCAGGACGGGCAGGCGCTGCTGGGCAGCTTTGCCGGCGGAACGGATGCCACGCTGGCGTATTTCAGCCGCAAGGCGGATGCCTGCTCGGTGGTCTTTGACCTGGTGGCCGGCCATGTGGACCTGGCGCTGTCGGCCGTGGATGCCGGCATGCTCGGCGGCGGGCCGGCCGGCCGGGGGCGCAGGGCGATCGGATTTCACTGCTATTCACAACCCATTGCAGGCCGTTGAACGAAGGCGCTCACCATGCACGACATCATCGAACCCTCGCACAGCGACATGCCCCTGGATCTGGCCATCTGGCTGCCGCCCCTGCAGGCCTGGCGCAGCGTCTATGGCAACGGTTTCTGCGACGAGGCCATGCAGGCCTGCATGGACCGGCTCAAGGGCCTGGGCATTGATGCCCAATCGCTGGAGCGCGCGGGCGATACGCTGCTGGTTCGCGGGTTCGACCCCCGCACGCTGGCCGACACGGTGCTGCCCGGCCATCATGCCCGGCATGGCTGGATGCATGCGCTGGAGTCCGCCCTGGTGAGCGAGCCCGTGGTGCACGGCTCGCGCCAGGCCTATCTGCGGGCCGAGGTGCAGGCGCTGGGCTGCGTCTCCTTCGCGGGGCTGCACGAGATACGCGGCAAGGCCCACGCCACGGCGGGCGGCCAGGACATGGCGGTGCGCAGAATGCCCGCCAGGCTCATCAAGGGCTACCAGGCCGACATGCAGCTGGCGGGCCGCCTGCTGGACGATCTGCGGCTGGGCCATCTGGCGCTGGCATTCCAGCCCGTGACGCTGCTGGAGCCCGGGGGCATGGCAGGGGGAGGCAGTGGGACCGGCACGGGCCGCACGCTCTACCACGAGTGCCTGTTGCGCCGCAGCGTGTTCTCTGCCTACGACAACTATGCCGTGCCCCATGCCATCGAGGCGCTGGAGCGGCTGGGCCTGGCCGCGCGGCTGGACCGCAGCGTGCTGTGGTCGGTGATAGGGGCGCTGGAGATGAAGACCGGCCACAGCCTGGGCTGCAATCTGTCGGCCGCCTCGTTCTGCGACGAGGCCTGGTGGGAAGGCGTGTTCGACTATCTGGAGGAGCGGCCCGAGATCGCCCAGCGCCTGGTGCTGGAGATCACCGAGACCGGTGTCTTCCCCTGCGAGAAGGCCGCGCTGGGCCTGGTGCGGCACCTGCAGATCCTGGGCGTGCGCGTGGCGCTGGACGATATCGTTCCCCGGCGCGGCGGCCTGGACATCCTGGGCAAGCTGCGCGCCAACATCGTCAAGATCGACAAGTCCGTGCTGGACCAGAGCCTGCAGGCCCGGCCGTCGGCCCGGATGCTGCAGGGCCTGATCAGCCTGTGCGCCGACCGCGGCGCCTGCGTGATCGTGGAAGGCGTGGAGTCCGCCCAGGGCATGGAGGCCGTGGCGCTTGCGGGGGCGCATGGCGTGCAGGGGTTTTTCATAGCCCGGCCATCGCTGCATGGGCTGCTCGACCAGGTGGTGTGCGTGGCCGATGTGCTGGAGGTGCTACAGGCGTCCGAGGCGCAGGAGGGCGACGCGCTGGACATGGCACTGAGCATGGCCCTGAGCTGGAGTGGCATGGACCGTGTGACGGCTCTTTCGGCTGCCGACGGCGGGACTGGCGGGGCCGTCGGCGCTGTCGGGGCTGTCGGGGCCCCTGCATCGGCGCTGTCCGCCGCCTAGGCGCGCAAGGGCCCGCACCTGAACGCAGGCCGGGCCCGGCCCGCATTGCACCTCACTCCAGCATCAGCGGGCTCGCCCTGCGCCGCGCCATGGCCAGGCGGAACAGGTCCATGAAGCGCGGTGCCACGTTGGAGATGTGAAAGCGCTTGCCCGTCTCGCGCGCGGCCCGGCTGTAGCGCTGGCGCCGGGCCGGGTCGTCGCGCAGCTGGCGGATGGCGCCGATCCAGGCGTCGTCGCTGTCGGGCAGCAGCAGGCCGTTGACGTCGTTTTGCACCAGCTCCGGCACAAAGCCCCAGTTCGAGCCGATCACGCAGCCGCCGCGCGCCAGGATCTCCATCAATCCCCAGTTGGCCACGCCGTAGCGCAGCGGGTAGAGGAACAGGTCCACCGAGGCCAGGGTGCGCGCGAACTCGTCGTACGGCAGCTTGCCCGGGAACTCCACCACCTGTGCGGCCGGGTGGATCTGCAGCAGATGGTCGCGGAAACTGGCCACCTTGCCCTGGTAGCGGCGCTCCACCCATTGCTGTTCGTAACCGTAGGTCACGGCCGTGGGGTCGCCCAGGGCGATGAAGCGCATCTGCTGGCCATCGCCCTCGCGCACCAGGCGGTCGACCAGGCGCATGAAGGTCTCGAAGCCCTTGGAGCTGGACAGGTCGCGCGATGAGAAGGCCACGGTGAAGCGCGCGTCCTGGCGCGGCACCGGCTCGGCCTGCTCGTCAGGGGCCTGGATGTCGAAGCCCTCGAACTGCACGGCCACGCGCTCCTGCAGCAGCGGCGGGAACAGCGAGCGCGCATGGGCGCTGGGCGCGATGGTCAGGTCGCTGCACAGCACCTGGTGGTAGTGCAGCATTTCCATGTTGCGGTCGGCCAGGCGCTGGGACAGGTCGGGCGGGTAGTCGGGCTCGTTGCCGTGCACGCGGTAGCTGGGGAATTCGATGTAGCTGACGATGGCGGCATCGATCTCGCCGTACAGCAGGTTGGGCGCGGCCCACAGCGAGTGGGCGACCACCACGTCGATGCGCTTGCCCTTTTCCTTCTCGAAGGCCTGCAGGCCCTGCAGCAGGCCGCGGCCTATGCGCGCCGAGCGCTCCACCTTGCTGGAGTAGTAGTAGCTTTGCGGGCCGACGATGTCGCCATCGGGCCGGAACGACAGCAGGTGGTCGCACTGGCTGGCGTAGTTCTCGGCATGGCCGGGCATGGTCATGAACCAGCTGTCGGCCGCGCCGCTGGCGCGAAGGTGGCTGCACAGCAGGCTGTACTGGCTGGGGTAGACGGCGCTGACGAAGATGATGACCGGCTTGTCCTGCATGTTCGTGGAAGTCTCCATGGCGTGGGGGATGGGGATGTGTCGGAGGGGGTGCTCAGCCCGGCACGGGCACTTCGGGCTCGCCGTCGCTGATCTGGTACTTGCGCATCTTTTCCCAGAGCACCTTGCGGCTGATGCCCAGGTGCTGGGCCGTGTTCTGGCGCTTCCAGTCATTGGTGTTGAGCGCCGCGATGATGCGGTTGCGCTCGTCCATGTCCCAGTTGCTGCGGTCGGCCAGCAGGGGCTCGGCGGCGCCGGCGTCCGGCGGGAAGGTGGTGGCCGACAGGGCCTGGGCGTGCTGCAGGATGCGCTGCGTGGCGCCGTCGGCGTTCCAGTCGCGCGTCTGGCGGGCGGCCACGCCGATGCGCTCGGCCAGGTTGCGCAGCTCGCGCACATTGCCGGGGAAGTACATCTGGGCCACGGCGTCGAGGATGAAGAAGGGCGGCTCGCCCAGCTCCTTCATCGTGGCCTCGCCCACCACCTTGTGCAGGATGGCGTGGAAGATGGCCAGCTTGTCGGCCTCGCCGCGCTCCTCCAGGCTGGGGATCTGCAGCTCGATCACGGCCAGGCGGAAGAACAGGTCGGCGCGAAAGCGTCCCTCGCGCACCAGCCCGCGCAGCGGCTTGTTGGTGGCCGCCACCAGCCGGAAATCCAGCCGCACGGCGGCGGCCGACCCCAGCCGCGTGATGGCGCGCTCTTCCAGCACGCGCAGCAGCTTGACCTGCTGGTACAGCGGCAGGTCCGCGATCTCGTCCAGGAACAGCGTGCCGCCGTTGGCCTGCTCCAGATAGCCCTTGTGGGCATTGACCGCGCCCGTGAACGAGCCCTTGGCGTGGCCGAAGAACAGGGACTCGAACAGCCCGTCCGGGATGGCGCCGCAGTTGACCACCACGAAGGGGCCCTGGCCGTAGCGGTTGTTGCGCTCGTGCAGCCGCTCGGCAATGCGCTCCTTGCCCACGCCGGTCTCGCCGATGATGAGCACGCTGTGCTCGCAGTCGGCAAAGGTGTCCACGTCGCGCAGCAGGCGCTGCATGCAGTCGGCCACGGCGATGATGTCCTCCGAGCGCTGCACCTGGCGCTGGTTGCTCTGCATGCGCCGCAGTATGCGCACCAGCATGGCCCGCAGCTCGGCCCCCGTGAAGTCGAAGGGCAGCACATGCGAGTACTCCATGGCATAGGTGCCGGCGTTGGCGTCGCGCTGCTTGGCGCTGACCCACAGCACGGGCATGCCGAAGGTGCCCTCCACGCCCTGGCGCGTGAAGCGCGCGCCCTCCAGCACCGAGACGCTGACCACGGCGATCGCATTGCCCAGCTCGCTGGTGTCGGCGGGCAGGGTCAGCCCGTCGGCGCGCACCACGTCCACGCCCAGGTTGAGCACGCAGCGCTCCACCCGCTCGGCGATGTCGGCCTGGCCTTCCCAGACATAGATGACGAGCTCGTCCAGATTCACGTTGCATTCCCTCGTTGTCGATTCATGGATTGGATGGCCTGTGCCGTTCAAAAAACCAGTTGCGCCGTGTCGCAGCCGATGGACAGGGCCTTGATGTCGGTGCGGCCCACCTCCAGGCCCAGCGTGTCCTTGAGCACCGTGGTCAGCAGCGTGCCCACGCCGTTGAGGATGGGCTTGAGCACGCCGGTGATCACCGGCTTGAGCAGGGTGCACAGGGCGCCGGTGCAGGTGAGGTTGTTGTCGCGGTTGAGCAGGGACTGGATCTCGGGGCTGTTGGCGTTGATCGCGTACAGGTACTGCGGGTGCGAGGTCAGCAGCTTGGTCACGTTGTGCTTGACGCAGCCATTCCAGTTGAGCAGCGAGCTGAGCAGGCCCGCGCAGCTCTGGTAGCCGTTGTCGTAGGTGGAGATGCCCAGCACATCCAGCAGGCCGCCGGGCACGCTGGTGTAGGAGTTGAGGGCTGCCGAGAACGTGCCGCTGTTCCAGGTGGAGGACGGGCAGGCCACCAGCAGGCAGGACTTGGCGATGGCGTTGTTGAACGTGAAGTTGGAGGTGAGCAGCGGCGGCATGTAGTCCTTGTCGCTGGCCACGCCGCGCCCGTTGAGCAGCAGGTTGGTGAGGCTGGTCACGTTGTAGAGCCCGTTCACCATGGAGGCGTCCAGATAGGAGCCCAGCAGCCGCGTGGTGATGTCGGTGGGCGTGGTGCCCGGCGGCTGCAGCAGTCCGCTGAGCAGGTTGAGCAGGCCCGTGACGATGTTGTCGACCGTGTCGCCCAGCGCCAGCTGGTTCACCTGCGTGGAGCGGTTGGTCTTGGACCAGTTGGGGTCGGCCGGATCTTCGTAGCCCGGCTCCATGCCCAGGCCCGTGGTGGAGTCGGTGTACTCCAGGGCCGGCACCCACAGCTTGCCGGTCAGCACGGGCAGGTGCAGCAGGGTGATGAGCTGCTCGTCCTGCAGGCCCTTCTCGCAGCTTTGCTTGTTGGCCGGGTCCATCTTGCCCACGCAGGCATTGAGGATGGAGGACTTGACCGACAGGTCCATGGTCTGCGGGCTGGCGCTGCACTGCAGCGCCGTCAGCGTGCCCGTGGCGTTGGTGATGTCCACGGCAATGGGCAGCTTGACCTGGGTGCCCAGGATGTCCTTGACCAGCCATTTGAGCGCGCCGCCCAGCAACTGGTCCGTGTCCACGTTCAGGTTCAGCCGGATCTGCGCGCTGTAGCCCTGCGTGCCGACGGGGCCCACGGCAATGGTGGGCGGCTGCACGATGGTCAGCTGGGCCTTGATGAGGCCGGCCACATCGAGCTGGTTGGCCTGCAGCGCATGGCCGTTGGCGCCGATGGCGATGGCGGTCTTGAGCACGTCGCCGATGCCCAGCTGCACGTCCATGGCCGCGTTCAGCGGATCGGTGCGGCCGGCGCCCAGGAAGGCGAACAGGCCCTTCTGGTCATCCAGGCTGCCCAGCGGGATCTTGATGGTGCTCAGGCCCGCGTTGATGATCTGGGTCTTGAGCGCGTTGAGCTGCACGGCCAGCGCGTTGTCGGTGATGGCGCTGATGGAGGCATCGATCACGTTCAGCAGGGTGACGCTGGCGATGTTGGCCAGGCCCTCGGGCGACAGCGCGCGCAGCTGCTCTATGCCCAGGTTCACGCCCAGGGCCTTGAGCAGGCCGGCCGGGCTGATCTTGGCGTCGGCCAGGCCCTTGGAGTCCAGCAGGGTCAGCATGCCCACGTCCAGCCCCACCAGGCCCAGCAGCCCGCCCAGCGGCGTGTCCTTGTTGAAGCGCAGCAGCTGCGAGCCCACCTGGAAGGACGCCACCGAGTCGTTGCGCATGGCAATGGCCTCGGCCACCACCAGGCGGCTCCAGGTGCCGGGAAAGATGGTGGGCGAGGTGCCGCCCACCGTGACGCGCGCCGCGTTGAGCGGGCCGGAGGCGGCGTCGAAGAAGCGGCCGCCGCTGGACTGCCTGGCCGGGTCCGCCGGGTTCCAGTTGCCGCAGCTGACCAGGGTCTGGGCGCTGCTGCGGGTCAGGGGAACCGGCCAGTTGGCCGTGATGCTGTCCTCGCCCGCCGTCACGCAGGCGGCGCGGTTGCTGCGCTCGGCATTGATGGTCTGGGCGGCCTGGGTGGCTGCCAGATCGGCAATGCGCTGCAGGTCGCGCTTGGCGTAGTACATATAGCCCAGGTCCACGATGCCGAGCAGCAGGAACAGCACCGAGCCCAGCAGGGCGAACTGCACAAGCAGGCTGCCGCCTTGCCGGCGCCCTTGCCGGCGCGTTCTGGGGCGTCGTACGGATGCGGGGAGGTGGGTGAGCATGCTCTGGTCCTCCTGTCTTAGCTGCCGGGGGCGAGCCTGATCAGGCTGCGGGCCTCCAGGCGCGTGGGTTCGCCCAGGGTCTGGCTGCCCACCTGCAGGCCCTGGCCCAGCACGGGGGGAAGCATGTACACCACGCTCAGCGTGGCCTGGGAACTGGTCCAGTCGATCTGCACCTGGGTGGGCGCCGTGCCGGGCGGAATGCCGCTGGCCGTCAGGCTCTGGTTCACCACGTCGGTGGTGGCCTGCAGGATGTTGGCGCGCTCGGCCGGCTTGGCCGGATTGAAGCCAGCCATCCCGCCGAAGGCCAGATGCTGGACCATGCGCGCGCCGTCGCCCGTGGCGCGCGCCACCGACTGCTGGGCCTGCAGCACGCGCCAGTACACGAACATGCCCATCAGCAGCATCACCATCACCCCGGCGATCAACGCGAACTCCACCGCCGCCACGCCGCGCTGCCGCCTGCGCAGCCCTGCCGCGAAGGTATCGCCGGTGTCCTGCATGAACTCGGCCGATGCAGCAGGGCGTGCCCCACGCACGGCATGCCCCAACCCAGGGACACCGAGGAAGGGCCTAAGCCGGCCGCGCCGCCCCGCCCCGAGGGTGTCGCCGGTTGCCCGGATGCCCCCCTCCCGCGAAGCGAGAGAGGGGGAAGGCGCGAAGCGACTCAGGGGGAGCTTCATAGCCCCCCCCTGTCCACCATGATGCTGGCGCTGGCGGTCAGCGTCGTCGGCATGACCAGGCCGAAGCCCGGCAGGGCGGGTGCTATCGGGCTGGTTCCATAAGGGATGGTGAAGCCCACGCGCACCATGCAGCGTTCGGCCACCAGCACGCCGCAGGTCAGCGTGGCCGAGCACAGCTCGCTGTTTTGCAGCCTGCAGATGCGCACGTCGATGCTGCCTGCCGTGGGCCTCAGGTCGGCCGGCAGCCAGTCCAGCCGCTGCTGCACCAGGCTGCGGGCTGCGTCCAGGCGGGCGCTGCGGCTGGTCTGGTAGCGCAGCGTGGCCCGCGCGGCGTCCTCGGCGGCGGCCTGCATGGATTCGCGCACCAGGAACGCCAGCCCATAGCTGATGCAGGCGTACAGCAGGGCGAAGAACACCGGGAAGATGATGGCCCACTCCAGCGCGTACACCCCCCGCTGCCGCAGGCTGGCAGGCCGGTGGGGGTGGTGAGCGCGGAGTGGGCGCCGGATCATGGTCGTTCCTCAAGCTGCTGGCCGGGGCGGGCTCAGTTCTTGCCGCCGGCTTCGACGCCGGTCTTGTACAAGGCGGGGATTTCCGTCTCGAAGCTCTTGAGGTAGCGCGCATAGCTGCGCCGCGCCTGCTCGCCGTCGATGGGGCGGGCACGCTGGCCCGGCTGGCTGTGCTGCATTCCCAACAGCCGCAGGGTGCCGCCGCCGATGTCGATCTCGCGCCGGGGCACGTACATCACGGTTCCATCGGGGTTGGTGTAGAGCGTGTAGCCGGCCAGGATGGAGTCGGTGGAGGGCTCGGCGGACACATGGGGCCGTGCATCCACCTGCTCGGGCGGGCTCTGCACTTCGCCAAAGGCCTGGGCGTGTGCCGGGGTCGTATGGGTCAGGGCCAGTGTCAGGGCCAGGCCGGCAGACGGCAGCCAGGGCGCCAGCGCTGCGGCGGCTGCGCGGCGGGGCAAATGCATGCGGTGTGTGTCTGGCATGTCGTGGTCCTCAAAGTGGCGAGGCCGGTGCTGCGCCAGCGGCGCCGGACGGCTCGGACAGAAGAATGCGCCGGGTGATGCCGGCCGGCAGGGCGCTCGCGTCGGTGGCGGGCCTGGGCACGGGCTCCACGCCCCGCGCCTGCCGGGTCCCGGGCGCGGGCGCTGCGGACAGTTGGCCGCCGCGCAGGCGCACCGCCTCGTTCACGCTGGCCAGCTGGGACTGCAGGGTCTGCAGCGAGGTCTGGTCGATCATGGGCAGGGCGCCCTTGGCCTGGGGCTGCGCCAGCTGGCGCAGCAGCTGGGAGGCCTGGGTCTCGTTGCCGCTGGCCAGCCAGAACAGCGCCATGTTCAGCTGCACCCGCGCGTTGGCCGGGGCCAGCTGCGAGGCCTGCATGATGGGCATCTGCGCGGCGGCCAGCTGGCCGTCGAGCATGTGGGCGTAGGCCAGGTCGCTGAGGACGTTGGCGTCTATGGGATTGAGCTGGCGCGCCTTCTCCAGCTGTTCCACGGCCTGGCCATACTCGCCCTGGCTTGCGTGCAGCAGGCCCAGGCCGCGCCGCGCGCGTGCCGTGGTGGCGCCCTGCAGCAGCGCCTGGTAGGCCTGCCGGGCCTGCTCGGCCTGGCCGGTGTTGCGCAGCGCGTCGGCCCGCATCAGGCGCGATTCCGGTTGCGTGCCGTATTGCTGCTCGAAGGCCTCGGTATGCGCCAGCGATGCATACCACTGGCCGGCCTGCTGCATCTGCGTGATCAGGTCCAGATAGGTCTGGGCGTTGTCGACCTGGGTGGCCTGCTGGGCGTTTTGCAGCTGCTGCTGTGCCTGGGCTGCGGTCTCCTGCTGCGAAGAGGTGGCGCCGTAGCCTTGCGGCCCTTTGCCGGCGCAGCCGGCCAGGGCCAGGGCCATGGCCAGGGGGGCCAGGGCTGTCCGCGCTGTCAGTGCTGTCAGCGCTGGCGTCCGCCCGGCGGGGGGGCCTTTGTGGTGTTTCATGCCTAGCGTCCTCCCATGGTGGTCAATGCCCTGATCACGGCCAGGAAACCGGGGCCCGCCGTGATGACCAGCAGGGCGGGCAAAAGCGTGAGGACCATGACGCCCGTCATCTTGACGGTGATGGAACCTATCTTTTCCTTGAAGCTGGCCTGGCGCTTTTCGCGCAGCCGGATGCTGAATTCCTTGAGCGGCTCCTGCACTGCGCCGCCATGCTTGTCCACCTGCACCAGCAGGTTGACGATGGCGCTCATGTCGTCGTCCGCGCTCATGTTGACCATGCGCTGGAAGGACTGCTCGCGCGTGCGGCCGGTGTTGTAGAGCTGGTTGGCCAGGGCCAGCTCGCCGCTGATGACGCGCAGCACGCCCTTGAACTCCGAGGCCAGGATCTGCAGGCTCTGGTCCACGCTCAGGCCCACGCCCTGCAGCAGTCTCAGCAGGTCCACGAACAGCGGCAGTTCCTCGACCACCTGCTCGCGCCGGCCCTTGGCCCGCGAGCGCAGAAACCACTTGGGAAGCATGAGCCCCAGGCTCACTGCCACAAAGCCGTAGACCAGCGCAGCGTTCTCGCCGGGGCGCAGCACACCCAGCGCCAGCAGGGGCAGGACCACGCACAGCACCATGCGGCTGGCCACATAGGCCATGCTGCCGTTGCGCGTGCCCACGCCGGCCTGGTCCAGCAGCTTGCGGTCCTCATCGGCCAGCAGGGCCTTGGCCACGCCCCATTGCAGCCAGGCCGGTGGCGGCAGGTTGGCCGCCACCGCCTGCGGGGAATCGGACGAACGCACGTTGATGGACAGCGGGTTGAGCAGTTGCGCGTCGTTGGCCTGCATGGCGCTCTTCGTGGCCGCCTTCGTGGTCGATGCCGAGTCGCGCGCCTGCAGGATCCTGGCGACCTGGCTGGAGGCGCGTGCCGAGCGCCACAGCCTCCACACCAGGGTGGACGCCCACAGCACCAATCCCAGAGCGCCCAGGCCGATGCTGGCGATCCACAGTTGCTGCGTGTTCATGCGTGGCTCCTTGCGCAGACGGGTGGGCGGGCGTGTGCTTGTGCCTGTGCTGTCATGGGTTCACCTCAGCTTGGCCAGCCGGTACAGGAGAAAGGCGCCCAGGGCTTCCAGGGCGGCGGCGACCAGGACCATGGTCTGGCCGCTGTCGTCGTTCCACATGCGCATGAAATAGCCCCGGTTGATCACCATGATCAGCGTCCCCACCACCAGGGGCAGCAGGGCCAGCACCCAGGCCGACATGCGGATCTCGGAGGACAGCGCATGCAGTTCGCGCTCGGCGGACTGGCGGTCGCGGATGTAGGCCGACACGCGCTCGAGCACCAGGTCGGCGCGGCCGCCATAGCGCACGCTCATGCGGAACACGGCGGCCAGCAGGCCGAATTCGGGCAGGCGCCAGTTGCGCTCGAGCTGGCCCATGGCCTGCCCCAGATCGGGCGAGGCACTGAGCATGGCCGCCGCCTGCTGCAGGGCATCGCCCAGCGGATCGGGGACGTTGTTCAGCGCCATCTGGAAGGCTGCATGGGGCGAGTTGCCGATGGAGATCAGGCGGACCATGTTGTCCAGGAAGCCGGGCAGCTGCTGCAGCAGCCTTTCGCGGCGCTTGGCCTGCCGCCGCCAGATGCCCAGGCCCAGAAGCACGGCATAGAGCACGGCCACCACCAGCCCTGCCGCCGCTCCTGCCTGGCTGGCAGCCAGCAGGGCCAGGACCAGGCCGGTGATGGCGAACAGGGCCAGGGTGTTGGATGAGATGCCCCAGGACTGGATGCCCAGGCGCTGGTTCAGCCATTGCACCGCGGCAGGCGCCGGCGCAGGCTGCGGCGCGGCGGGCTTGTAGACAGGCTCGGCCATGGCAAGCGCGGGCGCAATCGCCTCCCTGTGGCCTTCGACGCTGCGCTGCAGGTGCAGCTTGATCGACTGCTCATGCTCCTTGCGGCGCCCGCGCATGATCACCCACAGCGCCAGTGCCAGCAGCAGGCAGGCCAGCGCGCCGAGGATGAGGATGACGGGTGCCAGGCCTGTCATCGCACGCCTCCGCTGCCGGCCTGCTGCTGCGAGCGCCACCAGCTCAGCAGCTTGGGCGAGTGGGGCGAGATGCCCAGCGAGACCCAGTGGTCGATTTCCTGCCCGTCGCCGCCCACCTGGGGCTCGTAGCGGTACAGCTCCTGCATGGAGATCATGTTGTCGGTCATGCCCGTGACCTCGGTCAGCGACAGCAGGCGCCGGCGGCCGTTGGACAGGCGTCCGATCTGCACGATGAAGTCCACGGCATTGGCGATCTGGCGGCGCAGGCTGACCTCGCTGCCCTGGAAGCCCGCAAAGCCTGCCAGCATCTCGGCCCGGTACAGGCACTCGCGCGGCGAGCTGGCGTGGATGGTGCCCATGGAGCCGTCATGGCCGGTGTTCATGGCCTGCAGCAGCTCCAGCACTTCGCCGCCGCGCACTTCGCCGACGATGATGCGGTCGGGCCGCATGCGCAGGCTGTTGCGCAGCAGGTCGCGGATGCTGACGTGGCCCGAGCCGTCGAAGCCGCCGGGGCGGCTTTCCAGCCGCACCACATGGTTGTGGTTGAGGGCCAGCTCGGCCGTGTCCTCGATGGAGACGATGCGCTCGCTGGAGGGGATGAAGCTGGCCAGCGCGTTGAGCAGCGAGGTCTTGCCCGAGCTGGTGCCGCCGCTGACCAGGATGTTGCAGCGCGCCTGCACGGCCATCTCCAGGATGCGGCAGATGTCGTGGTTGAAGGTGCCCAGCTGCACCAGCTCGGAAGGCGTCAGCGGGTCCTTGCGGAACTTGCGGATGGAGACCGAGGGGCCGTCGATGGACAGCGGCTCGATGATGACGTTGATGCGCCCTCCATCGGGCAGGCGGGCATCGACCATGGGGCTGGATTCATCGAGACGCCGGCCCAGCGGCGCCAGGATGCGGCGCACGATGCGCAGCACATGCTCGTCGTCCTTGAAGTGCAGGGTCTCGCGCTGCAGCACGCCGCCGCGCGAGACGTAGATGTTGCCATGGCCGTTGATGAGGATGTCCTCGACCCGGGGGTCCTCCAGCAGCGGCTGCAGCGGTCCCAGACCCGTGAGTTCGCGCGTGAGGGCGCGCGCCACCTGCAGCGCCTCCTGCTCGTTGACGGGCACGGAGTGCAGGCGGATGAAGCTGTCCAGCTCCATCAGCACGAACTGCGCGATGGCAGCCTGCGACCAGCGGCCGAACTCGGCGCCCAGCTCCTCGATGCGGCTGAGCAAATGCTCGTGCGTGCGGTTCTTCAGGTCGAGGAACAGCGCGCTTTGCTCGAACTCGCTGGCCTGTGCGTCCGCCAGATGGGAATAAGCCGTGGTCGTCATGGTGCGTTCAGCTTCTTGTTCGGTGGAAGAAACGGTTCAGTCCGCGGGCGGGCGCGGCCTGATCGCCCGCATGGGCCTGGTGGTGGGTGGTGATCAGCAAGGTGGCGAGCTTGTCCACGGCCTGCACATAGGGCTCCCGCTGCAGGCGGCTGGGCAGCAGCTGGCCCTGGTTGACGGCCTGGGCCAGCTCCCGGCGGCGCTCGGGGATGGTGGCCAGCAGCGGCAGCTGCAGCTGCCTGGCGATCTGCTGGGCCTCCAGTTCGAGCTGGCTGTCGTGCCGGCTGACGATGAGGTGCATGCGATCGCGCTCGATCTTTTGCTCGTCCAGCTGCCGCAGCAGTTCGGTGGTGGAGACCACGCTGGCCACGCTCTGGTCGCAGACCACCCAGACCTGGCTGGCGCGCAGCGCCACGCGCATGGCCAGGTGGGTGGGGACGACGGCGCCCAGGTCGGCAATCACGTGGCGGAAGTACTGGCGCAGGCGCAGCAGCAGGGCATCGACGTCGGCATACGAGACATCTCGCAGGCGGCTGGACTGGCGCGGCAGCGTGAGCATGCGCAGGCCGCTTTCGTGGCGTGACAGGCCGGTGGAGGCCAGGCGTCGGTCGAAGCGGCGCAGGTTGTTGACGGCCTCGATGAAGTCGAAGTCGCTTTGCGTTCCCATGTACAGGGAGCAGTCGCCGCTGGGATTGCCCAGGTCGATGAGCAGGCCGTCCAGCGTTTCGTTGCTGATTTCGCTGGCGCTGATTTCCTTGCCCTCGATCCGGCCGTGCAGGCGCTTTTGCAGATACCAGGCCAGGTGCGAGACCAGCAGGCTGCTGCCCAGGCCCGCGCGTGCGGACAGGATGGCCGTCAGCGGCGCGCTGGGCGCGCTGGACTGCGGTGCCGGCATGCGCTTGATCAACTCGCGCACGGTCTGCAGCGCGGTCTGCACGGGCGCGTCCACGTCCAGGAAATCCTGCACGCCGGCACGCAGGGCGGCCAGCATGCACTGCGGGTACTTGGTGCGGCCCACGGCCACGCAGGGCAGGTGGGGGTGGGAGATGTGCAGCTGGGAGGCCAGATGGGCGGCCTCGTCGGTGGACAGCGGGTCGAAATGCACAAAGATGGCATGCGGCATGAAGCGCTGTACCTGCTCCGTGATGTTGTCCTGGAAGCGCGCCACGTGCAGCCGTGTGCCGTCCAGCATGCGCTGCATCCAGGACTGGGCCAGCGCGCTTTCGGGCGTGCCGGCATGGATGAACAGCAGCTCCATCTCCAGCACATCGTCGAGCGGCTGTGGCGGCTGGCGCAGCGCGGCGGTCGATGCAGCGGCGGACGCCGCTGCGGCATGGGGCGGCGCCATCCTGTCCGGTGGCGCCTTGTCCAGCAGCGCTTTTTCCTGGGCCATCGCGTCGGTGGCGGGCTGCAGCTTGCCGGCCAGCGAGGTCGAGGAACGCAGACCCAGCAATGTCTCCAGCGAGGTGGGTGAGCCGATGGCCGGCGAGCCTGTGGCGTCCACAGGCGAATCGGTTGCGGTGGGCTTGCTTGTCATGTCGTCAGTACGAGAAACCGGGTACGGCGGTGTCTTGGTTCATTCCGCCGGCGAGGTAGGGCAGCCAGACCTTGCCGGCGTTGCGCTGCTCGGAGCGCGCGCCCGGCAGCAGGGCTTCGAGGTTGGTGCTGGCGGGCAGCGGGTGGACCAGGCGCGGGGTGACGATGATCACCAGCTCGGTCTCTTCCTGCGTGTAGTTGAGGTTCTTGAAGAAGGTGCCCAGGATGGGCAGGTCGCCCAGCACGGGCACCTTGCTGACGTTGGAGGTGGTGGCGCGGCTGACCAGCCCGCCGATGACGAAGCTCTCGCCATCGGCCAGCTCCACCGAGGTGTCGGCGCGGCGCGTGCGGATGGCGGGCACGGTGACGCCGCTGATGGTCACGCCGCTGTTGAAGTCCAGGTCGCTGGCCTCGGGCGAGACCTTCAGGGCGATGCGCTCGTCCGACAGGATGGTGGGCGTCAGCTGCAGCTTGATGCCGAACTCCTTGTACTGGATGGCAATGTTGCCGTCGCGCGCAGGCACGGGAATCGGCAGCTCGCCGCCGGCCAGGAAGCTGGCGTTCTGGCCGGTCTGTGCCAGCAGGGTCGGCCGGGCCAGCACGCGGGCCATGCCGTTGCCCTCGAGGATGCTCAGCTGCGTGACGATGCCGGCGCCGCTGAAGGCCTTGCCGAAGGTCATCACCAGGCTCATGGCGCTGGCAATGGCCGAGGAGGTGTTGTTGGACACGCTGCCCGATCCCGTGTTGCCCGAGCCCGTGCCGCCCGACCCGGTATTGCCCGTTCCCGTGCCCGTGCCGTTGGTATTGGTGCTGATGCTGCCGACCACGCCGGGGCTGAAGCTGCCGAAGCTGAAGCCCTGGTTGTTGCGCCCGCCGCTGTAGATATTGACGCCTACGCGCTTCATGGCGGATTTCTTGAACTCCACCACCTGCACGTCCACCTGCACGGTGTTGCTCCTGACATCGATCTGCGCGTT
This sequence comes from Delftia sp. WSY_10, assembly GCF_043104705.1. Lineage (NCBI taxonomy): Bacteria > Pseudomonadati > Pseudomonadota > Betaproteobacteria > Burkholderiales > Comamonadaceae > Delftia > Delftia sp. WSY_10. The sequence goes on along the minus strand of NZ_JBICKY010000025.1, from coordinate 15,602 downwards.
GTCCACCAGCGGCGTCTGGGCGGGCGCGCCCAGGCGCAGTTCGGCCACGGCCTGGGCATGCTCGGGGACCGAGGCCAGCCGCTTTTCCAGCAGCAGGTGCTGGCCTCTGACCTGAACCTCCCAGCGCTGGGGAACGCCGCCCTTGCGGGGCCACACCACCAAGCTGGTGCTGCCCTGGGCCTTGGGCGTGAGCAGCAGCTCGGTTCCGCCGGAGCCGGAGCCGGAGCCGGAGCCGGAGCCGGCACTGGCGCCGGAGCCCGGCGTGGCGCGCAGCAGTTTCACATCCAGCACATTGGGGTCGCCCACGGCGATGCGGACCGGGGCGTCGGCCAGCGCCATCAGGTGCTGGCGCCCGGCCACCAGCTGCAGGGATTCGCCAGGAAGCATGTCGCCGGCACCAGGGTTGGCCATGCCCTGGCCGGCAGCGGTGTCCGCTGGGGCAGACACCGCCGGCGTCAAGGCCAGCAAGGCCATGCTGCCGCACAGCGTCCAGACCGCCCTCTGCAGCGGCGTGGCCCCGGCCGTCGAGATGTTCTTGCACTTCATGGCATCTCCCTCTTGTTGTGTGTTGTCAGTAGTTCACCATCTGCACGGCCGCTCCGTTGTGCAGCTCCACCGTGCGTTCGCGCGGGGCCCGCTGCGGCTGCGGCCGCACGGCGGGCGCGAGGGCCGTCATGGGCTGCGCGGCCGGCTTGCGGATGTTCCTGGCGTCGGCGCCGGTGGCCAGGTCCTGCATGCGCAGGCCGGCGAAGGCGCGGTCTGCACCCTCCAGCGTCTGGTCCTTCCTGAGGCGGCCGGCCACCGGCTGCAGCGCGCCGGGCAGGGCGGCGAAGAGCTTGGGATCGGGCACGGACAGGTCGTCGGGGTTGCGCAGGGCCAGGGTGAGCTGGCCGAATTTCTCGGCCAGCGTGAGGCGCTCCACATCGTCCAGCGGCACGGCCAGCACGGCCGATTGCACGTTCTCCGGGCGCTGGCCTGCCTGATCGCCGGCGCTGGCGCGGCGCAGCGGCGAGCCTGACGACTCCTTGTCCTGCTGTGCCTGGCGCTGGGCCGCCGACAGAGGCGGGCGCTCGACGCTTCCGGCGCCATAGGCCAGCACGCGGCTGCGCGCCAGCAGCAGCCGGGTCTGCGCGTCCACGGGCGCCTGGTCGGACTTGCCGTCCAGCGTGAAGTAGACATCCACAAAATCACCGGGGCGCACATGGTGGCCTGCGGCCATCTGCTCCCGGATGGCAATCGCAACGGCCCGCTGGCCCGGCTCCAGCTGCAGCGCCAGGCCGCTGAGCAGTTGCTGCTCGAACAGCGGGGTGCCCGGTGTGAGCGGCATCAGCGTGGTGCGGCCCAGCACGTCGTCGGTTGCGGCAAAGCTGCCCGGCACGGGGGCAGGCAGCTGGGCCAGCTTCACATCGTCGCTGCCGATGCGCTGGCCTGCGGCAATGGCCTGGGCCACGACCACGACGGCGTGCAGCTGGGCCGGTTCGGGGGCCGGCTGCGACGAGGCCGCGGGGGAGGGGGCAGCCACGGGGCGTGCGGGCTGGCTGCCCAGCATCCAGGCAAGGCCCGCAAGCACGATGGCAAGCCCCACCAGCAGTCCGGCAAGAATCTTGGTGAGGTTCATGGCTGGGACTCCTGGTGCAAGTGCGTTGCGACGGTGTTCAGGGCCGGGGGCTGCCCTGGCGCTTTCCTGCCATGGCGGAGAAGCTCCTCCAGGGCAGGAAAGCGTCCAGGCAGCGCACGGCCATGGCGTGTGGCGGAGCCGGTCCATGGACGGCGTGGAGGCAGGCAGGTGACAGGCATGGGCATCTCCGGTTCAGACAAGTGGCTGGCTGTGGCGCCAGGCCAGGGCGATGGCCGCAATGGCCATGTAGCCGGCATAGGGGATGGAGCGCTGGGGCTGGCGCGGTCCATCGGTGGCGCCTGCGGGCCGGGGCGTCGCGCCCAGGGGCGCCAGGCGGGCAGTCCAGGACAGGGCGGCGCTGGACAGTGGCAGCCGTGCCTGCAGCCACAGCCCGGTGGGGCTGTCCCGAAGGTGGCGCAGCGACAGAACCAGTACACCGTGCAGGCCGGCCAGCAGGCTGCCGCCGGTCCAGATCAGCAGCAGGTCGAAGCCCCACCCGAACCACAGTCCCGCGACCGCGCCGAACTTGACGTCGCCCGCACCCATCCAGCGCAGTGCATAGAAAGGAAGCAGTACGGCAAACCCCGCCAGCATGCCGGCCAGCGCGTTCCAGGCCGAGACCTGGAACGGCTGGGCCCCACTGGCCAGTGCGCCAGCGCCTGTGGCCAGGCCGAGCAGCACCATCCAGTTGCGCACGCGGCGGATGCGCAGATCCATGGCCGCAATCGTTGCGAGCCATGTGATGCAGACGCATAGCCATAGCGAGGTCGGCTCCATCTTCAGGGGGCAAGTCCATTGAGCTTGGTGGCCAACCGGCTGAACAATCCGTTCAGATCGGTGCCCAGCGCGGTGGCGCCCACGACGATGCCCACGGCGATCAGCCCGGCAATCAGTCCGTACTCGATGGCGGTGGCGCCTTCCTCGTCTTTCCAGAAGTTCTTGATCGTTTCGGTCATGTCATGGTCCTTTCGGTTTGCAAGTTGCCTCGGGGCCGGTGGCCGGCATGGCGATCGCGCATCGGGCCGACCCCTTGCGGGCCCACTCGGATCGCGCCGGAGCCGGCGCTCAGGGAACGAAGCCGGTGAGCTTGGTGGCGATCCGTGTGAACAGGCCGTTCAGATTGGTGCCCAGCGCAGTGGCGCCCACCACGATCCCCACGGCGATGAGGCCGGCGATCAAGCCGTACTCGATGGCGGTGGCGCCTTCCTCGTCTTTCCAGAAGTTCTTGATGATGTCGGTCATGGCATCGTCCTTTCGGTTGCAAAAGCCCATCGTTGTCGATGGCAGCGGCTGGCGATGGGCCCAAGCCGGCCGCTGCACGGGAACCCCTGCTTCCCACTTCACCACTGCTGTCGCGCGGCGGTGGTTTGAAAAGCGTCTGAAATGGGGCGCAACTGCTGCTCAAGGCGCAGCTGGATTCGTTGGGGCATGGCGCTGGCGGACAGGGTGGCCACGGCAGCGTCCATGGGGTCGGGGCGGGTGCGCGAGGGGGCCTGGCCGGGAGCCATGCCGGGCACCGTGCCGGGCGAGGGGTCCGGCGTGCCGCCACCTGCTGGAATGGGTTTTTGCGTGCTGAACAGCGCGTTCAGCCATTGGTCGGGCGGGTCCTGCGGCAGCAGGCGGCCGGTGGTGCGCGCCAGGCGCAGTTCGTTGATGCGCTGGTCGTAGATGGCGTCGGCCTCGTCCAGCAGCAGGCGCTGCATGTCCAGCTGGGCGTCCAGCACCTGGGCCAGGCTGCCGCGGCCGACTTCGAGCAGGCGCCGGCGGCCCTCGAAGGCGGCGCGCGCCTCGCGCACGGCGTCGGCCAGCTGGCTTTCGCGCTGGCGGCCGGACTGGGTGCGGCCCCAGGCGGCGGAGGCGGTCTCGCGCACCTGGCGGCGCACGGTTTCCTGTTGCGCTTCCTGGGCCTGCAGTTCGTTGATGGCCTTGAGGATGCGGTCGCGCAGCTCGAAGCCGTTGCCGAAGTTCCAGCTCAGCTCCACGCCGTAGCGCGTGCCCTCGGCATAGAGCACGCCGCTGGGGTCGCGCGTGTGGGCCACCACGGCGGCCAGGGTGGGAAAGCGCTGGGATTTGCTGCGGTCGACTTCGGCGCGGGCCTTCTCGATCTGCTGCTGCATTTCCTGCAGCTCTGGGCTGACGGCTTCGGACGCCTGCAGGGCCGAGTCTTCGCTGGCCGGCATCCATTGCTCGGGCACATTGAGCTGGGGCAGCCAGCCGGCCTGGGGCGTGAAGCCGAAGTAGCGCGTGAAGCGGGCCAGCGCATCCATGCGCTGCGACTCCAGCGCATGCTGCTGGGCCAGGGCGCCGGCCTGGCGCGAGGCGGCCTGGCGCAGGTCGTTGCGGCCCACGGCGCCCAGTTCGGCGCGGCGCTCCTCGATGCGCGCGAGCTGGCCGATGATGCGTGCCGACTCGGCCGCCACGCGCGCCTTGTCCTCGAAGCGGTGCAGCTCCAGCAGGGCGGTCAGTGCCTCCAGCAGCACGTTCTGGCGCGTGCCGTAGAGCACGCTGCCCTGGGCCGCCTCCTGCGATTCGGCCGAGCGGATGCCCGCGCCGATGGCTCCGCCATCGAGCAGGGCCATGCGCACTTCGGCATTGACGGCGGTGTACGACTCGCGGCCCCGGCGGAGCTTGGCATCGCCCGTGTTGGTGCCCACCTTGAAGGTGGGCCAGCGCGCGCCGCGCGCGGTGTTCACGTCATGCCCGGCCGATTCCAGCGCGGCGCGCGCCTTGCGCACGTCGGGGTATTCGTCGAGCAGGGCGTAGAGGGCATCGAGCAGGCGGCGCTGCCCGCTGTCGCTGGCCAGGGTGCCGGGCGTGAGCTGCTGGGCCAGGCGCAGGACCACGGCGTCGGGTACCGGGACGGATGCGGGTTCGGGTGAAGGTGCGTGAGCGTGAGCGTGAGCGGAGTCCGCCGTGCCCGCCGCAGCCGTGGTGGCCAGGTCCGGTTCCTCGGCCGCCATGGGCGCGGCCTCAGCCTGCAGCGCCTGCAGGGCCGATACGCAGCAGGCAGTGGCCAGCAGCTGGCGCAGCCGGGCGTGCCAGCCTGTGGTGGGAGTGGACGGGCGGCCTTGCATCAGGGCTCCCGGAAGGCTTCGCTCTGGATGCGCAGCACGGGCCGCAGCAAGTACCAGATAAAGGGTTCGTGGCCCAGCAGCAGGTCGAGCTCGGCCTGCATGCCGGTGGTGATGCGGTTGTCGGTGCGGCCCACCCAGGGCTGCTCCAGGCTGGCCTGGATGCGGAAGTACGAGGGCGAGTCGGCCAGGTTGGGGTCGCGGTCGGCATCGGCGGCCACCAGGGTGACCTGGCCGGGCACCGAGCCGTAGCGCAGGAAATCGTAGGCCGAGATCTTCACCCGGGTGGGCTGGCCGGTGCGCACGTAGCCACGGTCGGCGGGGCTCAGGCGTGCTTCGACGATGACCTCGTCCTTGTCGGGCACGACTTCGAGGATGGGCTCGCCGGGCTTGACCACCCAGCCTGCACCCGAGCTGCGCAGTCCCTTGACGAAGCCGCTGGTGGGCGCCAGCACGGCGGTGCGCGTGCGCTGGGTCCGGGCGCGCACCAGGTCTTCGTTGAGGCTGGCCAGCTCGCGTTCGGTCTGGGCCAGTTCGTCGGAGGCGCGGCGGCGGAAGGCGCCCTGGGTCTCCTGCAGCTTGGCCTGGGCCTGCTCGATCTTGGCGCGGTTGCTGAACAGCGTCTGGCGCGATGCCGCCAGCTCGGCGCGGACCTGCTCCAGCGCCCGCTGCTTGTCCAGCACTTCCAGCTGGCCGATCAGCTGCTCGGCGGCGAGCTGCCCGGCAATGGAGGCTTCCTGCTGGTGCAGGCGCAGATTGGTCTCCAGCCCCTCGATGCGGGCCTGGACCTGGGCCACGTCGCCGCGTGCCTGCTGCAGCTGGGCCTGGGCCGCGGCAATGCTGCCCTGGTGTTCCAGCGCGCGGGCCGAGAAGGCGCCCAGCTCGGCCTGGACCACCTGCGGGTCCAGGTCGGCCGGGAAACTGGTGCGCTGCAGCGGCCTGCCCTGGCTTTCCGCGCCCAGCCGTACCTTGACCGCCTGGGCCGTGGCCATGCGCGCCGTGAGCTGTTCGAGGTTGAGGCTGTTGCCGCCCAGGTCGATCTCCAGCAGGGGCTGGCCCTGGGTCACGGCCTGGCCTTCGCGCACATGGACGGCGGTGACGATGCCGCCTTCCAGATGCTGCACGGTCTGCACGCGGTCGGAGGGGATGACCTGGCCGCTGGCCACCACCACGTTCTCCACGGGATAGAACAGGCCGGTGATCACCAGCGCGGTGACCGGGATGGCGAGCAGCCACTTGCCGCGCGCCAGGCCTGCCCAGCGCGATACGGGGGGCGTTGCGGGTGGCGTTGCGCCGGATGCATCCGCGCCGGCCCCGGCCGGCCCGGCCTCGAGCGGGCGGGATGGCTGGTGCGACTGGCGCAGCACCAGGGGCAGATCGTCGTAGCGGCCGGCTCTCATGAGGCAAGCTCCGGCGCCACGGCGGGCTGGTCGGGATGCGGGGCCTTGTCGGCGGGTGCGGGGGCCGCTGCGGGCACGGCGGCCTCGCGTGCCGTGCCGAACAGCTGGGGCAGCAGTTGCTGGGGCGAGCCATGCTCGATGCCGCCATCGCCGCGCACATGGTAGAGGTGCTGGGCCATGGAGGCCACGCGCAGCGAGTGCGTGACGACGATGACCGTGTGCTTGAGCGCAATCTGCCGCAGTGTCTGCAGCAGGGCGGTTTCGCTCTCGAAATCCAGGTCGTTGCTGGGCTCGTCCAGGATCAGTACGGAGGGGTTGCGCAGGAACAGCTGGGCCAGGGCCAGCTTGCGCAGCTCGCCCGCCGACAGGCCCGCGCCGCCTTCGCCCAGCACCGTCTGGTAGCCCTGGGGCAGGCGGCTGATGAAGCCATGCGCGCCCGAGATCTGGCAGGCGGTGACGATCTTGTGGTCGTCGGCATCGGGATTGACCATGCGCAGCCCGTCCACGATGGGGCCGCTGAACCAGTACACCTGCTGGGCCAGGCAGCCTATCCAGCGGCCCAGCTCGGCGCGCGGGAACTGGGCCATGTCGTATTCATCGATGAAGATGCGGCCCTGCGTGGGCTGGTAGAGCCCTGCCAGCAGCTTGGCCAGGGTGGACTTGCCGGCGCCGTTGCGCCCCACGATGGCGTGCAGCCCGCCGGGGCCGATCTCCAGCGAGGCCTGCTCCAGCGCCACATGGCCGCCCGGGTAGTGGAAGCTGGCCTGGTCCAGGCGCAGCCGGCCCTGGGGACGCGGCAGGTCCACGGTCTCGGCCGTGATTTCGACGGGCTCCTCCAGCACGGACTGCAGGCGGCGTGCGGCCTCGTTGGCCTGGGCCAGCGAGCGCCAGTTGCTGGCCAGCTGCGAGATGGGGCCCAGCGCCTTGCCCGACAGCAGGTTCACGGCCATCAGGCTGCCGATGCTCATCCACTGCGCATTGATGGCAATGGCACCCACGGTGATCACCGCGATGGAGAACAGCGTCAGCAGCACGGTGCTGGCTTCGCGCGCGTTTTCCATCTCGCCGTTCTTGCCGAAGCTCTCGGCCAGCCAGCGGTCATAGCCGTTTTGCCAGTTCTGGCGCGCGGCGGCGTCGTAGCCCAGCACCTTCAGCGTGGCGCGGGCGTTGCAGACTTCGGCCGTGCCCCGGTCCAGCATGCGGGCCTGGGCGATTTCCCCCACGCGGCCGCTGCGCACCTCGTCGGCCCACCACCAGGCCAGCACGCCCATGATGAGCATGGCCACCAGGATCACCGGCAGCACGGGCCAGGCAATGATGCCGATGACCACCAGGGCCAGCAGGGCCATGGGCAGGTCCAGCAGCGAGGTCGCCAGGCCCCCGGACATGCCCGAGCGCATGGCGCTCACGTCGCGGAACAGCTGCAGCCACTGGCTGGAAGAGCGCTGCTCCAGCGCGGCCAGCGGGTGGCGCAGCATGGAATGCATTAGCGCCTGGGAGACATCGCGGTCGATCATGGCGCCGGCTTCGCGCAGGGCGCGGGCGCGCCGGCGGCGCAGCCACCATTCCAGGCCCAGGAAGCACAGCACGCCGGCCACCATGGCCGTGAGCGTGGCCGTGCCGCCGCGTGCAATGACGCGGTTGTAGACCTGCAGCAGGAAGATGGATGGCAACAGGCCCAGCACACTGATGGGCAGGGACAGCCACGCGGCACGGCGCAGCTGGTGAGCGGCCCGGTCGGAGGACTCGGCGATGGCAGTTGCAAAAGCCCCCACCGTCTCCGTTCCCGACGGCATCGCCGTGGCCTTGGCCAACTGGCGGGGAAGAAGGTATCGGATCATGTTCTGATGGGCTTAGTAAACGTCTTTACAAAATGTAAAGGCGCTCGTTTCCCAAATACTGTAGCGAGTTATATACAGTCCTCTATAAGTTTTATTCAATCAATAATGCATGTTCATTTGATTTTGATGTGGATCAAAGCGGATGGCGGGGCTGGATGCTATTAGGTGGGCCCCGTGTCCACTGAAACTGTCTCGTATGGCATCTGCGGCCAGGGCCAGATTGGTAGTGGCGCGGCCTGCCAACAAAACCGTGTCGCCTTTATGGGTTGTGCGAAGAAGTGAACAGATCAATTGATTGAGATCGTCATACCAATTGACGTGCAGAAGATCTGCCAGCGCCGCCGCCAGCTGCCGCAGCGGCTCGCCGTACAGCAGCACGCGCCGGGCCTGGGCCGCGCGCACCAGCGGCTCCAGCGCCAGCTGTGCAGTGTCCATGCTGACCTGGCCCGGCTGTATGCCGGCCAGCACGATCAGCCTGCGGCTGACATGGGGGGCGTGCTCCTGCAGCTGGGAAAAAGCAGCATGCATGGACAGTAAGTGGTTGCTCAGGCTGTGGTCCAGCAGGCAGATTCCACTGGGCAGCAGCTGCGGCTGGCCAGCGCCGATCAGCGGCCGCCAGTGCGCGAGCGAGGCCTGGACCTGTGCAGGCGCATAGCCCAGCGCATGCATGGCGGCCAGCGCGGCCTGAGCATTGCGGGCCATGTGGTGACCATCCGATTGCAGGGAAATCCCGAGGCGCCGGTTGTCTATGCTTATTTGCAGATTTCCATTGTGAAATCCCATTTCACGGACCTGCGCATTGGAATGCGGACCGAAGGTGATGAGACGCATTCCCATGCGTTGGGCATTCTCAATAATGCACGGGTTTTCACCTATGTCTTGTTCGATCACCAATGCACTGCCTTTGTGCATGTGCTGCATGGCTTCCACGACTTCCTGCAGCGCCTCGTATTTGCGGCAGGCGGACAGACCGGCCGGTCCGCACTGCTCGGAATCACCAGTACTGGGGATGTCATTAATTGAAAGATTAGTAATAACCAGAATGTCTGGATCAATCAGCGGCAGATCTCCACGCAGTGCCTGCAATGGCAACTCCAGCAGGGCGCAGGGCGCTGCCTCGCTCCAGTTGATCATCTGCAGCGCCGTGCCCTGGGACAGCAGGGCGTCGCCCCGTGCATCGCCGCCGTCCTGCAGGCATTGGCGCAGCATGCCCAGGGTGGATGTCTTGCCCACGCAGCCGCTGACCGCGATCACGGGCGCCTGGATGCGGCGCCGGGCGGCCTGCGCCAGGCTGCGCAACCCTTCCTGTATGTCGGGCACATGCAGCACGGGCACGCCATGGTGCAGCAGGCCCTGCGGGCTGCTGCTGATCAGGGCCGAGGCCCGCAGCGTGGGCAGCGCGGCGGCCTGCACGCCCAGGGCCATGCCGGCACGCCGCACCAGCACGGCGGCGCCGGGCTGATGGTGCAGGCGGCTGGCGTCCAGCCCCGCGCAGCAGGTGCCGGCACCTCTGCCTTGCGCTGACGGGGCATCCAGCCAGCGTCCGTTCATCAGCTCGGCCAGTGCAGGGCCTTCCCAGGACATGGACGGGTACAGGGTCCCGGCCGCGGGCGAGAAAGCCGGCCGGCCCGCGGCCTCGCCGTCGCGCGCCCCCGGCAAGCAGGCCCTGGCAGGGCTGCCGTCCGCATCCGGGCCATTGCCGGCCTGCGCAGGCACGGCCTCGCCTTCGCCTTCGGTTTCGTGCTCCGGTTCGGTTTCGGCCACTGCGTGGCTGGCAGCCGAGCGCAGTGCCTGGGCCAGCGCGTCCAGCAGCTCCAGGCCGGCCAGGCTGGATGCCAGCAGCCAGGCGATTTCGCGCGGGGACTGCAGCACCTGGCGCAGGCTGGCGTCGGCAAAGGCGGCATGGCGGCGCCGGGCGGGCGGCAGGTACAGCGCCTGTTCCGGCCAGATGGCGCGCTGGGCCAGGGCCTGCAGATGGCGCTGCAGGCCGATTTGCCACTGGCGCAGCAGGTCCGTGGGCTGTGGCTCCAGGCCAGCGTCGAGCTGCAGGCTTTCGACCAGTGCAATGCCTATCCAGCGAGCGCAGGGGTCGTCGGCCTGCCCGCCAGGGCGGTCATCGGGGCTGCCGGGCATGCGCAGCAGCGGCGGCAGCGCTGCCTGCAGGAAGGCGGCGGGCAGGACGGCCGTCTCGGGCAGGGCGCTGCGCGCCGCACGCAGCGTGGGGCTGTCGCTGGTGGGCGGGCGGGAGCTGGCATAGGCATGCATGGCCAGTTCGGCCCAGCTCAGCAGGGGCTGGCCGCTGCGGGATGCATCGGCGTGGGCAGCAGCCTCGGCCTTGGTGGCGCTGGCCGACGCGGCCGCGGTGGACAGCAGGCTTTCCGCCAGCGGGTCCATCAGCGCCGGAATGCGGGCGCGGGCCTGGCTGTCGGCCCCCGGCCCCAGCACAAAACTGTTGCGCAGGTGGCGGGCCAGCACCAGCATGGCCAGCGCGCCGGACAGGCAGTCGCCGGGCAGCGGCTGCAGCCGCTGCTCCACGTGGCCCATGGCCAGCGCAATGGCCTGCGCCAGTGCGGCGCTGCCCGCATGGCGCTGGGCCTGCAGCAGGGCGTAGGTCACGCCCAGGTGGTCGCACACGTCTTCGCAACCGGGCCAGCTCCCTTCCTTGCCCTGTTGCGCCAGCAGCTGCTGGACCGCGGCGTGCACCGGCACGAGGTGTGGCCACAGGCGCTGCTGCGGCGGGTCGGTTCGCGGCACGGCCAAGGCGGGATGCTCACCGCTGATGTACATGCCGCGCAGGTGCAGCAGCAGGCAGGGGGGATGCAGGGGGCGTGGGAGGGGGGGCTCATCGTCGGGTGCGTCGGCAGCCCCACCCTGGGGCGGATCGGGCAGCAAGGGGTGCAGCAACTGCGCGCGCTCCAGGCTGGCATCGGCCAGGGCAAGGGAGCGCAGGGGCATCTCGGTCCAGGCACGGCAATCGGGCAGGGGACTGTCCGCCTCCAGGGGTGTGATGTCCTGGACCCAGTCGATGCGCAGATCGACCTCATCGCGCTTGCGGGCCCAGGCCCACTGGCGCACGCGGGTCGCCCCCTCGCGCCAGGCGGCCTCCAGCGTGGTGGCGCGTACATGGAAGACGGAGGCGGCCTTGTTCTCGGCCGCCACCGTGAAGAAAAGAATGCAGCCGGGGTAGGGCTCGGGCAGCAACACCATGTGCCGTGCCAGGTACTCCAGGCCATTTGCCAATTGCTGCGACAACATGCTCTCGGCCTCGGTCAAGGTCAGTGGGAGGCTGCGCTTCCCGTGGGAACGGGACGCCGGGCTGCGGTGCGCTGACCGCGTACGGATCTGTTCTTTCATGGCGGCCCGGCGGCAGGCGAGTGCGGAGCGCGGCGGCTCAGCGGTAGTCGAATTCCACGCGCCGGTTGCGCTGGTGGGCGTCTTCGCTCGTGCCTTCGTCGGCCAGCCGCTCCTTGCCGTAGCTGACGGACTCCACGCGGGCCGGATTCACGCCCAGCAGCTGCAGGCTGTTGCGCACCGCGTCGGCACGTTTTTGGCCGAGCGCCAGGTTGTATTCGATGCCGCCGCGCCTGTCCGTATGGCCGCGCAGCATCACCGAGCGGCCGGGATTGCTGCGCAGCCACTGCGCATGGCTTTCCACGATGGCCCGGTCGCTGCTGCGGATGGTGTAGGCGTCAAAGTCGAAGTAGACGATGTGGGCGACATTGGCGGGACCGCGCTGGTCGGCCTGGCTCGTGGCCACCACGGGTGCGACGCCGGAGCTGGCCGGCGCAGGCGCCGGGGCCTTGCCGAAGGCGTAGTGGTGTTCGGAACGCTGCGTGCTGGTGGTGGCGGTGGAACCGCAGGCGGCCAGGCCTGCGGCCAGCAGCACGATGGTGCACAGCCTGAGAGTGTGTGACATGGAAAATCTCCTGGGACGTGCGCCGCCACCGCGAGGCGGCGGCGCAGGGAAGGAATGCGGCGCCCGCAGGCGCCGCTGCAGCTCACAGCAGGGCGTTGTGGTGCAACTGCTGCGTCAACACGCTGGCTGCTGCATCGGCCGTGCTGCTGGCATGGCTGCTGATGGAGGTGGCAATCGGATCCAGCTCGGCCGCAGAGGCCGTTGCCGCTTGCGAAGTGCCGCCCAGAAGGCCTCCGAGCAGTCCGCCACCGGACGATCCCCCCAGCAGCCCGCCCAGCAGGCCACCGCCACTGCTGCCGCCGCCCAGCAGTCCGCTGACGATGCCGTTGTCGCCGACGACCGTGTTGACCACACCGCTGACGATGCCGTTGTCGCCGGCCACGGTGTCGAGCACGCCGCTGACGATGCCGTTGTCGCCGGCCACGGTGTCGAGCACGCCGCTGACGATGCCGTTGTCGCCGGCCACCGTGTCCAGCACGCCGCTGACGACGCCGTTGTCACCGGCCACGGTCTCCAGCAGGCCGCCGACCAGGCCGGTGTCGCCCGTGAGGCCGCCCAGCAGGCCACCGTCGCCGCCGAGCAGCCCGCCGACGATGCCGTTGTCGCCGGCCACGGTCTCCAGCAGGCCGCCGACCAGTCCGGTGTCGCCCGTGAGGCCGCCCAGCAGGCCACCGTCGCCGCCGAGCAGGCCGCCAACGATGCCGTTGTCGCCGGCCACGGTGTCGAGCAGGCCGCCGACCAGGCCGGTGTCGCCCGTGAGGCCGCCCAGCAGGCCACCGTCGCCGCCGAGCAGGCCGCCAACGATGCCGTTGTCGCCAGCCACGGTGTCGAGCAGGCCGCCGACCAGGCCGGTGTCGCCCGTGAGGCCACCCAGCAGGCCACCGTCGCCGCCGACCACGCCGCCAACCACGCCGCCCAGTAGGCCGTCGCCTCCCGTCAGACCGGCCAGCACGCCGTTGACGGTGCCGATCACCGGCTGCAGCGCCTGGCCCGGGACCTGCGTCAGGCCGTTGGCCAGGTCCGTCACCACGCCCAGCGGGCCGCCGTTCACCTGGGTCACGCCTTCGACCAGGCCCGTGACCACGGACAGGGCGCCGGTGCCGGGGTTGATCACCGCATCCAGCACCTGGCCCACAGGCGCTCCGGCCGTGCCGCCGAGCAGGTCATCGACGGTGTTCTGCACCGTGGTGACCAGGCCTTCGCCGCTGCCTGTGCCGCCACCCGGAACCAGGCCGCCCAGCAGCCCGCCGACCAGGCCGTCCTCGCCGAGCACGCCACCCAGCAAGCCGCCGTCACCGCCGAGCAGGCCGCCGACCAGGCCGTCATCGCCGAGCACGCCACCCAGCAAGCCGCCGTCACCGCCGAGCAGGCCGCCGACCAGGCCGTCATCGCCAAGGACGCCACCCAGCAAGCCGCCGTCACCGCCGAGCAAGCCACCGACCAGGCCGTCGTCGCCAAGGACGCCGCCCAGCAGGCCGCCGTCACCGCCGAGCAAGCCGCCGACCAGGCCGTCCTCGCCGAGCACGCCACCCAGCAAGCCGCCGTCACCGCCGAGCAAGCCACCGACCAAGCCGTCGTCGCCAAGGACGCCGCCCAGCAGGCCGCCGTCACCGCCGAGCAGGCCGCCGACCAGGCCGTCATCGCCAAGGACGCCACCCAGCAGGCCGCCGTCACCGCCGACCACACCACCCAGCAGGCCATCGCCGCCGGTCAGGCTGGCCAGCACGCCGTTGACGGTGCCGATCACCGGCTGCAGTGCCTGGCCCGGGACCTGCGTGAGGCCGTTGGCCAGGTCCGTCACCACACCCAGCGGACCGCCGTTGACCTGGGTCACGCCTTCCACCAGACCCGTGACCACGGACAGGGCGCCGGTGCCGGGGTCGATCAGCGCATCCAGTACCTGGCCCACAGGCGCTCCGGCCGTGCCACCGAGCAGGTCGCCAACGGTGTTCTGTACCGTGGTGACAAGGCCGTCGCCGCTGCCTGTGCCGCCACCCGGAACCAGGCCGCCCAGCAGTCCGCCGACCAGGCCGTCCTCGCCGAGCACGCCGCCCAGCAGGCCGCCGTCACCGCCGAGCAGGCCGTCGTCGCCAAGGACGCCACCCAGCAGGCCACTGTCACCGCCCAGCAGGCCGCTGACCAGCTCGCCGATGCCGCCTTCACCCAGGCCGCTGCCCAGGCCGGCAATCAGGCCGTTGAGGGTTCCGATCACGGGCTGCAGTGCCTGGCCATCGACCTGGGTCAGGCCATTGACCAGTTCGGTCAGCACGCCCAGGGGGCCGCCGTCCACGCTTGTCAGGCCTTCCAGCAGGCCGGTGACGACCGAGGCCGTTCCATCGGTGGGATTGGCCAGCGCGTCCAGCAGTTGGCCCACAGGGGCTGCGACGGTGCCGCCGAGCAGGCCGTCCACCACGTCCTGGACCGTGGTGACCAGGCCGTCACCGCTGCCGCCTCCCGTGCCGCCCGGGATCAGGCCGCCCAGCAGGCCGTCGACCAGTTCACCGATGCCGCCTTCACCCAGGCCGCTGCCCAGGCCGGCAATCAGGCCGTTGAGGGTGCCGATCACCGGCTGCAGGGCCTGGCCGTCCACCTGGGTCAGGCCGTTGACCAGTTCGGTCAGCACGCCCAGGGGGCCACCGTCCACGCTGGTCAGGCCTTCCAGCAGGCCGGTGACGACCGAGGCCGTTCCATCGGTGGGATTGGCCAGCGCGTCCAGCAGTTGGCCCACAGGGGCTGCGACGGTGCCGCCGAGCAGGCCGTCCACCACGTCCTGGACCGTGGTGACCAGGCCTTCTCCCGTGCCGCCACCCGTGCCGCCGCCGGGCACCAATCCACCCAGCAGGCTGCCGACCAGTCCGCCGAGCCCATCTTCGCCCAGGCCGTTGCCCAGGCCGGCAATCAGCTCGTTGAGCGTGCCGATCACCGGGGCCAGGCCTTCGCCGTCCACCTGGGTGAGGCCGTTGACCAGTTCGGTCAGCACACCCAGGGGGCCGCCCTCGACATTGGTCAGGTTCTCCAGCGCGCCGGTCACGGTGGACAGCAGTCCGTCCGTGGGATTGGCCAGGGCATCCAGCAACTGGCCCACAGGCGCTGCCACCGTGCCGCCCAGCAGGCCGTCCACGACGTCCTGCACGGACGTGACCACCCCGCTGTCAGGCGTGCCGGGCGGGTTGCCCGTTCCGCCGCCCACCAGGCCGCCCAGCAGGCCACCCACGCCGGCGAGCAGGCCGCCCAGCGCACCGTCTTCGTCGAGCAGGCCGCCGAGCACGTTGTCCACTACCGTGCCTATGGAGCCGCCGGAGCCCGCTTCGTCCAGGCCCTTGAGCAGCTCATTGAGCGTGCTGATCAGGGGCTCCAGGCCCTGGTTCTGGATGTTGACCAGGCCGTCCACCAGCTCGGTGAGCACGCCCAGCGGCCCGCCATTGGTGCTGGTCAGGCTCTCCAGCAGCCCTGTCACCCCGGACAGCGTGCCGCTGCCGGGATTGACCAGCGTATCGATCAGGTTGCCCACCGGGCCGGCGACCGTGCCACCGGACAGCGCACCCACCACGTCCTGCACGGAGGTGATCAGGCCGTGGCCGTCCGTGGGATCCGTCGGATTGGTGGGGTCCGTGGGATTGGTCGGATTGGTCGGGTTCGTCGGGTCCGTGGGATTGGTGGGGTTGGTCGGGTTGGTGGGATCCGTGGGGTTGGTCGGATTGGTGGGGTTCGTAGGATTGGTCGGGTTCGTGGGATCCGTGGGGTTGGTCGGATTAG
>NZ_JBICKY010000024.1:0-1903 GCF_043104705.1 Delftia sp. WSY_10 | reverse complement strand
CTTAGATCAATGTTGGAATGGCTGTCTTGAGAGAAACTAATCACACTACCCCTTCCGGCTTCATCTGTTGGTGATCCACGTTCCCTGCCATTAATGAAGTCTCTTAATTTCCTCTGTACAAAATCGTGAACTACACAGTGGTCTCCTCGTCCTCTGACATACTCAATAATGGGATGAAAGGTCCCTCGATATTTGACGGGGCTGCAGCCATCTGGCAATGGACCTTTGTCGCTGGGAGGATGGCGACTTTCCGCCCATTCTTCCCAAGTCATGCCTTGGGAGAGTCCGGAAGATAAAATTGCCAAGATGAATTTCAGTGATTTAATTTTTATACTGGTTTGCATATGATGCTACTGGGTAAGCAGACGCCTGGATATTTTTCTTCTTGCCCAACGAGCCCTCCAAGAAATTTTTCCCGATTAGAGTTGGCTTGTCTCTCAATGTAGTAGTGCATGTCCTCCTGGTACAGCCCGGTGGGATCGATCCGGTTGAGTGGGTTGCTGCATATGGCCGTCGAATACCTCCATTCCATCAGGGGCTGCCTTTTGAAATGTTTCCACTCTCCGTTGTGGTACTGGCCGCATCCTTGCGCACCGGCAATGTGATCTCTTCAAACACATTGCCTTCGATCACTACGTCCTTGGACTCCAGCAGGTTAATGCCGGCCTGGGGTTCCTCTTCCTTCTTCCTGAACAGTCCGCTGCGCTTCACGATGAAGCGGTTGTTGCGGATGATGGAACCATCGGCATCGCGCAGCTTGAGGATGGCGGGCAATGGGGCCTTGTCGCGCAGGTCCATGTGCACGATGAAGGTGTTGCCCTCCACCAGCGAGCGCGGGCCGTACAGGTAGACGGCGGTGCGGCCATCGACCTCGATGGTGTTGTTGCGCACCACGTTGTCGGAGCCGGCCATGATGACGGCGCGGCCGCCGGATTTGATTTGGAGGTTTTCTGCGGTGTAGAAGGTGGGAGGGAAATAATCCCAAGGGATTTTATTGAATTTTTGGGTTTCGATGTTCCATCTGGAATTTTCTATTACAGGAAAGTCTTCCTCCAGTTTCTCAATTCTATTGCGTGCACCCAATTTAGGAGAAAGTTCTACGCCAATACCCGATAGACCTGGAGTTTCTATTATTCCATTATGAACTCTTAGATTGAAAACTACCTCTCCACCAGATAATATTCCAATGCCGCTATTATTATTAAATGGTCTTCCTGTAACAAGATGTTCTCGCAAATCAAGGTCAGCATTATTACTGTGGTAGAAATCTAAAATTGCACCTCGTGGGTTACCACGTTCTATTCCCCCTTCGATCCAGTCACGCGCTTTACGCTGCACAAAGTCATGAATGACGCAGTGACGGCCAGAACCTTCAAAAGCTTCCGTGATAGGGTAGTAGCCACCTCTATACTTGACGGGCTTGCACCCCTCAGGCAGCGGTCCCTTGTCGCTAGGTGGATGGCGGCGCGCTGCCCATTCTTCCGTCGTGAGTGGTTTCTTGGGGAAAGCTTGGCAGCTTGCAAAGACAATGCAAGCAAAAGCAGAAAAATAGAGAAAAACTATACTTCTTTGCATATTTTACTGCCTGGCAAGCAAACGCCTGGATATTTATGTTCTTGACCTGCAAGGTTTTCTAAGTATTTACCTCTATTTTTCTCTGCCTCTTTTATTTTATATTCATCGCTACCTCCCTTTTTTATATTTATTTCCACAATTCTGGTTTTTTCGCTATTTTCTGTGTTTTTGGTTAGTTTAAGTTTTCCATCCTTAATCAGTTTATTAATGGTCTCTTTCAAAAATCTAGCCTTTCCAGGAAAATCCGCACCCTCTTCCATGATTGCATTGAATCTCTCGAGCACATTCCTGATCTCCTCAAACCCCAGCGCAGGCCTAGTTCCATACG
>NZ_JBICKY010000023.1:0-35806 GCF_043104705.1 Delftia sp. WSY_10 | reverse complement strand
AAGATCATTGCGTAATTCTTAGAAAACTAGGAATACACAATGTCCAAGCAAAAAATCCGCATCCGCCTGAAGGCGTTTGACTACAAGCTGATCGACCAGTCGGCTGCTGAAATCGTTGACACTGCCAAGCGCACCGGCGCCATCGTCAAGGGTCCCGTGCCCCTGCCGACACGCATGAAGCGCTTCGACATCCTGCGCTCGCCGCACGTCAACAAGACCAGCCGCGACCAGTTCGAAATCCGCACTCACCAGCGCCTGATGGACATCGTTGACCCGACTGACAAGACGGTTGACGCTCTGATGAAGCTGGACCTGCCCGCAGGTGTGGACGTCGAGATCAAGCTGCAATAAGTACTTCACAGGCCCCTTGCGGGGCCGTTGAAGGGCTTTGATTTAACGCGAACTTGCTTGAAAAGGCAGTTCGCGTTAAAATTTGGGGCTTCGCCTTTCTTGAGCGAAGTTTTATCAACCTTCTTTCGTGCGCAAGGCCTTGGTCATCTGGGGCGGGAGCGCAACGCTGGGCCAATTGCAGTTTCAGCGGCGGAAGTTTTGGAGCAAACAAATGAGTCTGAGCAACTCCCTCGGGTTGCTGGGTCGCAAGGTGGGCATGATGCGTCTGTTCACTGATGATGGGGACGCAGTGCCTGTCACAGTGGTGGATGTGTCGAACAACCGCGTGACTCAGGTCAAAACCCAAGAGAACGATGGCTACGTGGCCCTGCAGGTCACTTTCGGTTCGCGCAAGGCATCTCGCGTGACCAAGCCAGAAGCCGGCCACCTTGCCAAGGCAGGTGTCGAAGCCGGTGAAGTGATGGGTGAATTCCGCGTGACCGAAGAAACCGCTGGCAAGTACGCCGCAGGCTCCGTCCTGCCCGTCGCCGAGCTGTTCTCGGTGGGCCAGAAGGTGGACGTGCAAGGCACTTCCATCGGTAAGGGCTTCGCCGGCACCATCAAGCGTCACAACTTCCGCTCGCAGCGCGCCTCGCACGGCAACAGCCGTTCGCACAATGTTCCCGGCTCCATCTCGATGGCCCAGGATCCAGGTCGCGTGTTCCCGGGCAAGAAGATGACCGGCCACATGGGCGATGAAACCATCACCACCCAAAATCTCGACGTGGTTCGCATTGACGAAGCACGCCAACTGCTCTTGATCAAGGGCGCTGTTCCGGGCTCCAAGGGTGGCTTCGTGACGGTGCGCCCCGCCATCAAGGCCAAAGCTTCCAAGGGAGCGAACTAATGCAGCTCGAACTCCTGAATGAACAAGGCCAGGCCGCATCCAAGTTTGATGCGCCCGAGACTGTTTTCGGCCGTGAATTCAACGAAGACCTCGTCCACCAGATCGTGATCGCCTACCGTGCCAACGCACGCCAGGGCACTCGCGCTCAGAAGGACCGCGAGCAGGTTCGTCACACGACCGCCAAGCCGTTCAAGCAAAAGGGCACCGGCCGTGCTCGTGCCGGTATGTCCTCCTCGCCTCTGTGGCGTGGCGGCGGCCGCATCTTCCCGAATCTGCCTGAAGAAAACTTCACGCAGAAGATCAACAAGAAGATGTACCGCGCCGGCATGGTTGCCATCCTGTCGCAGCTGGCCCGCGAAGGCCGTCTGGCCGTGGTGGACTCGCTCAAGCTCGAAAGCCCCAAGACCAAGGTGCTGGCCGACAAGTTCAAGGCCATGAACCTGGAATCGGTCATGGTGATCGCTGAAGAAGTCGACGAGAACCTGTACCTGGCTTCCCGCAATCTGAAGAACGTGTTCGTGGTCGAGCCGCGCTACGCCGACCCCGTGTCGCTGGTGCACTACAAGAAAGTGCTCGTCACCAAGGGTGCGATCGACAAACTCAAGGAGATGTTCGAATGAGCACGCTCAAGTTTGACGAAGGTCGTCTGATGCAGGTGTTGGTTGCTCCCATCGTGTCCGAAAAGGCCACCATGGTTGCAGAGAAGTCCAACGCCGTGACGTTCAAGGTGCTGCAGAGCGCCACCAAGCATGAAATCAAGGCCGCCGTGGAACTGATGTTCAAGGTGGAAGTTGCTGGTGTCTCCGTGGTGAACATCAAGGGCAAGACCAAGCGCTTTGGCAAGACCACCGGCCGCCGCGACCACGTTCGCAAGGCCTACGTGATGCTCAAGCCCGGTCAAGAGCTGAACCTGTCCGGGGAGGCTGCGTAATCATGGCTGTTATCAAGCTCAAACCGACGACCCCCGGCCAACGCGGCACGGTCAAGGTCACGCGTGACCATCTGCACAAGGGTGCAGGTTTCGCCCCCCTGCTGGAGCCTCAGCACCAGAAGTCGGGCCGTAACAACAACGGTCACATCACCACCCGTCACAAGGGCGGTGGCCACAAGCACCACTATCGCGTGGTGGACTTCAAGCGCACCAAGGACGGCATCCCCGCCAAGGTCGAGCGCATTGAGTACGACCCCAACCGTACGGCCCACATCGCTCTGGTGTGCTATGCCGACGGCGAGCGTCGCTACATCATTGCTCCGCGCAACCTGGAAGTCGGCGCAACGATCGTCAGCGGTTCGGAAGCCCCGATCCGCGTGGGCAACACCCTGCCGATCCGCAACATCCCCGTGGGTTCGACCATCCACTGCATCGAACTGAAGATCGGCGCTGGCGCGCAGATCGCCCGTTCGGCAGGTACGTCGGCTACGCTGCTGGCCCGTGAAGGCATCTACGCCCAAGTGCGTATGCGTTCCGGCGAAGTGCGCAAGGTGCACATCGAATGCCGCGCGACCATCGGTGAAGTCGCCAACGAAGAGCACAGCCTGCGCCGTCTGGGCAAGGCCGGTGTGAAGCGCTGGATGGGTATCCGCCCGACCGTTCGCGGCGTGGTGATGAACCCTGTCGATCACCCGCACGGTGGTGGTGAAGGCAAGACCGGTGAAGGTCGTCACGCTGTTGACCCATGGGGCAACCTGACGAAGGGCTACCGTACCCGTAACAACAAGCGCACGCAGTCGATGATTGTGTCGCGTCGTAAGAAGTAAAGGGTAGCAAATGACTCGTTCTCTTAAAAAGGGTCCGTTTGTTGACCATCACTTGCTGGCAAAGGCCGAGAAGGCCGTCGCCACCAAGGACAAGAAGCCCGTCAAGACCTGGTCGCGTCGCTCCATGGTTCTGCCCGAGTTCATCGGTCTGACCATTGCCGTGCACAACGGCAAGCAGCACGTGCCCGTGTATGTGACTGACCAGATGGTCGGCCACAAGCTCGGCGAATTCGCGCTGACCCGTACCTTCAAGGGTCACCCGGCGGACAAAAAAGCCAAGAAGTAAGGAATAGAACATGTCTGAAACACGTGCTGTTCTCCGTGGCGTCCGCCTGTCTGTGGACAAGGGTCGCCTGGTCGCGGACCTGATCCGCGGCAAGAAAGTGGACCAAGCCCTGAACATCCTGACGTTCACGCAGAAAAAAGCTGCCGTGATCATCAAGAAGGTGCTCGAGTCCGCCATCGCCAACGCCGAGCACAACGACGGCGCCGACATCGACGAACTGAAGGTCAAGACCATCTTCGTCGAACAAGGCACCACGCTCAAGCGCTTCACCGCGCGTGCAAAGGGCCGCGGCAATCGCATCAGCAAGCCCACGTGCCACGTGTACGTGACGGTTGGCAACTGAAAGGCCTGGGAAGAATATGGGACAGAAAATCCATCCTACCGGCTTCCGCCTGGCTGTTAGCCGCAACTGGGCCAGCCGTTGGTACGCAAGCAACCGCGACTTCGCCGGCATGCTGGCCGAAGACATCAAGGTGCGCGAGTTCCTGAAGGCCAAGCTGAAGAACGCCGCCGTGTCGCGCATCCTGATCGAGCGTCCTGCAAAGAACGCCCGCATCACGATCTTCTCGGCACGTCCTGGTGTCGTGATCGGCAAGAAGGGCGAGGACATCGAGAACCTGAAGAAGGAACTCGCAACCCGTCTGGGCGTGCCCGTGGCTGTGAACATCGAAGAAGTGCGCAAGCCTGAAATCGATGCCAAGCTGATCGCCGACTCGATCTGCCAGCAGCTCGAAAAGCGCATCATGTTCCGCCGCGCCATGAAGCGTGCGATGCAAAACGCCATGCGTCTGGGTGCCCAAGGCATCAAGATCATGTCTTCGGGCCGTCTGAACGGTATCGAAATTGCACGCTGCGAGTGGTACCGCGAAGGCCGTGTGCCACTTCACACGCTGCGCGCCGACATCGACTATGGCTTCTCCGAAGCCAAGACGACCTACGGTGTGATCGGTGTGAAGGTCTGGGTCTACAAGGGTGACACGCTGGGTCGTAACGACCTGCCGGCAGCCGAGACCCCCCGCCCCGAAGAAGAGCGTCGTCCTCGCGGCCCCCGCCGCGATGGTCGCGGCGATGGTCGTCGTGACGGTGCTGGCCGTGGTGCCCGCCGCCCCGCAGGCGCTAACGCAGCACCTGCAGACGGCAGCGACAAGCCCGCCGGCGCTGGCGCTGATTCCGTTAAGCGCGTTCGCAAGACTGACGCGCCCGCTACAGCAGCGGACGGTAAAGGAGAATAAAGATGCTGCAACCTGCTCGCCGCAAATACCGCAAGGAGCAAAAGGGTCGCAACACCGGTATTGCAACGCGTGGTAACTCCGTTGCTTTCGGTGACTTCGGCCTGAAGTCCACTGACCGTGGTCGCCTGACGGCACGTCAGATCGAAGCGGCTCGCCGCGCGATCTCGCGTCACGTCAAGCGCGGCGGTCGTATCTGGATCCGCGTGTTCCCGGACAAGCCAATCTCTACCAAGCCCGCAGAAGTGCGTATGGGTAACGGTAAGGGCAACCCCGAGTACTACGTGGCCGAAATCCAGCCCGGCAAGGTGCTCTACGAAATCGTGGGCGTCCCTGAAGAGCTGGCTCGTGAAGCGTTCCGCCTGGCCGCTGCAAAGCTGCCGCTGCGTACGACCTTCGTGTCCCGTCAAATTGGTGCCTAAGGAGAACAACATGACGAAAGCTGCTGAACTCCGCCAAAAAGACGTTGCCGGCCTGGAAGCCGAAGTGAAGTCCCTGCAAAAGGCTCACTTTGGTCTGCGTATGCAAAAGGCCACGCAACAGCTGGGTAACACGAACACGCTGCGTACCACGCGCCGTGACATCGCCCGCGCCAAGACCATCCTTGCTGAAAAGCAAGCCGCCAAGTAATCAGGAAGCCGACATGACGGAAGCTAAAAAATCCCTCAAGCGCACCTTGATTGGCAAGGTGGTCAGCGACAAGCGTGCCAAGACCGTGACGGTCATGGTTGAACGCCGCGTCAAGCACCCGATCTATGACAAGATCATGA
The DNA here is from genome assembly GCF_043104705.1 of Delftia sp. WSY_10. Lineage (NCBI taxonomy): Bacteria > Pseudomonadati > Pseudomonadota > Betaproteobacteria > Burkholderiales > Comamonadaceae > Delftia > Delftia sp. WSY_10. The sequence goes on along the minus strand of NZ_JBICKY010000023.1, from coordinate 30,526 downwards.
TCAAGTCCAGCAAGTACCACGCTCACGACGAGCAAGGTGAGTACAAGCTGGGCGACGTGATCGAAATCACGGAAAGCCGCCCGCTGTCCAAGACCAAGAACTGGGTTGCTACCCGCTTGGTGCAAAAGGCTGCTCTGGTGTAAGCCTACCTAGGCCCACCGGCTGCAAAGCCACAGGAAACGACCCACAATGTGGGTCGTTTTTTCGTTTGGGGACCGCCATTTCGGCGGCCCCCGGTTTTGCACCACAAAGGAGATAGAGATGATCAAAGTCGGAGATGCCCTGCCCGCTGCCACCCTGATGGAATACGTGGAAGTCGAAGGCAATGGCTGCAGCATCGGCCCCAACCCCGTGAAGCTGCCCGAAGCCGCTGCAGGCAAGACCATCGCGGTCTTCGCCGTGCCCGGTGCATTCACTCCCACCTGCTCGGCCAAGCATGTGCCCGGCTTCGTGGAGCAGGCCGAAGCCTTCAAGGCTGCCGGCGTGGACGAGATCTGGTGCCTGTCGGTCAACGACGCCTTCGTGATGGGCGCATGGGCCCGCGACCAGAAGACCGATGGCAAGGTGCGCATGCTGGCCGACGGCGACGCCGCATTCGCCAAGGCCACCGGCCTGACGCTGGATCTGAACGGCAAGGGCCTGGGCCTGCGCAGCAACCGCTATTCCATGCTGGTCAAGGACGGCAAGGTCGTCACGCTGAACGTGGAAGGCCCTGGCAAGTTCGAGGTCAGCGACGCGGCCACTTTGCTGGGCCAGGCCAAGGCCTGATCGCGCTGCAGGCCTTCTGGCCTGTGCACCGCGCTATTGCGAAAAAAAGGCATTGCACCCGGGTGCAATGCCTTTTTGTATTGGGGGCGCTGGTTCAGCCAGGCCGGCCTAGAAGATATCGGCCTTGAGGTAGTGCGCCCCCGCGATGGGGTTGTGATAGTAGGGCGGGATTTCCTCGAAGCCCAGGTCGACGTAGAGGGCGCGGGCCGATTCCATGTCGTCCAGCGTGTCCAGCAGCACATGGTCATAGCCGGCCTGGCGCGCCACATCAAGCATGGCTTCGGCCAGCTGCCGACCCAGCCCGAAACCGCGAAAGGCCTTGCGCACGAACAGGCGCCTCATCTCGGCGGCATTGGCGTAGTCGCAGTTGTCCAGGGGGCGCAGGGCGCAGCAGCCGGCCACTGCGCCATCGACCCTGGCCAGCAGGATGTGGCCGCGCGGCGCAGCGTAGTCGCCGGGCAGATCGGCGATCTCGGCCTCGAAATCTTGAAATTGCAGATCGATATCCAGGCTTGCAGCGTACTCCCGGAAGATCTGGCGGACTTCGTCCCAGTCTTCCGCGGGATTCGGCGCCAGCAAGGCGACAGCAGGCTTGTCCACGGGCACTCAGCTAAAACGACGGAAAGCGCAGTGTAGCGGCAAGCGGCCCACCTCTGGCTGCGCCGTCAGAAAGCGCCGCCAAGCTGCTGTACCCACCATGCCACAGCGCCTGCCCCGAAGGCCAGGGCCAAGGCCAGCCAACGGCTGCCTGCCGTGTCGCGTGAGGCGGGTACTGGCGCGGACAACTGTTTGTCCCCGGTCACCATGGCTCGCACCAGGCCGCGCCCGCGCCAGGCATAGAACACGATGGCCAGAAGATGCAGGGCCACCAGTGCGTACAGCAAATACTGTCCCCAATGCGCGTGATAGGCCGTGGCCTGCGCCACCGTGTCGCCCGATGCGAAGCGGCTCAGCGGCCCGGAGAACGCAATCTCGTCATCGCTGAGCAATCCGCTGCCTACCTGGGCGATCAGCACCGCCAGCATGGCCAGCACGGACAGAGCGCCCAACGGGCTGTGGCCTGCGCTGTCGCTCTCCGCTCCTTGTCCGCGCAGATGGCGCAGCAGGGCGGAAGGTGCATGGATGAAGCTGGCAAAGCGCGACCAGCGGCCACCCACCAGGCCCCACAACAGGCGAAACAGCAGCAAGGCCAGCATGACATGGCCCAGCAGCAGATGCCAGTTCATGGCATTGCCGCCCAGTTTGGCCGTCACGACCAGGGCAATCACGGTTGCGGCCAGCAGCCAGTGAAACAGCCGGGTGGGCAGGTCCCAGATGCGGACCTTGTGCTTGGCGGCGCCTTGTGCGGTCGGTTCTTGTGCCATGGCATGAGCGTGTGGGTGGGAATGAGTGCATTGTGCCGACCTGCATTCCGGAGCCGGCAGTCAATGCACCCTGGCTGCGGTCAATCAAAGCTGCGCCCGCAAGGCGTCACTGCCATACTGACCCGGCAGATTTCCCCACACTCGAAAAGGAAAACCACGATGAAGAAAGTTTCTGCATGGGCGCTGGCCGCCCTGGTGGCCGCTACCGCGCTGCCGGCTTCCGCCCAGTTTGCCAAGTCCGAGGACGCCATCAAGTACCGCCAGGGCGCGCTGGCCGTGCTGGGCCAGCACTTCGGTCGCCTGGGTGCGATGGCGAACGGAAAGATCCCCTTCGATGCCAAGGCGGCCCAGGAAAACGCCGAGGTGGTGGCCTTCATGGCCAAGCTGCCCTGGGCAGGTTTCGGCGCAGGCACGGAGGGTGGAAAGGCCAAGCCTGAAATCTGGAAGGAGCAGGCCAAGTTCCAGGATCTGTCGGAGAAGATGCAGGCCGAGACGGTCAAGCTCGCTGCTGCGGCCAAGTCCGGCAACCTGGACCAGCTCAAGGCGGCCTTCGGCCCGGCCGCTGCCAGCTGCAAGGCCTGCCACGACAGCTTCCGCAGCCGCTGATCGGCATGCAGATGCAAAAAAACCGGCGTGATGCCGGTTTTTTTCTGGGCTTGCCTGTGCCGTATCAGGCTTCGGCCAGCAGTTTCTCGATCAGCCGGTGCAACTCGGCGAAGTCAGGCGCTCCCACATAGCGCTTCACGATGTCGCCGCGCTTGTTGACGATGTAGGTGGTGGGCGTCAGCTGCACATCGCCCCAGGCGCGGGCCACGGCGCCGGTGTTGTCCAGCGCCACCTTGAACGGCAGCTTGCGCGAATCGGCGAAGTTCACCACATAGCTGGGCGGGTCGTAGCTCATGGCCACGGCCAGGGTCTCGAAGCCCTGGCCCTGGAATTTCTGGTGGGTGGCGACGATCTCCGGCATCTCGGCCACGCAGGTGGTGCAGCTGGTGGCCCAGAAATTGACCAGCGTCACCTTGCCCTTGAAATCGGCCGTGGTCTGCTTGCTGCCATCCAGCAGCACGAAGGTCGATTGCGGCGCCGCCGTCTGGCCTGCGCCCGAATACACCCATGCGCCCATTCCGGCGGCTGCGGCGATCACCACGCCTGCGATCCAATGTTTGCTTGCCATAGCGACGATTGTGCCCAAAGTTGTGCCCGTAGGCCTGCACGCATGCCGTGCACCGCGTTTCGATGCGCGGCAAGGGCAAAAGTTCGGGTCTCGGTCAAGCGGGCCGTGTCGATAATGCCGGCATGACATTGATGGAAAGCTTTTTGATCCCCATGGCAAGGCTCCGCGCTCCTGCCATGCGGCTTGCTGCCGCTGTGCTGGTGTTGACGCCCTTGGCCGCATGCAGTCCCCGGCTGGATTGGCGGCAGGTTGCGGTCGAGGGCACGCCACTGCGTGTGCTTTTGCCTTGCGATCCGCAATCGGCCACCCGGCCGGTGGAACTGGGCCAGGGCATGGGCACGGTGCAGATGTCCATGATGGGATGCGACGCCGATGCGTCCACCTACGCGGTTTCCCACTTCCTGGTCAGCGAGCCCTCCAGGGCCGCCGAGATGCTGTCGTACTGGCAGGCGGCCGTGCTCGGTCAGATGAATCCGGGTGCGCCGGGACAGGCGCCGGCCGGCGCCAAGCAATTGCGCTCCAAGGAAGATGGCTCCTTCGTGCCTGCAGGCGCCTTGAATCTGCCGCAGTCGCTGCGCACCACGTTTGAAGGCGTGGGCCCCCAGGGCTGGAAGCTCACGGCCCATGGCGTGTGGTTTGCACGAATGGAGCCGGCGGGCGCGCGCCTCTACCATGCCGTGATCTACAGCGACAAGCCGCGCACAGACGAGGCCAACAACTTCTTCGCCAGCCTGCAACTGCAGTAGCAACAGGTTTGGAGCCACGGATGCGGGAGGCAACTGTGGCATGGAGCGCAGCGCAGGCGCGCCGTTTGCCCTGCATGCGCCTTCGCACGCCATAATCGACTCCGAACCCTGTGACTTCATGACCACGCGCATCCTTTTGTTCACCCACGCACCTTTGGCCCAGGCACTGCGCGAATGCGCCCTGCATGTGTTCGCCGACAGTGCCGAGGACGTCCTTGCCCTGGATGTGCCCGCTCAGGAGCCGCCCGAGGCCACTCTGATGCGTGCCGAGCAGTTGCTTGAAGACCATGGCGGCCTGCTGGGGCTGCCCACGCTGGTGCTGACCGACCTCTTTGGTGCGACGCCCTGCAACGTGGCGCAGCGGCTTGTGGCGCAACTGCCTGCCGGGCGGCTGGTGGCCGGAGTGAACTTGCCCATGCTGCTGCGCTCCATAGGCTATCGCCACGAGGCGCTGGAAGCCGTGGCCGAGCGTGCCTTGGCGGGAGGCAGCCATGGGGTGATGCAGGTGGGCGTGAACACGCCTCAGAACCAGAGTCCGCGACCATCCAATGATCAAGACCCCTATCACCATCAGCAATAAACTGGGCCTGCATGCCCGCGCCTCCGCCAAGCTCACCAAGCTTGCAGGCAGCTTTCCCTGCGAAGTCTGGATGAGCAAGGGTGAGCGGCGCATCAATGCCAAGAGCATCATGGGCGTGATGATGCTGGCTGCCGGCATGGGCTCCGAGGTGCTGCTGGAGACCGACGGAGCACAGGAGCAGGAAGCCATGGATGCGCTGACCGCCCTGATCAACGACAAGTTTGGCGAAGGCCAGTAATGTGCCTTTGCTGCGCTGGCAGACGGTGAGCGCAACAGAGCAACACGCGCTGGAACTGGACGATGCCGCATTGCGACGGTCCGGGGCCTGCGCAGCAGCAGGCAAAGGACAGGCGCAATGACGTTTGCAATCCACGGACTGGCCGTGTCACGGGGTATCGCCATAGGGCGTGCGGTGGTGGTGGCCTCCAGCCGCATGGAGGTGGTGCACTACTTCATCCGGCCCGACCAGGTGGACGCGGAAATCGACCGCGCCCGCAGTGCGCGCAATGCCGTCATCGACGAGCTGCGCCGCCTGCAGGATGAAATGCCCAAGGATGCGCCGGGCGAGCTGGATGCCTTGCTCGACGTCCACCTGCTGCTTTTGCAGGACGAGGCCCTGGCCGCCGCCATCAAGCACTGGATATCCGATCGCCTCTACAACGCCGAATGGGCGCTGACCACGCAGCTGGAGGTCGTCTCGCGCCAGTTCGACGAGATGGAGGACGAATACCTGCGCGAGCGCAAGGCGGACCTCGAGCAGGTGGTCGAGCGCATCCTGCGCCATATGAAGGGCATGGCCAGCCCCGTGCCCGCACCGGCCGAGCTGTTGGCAGTCGAGGCAACGGGGGAGGGCACGCCGCCGCAGCAGCCGCTGCTGCTCGATGGCGCCACCGAGGCGCCGCTGGTTCTGGTGGCGCAGGACCTGTCGCCAGTGGACATGCTGCAGTTCAAGAGCCGGTTGTTTGCCGGCTTCATCACGGCCGTGGGTGGCCGCACTTCGCACACGGCCATCGTGGCGCGCAGCATGGACATTCCTGCCGTGGTCGGCGCCCGGGCTGCGGGGCAACTGATCCGCCAGGACGACTGGATCATCATCGACGGCAATGCAGGGGTCGTCATCGTCGATCCCTCACCCATCATCCTGGCCGAATATGGCTTTCGCCAGCGCCAGAACGAGCTCGAGCGCGAGCGCCTCTCGCGCCTGCGCCACACGCCTGCGCTGACGCTGGACGGAGAGCGTATCGAGCTGCTGGCCAACATCGAGCAGCCCGGCGACGGGCCTGCGGCCGTGCATGCGGGCGCGGTGGGCGTGGGGCTGTTCCGCACGGAATTCCTGTTCATGGGGCGTGGCGGCAACCTGCCCGGCGAGGAAGAGCAATACCGGGCCTACCGCGAAGCCGTGGATGGAATGCAGGGCATGCCCGTGACCATTCGCACGCTGGACGTGGGCGCCGACAAGCCGCTGGACAAGGCCCAGCCCAAGGACTACTACCTGAACCCCGCGCTGGGTCTGCGCGCCATCCGCTGGAGCCTGGCCGATCCGGCCATGTTCCGCACCCAGCTGCGCGCCATCCTGCGTGCTGCCGCGCATGGGCAGATCCATCTGCTGTTCCCCATGCTGGCCCACCAAAGCGAGATCGAGCAGACCCTGGCCCAGGTGAGGTTGGCGCAAAGCGAGCTTGACGCGCGCGGCGTGGCGCACGGCCCGGTCAAGCTGGGCGCCATGATCGAGGTGCCTGCGGCAGCGCTGATCGTGCGCACCTTCCTGCGCTATTTCGACTTCCTGTCCATCGGCACCAACGACTTGATCCAGTACACGCTGGCCATCGACCGCGCCGACGAGACCGTGGCCCATCTCTACGATCCCCTGCATCCCGCCGTGCTCAAGCTGGTGGCGGATGTGATCGCCGAAGGACGGGCGCAAGGCAAGAACGTCTGTGTCTGCGGGGAGACCGCCGGCGATGTGGCCATGACGCGCCTGCTGCTGGGCCTGGGCCTGCGCAGCTTTTCCATGCATCCGGCGCAGATCCTGGTGGTCAAGCAGGAAATCTTGCGTGCCGACACACGCAAGCTGGCCGCCTGGGCGCAGGAAGTCCTTCGTTCGGACAGCCCGGCAGCGCTGCTGAGCCCATGACTTCGGTCAAGTGAAGGCGCGAGGCAAAAAAATCACAACTTCAGTTGCGATTGATTCTCATTCGATGTTATGATCCGCTCCAATGCAGCAAGAAGCTCTCTGGTGGGGAATTCGAGCTGCAAGCTTTTTCAGTTTCATCGTGGGGCGACTCGCCAGGCCTGTTCAGCCTGCAGCAAGTCGGTTTGCCAGCCAGCGGTCTGCCGGTTAGCCAGGCTTTTTTTCTACGTGGAACGGGAAAGCACGATTGCATTCAATTCAAGCAGGGCATGCACGTTGGCCCTGCTTTTTTATTGCCTTCAACTGCGTCGGCATCAGTTGCTTTCCGGCTCAGGATGGCCTCGCACGACAAAGCGCCGCGAAAACCCCAGGGGGCGCGTGACGGCGCGCGGATCGCCAAGAAATGGCAGCCGGAATCCAGGTTCCTGCAGGATTTCGACACTCCAGTCCGTATTTCCCATGAATCGAAATCGCACCAGCGATCGTTCGTCCGATGGCAGCAACGAGAAGCTGCCCGTGGAATACATGCTGCCTATCACGGCCTTGTCGAGTGCCTGCAAATTCTCGTCGAGCAGCGTGATCCGCAGCATCTCCTCCATGGGCGTGTCATCGGTGGTGAACAGAAGGTAGAGGTCGTTCCATTGAAAGGCTGCCTCGAGAATGGTGCCGTCCACCAGAATGGGCGTTGCATTCCCGTTGAGCACCAGGCGGCTTTGCGGTACCTGCCCTGCAGGATGGGATGCGGCGGGCTGCAGTGACAACTGCCGGTCGGAGAGGATGCGCATCTGTTGTCCTGAAGTGTCACCAGAGGAATTCGACGCCTATGGCAGCCAGTGCCCCGCCGACAAAAGCGCCGACCACCACGCAGGCAGGTGCCCCGGGCCCGCAGGCCAGCCCGGCCAGGGCACCACCTGCCATGCCTCCACCGATCCCGGCACCTGTGACGGCCAATTCCTTGCCGGCGGCCTCCACCTTGTTGTCTGCGTTGGCGATGGTGTAGACCGATACCGCAATGGAGAAGACCAGGAGGCCGCGTCCTGCCCGGGAGAGCGTGCGCATTCTCTGGGTGATGGCGGCATTGGACTTGCCGGCGGATTTGACGATTTCGCCATACACGGCGTTTTGCTGGGCCGCCGTGAGGCGATCGAACCGCACGTTGGGGCCGTGCAATTGCTGGGCCTTGCGGGCAATCAGCTCATTGAGCGTCTTGCCCTCGCTCTTGATGCGTTGCGCCATGGCTCTGCCCACGGGGGTGCTGCGGCCTCGGATGATCTCCATGATGACATTGCGGGCCTCCTGGGCCTGTTGTGCAGCCTGTCCCCAGGTGATGCGGCCGCTCGTGGCCTGCAACTGAAGCTCGTTGGCCATGGCCTGAATCTGTCGGGCATAGGCCAGGCGTGCAGATGAGTCCAGCGAGAGATGCACCCCGGCATTGGCAACCTCTGCTTTCAGTGCCTGTATGGCGGCATCGAATGCTGCACGGTCCTTTTGCTCGTCATTGGCCATATGCACTTATCCCTTTGTCAATGGAGCGGCGCCCGAACGCCCGAAATCCGGGATTTCATGTCGTTGAGCCGCATTCCTGGGTCGTTCGGATTTTTTTGAATGCAGAAAGCATTCGGAAAATCGGCATCATAAAGAGATCGGGAAATTCATCAACCGAGATGCCGGTGACATCGATTGTTTGTTGCTGAATGTGTATTCAGGTCAAAACCGGCGCCTGAATGGCATGCCTCCAGACATGAAAAAGGGGATGGTCTGCAAAGGCCATCCCCGAAGTGCGTGAAGAAGGCCGCCCTGCAGGCAGGCGGCCATTGCCGGCTCAGACGCCGGCGGCGTGTGCCTGCTGGTCCGCGTGGTAGCTCGAGCGCACCATGGCGCCCACGGCTGCATGCGTGAAGCCCATCTTGTACGCCTCTTCCTCGAACATCTTGAAGGTGTCGGGGTGCACGTAGCGACGCACCGGCAGGTGGCTGTTGCTGGGTGCCAGGTATTGGCCGATGGTCAGCATGTCGATGTCATGCGCACGCATGTCGCGCATGACCTGCAGGATTTCCTCATCGGTCTCGCCCAGGCCGACCATGATGCCGCTCTTGGTCGGAACCTTGGGGTGCAAGGCCTTGAACTTCTTGAGCAGGTTCAGCGAGAACTGGTAGTCCGAGCCGGGACGCGCTTCCTTGTACAGGCGCGGTGCGGTCTCCAGGTTGTGGTTCATCACATCGGGAGGCGCGGCCTTGAGGATTTCCAGCGCACGGTCGTCGCGGCCACGGAAGTCGGGCACTAGGATCTCGATCTGGGTCAGCGGCGAGAGCTCGCGGATGTTCTTGATGCACTCGACGAAGTGGCCCGAGCCACCATCGCGCAGGTCGTCGCGATCCACGCTGGTGATGACTACGTATTTCAGCCGCAGCTCGGCAATCGTCTTGGCGAGGTTGAGCGGTTCGTTGGTGTCCAGCGGGTCGGGACGGCCGTGACCCACATCGCAGAACGGGCAGCGGCGCGTGCACTTGTCGCCCATGATCATGAAGGTGGCCGTGCCCTTGCCAAAGCACTCGCCGATGTTGGGGCAGGAGGCTTCCTCGCAGACCGTGTGCAGCTTGTTGGCGCGCAGGATGTCCTTGATCTCGTAGAAGCGCGTGGTGGGGCTGCCCGCCTTGACGCGGATCCACTCGGGCTTCTTGAGTGCTTCGCCATGCTCGACCTTGATCGGGATGCGCGAAAGCTTCGCTGCCGCCTTCTGCTTGGCCAGCGGGTTGTACTCGGCTTGTGACTGCGCTTCGCGCACGACGGTGTTGGTGGTCATGGTTCTGGATTCAGGGGGCTAGGCGGCGCTGCAACTGTCGTCCCAGCACGCGCGCGGCTTCGTCCCAGGTTGTCTGAACGCCGATTGTAGAAAGGTCCACCGTTTGCAGCCCTGCGTAGCCGCAAGGGTTGATCCGGCCGTAGGGTTCCAGGTCCATGGCGGCGTTCAATGCAACGCCGTGATAGGTGCAATGCCGGCTGACCTTGATGCCCAGGGCTGCAATCTTGCCCAGCCCCGAAAAATCGGGTTGGGGCGCGGGCGAGCCGGGCGCGCGTAGTTGCGGGCGCTGGGGCAGCATGGCATGGCTGCGAGGGTCGTCGAGGCGCACGTAGATGCCGGGGGCGCCTTCCACGCGGTGGCCGGTGATGCCGAAATGCTCCAGCGTGCGGATGACCGCATCCTCGATGCGGAACACGTATTCCTTGACGAAGTAGCCCAGGCGCTGCAGGTCCAGCAAGGGATAGGCGACCACCTGGCCCGGGCCGTGGTAGGTGACCTGTCCGCCGCGGTTGGTGGCCACCACGGGAATGTCGCCAGGGCTCAGCAAGTGGTCACTTTTGCCGGCGAGGCCTTGTGTGAAATGTGCGGAGTGCTCGCATATCCACAGCTCGTCGCGCGTGCCGGCATCGCGTTGGCTGGTGAAGGCCTGCATGGCCTGCACCGTGGCCTCGTAGTCCGTGCGGCCCAGCAGGCGCAGGTCCAATGACTGCGACTGCTGCGCGTCAAGGGCGCTCACAGCACCACTTTCACCAGCGGATGCGAGGTGAAGGCGCGGTACAGATCGTCGAGTTGTTCGCGGCTGGTCGCCGTCACCGTGACGGTGACGCCCAGGTATTTGCCGCTGCTGCTGGGGCGCAATTCAATGGTGCTGGCGTCAAAGGCAGGGTCGAAGCGTTGGGCGATCTGGGTGATCTCGTGCACCAGATGCTCGGCCTTGACGCCCATGACCTTGATGGGGAACTGCGACGGGTACTCGATCAGCGAATCCTTGCGCGGGTCCGCGCCCGGCTCGGTGGCTGGGGTGGGGGTAGGGGTGGAGGCGTCGGTCATAGGTGAATCAAGGTTAATCGCTTGGCGTTGGAGGCGATTGTGCGCTATCGTTCGCGGCCATGTCGCAGCCCGGGGCTGCCGCGTCGTCCGCCACGAGAACTCCACACACAACAAACAAGTGGCCTGCGGCGCGAGGCTGGCGCTGTTGGCCGGCTGCCACACAGCCCGGTCGCCGCCTCCGTTTTGGGCATGCCCGTAACAACCCCTATCGTTCGGCAGGGGTTTTTACTTATAATCAGAGGCTTTGTGAAAAAGTCTTGTCTGGTCTGCGGCCTTAGAGAATTCAATGAAAAACTACGCCGCCGACACAGACGCTGACAGGGAACTTGAGGGCGAGGATTCCGACTTCAAGCCCCTGACCTCCGAGGAGGCTCAGGAGTGGCGCACGCGAAACCCGCAGATGTCTGTGTGGCGTTTCGTGGTGGTCCAGGCGGTGGTGGGCGTGCTGGTGGCACTGGTCGCATGGCTGGTGACGGGGCGCGCCGAGGTCGGATGGTCGGCTGCCTACGGTGCCTTGTCGGTGGTGTTGCCGGCAGCGCTGTTTGCGCGTGCCGTCGTACGAAAGAGGCCGGGCGGCGCTGCAGCCGCCATGGTGGGAATTTTTGGCTGGGAACTGGTGAAGCTGGTGCTGTGCATTGCCATGCTGGCGGCTGCACCCAAGCTGGTCCCGGGGCTGAGTTGGCTGGCGCTGCTGGCGGGCTTGGTAGTCGTCATGAAAACGTATTGGGTCGCGCTGATAGTGCGATCCAGTGTCCGAAAAACCGATTGATATTTGAAGAGAAGTTGACCGATGGCCGCAGACGCGCACGCACCTACTGCAAGTGAATACATCGTTCACCACCTGCAGCACCTCCAGAACATCAAGCAAAAGTCGATCATCGACTTTTCGGTCATCAACCTGGACTCGATCGTCGTCAGCGCCACGCTGGGCGTGCTGAGCCTGTTCGTGCTGTGGCTTGCCGCGCGCAAGGCCACATCGGGCGTTCCGGGGCGCTTCCAGGCGGCTGTAGAGCTGCTGGTCGAGATGGTGGACAACCAGGCCAAGGCCAACATCCACAACGCGCAAAGCCGCAAGTTCATCGCTCCCCTGGCACTGACCGTGTTCGTGTGGATCTTCATGATGAACGCCATGGACATGCTGCCGGTGGACCTGCTGCCGGTGCTGTGGCAGGGCTTCCAGGGTGACTCGCACGCCTACCTGCGCGTCGTTCCCACGGCTGACCTCTCGACCACGCTGGGCCTGTCCTCGGCCGTGCTGATCCTGTGCTTCTTCTACAGCATCAAGATCAAGGGCATGGGCGGCTGGGCCCACGAACTGGTGACTGCCCCGTTCGGCACCAGCAAGAATCCCGTGTTTGCACTGATCCTGGGTGTCGTGAACCTGGCCATGCAAATCATTGAATATGTCGCCAAGACGGTTTCGCATGGCATGCGACTGTTCGGCAACATGTACGCTGGTGAGTTGGTGTTCTGTCTGATCGCTCTGATGGGCGGTGCGGCTGCCATGTCGCTTTCCGGTGTGTTGCTCCCCTTGGGGCACATCATTGCAGGCTCTATCTGGGCGATCTTCCACATTCTGATCATCACCCTGCAGGCCTTCATTTTCATGATGCTGACGCTGATCTATCTCGGCCAGGCGCATGAAGCCCACTGACCATTTCCTTTCCCTCTCAACCTTTCTCTTTCTTTAATCTCAGGAGTCATCATGGAAAACATTCTCGGTCTCGTCGCTCTGGCTTGTGGTCTGATCGTTGGTCTGGGCGCTATCGGCGCTTCGATCGGTATCGCCCTGATGGGTGGCAAGTTCCTGGAATCGTCGGCACGTCAGCCTGAGCTGATCAACGAACTGCAAACCAAGATGTTCATCTTGGCCGGTCTGATCGACGCTGCCTTCCTGATCGGTGTGGCCATCGCTCTGCTGTTCGCTTTCGCCAACCCCTTCGTCCTGGCCTAAGCTCCGATCAACGCCCTAGATAGAAAGGTGTTGCCGTGAGTATCAACGCGACCCTGTTCGTCCAGGCCATCGTTTTCCTGATCCTGGTGCTGTTCACGATGAAGTTCGTGTGGCCCCCGATCGCGAAGGCGCTGGATGAACGAGCTCTGAAAATCGCCGATGGCCTCGCTGCTGCCGACAAGGCCAAGACCGACCTGGCCGCTGCCAACAAGCGCGTCGAGCAGGAACTGGCCCAGACGCGCAACGAAACGGCATCGCGGCTTGCGGACGCCGAACGCCGTGCCCAGGCCATCATCGAAGAAGCCAAGGCCCGTGCCTCCGAAGAAGGCAACAAGATTGTTGCTGCTGCTCGCGCCGAGGCCGAGCAGCAGACAATCCAGGCCCGTGAAGCCCTGCGCGAGCAAGTGGCTGCGCTGGCCGTCAAGGGCGCCGAGCAGATCCTGCGCAAGGAAGTGGATGCCGGCGTCCATGCCGACCTGCTGAACCGCCTGAAGACCGAGCTGTAAGGAAGAGCAAACATGGCAGAACTCGCCACCATTGCCCGTCCTTACGCAGATGCCCTGTTCAAGGCCAGCACCCAGCAGGGTGCTGACCTGTCCGGCACTGTTGCCTGGGCGGAGGAATTGGCGGCGATTGCCGCCAATCCGCAATTGCGCCAGCTGGCCGACGACCCCAAGGTGACCGACGAACAACTGTTCGACGTCATCAGCGGCGTGGCCGGCTCGGCATTGCCCGATGCCGCACGCAACTTTCTGCGCGTCATCATTGAAAACGGCCGACTGCAAGCCCTGCCAGAAGTGGCGGCCCAGTTTCGCAGCCTCGTGAACCGCGCCGGTGGCTCGTCCGACGCCGTGGTTCAAAGCGCATTCCCCATAGATGCTGCCGCACTGGCCGCACTCGGGACTTCGCTGGAGAAGCGTTTCGGCCGAAAGCTGAACCTGTCGGTGCAGCAAGATCAGTCCCTGATCGGTGGCATCCGCGTCGTGGTGGGTGATGAAGTTCTTGACACCTCCGTCAAGGCCCGCCTGGAACAAATGAAAGCGGCCCTCATTGCGTAACAACGCGACTGAGGTCTCGGCTAACCAAAGCTAAAGAAGGAAAGAGTCATGCAACTCAATCCCGCAGAAATTTCTGAACTGATCAAGAGCCGCATCGAGGGTCTGGCTGGCAGCAGCGACATCCGTAACGAAGGCACCGTGGTTTCGGTGACCGACGGTATCGTGCGCGTGCACGGCCTGTCGGACGTGATGCAAGGCGAAATGCTGGAATTCCCCGCAGGCAAGGACGGCCAGCCCTCCTTCGGCCTGGCGCTGAACCTCGAGCGCGACTCCGTCGGCGCCGTGATTCTGGGCGAGTACGAGCACATCTCCGAAGGCGACACCGTCAAGTGCACGGGCCGCATTCTGGAAGTGCCCGTCGGCCCCGAACTCATCGGCCGCGTGGTCAACGCCCTGGGTCAGCCCATCGACGGCAAGGGCCCGATCAACGCCAAGATGACGGACGTGATCGAGAAGGTCGCTCCTGGCGTGATCGCACGCCAGTCCGTGGACCAGCCCCTGCAGACCGGCATCAAGTCCATCGACTCGATGGTGCCCGTCGGCCGTGGCCAGCGCGAACTGATCATCGGCGACCGCCAGACCGGCAAGACCGCCGTGGCCATCGACGCCATCATCAACCAGAAGGGTCAGGGCGTTACCTGCATCTACGTTGCGATCGGCCAGAAGGCTTCCTCGATCAAGAACGTGGTGCGTGCCCTGGAGCAGGCCGGCGCGATGGAATACACCATCGTCGTGGCTGCCACCGCTTCCGAATCCGCTGCCATGCAGTACGTGTCGGCCTACTCGGGCTGCACGATGGGCGAGTACTTCCGCGACCGCGGCGAAGACGCGTTGATCGTCTATGACGACCTGTCCAAGCAGGCCGTGGCCTACCGCCAGGTTTCGCTGCTGCTGCGCCGTCCCCCGGGCCGTGAAGCCTTCCCCGGCGACGTGTTCTATCTCCACAGCCGCCTGCTCGAGCGCGCAGCCCGCGTGAATGCCGACTATGTCGAAGCCTTCACCAAGGGTGAAGTCAAGGGCAAGACGGGTTCGCTGACGGCTCTGCCCATCATCGAAACCCAGGCGGGTGACGTGTCGGCCTTCGTGCCCACTAACGTGATCTCGATCACGGACGGCCAGATCTTCCTGGAAACCAGCCTGTTCAACGCCGGTATCCGCCCCGCCATCAACGCCGGTATCTCGGTGTCGCGCGTCGGTGGTGCTGCACAGACCAAGCTGGTCAAGGGCCAGTCCGGCGGTATCCGTACCGACCTGGCGCAATACCGTGAGCTGGCTGCCTTCGCGCAGTTCGCCTCCGACCTGGACGAAGCCACCCGCAAGCAGCTCGACCGCGGTGCCCGCGTGACCGAACTGCTCAAGCAGGCCCAGTACAGCCCCCTGTCCACCGCCCTGATGGGCGCTTCGCTGTTCGCAGTGAACAAGGGCTACATGGACGATATCCAGGTCAAGCAAGTGCTGGCTTTCGAGTCTGGTCTGCACCAGTTCCTGAAGACCAGCCACGGCGCCCTGATCGACAAGCTGAACGCTTCCAAGGCCATGGACAAGGATTCCGAAGCCGAATTGAACGCCGCCATCGTTGCGTTCAAGAAGTCGTTCGCTTAAACCGGACGAGGAGCCATCATGGCAGCAGGTAAGGAAATTCGCGGCAAGATCAAATCGGTGGAAAACACCAAGAAGATCACCAAAGCCATGGAAATGGTGGCCGCATCCAAGATGCGCAAGGCGCAGGAACGGATGCTGGCTGCACGCCCGTACAGCGAAAAGATCCGCAACATTGCAGTCCATCTTGGCCAAGCCAACCCCGAGTACGTGCACCCGTTCATGCAAGTGAACGGTGATGCCAAGACTGCCGGCGTCATCGTTGTGACGACGGACAAGGGGTTGTGCGGCGGCATGAACACCAACGTGTTGCGTGCTGTCACGGCCAAGCTGCGGGAGCTGCAGGATCAAGGCGTGTCGGCAGAAGCGGTGGCCATTGGCAACAAGGGTCTGGGCTTTCTGAACCGTGTCGGCGCCAAGGTGGTTTCGCACGCGACGGGTCTGGGCGATACGCCCCATCTGGAAAAGCTGATCGGCCCTGTGAAGGTGCTGCTCGATGCGTACGCAGCGGGCAAGCTGAGCGCGGTGTACCTGAGCTACACCAAGTTCATCAACACCATGAAGCAGGAATCGGTGGTGGAGCAGTTGCTGCCCCTGTCGTCCGAGAGCATGCAGGCCGAGAAGACGTCTGGCCATAGCTGGGACTACATCTACGAACCCGATGCGCAGTCCGTGATCGACGAGCTGCTCGTGCGTTACGCGGAGTCCCTGGTCTACCAAGCGGTTGCAGAAAACATGGCGTCCGAGCAATCGGCGCGCATGGTGGCCATGAAGGCCGCGACCGACAACGCCGGCAACGTCATCAGCGAGTTGAAGCTCGTCTACAACAAGACGCGTCAGGCAGCCATCACGACCGAACTGTCGGAAATCGTGGCTGGCGCCGCTGCGGTGTAAACGGCTTTAACAGACAAACTAATTGGAGCAAAAAATGGCTCAAGTGCAAGGCAAGATTGTTCAATGTATTGGCGCTGTGGTGGACGTCGAGTTCCCCCGCAACGCAATGCCCAAGGTGTTCGATGCCCTGAAGCTCGACGGCTCGGCCCTGACGCTGGAAGTGCAGCAACTGCTGGGTGACGGCGTTGTGCGTACCATCGCCCTGGGCTCGTCCGACGGTCTGCGTCGTGGCCTGATGGTGTCCAACACCGGCAACCCCATCACCGTGCCCGTGGGCAAGGCGACGCTGGGTCGCATCATGGACGTGCTGGGCAACCCCATCGACGAACGCGGTCCCGTGGATCAGGCCCTGACGGCCCCCATCCACCGCAAGGCACCGGCTTATGACGAGCTGTCGCCTTCGCAGGAACTGCTGGAAACCGGCATCAAGGTGATCGACCTGATCTCTCCCTTCGCCAAGGGCGGCAAGGTGGGTCTGTTCGGTGGCGCCGGCGTGGGCAAGACCGTGAACATGATGGAACTCATCAACAACATCGCCAAGGGCCACGGTGGTCTGTCGGTGTTTGCCGGTGTGGGTGAACGTACCCGTGAAGGCAATGACTTCTATCACGAAATGTCGGACGCCGGCGTGGTCAACCAGGAGTCGCTGAACGACTCCAAGGTCGCCATGGTCTACGGCCAGATGAACGAACCCCCGGGCAACCGTCTGCGCGTGGCGCTGACCGGCCTGACCATGGCCGAAGCCTTCCGTGACGAAGGCAAGGACGTGCTGTTCTTCGTGGACAACATCTACCGCTACACGCTGGCCGGTACCGAAGTGTCCGCTCTGCTGGGCCGCATGCCTTCCGCCGTGGGCTACCAGCCCACGCTGGCCGAGGAAATGGGCCGCCTGCAAGAGCGCATCACCTCGACCAAGGTCGGTTCGATCACTTCCATCCAGGCCGTTTACGTGCCTGCCGATGACTTGACCGACCCCTCGCCTGCTACGACGTTCGCCCACTTGGACTCCACCGTGGTGCTGTCGCGTGACATCGCTTCGCTGGGTATCTACCCCGCTGTCGACCCGCTGGACTCCACCAGCCGCCAGCTGGACCCCCAGGTCGTGGGTGAAGAGCACTACAAGGTGGCCCGCGAAGTGCAGGGCACGCTGCAGCGCTACAAGGAACTGCGCGACATCATCGCCATTCTGGGCATGGACGAGCTGGCTCCCGAAGACAAGCTGACCGTGGCCCGCGCCCGCAAGATCCAGCGTTTCCTGTCGCAGCCTTTCCACGTGGCCGAAGTGTTCACTGGCGCTCCCGGCAAGTACGTGTCGCTGGCTGAAACCATCCGTGGTTTCAAGATGATCTGCGCCGGCGAGTGCGATCACCTGCCCGAGCAGGCCTTCTACATGGTTGGCACCATCGACGAAGCCTTCGAGAAGGCCAAGAAGCTGGCGGCTTGAGCCTGCGGCACCCCCTGAGCGACTGCGTCGCCTCCCCCTCTCTACCCGCTTCGCGGGGGAGGGGGACGACACCCTCGCCGAGGGGCGGCCCTTGCTCGGTGTCCCCGATCTGGGCCCTGCCGGTTCCAAGTTCCAGTCCTACCTTTTCTGAGGAGCAAAGATGAACACCATCCACGTTGATGTGGTCAGTGCCGAAGAGTCCATCTTCTCCGGTGAAGCGCGCTTTGTCGCCCTGCCCGGTGAATCCGGCGAACTGGGCATTTTTCCCCGCCACACTCCGCTGATCACGCGCATCAAGCCCGGCTCGGTGCGTATCGAGATGGCTGACGGCAGCGAAGAGTTCGTCTTCGTGGCCGGCGGCATCCTGGAAGTGCAGCCCAACTGCGTGACCGTGCTGTCCGACACCGCCATCCGCGGTGCCGACCTGGACGCCGAGAAGGCCGAGAAGGCCAAGCTCGAAGCCGAGGAAGCGCTGAAGAACGCCAAGAGCGAAGTCGATCTGGCGCGTGCCCAGTCCGAGCTGGCCGTCATGGCCGCCCAGATCGCGGCCCTGCGCAAGTTCCGCCAAAAGCGCTGAGCCCTCCCGGGACCAGCCGCAAAAAAGCCGCCCTCGGGCGGCTTTTTTCATGGTGCGAAGGCGTCTCAGTCGCCGCAGCGGGCCTGGTAGACGTAGGTCACTGCGTTGTCCTTGGGGTCGACCGTGCGCGACTTGTGCGTCACGGCCTTGGCTGGCACGGGGCACAGCGCGCGGATCTGCTGCTCGCATCGCTTGGGGTCGTCCTCGCGCAGCTTGCAGCTGAGCACATAGTCGTACTCTTGCGAGTCATCGAGGACGGGGCTTGCGCAGGCGCTCAGGGCCAGCACGGCGGCCAGCAGGCCCAGGCGGGCCAGGGTATTCTTCATGGTGTGGATGCTCCTTGATGAAATGGCGTGACGCTATCACAGCCTCCGTGCCCGCGATAGCTCGATGAAGAGGGCGCTCGGTCTGAGGGTCGTTTTGCCTCAGTGCCGCTGTATCACGACGGTATCGGGAAGATTGTCGCCACCTTCGTGCACAGGCTGCAACGGGTCGCGCGGGAAGTTGGTTTCCAGCAGCAGGCTCACGCGCTCGAGCGCCGCCGTCATGCCCATGGCATAGTGGCCGCCCTGGAAAGCGGCCTGCATGTCACTGATCAGCGTCTGCCACTGCTGCGCAGGCAGGGTGCGCGCCAGGGCGCGGTCGGCGACGATCTCGATGGCGTGGTCGGCCAGCAGCAGATAGATCAGGGCGCCGTTGTTGTGCTCGGTATCCCAGACGCGCAGCTTGCCGAACAGCGTGATGGCGCGCTCGCGCGGCGTGGCATCGCGCCAGATGTAGCTGGGCGGCAGGCCGGGCTCGACGCAGATACGGATCTGTCCTGTATGGCGCTGCTCGCTCATGGTGATCAGGCGCTCCAGCTCCGCCAGGGTCTCGGGTGGGAGTGCACGCCGCAGCTGCCCTTCGGCCCAATGGTGGCGCAGCAGCCGGACCAGACGCTGAACAAAGCCTGTGATTGCAGCCGCCATCTCACCAACTCCCCGAGGCGCCGCCGCCCCCAAAACTGCCGCCTCCCCCGGAGCTGAAGCCTCCGCCGCCACTGCTTCGTCCGCCGCCTCCGCCAAAACCACCGCCGTAGCCACCCCCTCCGCCCCATCCACCGCCACCCCTGCCGGAGCGGCCGCTGCCCAGCAAGGTGAACAGCAGAGCGACGATGCCCGCTCCGCCAGCCACCAGCAGACTGGTGGTCACCACATAGGCGGCAATGCCGGCGCCTGTGCCTGCCAGCACCGAGGCCAGGGGCCGGCCCAGCATCGAGCGCAGGATGGGGCCCGCGATGACCACACCGAAAAAGAAGAACAGCATCAGGTCTTCCATGTCGAAGCCACGGTCCGGGCTTTTGGAGGAAGGGGCATTGGGGGAGGGGGCCGGCAGCTGCTCGCCCGCAATGCGTGCCGCCACCTGGTCCAGCGCAGCGGCAATGCCGCCTGCATAGTCGCCCTGGCGAAAGCGCGGGGTCATCTGCTGGTCGATGATGCGAGCGGCCGCCAGGTCGGGGATGGCGCCTTCCAGCGCGCGGGCCACTTCCAGCCGCATGCGCCTGTCGTTCTTGGCAATCACCATCAACAGCCCGTCGCCCACGTCGCGGCGGCCTATCTTCCAGTCGCTGGCCACGCGCCAGGCATAGGCGGCGATGTCCTCGGGCGCCGTGGTGGCCACCATCAGCACAACGACCTGCGAGCCCGACTTCTGTTCAATGCTGCGCAGCCTGTCTTCAATGGCCCGTGCCTCGTCGGGCGACAGCGTGCCCGTCTGGTCGATGAGCCGGGCCGTCAGCGGGGGGACGGGTTGCGGAGCCTGCGCCAGCGCGCTGCCTGGCAGCAACAACGCTGCCAGGAGCAGGGCGCAAAGCATGCGCCAGAGCGGCGCCAGGGATGTGGTCACGGTTTACTTGTTGCCGAAGTCCACCGTGGGCGGGCGAGAGATTTCGGCCTCGTTCTGCACGCTGAAGGTGGGCTTGGGCTCATAGCTGAAGACCTTGGCTGTCAGATTGGTCGGAAAGCTGCGCGCCAGCACGTTGTAGGACTGCACGGCCTGGATGTACTGGTTGCGCGCCACGGTGATGCGGTTCTCCGTGCCCTCCAGCGTGACGCGCAGGTCACGGAAGCCCTGATTGGCCTGCAACTGGGGGTAGCGCTCGGCCACCACCATCAGCCGGGACAGCGCACTGGACAGCTCACCCTGCGCCTGCTGGAACTTGTTGAAAGCCTCGGGGTTGTTGACCAGCTCGGGCGTGGCCTGGATGGAGGTGGCCTTGGCGCGCGCCTCCACCACCTTGGTCAGGGTCTCCTGCTCGAAATTGGCCTCGCCCTTGACCGAGGCCACGATGTTGGGCACCAGGTCGGCACGGCGCTGGTACTGGTTGAGCACCTCGCTCCAGGCCGACTTGGTCTGTTCGTCAAGGCGCTGGAAATCGTTGTAGCCGCAGCCGGTCAGTACCAGAACGGTGGCAAGTGTGGCGATTAGACGTTTCATGAGATGACAACCTGAAAGCGACAATGGAGGACAGTATCGTGCACGATGCTGCGCATCGCTGGCGATTGTGCTGCGCACCTGGCCCGCCGCCCTGTAGGGCAAAGGCCATTCGCAGCGACTGGGACAAGGACTGCAAACGGGCTCTATGCATCAATTCAACGCGGCGCGCTGGCTGCCCGGTGGCCACGCACAGACCATCTGGCCGGCGCTGTTCGCGCACCGTCGGCCGGCCGGCCATGCGGCACCCCGGTGGCGGTGGGAGCGCTGGGATACTCCGGATGGCGACTTCATCGATGTCGCCTTCGGCAGTGCTCCCACCCCGCCTGCCGATGCGCCATGGCTGGTGCTTTTCCATGGCCTTGAAGGCTCGGCGAACAGCCACTATGCCCAGGCCATGGCCTGTGTGGCCGAACAGCGCGGCTGGCACATGGCCGTGCCGCACTTTCGCGGCTGCAGCGGCGAGGTCAACCGGGCGCCGCGCGCCTATCACTCGGGCGATGTGCAGGAGGTGGACTGGATACTGCGCCGCCTGCGCGAGCGGTCTTCTCGCCCGCTGCATGCGGTCGGTGTCTCCCTGGGCGGCAATGCGCTGGCACGCTGGGCGGGCGTGCAGGCGGACAAGGCTGCCGAGGTGGTGCAGGCCCTGGCGGCGGTGAGTGCGCCGCTGGACCTGGCCGCCGGGGGAACGGCGCTGGGGAAAGGGCTGAACCGCAGGATCTACACGCGCATGTTCCTGCGCACCCTGGTGCCCAAGGCGCTGCTCAAGTGGGCGCAGTTTCCCGGTCTCTTCGATCGTGATGCCGTGCTGCGTGCGCGTGATTTGAGAGAGTTTGACGATGCGTTCACGGCGCCGGTCCACGGCTTTCGTGATGCGCAGGACTATTGGCATCGGGCGGCGGCCAAACCGCTGCTGGGCAGCATTGCCGTGCCTGCACTGCTGCTCAATGCGCTGGACGATCCCTTTGTCCCTTCGTACAGCCTGCCGGCGCCAGGCGAAGTCGGCCCGCGGGTTACGCTGTGGCATCCGCCGCACGGCGGTCATGTGGGTTTTGCACAGGGGCGTTGGCCGGGACATGTACTGGCCATGCCGCAGGCCGTCACGCAGTGGCTGGCGCACAGCGAAAAAGGATGAATGCAATGGACGATATCGTGAAGCAGGCCATGGCCAAATGGCCCCATGTGCCTGCCTGCAGCGGCTGGCTGGGGCTGGACGAGCGCGGGCGCTGGTATCTGCGCGATGAACAGGCCCAGGCCAGCGGCGCTTTCGACAGCGCAATCCCGGGAGCCAAGGGCGCGGAGGTGCGCAACGAAAAGCTGGCGGACTTCATCGCCCGCAACTACCTGGCCGAGCCCGATGGTCGATGGTTCTTCCAGAACGGTCCCCAGCGCGTGTATGTGGAGCTGGAGAATGCTCCCTGGATATGGCGGTTGCGCTGGGATGGCGAGGGCCTGCAGATGCACAGCCATACAGGAGCCGAACTGGATGCCGGGGCCATCACCGACGCGCTGATGGACGAGACGGGGCGCCTGTACCTGGCGACGCCTTCCGGCCTGGGCCTGGTCCATACGCAGGACATGATCGATGCCGCGGCTGCGCTGGAGGCGGGCGCGTTGCCGGCCTGTGAAGAGGTGCGGGCCGAGGCGTTGCCGCAGCGCTACGGTTTCGTGCGCAGTCCTGCGCGGGCATGAAAAAACCGGCCGAAGCCGGTTGGTTCCAGAAGTCCCGCGTGTTGCTCAATTGGCGGAGGCTGCTGCGCCTTCTGCCGCGGCGCCTTCTGCGGCAGGGGCCTTGGGTTCTTCGAACTTGCCGCCCGCCGCGTTGGCCATGTAGACCACGCCGCGTGCAATTTCGGTGTCGTTGAAGTCGCCGCCACCCTGAGGGGCCATGGCGCCCTTGCCCTTGAGTGCCGAGTGCACCAGGCCTTCCAGTCCCTGCGCAAGGCGAGGGCCCCAGGCCGCAGCATCCTCGAACTTGGGTGCTCCTGCAGCGCCCGTGGCGTGGCAAGCGGCGCACTGGCCCTTGTAGACCTCTTCGCCCGCGCGCAGGGGGCGGTTGGCATCACGGATCTCCACAAGGCCGATCTTCTGCAGGCGCTGAGCCTTGGCCATTTCGGTCTGGGAAGCGCCGGCACCGGACTTGTCGGCCGAACTCACGTACTGCACGAGGCCGATGATCACGAACACCGGAACCACGAACGAGAAAAACACCGCTATCAGCAGTTGCCTGGGATTCTTGATCGGGCCCGTATGGGCTTCTTCGGTGTGGGTTGCGCTCATGAAGTCCTCTTGTGTTGTGGGGGCGTGAGTCAACAACAAATTATATCGACGGCCCTCTTGCAGACACTGCGCGCAGACCCGGGTTGACCTGGGACGCACATATGCCATGAGATGGATCAAGCAATTGGCAAATGCTTGCCGCACTGAATGACAAAGAGGCGTTCACCTTGCGGTGAACGCCTCTTTGCGGTTGGCGCGGCAGATGCGGTTATTGCTGCGTGGGAGTTCGCGTGGTTGCAGCCGCTGTCGCCGTCCTGTCGGTCCAGCCGCCGCCCAGAGCCTTGTACAGCTCGATCTGATTGAGCAGTTGCGCCAGGCGCACGCTCACGGTGGATTGTTCCAGCGCGAACAGGGTGCGCTGTGCGTCCAGCAGGTCCAGGTAGCTGGCCACGCCGTTGCTGTAGCGCAGGTCGGACAGCTTCAGGCGTGCCTGCTCGGCTTCGAGCTGGGCGCGCTGGGCCATGATCTGGTCACGCAGCGTGCCTTGGCTGTCCAGTGCGTCGGAGACTTCGCGGAAGGCGCTCTGGATGGACTTCTCGTACTGCGCAATGGCCACTTCGCGATCGACCTTGGCCGCAGCCAGATTGGCCGAATTGCGGCCCGCATCGAAGATGGGCAGCAGGGCCGAGGGCGCCAGGGTGAAACCCCAGCTGCCGCTCTTGAACAGGCCCGACAGCTCGTTGCTGGCCGTGCCGAACTGCCCGGTCAACGTGATGCGCGGGAAGAAGGCCGCACGCGCCGCGCCGATGTTGGCATTGGCGCTGATCAGTTGCTGCTCGGCCTGGCGGATGTCGGGGCGCTGCGTGAGCAGGTCAGACGGCAGGCCGGCCGGCACTGCAGGCAGGTCGGCCGTGTCGCGCAGGCCCTGGCTGGAGCCCAGGCTGGCGACCACGTCCGCAGGCAGCGCCTGGCCCAGCAGCAGCACCAGGGCGTTCTCGTCCAGGGCACGCTGGCGCTGCTGCTGCGCCAGGGTGGCGCGCGCAGCTTCGGTCAGCGAGACGGCCTGGCGGTAGTCCAGCTCGGAGGCCACGCCCGTGTCGAAGCGCAGCTTGGTCAGCTTGATCGACTCTTCGCGGGTCTGCAGCGTGTCGCGCGAGATCTTCAGCAACTGCTCGTCGGCCAGCAGCGTGTACCAGCCGCTGGCCACGGCGGCCACCAGGCTGGTCTGCGCGGCGCGGCGCGCTTCCTCGGTGGCCAGGTACTGGGCCAGGGCCGCTTCCTTCAGGCTGCCGATGCGCCCGAAGAAGTCCAGCTCCCAGGAGGTCACGGCCAGGCCGACCTGGTAGCTGTTGACGTACTTGGTGCCGGAGCCCGTGGTATTCGGGGCGCGGCTGGCGTTGACGCCTGCACCGACCGTCGGGAACTGGTCGGCGCGCGTGATCCGGTACTGCGCCTGGGCGCGCTCGATATTGAGCGCGGCCACGCGCAGGTCGCGGTTGTTGTCCAGCGCGGTGCGCACCAGTTGCTGCAGGCGTGCGTCCTGGAAGAAATCCTGCCAGGGCAGCTGTGCGGCAGCCGTTCCGCCTTCTGCCGCAGCAGTGGCGTTCGCGCGGGTGTATTGGGCCGCGACCGGAGCGGCAGGGCGCTCGTAGGTGGGGATGAGCGAGCATCCCGCCAGGAGCACGGCGGTGGCGATGGCCACCGGGGTACTGCGATTAATCATGGCTCAAGGCCTCCTTGCCGGCCGGTGTGGACGGCGGGTTGTGCGTTTTGATCTTGCCCTTGAACAGCTTGCGCACCACGACGAAGAAGGTGGGCACGAACAGCACGGCCAGCACGGTGCCGGTGATCATGCCGCCGAGCACGCCGGTGCCGATGGCACGCTGGCTGGCGGAGCTGGCGCCGGAGGCGATCACCAGAGGCACCACGCCCAGGCCGAAGGCCAGCGAGGTCATGATGATGGGCCGGAACCGCAGGTGTGCGGCTTCCAGCGCGGCCTCGATCAGGCCCTTGCCTTCGGCCTGCAGGTCCTTGGCGAACTCCACGATCAGGATGGCGTTCTTTGCCGACAGGCCGATCACCGTCACCAGTCCGATCTGGAAGTACACGTCGTTGGAATAGTTGCGCAGCAAGGTGGCAAGCACCACGCCCAGCAGACCCAGCGGCACGACCAGAATCACCGACAGCGGAATCGACCAGCTCTCGTACAGAGCGGCCAGGCACAGGAACACGGCCAGGATGGCGAAGGCGTACAGGAAGATGGCTTGCGAGCCCGCCAGCTTTTCCTCACGCGACTGGCCGGTCCACTCGAAGCCGAAGCCTTCGGGCAGCTTGGCAGCCAGCTTTTCCATCTCGTCCATGGCATCGCCCGAGCTGAAGCCCGGAGCAGCCGAGCCTTCGATGCGCACGGCCGGGTAGCCGTTGTAGCGCACCGTCTGCTGCGCGCCCTTGACCCACTTGGTGGTCGCGAACGTGGACAGCGGCACCGGATCGCCCTTGGCATTGCGCGCGTTCAGGCGCAGCAGATCGTCGGGCTGCATGCGGGCCGGAGCGTCGGCCTGCACGATCACGCGCTGCAGACGACCCTGGTTGGGGAAGTCATTGACGTAGGACGAGCCCAGTGCCGTGGACAGCGCCGCATTGATCGAGGTGAAGTCCACGCCCAGTGCGTTGGCCTTGTCGCGGTCGATCTCGATGCGCAGCTGCGGCGCGTCTTCCAGGCCGTCGGGACGCACGCCGGCCAGCACCTTGCTCTGCCCGGCCATGCCCAGCAGCATGTTGCGCGCATTGATCAGCGCATCGTGGCCGTGGCCGGCACGATCCTGCAGGCGGAACGAGAAGCCCACGGCATTGCCCAGTTCGGGAATGGGCGGCGGGTTCACGGCGAACACGAAGGCGTCGCGTATGCCCGCCGTCATGCCCATGATGCGGCCCGTCATGGCATCCACCGTGGAGTCCGCTCCCTTGCGTTCGGACCAGTCCTTGAGCGGCACGAAGGCGAGGGCGGCGTTCTGGCCCTGGCCGGAGAAGCTGAAGCCCAGCACGCTGACCATGTTGGCCACTTCGGGCTGCGGCAGCACGGCCTCCTCGACCTGCTTCATGACTTCCAGCGTGCGCTCCTTGGCGGCGCCAGGAGGCAGTTGCACGTTGACGATGAAGTAGCCCTGGTCCTCGGTCGGCAGGAACGAGGTCGGCAGGCCACGGAACACCACCACGGCACCGGCGATCACGGCCAGGTACACGCCGATCATCAGCACCGAGCGCTTGAGCAGGCGAGCCACCCAGCCTTCATAGGACTTGGCCGAGCGTGCGAACGTGCGGTTGAACCAGCCGAAGAAGCCTTTCTTCTCGTGGTTGTGGCCGGCCTCCACGGGCTTGAGCAGCGTTGCGCACAGAGCCGGTGTCAGCGTCAGCGCCATGAAGGCCGAGAAGCTGATGGAGGCGACCATCACGATGGAGAACTGCCGGTAGATATTGCCGGTGGACCCCGCGAAGAAAGCCAGCGGTATGAACACCGCGATCAGCACCAGCGTAATGCCCACGATGGCGCCCGAGATCTGGCCCATGGCCTTGATCGCGGCCTCGCGCGGCGGCAGGCCTTCCTCGCTCATGATGCGCTCGACGTTCTCCACGACCACGATGGCGTCGTCCACCACGATGCCGATGACCAGCACCATGCCGAACATGGCCAGCACGTTGATCGAGAAGCCCACGGCCTGCATGACCGCGAAGGTGCCCAGCAGTGCAATGGGCACCACGATGGTCGGGATCAGCGTGTAGCGCCAGTTCTGCAGGAACAGGTACATCACCAGGAACACCAGCACGATGGCTTCCAGCAGCGTGTGGGCCACCTTCTCGATGGAGATGCTCACGAATTTGGAGCTGTCGTAGGGAATGGAGTAATTCACGCCCTTGGGGAAGAACTTCTTCAGTTCCTCCATGCGTGCATGCACGGCCTTTGCTGTGGCCAGCGCATTGCCGCTGGGCGTCAGCTGCACGCCGATACCCACGGCATCCTTGCCGTTCAGGCGGGCGGAGGTCGCGTAGGCCTGGCCGCCGATCTCGATGGTGGCCACGTCCTTGAGTCGCACGGTGGAGCCATCGGCATTGGCGCGCAGCACGATGTTCTCGAACTGGCTGATCGAAGACAGCTGGCCCATCACCGTCACCGTGGCGGCGATCTTCTGGCCCGTGATGTTGGGCAGGTCGCCGATGGCGCCGCTGGCCACCTGGGCGTTCTGGCTGCGGATGGCGGCTGTCACGTCCTCGGCCGAGAGCTTGTAGCCCTGCAGCTTGGCGGGATCGAACCAGATGCGCATCGCCTTTTCCGTGCCGAACAGCTGTGCCTGGCCCACGCCTGCCACACGCTGGATTTCGGGAACGATGTTGCGCGAGGCATAGTCGCCCAGGGCCACCGTGTCATAGGCCTTGGCGTCCTCGGACGACAGCATGATGAACAGCAGGAAGTTGGACGACGCCTTGTCCACGCGAACGCCCTGCTGCGTCACCGAAGCAGGCAGGCGCGGCGTGGCGCGCGAGAGGCGGTTTTGCACGTCCACCTGCGCCAGGTCCACGTTGGTGCCGGCCTCGAAGCTGATGGTGATGCTGCCCGTGCCGTCGGCCTGGGCCACCGACTCCATGTAGACCAGACCGGGCGAGCCGTTCATCTCGCGCTCGATCACGGACAGCACGCTGTCTTCGAGCACCTTCGCGGACGCGCCTGGATAGGCGGTGTTGATGACGATGGCCGGAGGAGCCACCTTGGGGTATTGAGCGATCGGGAGCTTGGTCAGCGCGATACCACCGAGGACGATGATGAACAGCGCGACGACCCATGCAAAGATCGGTCTGTCGATAAAGAACTTGGCCATTGCTGAGCCCCTTGATTACTTCTTGTCTGCCTGGTCCGCAGGCTTGGCATCGGCTGCGGCTTGCGGGGCTGGCGCTGCCGTGCCGGCCGGCTTCTGGGCGCCTGCGGCCTCGGGCTGCCACGGTACGGGCTTGACCGGCGTGCCGGGTGGCAGCATCTGCAGCTTCTGGAAACCGTCGACCATCACCTTCTCGCCCGCCTGCAGGCCTTCGCTGACCAGCCATTGGTTGTTCTGGGCCGTGGTCACCTTCACTTGGCGCTTGGTGATCTTGCCGTCGTCGCTGACCACGCTCACGGTGTCGCCGGTCTCGGTGCGCGTCACCGCCTGCTGGGGCACGGCAATGGCGTTGGACGCCTGGGCCTGCTCCATGCGCACGCGCACATACATGCCGGGCAGCAGCAATCCCTTGGGATTGGGCACCTCGGCACGCAGCGTGACCTGGCCGGTGGAGCTGTCCACGGTCAGGTCGGTGAACAGCAGCTTGCCCTTGAGTTCGTAGGCCGTGCCATCGTCCAGGCGCACCTCGACGCTGGCGGCTTCGGCGCCATCGGCCTTCTTGAGCTTGCCCTGCTCCATCGCGCGGCGCAGCCGGAAGGCTTCGCTGGACGACTGGGTGAAATTCACATAGACCGGATTGATCTGCTGGACCACGGCCAGCGGGGTCGCCTCGCCCTGGCCGACCAGCGCGCCTTCGGTCACCAGAGACTGGCCGATGCGGCCAGAAATGGGGGCGGTGACGCTGGTATAGCCAAGATTGATCTCGGCGGTCCGCACGGAGGCCTTGCCGGCCGCGACGTCAGCCTGGGCCTGCTTGTAGGCGGCCTCTGCATTGACGAAGTCCTGCTTGCTGATCGCGTTGGCGGCAACCAGCGGGCGGTAGCGTTCCAGTTGCGCCAGTGCCTGGGCCTGGTTGGCCTCGGCACGGGCCTGCGTGGCCTTGGCACTTTGCAGCGTCGCCTGGTAGGGCGCCGGATCGATGCGGTACAGCACCTGGCCGGCCTTCACGTCGCTGCCTTCCTTGAACAGGCGCTCCTGCACGATGCCGGCGCTGCGGGCCCGGATCTGGGCCACGCGGCGCGCGTCCACGCGGCCGGGCAACTCGGTCACAAGTCCCACATCGGCGGGGGTGGCCACCACCACACCTACAGGGACGGCGGGCATCTGCTGCTGTGCGGCAGCTTGTTCTTCGGGCTTTTTCCCGCAGGCGGCCATGGCCATTGCGGCGGTGACGGCCAGGGCCACGGTGGTGAGGCGCAGACTGTTGTAAGGGGACGGAGCGGCTGACACATTGCTGCGTGTGCTGGGCATGATGGGTCCTTGTGCTGAATCAAATAACGATGTTGACGTTCCGGTCAGCGCTATCCGGAACGCCCGTGTCCACGGGCAAGTCGCGGATTATACATACATACATGAATGTATAATGACCGCAGTTGCTGCAAGGCGGCGCGAAGCATGGCGTAGCGTGGCATGGCCGGGCTCAACGATGGAAGGAAATACATCTTGGCACGACGAACGAAAGAAGATGCGTTTGCAACGCGCAACAGTCTGCTGGACGCTGCGGAGCAAGTGTTCTACGAGCAGGGTGTCGCCCGGGCCTCGCTCAACGAGATTGCCCAGCGAGCCGGCGCCACGCGCGGTGCGGTCTACTGGCATTTCAAGGACAAGCTGGATCTCTTCTATGCCATGCTGGATCGCGTCACGCTCCCGCTGGAGCAGGCCGCTCAGGGCGACTGCGAAGATGACTCCGAATGCGATGCGCTGGAATATGTGCGGCGCCTGATGGCGGTGGTCTTCGGGCGCATTGCGGATGACGACAGCACGCGGCGCGTCTTCGAGATCCTGTTGCTCAAGGTGGAGTACGTGGGCGAACTCATGCCGGTGCAGGAGCGCAATCGTGCGGCACTGGACTCCTTTTCGTCCCGGCTGGAGCTGGCGCTGTGTGCCGCCGCCGAAAGCCATGCGGTCACCATGCCCATGTCGGCGCACCAGGCATCGATCGCACTGTGCGCCATGTTTGACGGGCTGCTGCAGAGCTGGCTGCTGGGGCGGGCTTTCGATCTCAAGCAAGTGGGCGCCCAGGCGGTGGATGTCTGCCTGCGCGGGCTGGGCTTCACGGTTTCGGAGGCTCCTGCCCAATGAGCGGGCGGGGTCGCAGGGCTTGTACGCGGTAGTGCAAAGTCATGCGACAATCATCGGCTTGTGCAGGGCAGCGATGCCTTGAGCGGCTGTAGCTCAGTGGATAGAGTATTGGCCTCCGAAGCCAAGGGTCGTGGGTTCGATCCCCGCCAGCCGCGCCACATTTTTCTTGGATCGCCTAGGTGGCCTGAGAAAAAAATGCACTGAATTTTTTCAGACGAAAAAAACGGTGCTAGAATTCAAATCTCTTCGGAGGGGTGCCCGAGTGGCTAAAGGGGGCAGACTGTAAATCTGTTGGCTTACGCCTACACTGGTTCGAATCCAGTCCCCTCCACCAGTAATGGTGAAGAAGAGAAGTCATCTGAAAAGGTGGCAGCGTGCAGTCAATCTGTGCGGGAGTAGTTCAATGGTAGAACCCTAGCCTTCCAAGCTAATGACGCGGGTTCGATTCCCGTCTCCCGCTCCAGTTTGCAAGCAAAGTTTTTTGAGGTTGCTTCGGCGGCTTCAAGGCCCATGTGGCTCAGTGGTAGAGCACTCCCTTGGTAAGGGAGAGGTCGGCAGTTCGATCCTGCCCATGGGCACCATTCTCTCTGGTGCGCTCGCTAGATGGGGTTGCGCCAAATCCTGTTGTAGTGATTTAGATTTTTTTCGGAGTCGGAAAAATGGCTAAAGAAAAATTCGAGCG
>NZ_JBICKY010000022.1:0-746 GCF_043104705.1 Delftia sp. WSY_10 | reverse complement strand
ATCACCGCATCCGTCTACACCTCGCATGTGCCCGCCATCGGCGCGGCCATGGACCTGGGCAAGGTGGGCGACCCCTATTGGCAGCCGCTGTTCAAGGGCTTCGAGCACTCGCGCCAATGGCTCAAGGACAACAAGCCCGACGTGATCTTCCTGGTCTACAACGACCACGCGACCGCGTTCAGCCTGGACTTCATCCCGACGTTTGCCATCGGCACGGCCGCCGAATACCAGCCCGCCGACGAAGGCTGGGGCCCGCGCCCCGTGCCCAAGGTCGTCGGCCATCCGGAGCTGGCCAGCCACATTGCGCAGTCGGTGATCCAGCAGGACTTCGACCTGACCATCGTCAA
Source organism: Delftia sp. WSY_10 (assembly GCF_043104705.1). NCBI lineage: Bacteria > Pseudomonadati > Pseudomonadota > Betaproteobacteria > Burkholderiales > Comamonadaceae > Delftia > Delftia sp. WSY_10. The sequence continues at coordinate 399 of NZ_JBICKY010000022.1, read as the reverse complement.
CAAGATGGACGTGGACCACGGCCTGACCGTGCCGCTGTCGCTGATGTGCGGCGAGCAGGACGCGCGCACGGGCGCCTGGCCCTGCCCGGTGATTCCGTTTGCCGTCAACGTGGTGCAGTACCCCGTGCCGTCGGGCCAGCGCTGCTTCAACCTGGGCCGTGCCATCCGCCGCGCCGTGGAAAGCTTCGACGAAGACCTGAACGTGCAGATCTGGGGCACGGGCGGCATGAGCCACCAGCTGCAGGGCGCGCGTGCGGGCCTGATCAACAAGGAGTGGGACAACCGCTTCCTGGACCTGCTGATCGAGAACCCTGCCGGCCTGGCCAAGATGCCGCATATCGACTACGTGCGCGAGGCCGGCTCCGAAGGCATCGAGCTGGTGATGTGGCTGATCGCGCG
>NZ_JBICKY010000021.1:0-246428 GCF_043104705.1 Delftia sp. WSY_10 | reverse complement strand
GCCGAGACTTCAACCTGCGGATCGGTATCGGGTTCGCCCGACAGGTCCAGCATGTCGATCTCCAGTACCTGCAGCGCAGCAGCGCCGGGAATGCGCTCGCGCACCGCCGCCTGCGTCAGCACCAGGGCAATGCCACTGTCCTCGACCATGTGCGCCAGCCGGTCGGCCGGGTAATCCGGGTCCAGCGGCACATAGGCGCCACCGGCCTTGAGGATGGCCAGCAGTCCCACCACCATCTCCACCGAGCGCTGCATGGCAATGCCCACGCGCGTCTCCGGCCGCACGCCCAGGGCGATCAGGCGGCGGGCCAGGCGGTTGGCCTGGGCGTCGAGTTCGGCGTAGCTGAGAACGTGGTGCTCGAAGGACAGCGCCTGCGCCCCGGCCCGCGCCAATGCCTGGCTGGCGAAGCGGCCGTGCAGCGTCTGCGCTGCGGCCGGCCGGCCGGCAGGCAGGGCAGCGGCGCGGCCCCATGCCTGCTGCCTGTGCAGTTCGGCCGCGCCCAGCAAGGCGACTTCGCCCACCTTGCGGGCCGGATCATCGGCCAGCGCCTGCAGCATGGCCACATAGTGGCCGGCCAGCGCGCCGATGGTGGCGGCCTCGAACAATTCGCGGGCATAGGTCAGGCGCAGATGCAGGCAGCCCTGCGCATCCTCGGTGGTGTCCACGGTCAGCTCGAACTGGGCGCCCTGGCCCTGCAGCGCATATTCCTGCAGCTCCAGCCCAGGCAGTTGCTGCAGCGCGCTGCGGTCCTGGCGCTGGTGGTTGAACAGCACCTGGAACAGCGGCTGGGTGCCGGCGTTGCGTTCGGGCTGCAGCGCCTCGACCAGTTGCTCGAAGGGCAGGTCCTGGTGGGCCTGCGCGCCCTGGGCGGCCTGCCGGGCCTGGTCCAGCAGCTGCGCCAGTCCCATGCGCCCGTCCAGCGTGGCGCGCAGAACCTGGGTGTTCACGAAAAAGCCCACCGTGCCCTGCGTTTCCACCCGGTGGCGGTTGGCAATGGGCACGCCCACGCGAATGTCTTCCTGGCCCGTGTAGCGGTGCAGCACGGCCTGCAGGCCCGCCAGCAGCAGCACGAACAGCGTTGCGTCCTGCGCCTGGGCGCGGCGGCGCAGGCTGCCGACCAGTTCGGCCGGCAGCTGCAGGCCATGGCTGGCGGCCACATGGTCCGCGCCGGGCCGGCGCGGGTGGTCGGTGGGCAGTTGCAGCACGGGGTGCGTGTCGCCCAGCTGGGCGCGCCAGTAGGCCAGTTGCCGCTGCCGCTCGCCGGCCTCCAGCCACTGGCGCTGCCAGGCCGCGTAGTCGGCGTACTGCAGCGGCAGGGGTGCGGCCTGCGGCACCTGTCCCTGGCACCGTGCGCGGTACTGCTGCACGAATTCATCCACGATGATCTGCATGGACCAACCGTCGGAGACGATGTGGTGCAGGGCCACGACCAGCAGATGCGCCTCGGCCGACTCCCGGATCAGGCCCACGCGCAGCAGCGGCCCGGCCTGCAGGTCGAAGGGCCGGCGGTGCACGGCGGCCGCCGCCTCGTGCAGTTGCTCCTGGCGCTGCGCAGCGGGGAGTTCGGACAGATCCGTTTGCTCGACCCGCACACCGCCCTGTGCGGCAATCACCTGCACCACCTGCCCGTCCCCGCCCATGCGGAACACCGTGCGCAGCGACTCGTGGCGCGCCACCAGCGCGTCGAAGCTTTGCTGCAGCGCCAGCACATCGAGCGTGCCCAGCAGACGCAGCGCGCCGCTGATGTGATAGGCCGTACCGGCCGGCTCCAGCTGCCACAGGAACCACTGGCGCAATTGCGCAAAGGACAGCGGCAGCGGGCCACTGCGGTCGGCCCTGGGCAGGGGCGCCGCGCCTTCGGTCTGCTCAGCCCCGGCGACCGACCCCTCCACCAGCCGTGCCACACCCGCGGGCGTCTTGCCCGTGAACAGCTGCTTGGGCGTGAGCTTGACGCCGCGCTTGCGGGCGCGCGCCACCAGCTTGAGCGCGAGGATGGAGTCCCCGCCCAGCGCGAAGAAGTCGTCATGCCGGCCCGCGCGCTCCAGGCCGAAGAGGTCGGCCCAGACGGCGGCCAGCGCCTGCTCGGCCTCGCCTTGGGGCGCCTCGAACAGGTCGGCGGCCGCCTGCTCCGGCACGGGCAGGGCCTTGCGGTCGATCTTGCCGTTGGCCGTCAGGGGCATGCCTTCCAGCACGGTGATGCTGGCGGGCACCATGTATTCGGGCAGCGCCTGCGCCAGCGCTGCGGCCCACCCCGGCCTGTCGGCGGGAACGCCCGCCTGGGGCACGGCATAGGCATGCAGCTGCATGCGCCCGTCCCCACCCGCATCCCCATTCCCGTCCAGCCGCGCCACGACTTCGGCCTGGGCCACGCCGGGCACGGCCTGCAGCGCCAGCGCCACCTCGCGCAGCTCCACGCGGTAGCCGCGCACCTTCACCTGGTCGTCCATGCGGCCCAGGAACTGCAGGCTGCCATCGGCCAGCATGGTCACGCGGTCGCCGGTGCGGTACAGGCGCTCGCCCGGCTGGAACGGGCTGGCCACGAAGCGCTCCGCCGTCTGCCCGGGCCGGAGCTGGTAGCCGCGCGCCAGGCCCGGCCCGCCCAGGTACAGCTCGCCGCTGGCGCCCAGGGGCACGGGCTGCAGGTCGGCATCCAGCACCAGGGCGCGGCTATTGGCCAGCGGCCTGCCCACGGGCAGGCTTTCGCCGCCGCGCAGCGCCTCGTCCGCCTCCTGGGTGAGGATGCCCACCGTGGTTTCGGTGGGGCCGTAATGGTTGAGCACGCGGCAGCCGGGCCTGAGCGCGGCGATGCGGTCGATCAGCGGCCAGCGCGTGGCCTCGCCGCCCAGCACCAGGCGGCTGGCAGGCAGCACGTCAGCGGGCATGCCGGCATTCAGCAGCCCCTGCAGATGGCTGGGCACGATCTTGAGCACGTCCACGCGGTGCTCCGCCATGTAGCGCGCGAAGCCGTCGGGGTCGAAGGCCAGTTCGGGCGCCATCAGATGCAGCGCGCGCCCCGAGCACAGCGCGCCGAACAGCACGGTGTGCCCCAGGTCCGCCGCCACGGTCGAGACCATGGCCATGCTGCGCGCCGCCTCGGGCAAGTCCAGCCGCTGCAGCACGGCCTGCACATAGTGGGCCAGCGCCCCGTGGCTGACGACCACGCCCTTGGGCTGCCCGGTCGAGCCCGAGGTGTAGATCACATAGGCGCCCTGTGCGGAATGCGGCGGCGCGGCCGGCGGCGCCTGCCCCGCAATGCACGGCTCCTGGCAGGCATTCAGGTCCAGGCTCAGCAGGGGAACGCCCGCGTCCCAGGCGGGCGCCTGCTGGCAGAGCATCAGCACCGCGCCGCTGTCGCGCAGCTGCCAGGCCAGCCGCTGCGCCGGCAGGCCGGGGTCCAGGGGCACACAGGTGCCACCGGCCTTGAGCACGGCAAGCAGGCCCAGCACAAAGGCGCAGCTGCGCTCGGCATGCAGGGCCACGCGCACATCGGCCCCCACGCCGCGCGCCACCAGGGCCCGGGCCAGCTGGTCGGACTGCCGGTCCAGCTGCGCGTAGCCCAGGGCCGAGCCTGCGTCCCTGACCGCCGTGCCATCGGGATGGGCCCGCACGGCGCGCGACCAGAGCTCCAGCACGCTGTCGGCGCCAAAGGCCTGCACCGGGCCTGCAGACTCCGACACGCGGCCTGGCAGCGACAGCTCGCACAGCCTGGGCTGCCTGTCGCTGATTGCGCCGGTGACCTGCCGCGCAAGGTCCTGGAACGCGGCGGCCATGTCACGCACCACGGCTTGGTCGAACAGTTCATGGGCGTAGATCAGCACGCAGTCGATGCCGTCCTGCCGGTCGGTGAAGTCCAGGCTCAGGTCGAAATGCGCCTGGCCGCTGGAGACGGCCTGCATGGCGATCTCCAGGCCGGCGATGTGGCGCGCGGCCGAGGCATCTTCCTGCTGGGTGCACTTGACCTGGAACAGCGGGTGAACGCCCGGCTGGCGGGCCGGCTGCAGCGCCTCGACCAGCAGGTGGAACGGCAGGTCCTGGTGGGCCTGCGCGCCCAGCACCGCCTCGCGCACCTGCGCCAGCAGCGCGCCGAAGTCCTGCGCGGGATCGATGTGCGTGCGCAGCACCAGCAGGTTCAGGAAGTAGCCGATCAGCCCATGCGTCTCGGCCTTCTGGCGGTTGGCCACCGGCGTGCCCACGCGCAGCTCGCGCGTGCCGCTGAAGCGGTACAACACCAGCTTGAGCAGGGCCAGCATCACCATGAACAGCGAGGCGCCATGCGCGCGGCCCAGGGCACGCACGCGGGTGGCCAGCGCGGCGGGCAGCGTGAACTCCAGGCGCTGCTCCTGTGCTTCCTGCACGGCCGCCCTGGCCTGCTTCATCGGCAGGGCCAGGGCCTCGTGCTCGGTGCCCAGCCGGGCGCGCCAGTAGGCCAGCTGCCGCTCGCGCTCACCGGCATCGAACCAGCGGCGCTGCCAGACGGCATAGTCGGCGAACTGCAGGGCCATGGCCGGCAGGCGCGATGGCTGCTGCGTGCGCAGGGCCTCGTACAGGTGGAACAGCTCCTCGACCACGATGCCGTTGGACCAGCCATCGCCCGCAATGTGGTGCAGCGACAGGCCCAGCACATGCTCCTGCGCGCCCAGCCGGCACAGGACGGCGCGCAATGGCGTTTCCATGTCCAGCGCAAAGGGCTGGCGGGCCAGCAGCAGCACCTGGCGCTGCGCCTCGGCCTGCGGATCGCCGTCCGTCCATGCACCCAGATCGACATGGCGCAGGGGCACGGGCGCGGCGGGCTGGATGGACTGCCGGGGCTCGCCGTCCTCGCCGGCCGGATAGCAGGTGCGCAGGATCTCGTGGCGCTCGGCCAGGGCCTGCAGCGCCTGCTCCAGCGCCCACGCATCCAGCGGCCCCTTGAGCGACAGCGATCCCACCATGTTGTAGGCGGGGCTGGCGGGCTCCAGCCGCCAGGTGAGCCAGAGGCTGCGCTGGGCGGGGGACAGGGCAATGGCCAGCGTGCGGTCGCAGCGGGTGATGGTGTGGGCCGTGTTGCGGGTGTCGCCGTTCGGCAGGCCACCTGCGCCACCTGCGTCGGATGCAGCGGGTGCGCCGGATGCACCCCGGAGCCTCAGGGCCAGTGCGGCACGCTGCGCATCGGACAGGCGGGACTTGCGGGAATCGAGATCGTTCAGGGACATGGTGGTCTTCTCACGCAGATGCGAAGGCGGCAAGGGCATCGCCTTCATCGGTAACGGTGGCCTCGATCTCCTCGATCAGCCGGGTCTCCACCAGCACGGCCAGCTCGCCGACGGTGGGGGCCTTGAAGAAGGCCGCAGGGTGCAGCTCGACACCAAAGCGCTTTTTCACGCGGCCCAGGATCTGCAGGGCCAGCAGCGAGTCGCCGCCCAGCTCGAACAGGTTGTCGTCCACGCCCACCGGGGCAATGCCCAGCATGTCGGTCCACAGCGCGGCCAGGGCCTGCTGCAGTTCGCCTTCGGCCGCGACGTAGGCGGTCTGCAGCGCCGGGCGCGGATGGCCGCCACGGGCCTGCGATCCGTTGGCAGGTTCGGCGACGGCTTCGGCGGCAGGTTCTGCCAGCGCATCCACCAGCCCGGCATCGATCTCGCCCAGGCGCTGCCGCAGGTCGGTGGTGGAGATGACCACCTGGTGCGGCACATCGCCGTTGACGATGCGCTCGAACACCGCTGCCGCTTCTGCGCCGCTCCAGCCTATGCCCTCAGGAATGCGCATGCCGGCGGCCATGCCCAGGTCACGCCAGGCGTCCCAGTCCACGGAGATGACGGGCCAGGCGCGCTGGCGGCTGGCCAGTGCCGCCAATGCATCCATGCAGGCATTGGCGGCGGCGTAGTCGCTCTTGCCCAGGCCTGCGGTGAGGCTGGAGATGGACGAGCACAGCAGCACGAAGTCCGGCGCCTGCACGTCCTGCGTGCCCAGCGTGCCCAGCAGGTCCAGCAGCAGCCGGGTGCCGCGCAGCTTGGGGGCGAATACGCGCTCCACGCTGTCCCGCGTGCGGGTGGCCAGCATGCCGCTGTCGGCATGGCCTGCGGCATGGACCACGCCATGCAGGGCGCCAAAGCGCTGGTGCGCCTGCGCCAGCGCCGCCTGCACCTGCGCGGCGTCGGCCACATCGGCGGCCAGGGTCAGCACCTGGGCGCCCTCGGCCTCCAGGGCCAGCAGCTGCAGCAGTTGCTGGCGCAGGGTGCTCGGCTGCCCGTCATCGGCGGCCAGTGCCTCCCATTGGCTGCGTGCTGGCAGCGCCGTGCGGCCCAGCAGCACCAGGCGGGCCTGCCAGTGCGCGGCCAGATGCCGGGCCAGCGCCAGGCCCACGCCGCCCAGGCCGCCCGTGATCAGGTACACGCCCTGCCTGCGCAGGCGCGGCGCCGCGGCGTCCTGCCATTGCAGGGGCTCGTAGGTCTTGCGCCAGCGGTGGGCACCGCGCAGGGCGATGGCCGTGTCGGCCGTGCGAAGCCCATGCGGCGCGCGGGCTTCGTCCAGCAGCTGGCGCGCCAGCCGGGCCTGCATTGCGGGCGAACCCGCCTGCACCACATCGACGAAACGGCAGTCGATGGACGGGCATTCCTGCCCTATCGCCTTGCAAAGCGGCAAGACGGCGGCCATCTCGGGGTTCAGCGCTTCCGCTCCGGTCACATCTTCCGAACCGCCTGCGGCCACCAGCAGCAGCCGCCGTGTGCGCGGGCCTCCAGCGCCGTGCGCACGGGCCTCCAGCGCCTGCGCCAGGGCCAGCACGCTGTGAAAGCCGCGCTCCAGCGGCGCAGGGGCGGCCGCGTCCATGGCCCACAGGTGGTAGATGGCGCCCACGGGGCCGAACTGCGCCTGCACCGCATCGAGCAAGTCCTCGCAATCGCGGCGCTCGCCGGGGCGCACGGCATGCCGGCCCGGGGCCAGGCAGGCGGGGGCGGCGCCCGCTTCCACGCAGACCACATCGGCGCCCTGCGCGCGCAATGCGTGCACCAGGGCCTCGGCCGTGGCACTGCCGTCGCCAAACACCAGGGCCACCTGGGCTGCGGCGGCAGCGGTGCCTGCCGCCAACTGCAGAGGACTGCGCTGCCAGGCGGCTGCGTAGAACGGACCCGCAGTCGCCGAGGGACCTGCCGTGCCTGCCGCTTTCGGTGCATCGCCACCCTGCCCCGCAGCCTGCACCCAGAAAGAGCGGCGCTGGAAGGCATAGGTCGGCAGCGGCACGCGCCGGCCTGGCAGCCCGCCCCGGCAGGCAGTCCAGTCGATGTCCACGCCCGCGCACCACAGTCCGGCTACGGCCTGCGCCAGCAGCTGCGCGCTGCGTGCGGTCTGCTGGGGATGGGCCTGGCTGGGCCAGATGCCGGCCGCCGTGGCGGCGCGCGCATGCTGGCGGGCCAGGGCGACAAGGGCCTGGCCGGGGCCCACCTCCAGCAGCACGCGGCCCGGCACGCTCAGCAGCTCGTCCAGCCCGTCCGCAAAGCGCACGGTATGGCGCAGGTGGCCGGCCCAGTAGGCGGGGCTCATGGCCTGCTCGGCCGTGATGGGCTTGCCGGTCACGCTGGAGATGAAGGCCAGGCGCGGCGCATGCCGGGGCACGCTGGCCACCACCTGCTCCAGCTGCGCCAGCAGGGGCTCGGTCATGGCCGAGTGCGAGGCCACGGCAATGTGCAGCCGGCGGGCGGTGATGTCGCGCGCGCGCAGCGCCCCTTCGGCCGCCTCGATGGCGGCCAGCGGGCCGGACAGCACGCACAGGCGTTCGCCGTTGACGGCACCCAGGTCGCAGCCCGCATCCAGCAGCGATTGCAGCTCGGCCTCAGCCAGGGGCACCGAGGTCATGGCGCCCTGAGGCAGCGACTGCAGCAGGCGGCCGCGCGCCGCGACGATGCGCAGGGCATGCGGCAGCTCGAACACGCCGGCCAGGCAGGCCGCCACATACTCGCCCAGGCTGTGGCCCAGCATGGACACGGGCTGCACGCCGCGTGCCATCCACATCCGGGCCAGCGCATAGCCGATCACGAACAGCGCCGGCTGGGCCTTGTCCATGGCGGACAGCGCCGCGTCGGCCTCCACCTCTTCACCCGGGGCGGGGAACAGCCACTGGCGCAGGTCCCAGCCTGTTTCGGCCTGCAGCAGCTCGCAGCAGCGGTCCACCTCCTGCCGGAATACACCGCCGTCGCGGTACAGGTCCAGGCCCATGTTGGCGTGCTGCACGCCCCCGCCCGGGAAAAGAAAGACCACGCCGGGCGGCTGTGCCGGCACCTCGGTGGCCTGGCCTGGCGGCGCAGCAGCAGCAGCAGCAGCAGCAGAGAGGTGCAGGCCCTCCACCGCCATGCCCATGCCGTCGGCCACCACGGCACGGCGATGGCCGAAGGCGCGGCGGCCCTGCTGCAGGGTGTGGGCCACATCGTCCAGCGACAGGCCGCTGCCGGCCTGCTGCAGATGGGCAGCCAGGCGGCGCGCCGACTCATCCAGCGCACGGGGGCTGCGAGCGGACAGCGGCAGCACCTGCCAGCCCCGGGCTGCATCCGCCTGTGTAAGGGAAGGGGCGGCAGAGGTGGCAGGGGCGGCAGCAGCCTCCTGCAGCACCACATGGACATTGGTGCCGCCAATGCCGAAGGCGCTCACGCCCGCGCGGCGCGGTGTGGCCGCCTGGGGCCAGGGCCTGGCCGCGGTGTTGACATGGAAGGGACTGCGCTCGAAGTCGATCTGCGGGTGCGGCCGCTCGAAATGCAGGCTGGGCGGCAAGGTGGCATGCCTGAGCGAGAGCACCGTCTTGATCAGGCCCGTGACACCGGCGGCCGCATCGAGATGGCCGATATTGGTCTTCACCGAGCCGATGGCGCAGTAGCCCCTGCGCTGCGTGCTGGCGCGAAAGGCCTGGGTCAGCGCCGCGATCTCGATGGGGTCGCCCAGCGCCGTGCCCGTGCCATGGGCTTCCACATAGCCGATGGTGTCGGCCGGCACGTCCGCCAGGGCCTGCGCCGCGCGCACCACGGCGGCCTGGCCGTTGACGCCGGGCGCCGTGAAGCCCACCTTGTCTGCGCCATCGTTGTTGGCGGCGCTGGCCAGGATGACGGCGTGGAGGGTGTCGCCGTCGCGCAGCGCATCGTCCAGGCGCTTGAGCACCACAATGCCCGCGCCGCTGCCCTGCAGCGTGCCTGCGGCCTGGGCATCGAAGGCGCGGCAATGCCCGTCCGGCGAGAAGATGGCGCCGGCCTGGTAGCGGTAGCCGCCGTTTTGCAGCAGGTTGAGCGAGACGCCCCCGGCCAGCGCCATGGCGCATTCATGGCCCAGCAGCGCCTGGCAGGCGGTGTGCACCGCCATCAGCGAGGTCGAGCAGGCCGTCTGCACGGTGACGGCCGGGCCGCGCAGGTCCAGCTTGTAGGCCACGCGCGTGGCCAGGGCATCGGCCATGTTGCCGCTCATCAGACCCAGCAGATCGGCGACGTGGGCGCCAGGGCCCGGCGCATGGCGGGGCAGCAGATGGCGCATCAGGTAGACGCTGGCGCCCGTGCCCGCATACACGCCGATGGCGCCGGGATAGCGCCGGCCCTCGTAGCCCGCATGCTCCAGCGCCTGCCACGCGCATTCCAGGAAAAGGCGGTGCTGCGGGTCCAGCTGCTCGGCATCGCGCGGGGTGTAGCCGAAGAAGTCGGCATCGAAGAGGTCCATGCCGGCCAGCGGCACGCCGGCCTTCACGTAGCCGGCATCGTCCAGCAGGGCCTGGGGCACGCCCAGGGCGCGCAGCTCATCGTCGCTGTAGCGCTTCACGGACTCGACGCCGTCACGGATGTTGGCCCAGAAGCTGTCGATGTCGTCGGCGCCCGGAAAGCGCCCGGCCATGCCGATGACGGCGATCTCCAGGCCGGTGGTTTCGGAGGAAGAAGACATCAGAGGGTCCTTTCGATGTGGCGCTTGCGCTGCAGCAGCGCCTCGCGGCGGCGCTGGGCCGCGTCCATGCCGTCCCGGGCGGCGGCCGCCTGCGCGGCGCCCTCGCCCTCGCCCTCGCCCTCGCTATCTGCGCCCTGCTCGATGCACCGCGCCAGGGCCGACACCGTGGGGTGCTTGAAGAGATCGACCAGGGACAGCTCCCGGCCCAGCCGCGCCTCCAGCAGGCCATGCACGCGGATGAGCTGCAGCGAATGCCCGCCCAGGTCGAAGAAGTTGTCGCTGGCGCCTATGCGCTCCACGCCCAGCACCTGGGCCCAGAGGGCGGCAATGGTCGCGGCCACGCCGCCTTCGGGCGGCTCGTAGGCCTGGTGCTCCAGGGCCGGCAGGGCGGGCGCCTCGGGCAGCGCCTTGCGGTCCACCTTGCCATTGGCGTTCAGGGGCAAGGCATCCAGCACGGTGATGGACGAGGGCAGCATGTAGTCGGGCAAGGCTGCGGCCAGCGCGCTGCGCAGCGCGGCCATGTCCAGGGTCTGCCCCTGCTGCACCGAGACAAAGGCGGCCAGCCGCGCGCCGTCGGCCGCCTGGCGGGCCACCACCACAGCCTCGCGCACGGCGGGGTGGGCCAGCAGTTGCGCCTCCACCTCGGCCAGCTCGATGCGAAAGCCGCGGATCTTCACCTGGTGGTCCACGCGGCCCAGGTAGTCGATCTGGCCGTCGCCGCGCCAGCGCACCAGGTCGCCCGTGCGGTACAGGCGCTCGCCCGTGCGGCTGGCGGGATCGGCGACAAAGCGCTCGGCGCTCAGGCCCGGCCGCCGCCAGTAGCCGCGCGCCAGGCCCACACCGCCCAGATACAGCTCGCCGGCCACGCCGCGCGGCACCTCGTTGAGCGCGGCATCCAGCACATGGGTGCGCAGCCCGGCCACGGGGCGGCCTATGGGCACGGACAACGCGCCCTCGTCCCGGCAGTCCCACCAGGTGACCTCGATGGCCGCCTCCGTGGGGCCGTAGAGATTGAGCAGGCGGGTGCCGGGGAAGGCCTGCAGCACGGCCGCCTGCAATTCGGCGGAAAGGGCCTCGCCGCTGCAGATGATGCGCTGCAGTCCCTGGCAGGTGGCGGCCGCCGGGTGCGCCATGAAGGCCTGCAGCATGGACGGCACGAAGTGGATGGTGCTGACCTGGTGGCGCGCTATCAGCTCGGCCAGGCGCCGGGGATCGCGGTGGTCGCCGGGGGCGGCCAGCGCCAGGCGTGCGCCGGTGGTCAGCGGCCAGAAGAACTCCCAGAAGGAGATGTCGAAGCCGAAGGGCGTTTTCTGCAGCACCGTGTCGCCCGGGCCCAGCGGCTGGTGCATCTGCCCCCACGCCAGGCGGTTGCACAGCGAACGGTGGCGGTTGGCCGCGCCCTTGGGCCGGCCCGTGGAGCCCGAGGTGTAGATGACATAGACCAGGCTGTCGCCATGCAGAGCAACGGCCGGGTTGTGGGCCGGCATGTCCTGCAGCCGGGACGCCAGGCCCGGCACATCGACCAGTCGGGCCCTGCAGCTGGCCGGCAGGCGGTCCCGCACCTGCGGCTGCACCAGCACCAGGGACACGCCGCTGTCCTCCAGCATGTAGGCGATGCGGTCGGCCGGGTGCTCGGGGTCGATGGGCACATAGGCCGCGCCGGCCTTCATGATGGCCAGCAGCCCCACGACCATCTCGATGGAGCGCTCCATGGCAATGCCCACCGGCACGCCGGGCCGCACGCCCGATGCGATCAGGTGATGCGCCAGTTGGTTGGCGCGCGCATTGAGCTCGGCGTAGCCCAGCGTGGCCTCACCCAGGCACAGGGCCGGGGCATCGGGGCTGCGCGCCACCTGCTGCTCGAAGCGGCGGTGCACGATGTCGCCGCCGTGCAGGACCTGGTCATTGCAGCTCCAGGCCGCCAGTTGCTGGCGTTCGTCGGGACCCAGCAGCGGCACCTCGTCCACGGCACATTGGGGCTGCCGGGCGAGGGCCTCCAGCATGGCCGCATAGTGGGCGGCCAGGCGCTGCATGCTGCCCGGCTCGAACAGCTCGCGGGCATAGACCAGGCTGATGCCCAGGCTGCCATCGGAGCGCTCGCGCACTTCCACGGTCAGCTCGAACTGCGCATCTGCGGCCGCCAGCGGCTGGCCGGCCACGGTCCAGCCCGGCACCTGCTGCAGCGCGTGCCAGTCCTCCACCAGATGATTGAAGAGCACCTGGAACAAGGGGCTGTGCGCCAGGCTGCGCTGCGGCTGCAGCGCCTCCACCAGCTGCTCGAACGGCAGCGCGTGGTGGGCCTGCGCGCCCTGCGCCGCCTCGCGGGCCTGCTGCAGCACGTCGGCCAGGCGCATGCGCCCGTCGATGCGGTTGCGCAGCACCAGGGTGTTGACGAAAAAGCCGACCACGCCCTGCAGGTCGGCATGCGCGCGGTTGGCCACGGGCACGCCGACGCGGATGTCCTCCTGCCCCGTGTAGCGGTACAGCAGCGCCTGCCATCCTGCCAGCAGCAGCGTGAAGAGCGTGTCTGCCTGCTGGCGGGCCTGCGCGCGCAGCGCCTGCAAGGTCGCGCCGGACAGCTCGAAGCCGTGCCGTCCCGCCCGATAGCGTGCCAGCGCCTGGCGCGGATGGTCGGTGGGCAGGGCCAGCACAGGCTGGGCCTCGCCTGGGGGCACCTGCAACCGTTCCAGCCAGTAGGCCAGCGAGGTCTGCTGGCCTTGCTGGGCCTGTTGAGCCTGCTCCCGCTGCCAGACGGCGTAGTCCACATACTGCAGCGCCGGGCCGCTGTTCGGGGCGCCGGAATACAGCGCCGCCAGATCGTCCAGCAGGATCTGCATGGAGGCGCCGTCGGAGACGATGTGGTGCATCACCAGCGCCAGGATGTGCTCATGGGCCTGCAGCCGCACCAGGCCAGCCCTGGCCAGCGGCCCCTGCTGCAGATCAAAGGGCTGGGCGCACAGCGCCTGCAGCCATTGGGCGGCGTGCTCCTCGCGCTGCGCGGGCTTGCCCTGCGCGGCCTGCGCGGCATCCAGCCACTGCGGCTCCAGCCTGCCCTGGGGGTCCAGGCGCTGCTCGACCTCCCCATCGGGCCGGGCGTTGAATACCGTGCGCAGCGAACCGTGCCGTTCGGCCAGGCCCTGCACGGCCGCACGCAGGGCGCCTGCATCCAGCGGCCCGGTGATGCGCAGGGCGCCCTGCACGTGGTAGGCCGTGCTGCGCGTATCCATCTTCCAGAGAAACCATTGGCGCTGCTGGGCCGGCGTCAGCGGCAGGGGCATGGCGCGACGGGCCTCGGCCAGCGGGGCAATGCGCTGCAGCGCCATGCCCGGCTGGCGCTGTTGGCGCAGCCGGTCGATGTCCTGCGCCTGGTCGCGCAGCCGCGGGTGCTCGAAGACCCGCCCGGCCGGATACTCCAGGGACCATTGCCGGCAGATGCGCGCGGCCAGCCGCACGGCGGCCAGGGAGTTGCCGCCTTGCGCGAAGAAGTTGGCCTCGCCGACCGGCCCGGGCTGCGCATCGCCACCGAGCACCTCGCGCCACAGGCCGGCCAGCGTGCCTGTGGTGGGATCTGCCGCGCCCGCCTCCTGTGGTGCCTGGCTGCCGCCGTCCGCGAAGCGGCCCGACTCGAACACGGCCCAGGCATCCAGCGTGCGCGCGGACCAGCCCTGGCGGCAGGCTGCGCGCTGCAGCTTGCCGCTGGAGGTGCGGGGCAAGGCGCCGGGGTTGAGCAGCACGACAACCGTGGGCGCCTCGCCGCACTGCGCGCCCACGGCGGTGCTCAGGGCATCGACCAGGGCCTGGGCCGGCACCAGTTTTTGCATGCCGAATGAGACTTCGGCAGCAATGCCTATGCCTTCCCGGCCATCGATGTCCACCGCAAACGCGGCCACGCGCCCCTTGCGCACGGCTTCGACCTCGGCCTCGACCACGCGCTCGATGTCCTGCGGGTAGAGGTTGTGCCCGCGCACGATGATCAGGTCCTTGATGCGGCCCGCCACATGGACCTGCCCGCCGTGCACGAAGCCCAGGTCGCCCGTGCGCAGCCAGCGCCGGCCTGCATGCTCGACAAAGGCCTGCTGCGTTTGCTGCGGCTTGCCCCAGTAGCCCTGGCTGATGCTGGGGCCGTGCGCCCAGATCTCGCCCACGCGGCCGGGCTCCAGCACCTGCAGGCTGTGCGGATCGACGATGTTCACCGCATGGCCGGGAACGGCGGGGCCGCAGCCCACCAGCGCGGTGGTCTGCGAGGCGCCGGGGCTTTCCTCGGCCCGGCCCTGGCCCAGGGCCCCGGTATCGAAGGACGTGATCGTGGCGCCCGCGCCGCAACTGCCGCCGGTGATGAACAGGGTGGCTTCGGCCAGGCCGTAGCAGGCATAGGCCGCGTCGGGCCGCAGGCCGCAGGCGGCAAAGCGCTGCGCGAAGGCCGTGACGGTATCGGCACGCACGGGCTCGGCGCCGGTGTAGGCCAGCCGCCAGCTCGACAGGTCCAGCTGCGCCAGCTGCGACGGCTTGATGCGCTCCAGGCACATGCGGTAGGCGAAGTCGGGGCCGCCGCTGATGGTGGCGCGGTGGCGCGAGATCAGCTCCAGCCAGCGCACGGGGCTTTCCAGGAAGAGGCGCGGCGAGGTCAGCACCAGCGGCAGCCCGCTGTACAGCGGCTGCAGCAGGCCGCCGATCAGGCCCATGTCGTGGTACAGCGGTGCCCAGGACATGAAGCGGTCGCCCGCACCGATGTCCATGCGCTGCTGGATGGCGGCCTCGTTGGCGATGAGGTTGCCGTGGCTGACCATCACGCCCTTGGGCGCCGAGGTGGAGCCCGAGGTGTATTGCAGGAAGGCGATGTCGTCGGCAGCCGGCGCATGGGGCCGCCAGGCGTCGGCATCGGCCAGGTCCACCTGGTCGGCGGCCACGGCGGCAATGCTGCCAAAGCGCGCATCGGCGCCGGGCAGGGCCTGCATCACTTCAGCCGTGCTGATCACGCAGGCCGCATCCGCGTCGCCCACGATGCCCAGCAGCCGCTCCAGGTGCTGCACGCGCAGCGATTCCAGCGGCGGCACCGGCACGGCGATCACGCCCGCGTAGAAGCAGGCCAGCATGCTGGCGGCGTAGTGCTCGTCGTTGTCCATCATCACCAGGGCGCGCGCGCCCACGGGGCACAGCTGCTGCAGCCGGGTGGCCAGCGCACGCACGCGGCGGTCGAACTCGCCATAGCTGTGGCTGCGCTCGACCACGCGGCCGTCCTGCACGGCGGCCACGGTGAGCCAGATGTCGTCGGGCCGCTGCTGCGCCAGGCCCCTCAGATGCTCGACCAGGCTGGCCGGCGCCCGGCCTGCTGCCGCGATTGCACTTTGTCCACTCAGCATGTCAGCTGCCTCCCGGGTTCTCAGAAACGGTCCAGATTGCTGCGCGGCTCGGCCATGGCGACGATGACCTTGCGCGGCCCCTTGAAGGGCGAGCGGGCATGGGCCACGAGCATGTTGTCCAGCATCAGCACGTCGCCCTGCTCCCAGGGGAAGCTGACGGTCTCGGCGTCCAGCGCGGCGCGCACCTCGGCGAAGATGTCGTCGCCGATGGTGGAGCCGTCGGCAAAGAAGGTGTTGCGCGGCAGGTTCTCGATGCCGTAGACCTCCTCCAGCACCTCGCGCTCCTCGGGCTCGCGCGCCGAGATGTGGAACAGGTGGGCCTGGTTGAACCAGACCATTTCGCCCGTGACGGGGTGGCTTTCCATGGCCTGGCAGAGCTGGCGCGTGCGCAGGCCGTCGTCTTCCTTCCACTCCCAGTCCATGCGCGCATGGCGGCAGAAGGCCTCGACCTCGGCGCGGCTTTCGGTGTTGAAGACCTTCTGCCAGGGCACGTCCATCTCGCCGAAGTTGCGCACGTACAGAATTCCGGGCTCGAACAGCTCGCGGATGCGCGCCGGAATGCGGCGGTAGACCGCACGGCTGTCGGCAATCGGCGTCTCGCCGCCCTCGGGCGATGCGGTGACGCAGTGGAACCAGATCTTCATGGGCCACTCGCGCGTGTAGGCCTGCTCGTTGTGCAGCGGAATGCTCTGGTGGGCCGGGTATTCGGTGGAGGTGTAGACGCCCGCGCCGCTGGAGGCCTCGACCGCGCTGCGCGGCGTGGAGGCGAATTCGTACTTGAGCAGCGGATGGCCGAAGGCCGAGGCAAAGCGCTGGAAGGTCTCCACATCGGGCACGCCAAAGCCGCGCAGCAGCACGCCGCCCGTGGTCAGCAGGGCTTCGTCGATGTCGCGACGCAGCGGCGGCAGCGCGGCCAGCAGGTCCTGGCCCGGCTGGGCGGGCGTGATGAGCTGGGGAAGCAGCGAGCCCGCGGGGGCCTTGCGCTCGAAGCGCTGGAGGGTTTCGTTCATGTCGATTCCTTGGTGCGCCACGCAAGAGCTGCCGCGTAGCCCGGCGGCGCTGGCAGCGCCATCGCTTGAAAACCATTCCAGTCGGGGACCGCGCAGGCGATGGCCAGCCGTCCGTCCCCTCCCGGGCTGATGCCGATGGAGCGCAGGTGCTCGGCCACGCCAATGCCGATGGCCTTGAGCACGGCCTCCTTGCCCACCCAGCGCTGGTAGAAGGCCGCCAGCCGATCAGGCGCACGGCGCACGCTGGCGCGTTCCTGGTCGGTGCAGACGGCGTCGAGCATGACCTCGGCATCGAGGTCGGGCTTGTGCTGCTCTATGTCCACGCCCAGGTGCAGCACGCCACCGGGATCGGCCAGCGCGATCAGCGCATGGCCGCCCGAATGCGAGACGTTGAACACAGGCGCCCTGTGCGGCTCGTCATCCACGAAGGGCTTGCCGTGCGTGCCGATGGCCAGCGGCACATCGGCCGGGCAGCAGCCCAGCCTGCGCCCCAGCAGCCGCCGCGTGGCAGCGCGCGTCTGTGCGAAGCGCAGCCGGTCGGCGGCCCGCACGAAGCGCGCGGCGCGACCGCGCTCCTCGGGGGTCAGGTACGGCAGGCTGTCGCTCAGTTCGGCCGACAGGTCCAGGTCCAGCCTGAAGACCTCGATGCCCTGGCTCATGGCCTCACGCACGGACACGAGCTGCATGGATTTCCCCCTGGAGTGACTGGGACCCGGCCAGGCGCTGCGCCAGCACGGCCAGCACATCGCCTTCGCGCTGCCTGATGAAGAAATGCCCGCCCTCGAACCAGTCCAGCGTGAAGGCCCCGGCGGCCTCCTGCGACCAGGCCTGGACGCGGGGCGCCTCGATGTCGTCCTGCCGCCCCGCAAAGACGTGCACCGGCAGCGGCAGGCCCGCAGCGGGCACATGGCCGAAGCTCTCGCAGACGCGGTAGTCGGACCCCAGCACATCCAGCGTGATGCGCATGAGCTCGGGGCTGGCAAACACCTCTTCGGGCGTGCCGCCCTGCCTGCGCAGATCGGCAATCAGCGCCGCATCGTCGCCCTTGCCCGCAAAGCGCTCGGGATCACGGCAGGCCGGTGCCGGGCTGCCCGAGGCAACCAGGGCCAGCGGCAGCTCCCTGCCTTGCTCGCGCAACTGCCGCGCCATGCCGAAGGCCAGCAGCGCGCCCATGCTGTGGCCCAGCAGCGCAAAGCGGCCGCGCATGGCCTGGCGCTGCTCGGCGCACAGCAGCGAGACCAGCTGCCCGAAGTCCTCGACCGCAGGCTCGCCCAGCCGGCTGCCCCGCCCCGGCAGCTCCACGGGCGCAATGCGGATCCAGTGGGGCAGCAGCCTGCGCCAGCGCAGGTACATGGTGGCGCTGGCGCCTGCGCACGGCAGGCACAGCAGGGTCAGCGGCGCGTGCATGCGCGTCAGCCCGCTGCGGTTTCGGTATCGGTATCGGTATCGGCCTTGTGCAGCGCGGCGCCGGAGCCCGCCTGCTCCTGCTGCTGCATCCACACGCGCAGCGACTTGGGCCGCATGTCGGTCCAGGTGGCGTCCACGTACTCAAGCACGGTTTTCTTGTCGCCCTTCACGCCCTCCACGGCGGTCCAGCCGCCGGGCACGGCCTTCCAGTGCGGCCAGATGGAATACTGTTCCTCGTGGTTGACCAGAACGATGAAGGTTTCGTCTTCGCGGTCGAAGCAGCTTGTAGACATGCAGGCGTCCTTGTGCAGTTGAACATCGGCGAAGCCAGTTCCGGATCGCGGCGATCCGGTACTGCGCCTCTGTTGAACATGACGTTCCAAACCCGAAACTGTTCACGCCGCGTGCGCGCCGGTTCCGGGTCGTGCGCGGGGCTGCACCGTTCAATGGTGGTCCAGCAGCGAGCGGTGGACATGGATGGCCTTGCAGGCGTCGGCAATCCTGGCATTCACCAGGCCCAGCGCGCACTCCATGTGCTCGGCGATCTGGCGCTGGGTGAGGCCCTTGATGCGGTACAGCTCGAAGGTCTCGCGGGTCTTGGGCGGCACCTCGTCCAGGGCCTGGTCGATCAGGCGTATGGCCTGGGACTCGAACAGGCTGCGCTCGGGCGAGCGGCCGTCCGGTATCTCCAGCGTCTCCACATTCACGCCGTGGGTGCGGTAGGTGTTCTCGCGCTCCTGGCGGCGCAGGTAGTCCAGCGCCATGTTGCAGACGGCGCGCGTCCAGTAGGCGGCGGGCTTGGCGATCTCGGCATCGCTGCGCATCTCGGCAACGCGCAGATAGGTGTCCTGCACGGCCTCGTCGGCCAGTTCGGGATTCCTGAGAATTCTTCGCGCGACCCTCACCAACTGTCCACGCGAAGCAATGAAGACCTCTTCCAGCGAAGAATGTGTGTGATTCAAGGACACGATGCAGTTCCTCTCGCAAGCTAGGCAAGAACATCAAGGGGAAATGTCGACCGCAGGTCGATGGACGGCCGGCGTGCCGCCCGTGCAATAGGGCGGAGCGGGCCTCGGCACAGGCGGCAAGCGGCGGCACAACCGCTGACCGCAGGGCATCAGTGCGCGCCGATGCGCATCGGCGTGACTTGGGAGGCAGGCCTAGATCGGCCTCGTGACGGCCTCAGGGCGGCGGCCGCCCTCGCCGGATCCATGCGTCCTGCAACAGGATCGGCAAGGGCTGTGCTGCCTTGCAGACGTGCTGAAACTTGAACCGGGACCATGGCATGCAGTGGCGCTCCTTTGACGTTTTCCAACATTGAAATGAGAAGCATTACAAGTTCCGGCGACAGGACCGGGCCTGGAATGGCTGCTCACACCTGCCTGGAAGACGTCCCGCCAGTGCAAACGGAGACACGGCTATCGGCTGTGGAAAATCGGCAGGCATCGCCTATGGCGCATCGCATCACCATGGCTTTCCCTCGCCGTGGATGATGGGCCTGGATCATGACGGACTGGTGATGCCCGATACATCGGGATGGAAGCAGGAACTGCCTGCAGCGCAGGCCCCTGCCATCGCACTGGGCAGGCCCCATCGAGACGCGGCCCGCAGCGAAACTGCAGACGAAAAAAAGCCACCTTGCGGTGGCTTCTTGTCTGCGCAAACGCTGCGGTTTGCACAAGGAATCTGGCGGAGTGGACGGGACTCGAACCCGCGACCCCCGGCGTGACAGGCCGGTATTCTAACCAACTGAACTACCACTCCTGGCAGGCAACTTTTGCGCTCTTGCGAGCCAAGTGCTGCAAACTTGGCGACCCTACGGGGATTCGAACCCCGGTACTCACCGTGAAAGGGTGATGTCCTAGGCCTCTAGACGATAGGGTCAATCCTAGAACTTGCGTAAATACTCAAGTCTCAATTTTTGGTGGAGGTAAACGGGATCGAACCGATGACCTCTTGCATGCCATGCAAGCGCTCTCCCAGCTGAGCTATACCCCCTTGCTGCAACGTTGCACTGCTTCGTTGCTGCGATTCAAAAATTGTAGCACAGCGTTTTTGGGGCAATTCCGGAATGCATGACTTTTTTATGTCGCCCTGCATTCCGGCGCCCTGCTGCAGCCCGGGTCAGGCCAGGCTTTGCCCATCGCGTATGCGGTGGATCTCGGCGATGTCCACCACCCAGACCAGGCCGTCGCCGACCTGGCCCGAGTGACAGGCCGAGGTGATGGCCGCGCGGATGGGCTCGACCATGGATGCCTCGGCCAGCACGCAGACCATGATCTTGTCGGAAAAGTCGGTCAACTCCTCCTTCACGCTGCGCTTGTCGATGGCCGCCGGGGCCGTGAAGCCCTCGGCACGGAACAGCGTCACGCCGGGGAAGTTGGGAATGGCGCGCAGCGCGTCGCGCAGGCGCTCCAGGCGGCTGGGGCGCACGATGGCCCGGATTTCCTTCATGGTCATTGCAGTGTCTCCTTCATCAGGCTTCCAGCGGTTTTTCGTCAAACCAGCGGTACAGGGTCGGCAACACCACCAGCGTGAGCAGGGTGGACGAGATCAGGCCACCGATCACCACGATGGCCAGCGGGCGTTGCACCTCCGAGCCGGGGCCGGTGGCGAACAGGAAGGGCACCAGGCCCAGCAGCGCGACGGTGGCCGTCATCATCACGGGGCGGAAGCGCTGCACGCAGCCTTCGCGCACGGCCTCGGCCACGTTCATGCCATCTTCGCGCAGCTTGCGGATGCAGGAGACCAGCACCACGCCGTTGAGCACCGCAATGCCCCACAGCGCGATGAAGCCCACCGAAGCCGGCACGCTCACGTATTCGCCCGTGACGAACAGGCCTATCAGTCCCCCGATGGAGGCGAAGGGCAGCACCAGGATGATCAGCCCGGCCAGCTTGACCGAGTTGAACAGCAGGAACAGCAGGAAGAAGATGGCCACGATGGTCAGCGGCACGATGATCTGCAGCGTGCCCATGGCGCGCTCCATGTTCTCGAACTGGCCACCGTACTTGAAGTAGTAGCCATCGGGCAACTGCACTTCACTGTCGATGCGCTGCTGCACTTCGGTCACGAAGCCGCCCAGGTCGCGCCCTTCCACGTTGGCTCCCACCACCACGCGGCGCTTGCCGCCTTCGCGGCTGATCTGCGCGGGGCCGTCCACCAGCTCGATGCGGGCCACGCTGCTCAGCGGCACCTGGGCGCCCGTGGCCGTGGTCAGCAAGGTGGCGCCGATGGCGGCGGGCGAGCCGCGGAACGGCTCGGGGAAGCGAACCACCACGTTGTAGCGGCGCTCGCCCTCGTAGACCGTGGTCACTTCCTTGCCGCCGATGGCCGACTCGATCACGCCCTGCACGTCGGTGACGTTCAGGCCGTGGCGGGCGATCGCCTTGCGGTCGATATCCACGGTCAGAGCCTGCTGGCCTGAGAGGCGCTCGACGCGGATGTCCGTGCTGCCCGGCACGCTCTTGAGGATGCGTGCGACCTGCTCGGACACGTCGCGCAGCTCGCTCAGCTCGTCGCCGAAGACCTTGATGGCCAGTTGCGAGCGCACGCCCGTGACCATTTCGTCCACGCGCTCGGAGATCGGCTGGGACAGCACGATCTGCACGCCCGGGATCGAGGACAGGCGCTGGCGGATGTCTTCGTCGATCTCGTCCTGGGTGCGGTCGGACTCGGGGTCCAGCAGCACGATGGGGTCGGACTCGTTGGGGCCTGCGGGATCGGCCGGCGATTCGCCGCGTCCGAGCTTGGAGACCACGCTGAGCACGCCGGGCACTTCGGCCACGGACTTCATCGCCGCCATTTCCATGCGGATGGACTCGTCCAGCGAGATGCTGGGCACGCGGTTGATCTGCGGCGTCAGCGCCCCCTCCTTCATGGTGGGCATGAAGGACTTGCCCAGCAGCGGGAACAGTCCCAGCGAGCCCAGCAGCAGCGCCACGGCCACGGCCAGCGTGGCGCGGTTGCGCGCGGTGGCCAGGTCCAGCAGGCGCAGGTAGTGGCGCTTGAGGAAGGCGATCAGGCGCGTGTCATGGTCCGCGCCGCCCTTGA
Organism: Delftia sp. WSY_10; assembly: GCF_043104705.1. Lineage (NCBI taxonomy): Bacteria > Pseudomonadati > Pseudomonadota > Betaproteobacteria > Burkholderiales > Comamonadaceae > Delftia > Delftia sp. WSY_10. Next base: position 224,713 of record NZ_JBICKY010000021.1, on the reverse strand, counting down.
GGAAGTACGAGCACAGCACGGGCGACAGGAACAGCGACACGGCCAGCGAGACGGCCAGCGAGATCGCGATGGTCAGCGCCAGCGGGCCGAACATCTTGCCTTCGATGCCTTGCAGCGTCATCAGCGGCAGGAACACCAGGATGATGATGGCGATGCCGAAGATGGTGGGCGTGGCCACCTCGGTGGTGGCCGACAGCACGGTGCGCACGCGTGCGCCCATGCTGTCGCCGGCCTGGCCGAGCTTGTGGAACACGTTCTCCACCACCACCACGGTGGCATCGACCATGAGGCCGATGGCGATCGCCAGCCCCCCCAGCGACATGAGGTTGGCCGAGATGCCCCAGCGGTTCATCATGATGAAGGTGGTCAGCGGCGTGATGATCAGCGTGGCCACCACGATCAGGCTGGAGCGCACGTCACCCAGGAAGATGAAGAGCACCACGACCACGAGCAGGATGCCCTCGATCAGCACCTTGCCCACGGTCCACAGCGCCGAGTCGACCAGGTCGGTACGGTCGTAGTAGGGAACGATCTGCAGGCCGCCGGGGAGCATGCCCTTGGAGTTGATCTCCTGCACGCGCTCCTTCACGCGGGTGACCACCTCCTTGGCATTGCCGCCGCGCATCATCAGCACGATGCCGGAGACGCCTTCGGTATAGCCGCCCTTGATGATGGCGCCCTGGCGCACTTCCTGGCCCAGCTGGACCTCGGCCACATCGCGCACGAAGACCGGCACGCCGCCTTCCTGCTTGAGAACGATGTTGCCGATGTCATCCAGCGACTGGACCAGGCCCACGGCGCGGATCAGGTACTGCTCGGTGACCTGGGGCAGGATGCCGCCGCTGGCATTGGCGTTGTTGTCGGCGATGGCCTGGACCACATGGCGCACGGACAGGCCGTAGTGGCGCAGCCGGCCGGGATCGACCTCCACCTGGTACTGCTTGACGTAGCCGCCCTGCGAGTTGATTTCGGCCACGCCGGGAATGGAGCGCAGCAGCGGGCGCGCCACCCAGTCCTGGATGGTGCGGCGCTCGGTCAGCTCCTCGGGCGTGAGGGCCCGCTTGCCGTCGTCGGGATGGTCCAGCGTGTACTGGTAGACCTCGCCCAGGCCCGTGGACACCGGCCCCAGCACGGGGATGATGCCTGCGGGCATGCGCGGCGTGACCTCCATCAGCCGCTCGGTGACGAGCTGGCGTGCAAAGTACACGTCGGTGGCATCGGTGAAGACCAGGGTGATGATGGACAGGCCGCTCTTGTTGAGCGAGCGCATCTCCACCAGGCCCGGCATGCCGGTCATGGCGATTTCCAGCGGCACGGTCACGAAGCGCTCGATTTCCTCGGGCGAACGGCCTGGCGCCTCGGTGGCCACCTGGACCTGGACGTTGGTCACGTCAGGAAAGGCATCCACCGACAGGTTCATGGCGGCGCGCAGGCCGAAGCCGCACAGCACCAGCGAGAGCACGATTACGATGAGCCGCTGGCTCAGTGCGGCCCGGATCATGGAAGCGATCATGGGCTTACTCCAGCTCTGCGCGCTTGCGCTCGTTGTTCAGGTGGAAGGCACCCGTGGTGACGATGACCGTGCCATCGGCCACGCCCTTGTTCACGGGGCGCATGCCGCCGCTGGCGGTGCCCAGCTCGACGGGCGTGAGGCGGTAGTGGTTCTCGCCCTTCTTGACGAAGACATGGTCGCGGTCGTTCTCGCGCACCACGGCCTCGGCCGGCACGGCCAGCAGCTGGCGCACCTCGCCCTGGATGCGCATGGTGGCCAGCATCTGGGGCTTGAGGTCGCGCTCGGGGTTGTCCACCTGGGTGCGGATGGTGACGGTGCGGGTCTCGGGCGTGACGGTGTCGCCCACATGCACGATTTGGCCGGACAGCACGCGCTCGCCCAGGGCGGGCACGGCGATCTCCACGGCCTGGCCGGCACGCACGCCGCTGGCCATCTGCTCGGGGATCGCGCCCACCACCCAGACGCTGCTCAGGTCGGCCACGGTGAACAGCGGATCGCCGGGCTGGGTCACCTGGCCGGAGCTGACCTTGCGCTCGATCACCACGCCGGCCCCTGTGGACAGCACGGCCGCATGCGACTGCAGCGTGCCCTTGTCGCGCAGCTGGGCGATGGCGCTGTCGGGAATGCCGATCAGGCGCAACTGGTCGCCGGCAGCGCGCTGCTCGGCGCGCGCAATCGACAGCTCGGACTCGCGGCGCTGCAGCTCGGCCGAGCCGATGACGTCGGCGGCTATCAGCTGGCGCGCGCGCTCCACGCCGCGCTCGGCCAGCGTGGCGGCGGAGTGTGCACGCAGATAGGCCAGCTGGGCGGTGGTCAGCTCGGGGCTGGCCACGCGGGCCAGCACCTGGCCCGCGCGCACGCGGTCGCCCACTTCGACCAGCACTTCGGTCACGCGTCCCGTGGCGGCCGCGCCAATGCGGGTGACCTGGCGCTCATTGGCCTCGATGCGGCCGGACACCTCCTGCAGCAACGCGATCTGCGCCTGCGCCACGGGCTTGACGGCGAAGTTGGGCGCCATCTCGGCGGTCACGCGGACCTCCATCGGGTCCTGCTCCTGCGCAGCGGCCGCTGCGGGCGCCGCCTTGGCTTCGGCCTCTTCGTTCTTGCCGCAGGCGCTCAGCGCCAGCGTTGCGGCCAGCAGGCCGGCCAGGGCCAGGGAGTTCACCAAGGTGCTGCTGCCTGCGCGGGCGGCGATGGGTTGCGGATGCATATTCAAGGACATGTTCGTTTCTGATTTCGGGTGTGAGGCAGGGACGGCGCGCTTCACGGCGCGGACGGATCGTCGTAGCGGCCCGCCAGGTATTCGAGCTGTATGCGCGCCGCCTGCAGCTGGTAGCGCGCGTCGAGCAGGTCTGCACGGATGGAGCGCAGCACGCGCTGCGCATCGAGCACATCGAGAATGCCGCGCTCGCCGAAGCGGTAGGCGGCCTCGGCCACGCGCAGGGCCGACTCGGCCTCGCGCACCGAACCCTGGCTCAGTGCCTGGGTGCGCAGTCGTGCCATCTCCAGCTCCTTCCAGGCCTGCAGCGTCTGCTGGCGCAGCTCGATCTGCCGGCCTTCCAGCTGCAGACGCGCGCGCTCCAGCTCGGAGGCCGCCTCGTCGATCGGGCCGCGGTGCTGGTCGAGCAAGGGGATCTGGATGCTCACGCCCACCGTGTTCAGGCGCACGTCGGGCTCGCGCGTCTGGCCGTAGCGCAGCTCCACGCCCGGCCAGCGCGAGGCCTTGGCACCGTCAAGCCGCGCCTGGGCACGCTCGACCTCCGCCTTGAGCTGGCGCAGTTCGGGATGCTCCATGGGATCGATCTCGCCCATGTCCTCGATGCGCAGCGGATCCTCCAGCGACACATCCAGGCGGAAGCGCACGGGCAGCTGGCCTGCGGCCAGGCGGCCCAGCGCCAGCTGCGCCTGCTCGGCACGCAGCCGCGCAGTCTGCTCCTGCTGGCGCGCCTGGATGATTTCGGCATCGGCCTTGATGATTTCGTAGCGGGCCGCCTCGCCGCTGTCCACGCGGACGCGGACGCGCTCATGGGCCTGCTCCAGAAGGCGCACCGCCTCCTTGGCGGCCTCGACCTCCGCCTCGCGCAGCACCATCTCGTAGGCGCGCAGCCGCACCTGGGCCACCAGCGCATTGCGCGTGGTCGCCACGAAGTGCACCGAGCCCTGCTCGCCTGCCCTCGCGGCCTCCACGCGCGCACCTCGCACGGCGGGGTTCTCGATGGGCAAGGCCACGGCCCAGCCCTGCACCGTGCCGGCTGCCGCGCCCGGAACGCGGGCGCTGTTGCGGCCCTGGTTCCATTCGAGCTTGGGATTGGGCAGCGCCGAGGCGCTGACCACGCCTGCGCGCGCCGTGGTCCGGGACTGCTCGACAGCGCGCAGATCGGGGTTGTGGTCCAGCACGGCGCGAACGACCTCGTTCAGGCTCAGCTGGGGCAGGCGCTGTGCGGCGGCCGAAGCCACCGAAGGCGCCTCTGCGGCCGAACCGGCCTTCGGCACGATCGGCGTACGGGACGCCGCGGCCTCGGCGGCCTCGGCGGCGGCCGGAGCCGCCTGCGTCAGGGGCGCCTGGGACGCCTGGGGCTTGCCAGGGGGGTGGGACTGCGCCGAAGCGCCAGCACCCCAGCCCACCAGCAGGCTGCAGATCGCGCCTTGCAGGACCTTGCGCGAACAGGATGGAAAACGGGCGGGGGCCATTCCCGCCAATACCGTTGGATTCACCATGGCATGCATCTGCCGCAAAGCGACAGTCGAGGGGTTGAGTAAGAGATGGGCCCTTCCCTGCGGACCACGCGGGAACGGGCATGGCCGCGCCGTGCGCAGTCAGCGCGCGGACGACGGCATGGCGTGCACGCCAGCAAGGCGCGCACGAGCAGTGATCAGGCAGTGGGATGCGTCAGCCGACAAGGGGCGCAAGGGGCACAAGGCATGCCTGCGCCGCAATATGCGGTCAGCCGAGCAGGGAAGGTCTTGGAGGGCGCAGCAGCTGGCCCGGGGCGGGCGACAGGTGCGCCTGGGAATAGGTCGAAGGCGGGGCCCACAGCGACACCACCTGCACGGCGATGGGCTCGGGCGGCCAGTACATCTCGGCGGAACGGTCCTCGCCGCAGGCCAGCAGGGCCAGCAGCTGGCGCTTGTTGCCGCTGTGTGCCGTCAGCTCGGCAAACTCGGTCTCGTCGTCTTCCTCCACTTCCGCGAGTTCCTCGAGGAATTCCTCATCGATGGTCACGACGGGATGGTGCGCCAGCAGGCCATCGCCTTCCAGTCCATCGGAAGATGCCGAAGCTGCCACCTGCCCGCAGAAAATGGACAGCAGCATCAGCAACGAAAAGACAAACGATGGCGCAAGGCGCATGGAGCGGGGCAGACGAGTCGGTGAAAGATGGACGCCCTGCAAACAGGACACCGTCTATTGTTACGAATGTTGAGGGAAAGTTCCGGGTTTGCCCTTAAAAAATCTGGGCAATAGATCGTGTTTTGTGCACAAAGGCTTTCCATGTGAAGAAGTCACACCAAAAACCGCAACAACCAGAAACAAAAAAGCCACCTTACGGTGGCTTCTTGTCTGCGCAAACACGAGGGTCTGCACAAGGAATCTGGCGGAGTGGACGGGACTCGAACCCGCGACCCCCGGCGTGACAGGCCGGTATTCTAACCAACTGAACTACCACTCCTGGCAGGCAACTTTTGCGCTCTTTCGAGCCAAGTGCTGCAAACTTGGCGACCCTACGGGGATTCGAACCCCGGTACTCACCGTGAAAGGGTGATGTCCTAGGCCTCTAGACGATAGGGTCAATCCTAGAACTTGCGTTACAAACTCAAGTCTCGATTTTTGGTGGAGGTAAACGGGATCGAACCGATGACCTCTTGCATGCCATGCAAGCGCTCTCCCAGCTGAGCTATACCCCCAAGAATCCGATACTGGCGGAGTGGACGGGACTCGAACCCGCGACCCCCGGCGTGACAGGCCGGTATTCTAACCAACTGAACTACCACTCCTGGCAGACAGCTTTTGTGCTCTTGCGAGCCAAGTGCTGCAAACTTGGCGACCCTACGGGGATTCGAACCCCGGTACTCACCGTGAAAGGGTGATGTCCTAGGCCTCTAGACGATAGGGTCACAGCCTGTGATCCGCCGATAAAAAAGCGCCTTCGTGTTTCAAAGGCGCTTACATACCAAGCGACAAATTTTGGCGGAGTGGACGGGACTCGAACCCGCGACCCCCGGCGTGACAGGCCGGTATTCTAACCAACTGAACTACCACTCCTGGCAGACAGCTTTTGCGCTCTTTCGAGCCAAGTGCTGCAAACTTGGCGACCCTACGGGGATTCGAACCCCGGTACTCACCGTGAAAGGGTGATGTCCTAGGCCTCTAGACGATAGGGTCAATCCTAGAACTTGCGTTACAAACTCAAGTCTCAATTTTGGTGGAGGTAAACGGGATCGAACCGATGACCTCTTGCATGCCATGCAAGCGCTCTCCCAGCTGAGCTATACCCCCTTCATGCTGCAATCGCTGCTTCTTGTTAGTTGCTGCGTTTGCATCAGAGACTCGAATTATAGACAGGTTTTCAGCGGTTTTTCAAACGCGCCAGAATTTTTTCACGACCCAGCAGCTCCAGCACCGCGTCCACCGAAGGCGTGTGCGCCGTGCCCAGCGTCAGCACGCGCACCGGCATGGCCAGTTGCGGCATCTTCAGGCCCTGGGCCTTGAGCACTTCCTTGATCAGGGCAGCAATGGCTTCCTTGCTCCACTCCACCGAGGCGATGCCTTCGGCGAAGGCGTCCAGGGCGGGCGCCACGGCGTCGGTCACGTGCTTTGCCAGGTCTTCGGCGTTGCGGTCGAAGGCGTCCACATAGAACAGGCGCACCCAGCCGGCCAGATCGACCAGGGTTTCGCAGCGGTCCTTGAACAGGGCGCAGATGCGCGGCAGGCGGTCGTCTGCGTCGAGCAGGGCCTGGTCCAGACCGGTCTTGAGCACGAAGGGGCGCACCAGCTCTGCCAGGGCCGCGTCGTCCAGGGCCTTCAGGTGCTGGGCGTTGACCCAGCGCAGCTTGGCCTCGTCGAACTGGCCAGCGCTGCGGCCCAGGTGGTCGAGGTTGAACCACTCCAGGAACTGGGCGCGGCTGAAGATTTCGTCATCGCCGTGGCTCCAGCCCAGGCGGGCCAGGTAGTTGACCATGGCGTCGGGCAGGTAGCCTTCGTCGCGGTACTGGGTGACGGCCTTGGCGCCGTTGCGCTTGCTCATCTTCTCGCCCTGCTCGTTGAGCACGGTGGGCAGATGGGCGAACACGGGCACGCTGGCGCCCAGGGCCTCGAAGATGTGGATCTGGCGCGGCGTGTTGTTGACGTGGTCGTCGCCACGGATGACATGGGTGATGGCCATGTCCATGTCGTCCACGCAGACGCAGAAGTTGTAGGTGGGCGTGCCATCGGGGCGCGCGATCACCAGGTCGTCCAGCTCGCTGTTCTGGAACTCGATGCGGCCCTTGCACTTGTCTTCCCAGGCCACGACGCCGCCCTTCGGCGTCTTGAAGCGCAGCACGGGACGCACGCCTTCGGGCACGGGCGGCAGCACCTTGCCTTCCTCAGGGCGCCAGGTGCCGTCGTAGCGCGGCTTTTCCTTGTTGGCCATCTGGCGCTCGCGCAGGGCGTCGAGTTCTTCCACGCTCATGTAGCAGGGGTAGACATGGCCCGAAGCCTGCAGGCCGGCCAGCACCTCCTTGTAGCGGTCCATGCGCTGCATTTGATAGAACGGACCTTCGTCATGGTCCAGCTGCAGCCAGGCCATGCCTTCGATGATCACGTCCACCGAGGCCTGGGTGGAGCGCTCCACGTCGGTGTCCTCGATGCGCAGGATGAAATCGCCGCCCGTGGCGCGCGCAAAGGCCCAGGGATACAGGGCCGAGCGGATGTTGCCCAGGTGGATGAAGCCCGTGGGAGACGGGGCAAAACGGGTACGTACTTTTTGTGTCATTGCAGGGTATCCAGTCCGCGGGAGAGATCGTTCTTGAGGTCGCCCAGGTATTCCAGTCCGACGGAGATGCGCAGCAGGCCCTGGCCGATGCCGGCGGCACGGCGCTGCTCTTCGCTCAGGCGGCCATGCGAGGTGCTGGCCGGATGGGTGATGGTGGTCTTGACGTCGCCCAGGTTGGCCGTGATCGAGCACACCCGGGTGCTGTCGGCCACATGGAAGGCGTTGGCGCGCAGCTGTTCGGCGCCCTCGCCCACCACGTCGAAGGACAGCACGCCACCGCCCATGCCGTTTTGCTGGCGCATGGCCAGCTCGTGCTGCGGGTGGCTGGCCAGGCCCGGGTAGTAGACGCGGGCGACCTTGGGATGGGCCTCCAGCCAGGTGGCCAGCTCCAGCGCGGAGGCGCTTTGCGCCTTCACGCGCAGGGACAGCGTCTCCAGCCCCTTGAGCACCACCCAGGCGTTGAACGGCGCCAGGTTCAGGCCGCCGCTGCGCAGGAAGGTGCCCATGACCTTGTCCACCAGTGCCGTCGTGCCGCAGACGGCGCCCGACATGACGCGGCCCTGGCCGTCCAGCAGCTTGGTGCCGGAGTGCACGACCAGGTCGGCGCCGAACTTGGCAGGCTGCTGCAGCACGGGCGAGGCAAAGCTGTTGTCCACGGCCAGCAGCGCGCCATGGGCGTGCGCCAGCTCGGCCAGCGCGGCGATGTCGCACAGGTCGGTCAGCGGGTTGGTCGGCGTCTCGGCGAACAGAAGGCGCGTGTTGGGACGGATGGCCGCCTTCCAGGCCTGCACATCGGTCTGCGAGACAAAGCTGGTCTCCACGCCGAAGCGCGCCATCTCGCCGCCCAGCAGCTTGATGGTGGAGCCGAACATGGACTGCGAGCAGATCACATGGTCGCCGGCCTTGAGCGTGGTCAGCGCCACGAGCAAGATGGCCGACATGCCCGTGGACGTGGCCACCGCGCATTCCGTGCCCTCCATGGCGGCCAGGCGCTGTTCGAAGCTGGTGACCGTGGGGTTGGAGGTGCGGCTGTAGGTGTAGCCGGGCTCTTCATTGGCGAAGCGGCGTGCGGCCGTTGCACAGTCGGGCTGCACGAAGCTGCTGGTCATGTACAGGGCTTCGCTGTGCTCACCCCACTGGCTTCGCTCCACGCCCACGCGCAGGGCCAGCGTATCGGGATGCAGGCCTTCGGGAAGTGTCTTGTTGGTCACGTTGATAGTCCTTGGGGATCGGGCGCAGACCGCCAGCGGTGGCGGTGCCCGGAAAAAAGGAGCTAGAAGCACTTGTCACCTGGGGACTTGCTGGGCGTTGCAGCCTGCAGTCCTCCAGCACCAGCGCTTTTAGCTCATTTGTCAAAAAAGGGCGGGCCTCAGGCCCGCCCCCGTATTGTCACTGAAGCCCAATCGCTCGGGCTCGGGCTCGGGCTCGGGCTCAGGCTTCCTGGGCGTTGGGCAGGGACAGGCGCGAGGCGTCGCTGGACTCTTCCTCGCCGCCGCGGTTGCGGCCTTCATTGAGTGCCGTGACTTCGTCCTCGGAGATGTCGCCCGTGATGTAGACGCCGTCGAAGCACGAGGCCTCGAAGCCCTGCACCTGCGGGTTGATCTTGCCCACGGTCTGCTTCATGGCGGCCACGTCCTGGTAGATCAGCGCGTCGGCACCGATGACCTGGCGGATTTCCTCGACCGTGCGGCCATGCGCCACCAGTTCGGCGCGCGTGGGCATGTCGATGCCGTAGACGTTGGGATGGCGCACCGGAGGAGCGGCCGAGGCCAGGTAGACCTTGACGGCGCCGGCGTCACGCGCCATCTGCACGATTTCCTTGGAGGTGGTGCCGCGCACGATGGAGTCGTCCACCAGCAGCACCTTGCGGCCCTTGAACTCGCTGCCGATGGCGTTGAGCTTCTGGCGCACGGATTTCTTGCGCGAGGCCTGGCCCGGCATGATGAAGGTGCGGCCCACGTAGCGATTCTTGACGAAGCCTTCGCGGTAGGGGATGCCCAGCAGCTGGGCCAGCTGCATGGCGCTGGGCCGGCTGGATTCCGGAATCGGGATGATGGCGTCGATCTCGTTGGGCGGCACGGTGGAGACCACGCGCTTGGCCAGCGTCTCGCCCATGTTCAGGCGCGCCTGGTAGACGGAGATGCCGTCGAGCACCGAGTCCGGACGGGCCAGGTACACGTACTCGAACACGCAGGGGTGCAGCTCGCTCTTTTCGGCGCACTGGCGGGTTTCGACCTGGCCGTCGCTGTGCACGAACACGGCTTCACCCGGAGCGACATCGCGCTCGAGCTGGTGCAGCGTGCCTTCCAGGGCCACGGATTCGCTGGCCAGCATCACCGTGCCGTCGGCGCTGCGGCCCATGCACAGGGGACGGATGCCGAAGGGGTCGCGGAAGGCCAGCAGGCCGTAGCCCGCAATCAGCGCGATCACGGCGTACGAGCCCTTGATGCGCTTGTGCACGGCGCTGACGGCCTGGAAGACGTCTTCGCTCTTGAGCGGTGCGCCGCTGCTGGCGCGGGCCAGCTCGTGGGCCAGCACGTTGAGCAGGACTTCGGAGTCGCTCTCGGTGTTGGTGTGGCGGTGGTCGGTGTCCGACAGTTCCTCGCGCAGCTGCTTGGCGTTGGTGAGGTTGCCGTTGTGCACCATGACGATGCCGAAGGGCGCGTTCACGTAGAAGGGCTGGGCCTCTTCCTCGCTTGTCGCGTTGCCGGCCGTCGGGTAGCGCACCTGGCCCAGGCCCACCGTGCCCGGCAGGGCGCGCATGTTGCGGGTGCGGAACACGTCGCGCACCATGCCCTTGGCCTTGTGCATGAAGAACTTGCGCTCCTGCTGGGTCACGATGCCGGCGGCATCCTGGCCACGGTGCTGCAGCAGCAGCAGGGCGTCATAGATCAGTTGATTCACGGGCGCGGTGCTGACTACACCAACGATTCCACACATAGTTGCGTTCCATCCGTTTGCGAAGGTCGCCCTTCGCTGTCTGGGCCGTAGCAGCCACCCATTGGCCACGCCTGCGCCCGATTTCTCTATCCAAACTGTTTCTGCCAGCCGACTCCTGCGCTGCAGCGCCTTGTCATGCAGCCGGCAGATAGCGTCCCCATTCCTGCGGCAGCTGCGGCAAAACCGCAGCCAGCGCCTGCATCAGCCACGGCGCCAGGGCTGAATCCTGCCACCACTGCCCCTGGTGCAGCGGCGTGTAGCTGATCACCATTGTTGCCACCAGGGCCAGCAGCGCCCCGCGCAGCACGCCGAACAGCGCGCCCAGCGTGCGGTCCACGGGCCTCAGGCCCACCGCCTCGATCAGCCGGCGCGACAGCCAGGACACCAGGCCCCAGCCGAACAGCGCCAGCACGAACAACAGCACAAAGCCTGCGGCATAGCGCAGCTGCATGTCCCAGTCCTGCATGGGCAGCCACAGCGCCACATCGGCAGCCCAGATGCGTGCCACAACGAAGGCCACCAGCCAGCCGAGCAGCGACAGCACCTCATACACCAGCCCGCGCCAGGCGCCTAGCAGCATCGATGCCAGCACGCAGGCCAGCAAAACCCAGTCCACCGTGGACATACGCTATCTCTGTGCGCCTGTGCTGCTTTGCAAGATCAAGATGTACGTCACCGCCTCAGAGCTTGAGCACCGACGCCGGCAGGCCCTGGCCCTTGACGCGCGCCGCCGCCTTGTCGGCTTCGGCACGGCCGTTGAACGGGCCCACACGCACACGCGTGCGCTTGCCGTCCTTGGTGTCCACCACCTGCGTGAAAGTCTTCAGGCCCGCCAGCTCCAGCTTGGCGCGGATTTCCTGGGCCTTGCCGGCATCGGAGAAGGCGCCGACCTGCACGATGAAGCGCTCGTCCGTCGCCGCAGCAGCCGCCGGTGCGCTGCGACCTTCCAGCAGGGCCCGGGCACGCGCGGCGTCGTCGCTCCTGGACGGCTCGGGCTTGGGTTCGGGCTTTGGCTTCGGCTCGGGTTTGGGTTCGGGCTTGGGCTCCGGCTTGTGTTCGGGTTTGGCCGGCTCGGGCTTGGGCCTGGGTTCCGGCTTGGGCTCGGGTTTGGTCTCAGGCTTGGCGGCGGGCTTGGGCTCAGGCTTTGCCTCCGGCCGGGTCTCGGGCTTTGCTTCCGGCTTGACCGGAGCCACCTGCGAGACGGCCGGCGCCACGGGCACGGAAGGCCTGCCCATGGGAACCTCTTCCTCGTCGGCGCCCAGCGAGGCCTGGGCCGGCACGCGGCCTGCCGGGGATGCGGCGCCCTGGTGCGGATGGGCGTCCACGGCATTGGCGCCGGGCACGACCAGAGGAGCGACCTTGTCGCGGTCGGGAATCTCGATGGGGATGTCCACGGGAATCGGACGCGGCTGGGTGTCGAACAGCAGGGGGAAACCCACCACGCCCGCCAGGACCAGCACGGCAGCGCCGATGAGGCGGTGGCGCGCCCGGCGGCGCATGACATCGACGCTTTCCGCCTGTCCCAGCCGTGTGGGCCGCCTCGATGCGGACGACGAATCACCGTCGTCTTTTTTGCCGGGCCAACGAAAATTGAAAAATGCCATGGAGTGCGGACTCGTTCAGATCGGCCACCACAGGCAGCCACGATGGCCGTTTGCGGTGCGGATCACTGGATTCAGGTGCCCAGATGCTTGGCGTTCAGCCGGGGCGGGCCGTCCTGCAGCACGCCGCCCACCGTGAAGAACGAGCCAAAGACCACGATTCTATCAGTGGGACCTGCTGCAAGAACCGCGGCATCCAGCGCCAGCTGCGGGTTTGCAAAGGTGGCCAGCGAGATCTCGCGCGGCACGCCCGGCGCGGGCGGCAGGGCTTCGATCTTCTGGCGCAGCACCTCGGCGCTCTCGGCGCGCGGCGTGGGCAGGTCGGTCAGATACCAGCGGTCGATCAACGGGGCAATCCTGGCCAGCATGGGCGCCAGGTCCTTGTCGTGCATGGCGCCGAAGACCGCATGCGTGCAGGGAAAGTAGCCCATGGCATCGAGGTTGGCCGTCAGCGCCGCCACCGAATGCGGGTTGTGCGCCACGTCCAGCACCAGCGTGGGCTGGCCCGGAATGATCTGGAAACGGCCCGGCAGCTCGACCATGGCCAGCCCCGTGCGCACGGCCTGGGCCGTGACCGGAAGGCGGCTGCGGATGGCCTCGAGCGCGGCCAGCGCACCCGATGCATTGACCAGCTGGTTGGCGCCGCGCAGCGCCGGATAGGCCAGACCGGCATAGCGCCGCCCGCGTCCGGCCCAGCCCCACTGCTGCTTGTCGCCCGAGAAATTGAAGTCCTGGCCCAGGCGCCAGAGATCGGCGCCAATGGCCTGTGCATGGTCCAGCACGCTTTGCGGCGGCATGGGATCGCTGACCACCACAGGCCGGCCGGCGCGCATGATGCCGGCCTTCTCGCGGCCGATGCTCTCGCGGTCCGGCCCCAGGAATTCCACATGGTCGATGTCGATGCTGGTGATGACGGCGCAATCGGCGTCGATCACATTGGTGGCATCCAGCCGCCCGCCCAGGCCCACCTCGAGAATCGCCACATCCAGCCTGGACTGGCTCATCAGCCGCAGGATGGCCAGCGTGGTGAATTCGAAATAGGTGAGCGCCACTTCCGTGCCCTGCACGCGCGCCTGCTCCACGGCCTCGAACTGCGGCAGCAGCTCGGCGGCCTTCACGATCTCGCCGCCCACGCGGCAGCGTTCCTCGAAATGCACCAGATGCGGCGATGTGTAGACGCCGGGGCGAAAGCCCGATTGCAGCGCCACGGCCTCCAGCATGGCGCAGGTCGAGCCCTTGCCGTTGGTGCCCGCCACCGTGATCACGGGGCAGTCGAAACGCAGGTCCAGGCGCTGGGCAACTTCGCGCACGCGATCCAGGCCCAGCGCAATATTCTTGGGGTGCAGGCGCTCGCAATAGGCGAGCCATGCATCCAATGTGGGAAATGAGGTGTGCATACTGCGCGCTATTGTTACCCAGGGACAGTGTCCTTATGGGGTCCTCGCCATCCATTGACTGCGGCAACTGCAACCAATCATGACCACTGCAAACACTGTGACGCTCTACGGCATTCCCAATTGCGACACCGTCAAGAAGGCCCGCGCCTGGCTCACCGACCAGGGCATCGCCTACGAATTCCACGACTTCAAGAAACAGGGTGTTCCCGCCGAGCAGTTGCCCGCCTGGATGCAGGCTGTCGGCTGGGAAAAGCTGCTCAACCGCCAAGGAACGACGTGGCGCAAGCTCGATGCCGACACCCAGGCCGGCGCCCAGGATGGGGCCGGTGCCGCAGCCCTCATGCAGCAGCAGCCCAGCGTCATCAAGCGCCCGGTCGTCCAATGGCCGCAGGGACGCATCACCGTGGGTTTTGCGCCCGACGCCTGGGCAGAGATGGCCCACGGGGGCAAGCGCTGACTCTGCCATCAGGCCTGGAACAGCTTATTACGTGGATTTACGCGACCGCAAACTGCTTTCCAGGCCCGAGGAATACACTTGCATGGAGCCTGGCAGGAAATACCGCCAGCGCAACAGGAGTGCAATCATGAAATCCCTGGTTCTTTTGACGCTGGCGGCCACGACCGCCACCGTGGCCCTGGCCCAGGAGCAAGGCCGGGTGCTGTCGGTGACCCCGGTGACCCAGCAGGTGGCCGTGCCCCAGCAGGTCTGCCGCGATGAAAACGTCTATACCGGCCAGCGCACCTCGGGCGCGGGCGCCGTTCTGGGTGCCCTGGCGGGCGGCGTGGTCGGCAACGCCATCGGCCATGGCGGCGGACGCGCGGCCGCCACGGCGGCCGGCGTGATCGGCGGCGCCATGCTGGGCAACCAGGCCGAGGCCACGGGCCAGCCCCAGTACCAGACGGTGCGCAACTGCACCACCCAGACCTACTACCAGAACCGCGCCGTGGCCTATGACGTGGTCTACGAGTACGCAGGCCGCAACTACACGACGCGCACCACCACGCCGCCCGGGGACTGGATCGCGCTGAGCGTGCAGCCCGCCGCCAACAGCGCGGCCTATGGCAGCAACGGCTACTACGGCACCAACCAGCCGCCCCAGGCCGCGTACTCCACCGCACCCGTGCCGCCGCCCGTGGTCTACCAGAACAACTACTACGACGGCGGTGGCTACTACGCCCCCCAGCCTGTGCAGCCCGTGTATTCGGCCGGTGACTATGTGGCTCCCGTGGTGATTGGAGCAGCCCTTGCTGCCGGCGTGTACTACGCCTCGCGCCCCAGCTATCACGGCTGGCGCGGCGGCTACCGCCACGGCTGGCGCCGCTGAGACGGACCTGCGCATGCAAAGCCCCGACAAGGGGCTTTTTGCATGGCGGCGGCCAGCACGTACGGGCAGCGGCCGGGTGCTGGCCTAAAATGGGCGGTTTAGTCCACCCTCTGCCCAGCTTCCATGACCACCGAAACCATCTCTGGCATCACCCTGACCACCAAGGCCAATGTCTATTTCGACGGCAAATGCATCAGCCATGGCTTCACGCTGGCCGATGGCACGAAGAAGTCTGCGGGCGTGGTGCTGCCCAGCCAGCTGACCTTCGGCACGGCCGCCGCCGAGATCATGGAATGCGTGGCCGGTTCCTGCGAGTACAAGCTCGACGGCTCGGACCAGTGGCTGACCTCCAAGGCCGGCGAGTCCTTCCAGGTGCCTGCGAACTCCAAGTTCGACATCCGCGTGACCGAGGCCTACCACTACATCTGCCACTACGCCTAAGAGCGCCTGAGCGCCTGGGCAGACCGACGCATTCGACCTGACGGCGCCCAGACGCCTTCCGTGTTTTCCGGCAGCCGCGTCCCGCACGCCAGCCGCCATCGTTATTGAGAGAAGCATCGTATGGAAACCATCCTGCAAAACGTCCCCGTCGGCCAGAAGGTCGGCATCGCCTTCTCGGGCGGCCTGGACACCAGCGCTGCCCTGCGCTGGATGAAGAACAAGGGCGCCCTGCCCTACGCCTACACGGCCAACCTGGGCCAGCCCGACGAGGCCGACTACGACGAAATCCCCCGCAAGGCCATGGAGTACGGCGCCGAGCAGGCCCGCCTGATCGACTGCCGCGCGCAGCTGGCCGGCGAAGGCATTGCCGCCATCCAGGCCGGCGCCTTCCACATCTCCACGGGCGGCATCACCTATTTCAACACCACGCCCCTGGGCCGTGCCGTGACCGGCACCATGCTGGTGGCCGCCATGAAGGAAGACGACGTCAACATCTGGGGTGACGGCTCGACCTTCAAGGGCAACGACATCGAGCGCTTCTACCGCTACGGCCTGCTGACCAACCCCGCTCTGAAGATCTACAAGCCCTGGCTGGACCAGACCTTCATCGACGAGCTGGGCGGCCGCGCCGAGATGTCGGCCTTCATGACCAAGGAGGGCTTCGGCTACAAGATGAGCGCCGAGAAGGCCTACTCGACCGACAGCAACATGCTGGGCGCCACGCACGAGGCCAAGGACCTGGAGTTCCTGAACAGCGGCATCCGCATCGTCAACCCCATCATGGGCGTGGCGTTCTGGAAGCCCGAGGTCGAGGTCAAGGCCGAGGAAGTGTCGGTGACCTTCGAAGAAGGCCGCCCCGTGGCCCTCAATGGCAAGGAAATCGCCGATCCCGTGGAGCTGTTCCTGGAAGCCAACCGCATCGGTGGCCGCCACGGCCTGGGCATGAGCGACCAGATCGAGAACCGCATCATCGAAGCCAAGAGCCGCGGCATCTACGAAGCCCCCGGCATGGCCCTGCTGCACATCGCCTACGAGCGCCTGGTGACCGGCATCCACAACGAGGACACCATCGAGCAGTACCGCATCAACGGCCTGCGCCTGGGCCGCCTGCTGTACCAGGGCCGCTGGTTCGACCCGCAGGCCATCATGCTGCGCGAAACCGCCCAGCGCTGGGTGGCCCGCGCCGTGACCGGCACCGTGACGCTGGAGCTGCGCCGCGGCAATGACTACTCCATCCTGAACACCGAATCGCCCAACCTGACCTACGCGCCCGAGCGCCTGTCGATGGAAAAGGTCGAGGACGCGCCCTTCAGCCCCGCCGACCGCATCGGCCAGCTGACCATGCGCAACCTGGACCTGATGGACACCCGCGACAAGCTGGCCATCTACGCCAAGGCCGGCCTGCTGTCCCTGGGCACCAGCACCGCCCTGCCCCAATTGGGCGGCAAGGAATGACCTACACCCCCTGAGCGGCTGACGCCGCTTCCCCCCGTTGCACGGCGCCTCTCTACTCGCTTCGCGAGGGAGGGGGACGACGCCCTCGCTGCGGGGCGGCGCGGCCGGCGTAGGCCCTTGCTCGGCGTCCCTGGCATAGAACGCGCCCGCCAAGCACGCGACGCCATGGGCCAGAAAATCGCACACTTGCATCCCACAAGCCGCCGCAAGGCGGCTTTTTTTTACGCCCTCGCTACCAGTGCGCGCCCTCGAAACGCTGCACGAGAAAATCCAGCAGCGCCCGCACGGCCACCGGCAGATGGCGGCGCGAGCTGTACAGCGCATGCACGGTCAGCGGCTGCGGGCGCCAGTCGGGCAGCACCAGCTCCAGCTGGCCGTTTTGCAGCATGGGCTGGACCAGGTAGGTTGGCTGCAAGGCAATGCCAGCGCCTTCGACGGCAGCGGCGGCCAGCACGGTGGCTTCGTTGGCGTTGAACCAGGTGGTGACGGCGATCTGCTGCTCATCGCTTTCATCGTCACGGCGAGTCAATTGCCAGACATTGCGCCCCACGCGCATGTGTCCCAGGCAGCGGTGCGCCTGCAGCTGGGCCGGTGCCTGCGGCCGGCCAGCCGCATCCAGATAGGCGGTCGAGGCCACCAGCACCGATTCGCAAACGGCCAGCGGCCGGCCGATGAGTGCGGCGCCCGGATCGGCGCTGATGCGTATGGCCAGGTCGATGCGCTGCTGCACCAGGTCCAGCGCGCCGTCGTCCACCAGCAGGTCGATCTTGAGGTGCGGGTGCAGCCGCATGAACTGCGTAATGGCCGGCGCCATCTGCGCATGGCCGAAGGACATGCTGCAGGTCACGCGCAGCAGGCCGCGCAACTGGCTGTCGCCGGCGCGCATCTCGCCTTGCACCTCATCGGCCAGGGCCAGCATCTGCTGGCTGTAGCGCAGGCACTGCGCACCGGCATCGGTAAGCGAGACACGGCGCGTGGTGCGGTGCAGCAGGCGCGCGCCCAGCCACTGCTCCAGCGACTCCACATGGCGCGTGGCCATGGCGCGCGACAGGTCCAGCCGCTCGGCCGCCGCCGTGAAGCTGCCGCATTCGGCCACCGTGGCAAACACCTGCATCGCCAGCAATCGGTCCATGGATATGCTCAATTTCTGCAACAAACAAGCGCATATTCTGCCGTTTATCTGCTCGATTTCAAAAACTAAAGTACCACCCATGGCAGCACGGCGCTGCCACCCGTTTCTGTCTTGTGCTTTTTTCAAAGGAAATCGACATGCTTCGCACCACCTTGCTTTCGCTCACCCTGGCCCTGTCGGCCGGCCTGTCCCACGCCCAGGCGCCCGCCCCGCTGCAGATGAAGGTCTACCAGGCCGACGAACACAGCTTTGCCGTGACCTCCACCCTGATCACCGGCGCCAAGGAGGCCGTGGTCGTGGACAGCGGCTTCACCCGCGCCGACGGCCTGCGCATTGCCGCCAATGTGCTGGACAGCGGCAAGCAGCTGACCACCATCCTCATCAGCAATGCCGACCCCGACTACTACTTCGGCGCCGAAGTGCTCAAGAGCCTGTTCCCGCAGGCCAAGGTGGTGGCCACGCCGGCCGTGCGCGAGAAGATCGAGTCCAAGCTGCAGGGCAAGCTGGCCTTCTGGGGCCCCAAGATGGGCGCCAACGCCCCCAGCCATCCCGTGCTGCCCGAGGCCCTGCAAGGCAATACGGTGATGGTGGACGGCCAGGCGCTGGAGCTGCGCGGCACCACCGGCCCGCTGGCCCACCGCCCCTATGTCTGGGTGCCTGCGCTGCAGGCCATCGTCGGCAACGTGGGCGTGTTCGGCAACCTGCATGTCTGGACGGCGGACACGCAAAAGAGCGCCGAGCGCAAGGCCTGGCTGGCGCAGCTGGACGAGATGCAGGCCCTCAAGCCCGCTGTCGTCGTGCCCGGCCACATGCAAGCCGGCACGGCCATGGACGCCAGCGCCATCGCCTATACACGCGACTATCTCCAGCATTTCGAGGCCGCCGCCGCCAAGGCCGCAAACAGTGCCGAGCTGATCGGCGCCATGAAGCAGGCCTACCCGCAGGCCGGCATGGCGCTGTCGCTGGACATCGGCGCCAAGGTGAACAAGGGCGAGATGCCATGGTAAGCATGCACTTTCGCAAAAATCCTCATGGAACCTGCATGCTGCGCCCTTGATCCAACCAGCTGCCGCCCTCATTCGTCGTGGCGGCAGGAGGTGCAGCCATGAAATACATGAAGCATTGGCAGGACCCGCTCAACGTCCTGCTGGGAGTCTGGTTGGCAGTCTCGCCCTGGGTGCTGGGGTTCCAGGACCAGATGGCGCCCACGGCCAACGGCGTGGTCATCGGACTGGCGCTGATTGCCGCTGCGCTGGGAGCCATCTTCATGCCCCGCGCGTGGGAGGAATGGACCGAAGGCCTGCTGGGTCTGTGGATGGTGATCTCGCCCTGGGTGCTGGGCTTTGCCGGCCAGATGGACGCCATGCGCAATGCCGTGGTGTCGGGCATCGTGGTGCTGGTGCTCGCGCTGTGGGTGCTGATGACCGACAAGGACTATATGGACTGGCGCAGTCACTCCGCCCACTGAGGCGCTGATGCGCAGCGGCCCGCAGGCGGCAATGCCCTGCGGGCCGCTGTTTTTTTGCCGCCGTGCCCCTCAAGAACCGCCCAAGGACCGCCCAAGGACCGCCCAAGGCCGCTCAGACTACGACGGGCTCGGGCTCCAGGCGGATGCCGAATCGCTCGTAGACGCTGGTCTGTATCGCTCCGGCCAGCGTCATGACCTCGCCGCCCGTGACGCTGCTGTCCACGCTGTGCCGGTCGCCCCGGTTGACCAGCACCAGGGCCTGCTTGTCATACACCCCGGCGCGGCCCATGGACTTGCCCTTCCAGCCGCAGGCATCGATCAGCCAGCCGGCGGCCAGCTTGATGGAGCCGTCGTCCATGGGGTAGTGCACGATGCGGGGCTCGCGCGCAATGATGTCGGCGCACTGCTCGGGCGTCACCGTCGGGTTCTTGAAGAAGCTGCCCGCGTTGCCGATGTGCTCCGGATCCGGCAGCTTGGCGCGGCGGATCTCGCACACCCAGTCGAAGATCTGGCGGGCCGTGGGCTCGGCCACGCCCGCCTCGGCCTGGCGGCGCTGCAGGTCCAGGTAGCCCAGGCCGGGCTTCCAGTCCTTGGGCAGGGCCAGGCGTACGCGCGTGATCACGGCGCGGCCCTTGAGGCCCATGCCGCGCGGCGGCACGCCCTTCATGCGCGCACGCGCCACGGGCGTGGGCTCGGCCGGCGCATGCTTGAACACCGAGTCGCGGTAGCCGAAGGCGCATTGCGCGGCATCCAGCGTGAAGGACTCCCCCGTGGCCAGGTCGATGGCATCCAGCGACTCGAAGCGGTCCTGCAGCTCCAATCCGTAGGCGCCGATGTTCTGCACCGGCGACGCGCCCACGGTGCCGGGAATCAGCGCCATGTTCTCCAGGCCGCCGTAGCCCTGCGACAGGGTCCAGGCCACCAGGTCGTGCCAGCGCTCGCCGGCACCGGCC
Source organism: Delftia sp. WSY_10 (assembly GCF_043104705.1). NCBI lineage: Bacteria > Pseudomonadati > Pseudomonadota > Betaproteobacteria > Burkholderiales > Comamonadaceae > Delftia > Delftia sp. WSY_10. The sequence goes on along the minus strand of NZ_JBICKY010000021.1, from coordinate 204,516 downwards.
TCGACGATCCAGTGGCGCTCGGTCTCGCGCAGCAGGCGCATGCCCGCTATCTCCATCTTGAGGACCACGGGATCGACGTCGCCCGTGATCACCACATTGCTGCCGCCGCCCAGCACGAACACGGGCTGGCGGCCCCACAGCGGATCGGCCAGGAAATGGCGCACGTCCTCGTCGCTGCGCACGCGCACCAGGGTGTGGGCACGGGCGGCGATGCCGAAGCTGTTGCAATGCTGCAGCGGAACATTTTTCTCGACTAACATCGACCGGATTGTCGCACCGCCTCCCTGCGCCGCCGGCCCCGCGTCCGCATCGCCCGGCCGCGCGCTGCGGTACTTTTTCAGAACATTTACAGGAAATATTTGCCATGCCTTCTTTTGACACCGTGTGCGAAGCCGACTTCGTCGAAGTGAAGAACGCCGTGGAGAACACCGCCAAGGAAATCGGCACACGCTTCGACTTCAAGGGCACCTCGGCCGCCATCGAGCTCAAGGACAAGGAAATCACGCTGTTCGGCGATGCCGACTTCCAGCTGCAGCAGGTCGAGGACATCCTGCGCAACAAGCTGACCAAGCGCAGCGTGGACGTGCGCTTCCTGGACATCCAGAAGGCCCAGAAGATCGGCGGCGACAAGCTCAAGCAGACCATCAAGGTCAAGAACGGCATCGAGGCCGAGCTGGGCAAGAAGCTGCAAAAGCTGATCAAGGACAGCAAGCTCAAGGTGCAGGCCGCCATCCAGGGCGACGCCGTGCGCGTCACCGGCGCCAAGCGCGACGACCTGCAGGCCGCCATGGCCCTGATCCGCAAGGACCTGGCCGACCATCCCCTGTCCTTCAACAACTTCCGCGACTGATCGCCTGGCACCCGCCTCTGCGCCACAAGCCACCCCATGCGCCACCTACGTGCCGTACTTCTGAGCCTGGCCGCAGCGGCCGCGCTGGCTCCACCATCGGCGACGGCGCAGTCCGTGGCGCTCAGCGGCGTGCTGGGCAGCAAGGCCTTGCTGGTCATAGACGGCGGCACGCCGCGCGCGCTGGCGGCGGGCGACAGCCTGCAGGACGTGCGCGTGCTGCAGGTATCGGGCGACACGGCCGAGGTGGAAATCAAGGGCCGCCGCCAGACATTGCGCCTGGGCGAGGCGCCCATCAGCCTGGGCGGCCGGGGCGCGGCGGCGGGCGATCCCGCGCTCGGCCGGCGCGTGGTGCTCAAGGCCGACAACCGGGGGCACTTCATCGAACGCGGCCAGATCAATGGCAAGACCATGGTCTACATGGTGGACACGGGCGCCAGCTCGGTCGCCATCGGCCGGTCCGACGCCGAACGCATGGGCCTGCCCTTTCTCAAGGGCCAGCCGGTGATGATGCGCACCGCCAACGGCGATGCCCAGGGCTGGCGCCTGCGGCTGGATTCGGTGCGCGTGGGCGATGTCGAGGTCTTCGGTGTGGACGCCGTGGTCGCCCCTCTTCCCATGCCCTATGTGCTGCTGGGCAACAGCTTTCTTGCCCACGTCCAGATGACCCGCCAGGGCAGCGAGATGGTGCTGGAGCGGCGCTGATGCGGCCTGCATGCGCCCCGCTTCCCGCACCCCGCCAACGATGAGCCGACGCCCCGACGATTCCTACGAAGACCTGCTGGGCCTGTGGTCCGACCTGGAGGCCGCACTGTCCGTGCTGCTGTCCGCGCCGCTGCAGGTGCAGGGCTTCCTGGTCAAGCTGCAGCAGATCGACCTGTGGCTGCAGGAGCTGATCGCCCACGACAGCGATGCCGCGCTGTACCTGATGTTCCAGCGCGCCTGCTCGTCCACCGTGGGCTACAGCGCCTCCCATGCCCTGGTCTGCGCCTGCCTGTGCCATGTGCTGGCGCGCGAGCTGCGCCTGGACGAGTCCGAACACCGCACCCTGGTGTATGGCGCACTGACCATGAACATCGGCATGAACGCGCTGCAGGACGAACTGGCGCTGCAGCGCGAGCCGCTGACCCCCGCCCAGCAGCAGGCCGTACAGCGCCACCCGCTGCACAGCCAGGCCCTGCTGGCGCGGCTGTTCGTCAACGATGCGCTGTGGCTGGAGCTGGTGGGCCACCACCACGAGGCCGTGCCGCAGCAGCCGCTGTCCACGCTGGCGCCCGTGCAGCGGCTGGTCCGCATCCTGGGCACGGTGGACCGCTACGCCGCCCTGATCAGCCCGCGCAAGTCACGCGAAGGCCGCAGCGCCGCCGAGTCGCTGCGCGCGCTCACCCAGCAGCAGCGCTACTCCGACGAGGTGGGCTTCGCGCTGGTGCGCGCCGTGGGCCTGTGCCCGCCGGGCACCTATGTGCGGCTGGACAACGGTGACATCGCCGTGGTGCTGCGCCGTGGCGAGCCGCCGCAGCCGCCGCTGGTGGCCAGCGTGATCGGCGCCGACGGCGCGAGCCTGTATCCGCCCGTCATCCATGAAGGCGAGGACGGCCCCCGCATCCGCTCGGCACTGGCGCGCGCCGCCATCACGCTGGAGCTGGACCCGCGCACGCTGGCCCAGCTGGGCGTGCTGGCCGCACGCGGCAGCCAGTCGCTGTACCGCATGGTGCAGATGCCCGGCCCTGTCTGAACGATCTGGCGCCTGAAGCGCGCGACACCGGCGCCGCGGCCCGTGTCAGGTCCGCGCGCCAGCCCACAGGCCCGCATGGTGGCCACGCGTGAAGGCCTCCTCCAGTACCGAGTAGCCGGCCCAGTCGGAATGTGCGAACCACAGGCGGCGCGTGCCCGGCGTGGGCAGCAGGGCCACGCGCTCGCCGGCGCACAGCGCGCTGCGCCCCCGGTGCAGCGACTGCAGCGCCACCTGGCTGAGCAGCTGCTGGTCACCGGGACGGGGTATGGCCATGGCGTGGCCGTAGCGCGTGATCTCCATGCGCGTGGCCTTGTGCAGCAGGTCGGGATGGGGAACGAGCAGGCTGCCGACGATGCGGTCCCGCCAGAAGCCGAAGGGCTGGCCCAGCAGTTGCGCGCGCCCGTCAGGCCAGTCGCCCAGCGCCTGGTAGTAACTGAGCACCGTGGGCCGGGGCGTGAGCCGGTCCAGGCCCTGGTGGCCCGCGTCCACGTAGCCCAGACCGCCCGCATTCGGATCGGCAAACAGCACGTTGTCCCAGGCCGGATCGGCGCCGGGCCGGTCGGCCAGCGGCCGCTGCAGATGGATGTTGGCCACCAGCCAGGGCGCCCAGTCCAGCCGGCCGGCCACCGCGCGCAGGAAGTCCGGCGCATCGCGCACCACGCGTGCCGCGATGAAGCTGGGCAGGGCCACGACGCAGCGCGCGGCCAGCCAGCGCTCGTGCTGCTGGCGACCGTGGTGGTAGACGTCGATCTCCACACCGTCGGCACCTTCGGCGATGGATAGCACGCTGCAATCCGTCTGCAGGTCGGTGGAGCCCAGCCCGGCCACCAGTTGCTGCGACAGCCAGCCATTGCCCTGGGGCCAGGTCAGCACGGCATCACCCGCGTCTTCGGGCATGCGCTCATCCTGGCGGCGCGGGGCCGAGAAGCCGTGGCGGCTGGCGAAATAGTGCAGGCCCGCCCAGGCCGACACCCGCGCCAGGCCCGCGCCGAAATCGTCGCGGCAGCAGTACTCCAGATACCAGATCAGCTGCGCATCATCGATGCCCTGCTGGACCAGCCAGGCCTGCATGGTCTGGCCGTCCAGCGCGGCATGGGCGGCGGGCAGCCGGCCCTGGCGCTGCCAGACGCGGATGGACGGCATGGCAAAGGGCGCCCTGTCCATCTCCTGGGCCACGCTGCGCGCAAAGAGTTCGTACTGCTCCAGCGTGCGCGGCGCCACGCCATCGACGGGCAGCAGGCCCTCATGCCAGGCGCCCTGCCAGAACAGGCGCTCCTGCGGACTGTGGCACAGATGGCGCTCGTCGTACTGCCAGCGGCCCGCGCGGCGCTGGCGCAGGCCCAGGGCCTCGAGCCAGTCCTGGACCTCGGCCGCATCGTCGCCGGGCAGGGGCAGATAGTGGGCACCCAGCGGACAGGGCAGGCCCGCAATGCTGCCGCCCTGGCTGTTGCCGCCCATGGCCTGCTGCGTGTCCAGCAGGGCCACGCCCTGCACCCCCGACAGCTCCAGCGCCCGCGCAGCCGCCAGGCCCGCCATGCCGCCACCGGCGATCACCACGTTGGCGCGGTGCACCACGGCCGGCGCCGGCAGCGCCAGGCCCTGGCCCAATCGCTGCCAGAACGCGCGCAAGGCATGGCCGCGCTCCAGCGCCACGCCGCTGAAGCCACCAGGCAGGTCTTCCAGACGAGGCGGCGTTGGCGTGCAGCCGGCCAGGCCTGCGGCCGCACCGCCGGCCAGGCCCTGCAGCCATTGGCGCCGGCTCCACAAAGACGGGCGGTCGGGGCTCAACGCTCCACCCTGCCCCATTCGCGTTCGTAGGTATTGACCAGCACCTGGTTGGACAGGCGGTTGACCTCGGCCGGCACACGCGCCATGTCCAGCGGAAAGTCGAACATCAGCGCCATGGTCTGCGCGCTCAGAAAGCGCAGGCCCGCAGGCAGCGCATCGGGCTCGCGCCAGGGCCGGTGGCTGGCGATGACGAAGCCCCACTCGCCAAAGCTGGGCACATGGGCGTGGTAGGGCGTGGCCTGCAGGCCGATGGATTCGATGGTCTGCACCACGGTCCAGTAGCTCTTGCGCGCGATCAGGGGCGACGTGGTCTGCACCACGGCGTAGCCGCTGGCGGCCAGGCGCTTGTCCAGCAAGGCATAGAAGCTGTTGGTGAACAGCTTGCCGATGGCGAAATTGGTCGGGTCGGGGAAATCGACGATGACGACGTCGAAGGTGTCCCCGCCCTGCTGCAGCCAGTGGAAGGCATCGGTGTTGACGATGCGCACGCGCGCATCGCTGAGCGCATCGCCGTTGAGCCGGCGCAGCATGGCGTTGTCCTTGAACAGGTCGGTCATGGCCGGGTCCAGTTCCACCAGGGTGACCGACTCCACCGAGGGGTACTTGAGCACCTCGCGCACGGCCATGCCGTCGCCGCCGCCCAGCACGGCCACGCGCTTGGGCGCGCCATGCGCGGCCATCACGGGATGGACCAGGGCCTCGTGGTAGCGGTACTCGTCGCCTTGCGCGAACTGCAGGTTGCCATTGAGGTACAGCCGCGCGCCCTGGCGTCCCTGCGTCACCACGATGCGCTGGTAGGGCGAGCTGCTGGAGAGCACGATGCGGTCCTGGTAGAAATGGTCGTCGGCCAGGCGCGTCAGATGGTCGGCGCCCCAGATGCCCGTGCCCAGCAGGGCCAGCACGGCCGCGCAGGCCAGGGCATGGGCGCGCGGGCGCCGCAGTTCATGCCGAAACAGCAGCAGCGCCCACACCGCCACCGCCGCATTCATGAAGCCGAACAGCAGCCCCGTGCGCACCAGGCCCAGCTTGGGCACCAGCAGCAGCGGAAATGCCAGCGACACGGCCAGCGCCCCCAGGTAGTCGAAGGTCAGCACCTGGGACACCAGGTCCTTGAGCGTCACATTGCGCTTGAGGATGCGCATCACCAGCGGAATCTCCAGCCCCACCAGCGTGCCCACCACCAGCACCATGCCGTACAGCAGGAACCGGAACGCGCCGGGCGCGTAGGCATTGGCAATGAACAGCGTGGCCGGCAACGCACCGCCGATCAGGGCCACCATCAGCTCGATGCGCAGAAAGTGCGCAGGCAGGTGGTCCTCGAAATAGCGCGACAGCCAGGAGCCTATGCCCATGGCGAACAGGTAGCTGCCGATGATGGTGGAGAACTGCAGGACGGAATCGCCCAGCAGATAGGAAGCCAGCGCGCCCGCAGCCAACTCATAGAGCAGGCCGCAGGCCGCGATCACGAAGACGCTGACCAGCAGGGCGATGTCGATGGGGCGCGCCGGCTGCGCGCCGGCAAGAGAGGCTGAGGTTTGCACGGCCGGTATTGTGCGCGATGCGCCCCCCGTGTGCGCGAGAAGCGCCGTGCAACGGGAGAAGGCGCCGCGCGCCTCCTGGGGGTTCCGTCAGAACTGGTAGTTGGCGCTGACCAGCACGCTGCGCGGTGCGCCCGGCATGGAGCCGGAGCGCCAGTACTGCTTGTCGAACAGGTTGGACAGCGCCACGGTCACCGTCCAGGCGTCCTGGCGCCAGCCCACCAGCGCATCCCAGCGCGAGTAGCCGGGCAGGATGGCCGTGTTGGCGGCGTTGGTGAAGCGGCTGCCCGTGTAGGTCACGCCGACTTCGCCATACCAGGGTCCCTTGGGCGCATAGCGCAGGAACAGGTTGCCGTTGCGCTTGGCCGTGTCACGCAGGTACAGGCCCACGTTGGCAGGGTTTTGCGCGTCTTCAGCCACCTTGGCCTGCATGAAGGCCACGCCGCCGCGCACATACCAGGAACCGGCCACGCGGCCGGCCGCGCTGAACTCGATGCCGCGCGAACGGTCCTTGCCCCGGATGGCCCAGGTGTAGGGATCATTCTCGGGATCGGGGCGGTAGCGGATGTTGTACTTCTCCAGCTGGTAGACGGAGACCTGGGTGGACAGCGCGCCGCCCAGCCAGTCGCTCTTGACGCCGACCTCGGACTGGCGCGAGTACTGGGGCTCGTCGTCCGGCACCGCGCCCACGGCGGTTTCCACGGTCAGGATGCCGCGCCCGCCATAGGGCGAGTAGCTCTTGTTCCAGGACGCATAGAAGCTGTGCTCGCGCACCGGCTGCCACACCACGCCCACGCGCGGGCTGAAGCCGTTGCCGTCGGTCTTGCGCGTGAGGTTGGCGATCTTGTTGGTGCTCTGGAAGTCATAGCTGTCGTAGCGCAGGCCCAGCAGCAGCTTCCACTGCTCGGTCAGGCTGACCAGGTCCTGCATGTACAGCGCCTGGCCTTTGCCCTTGTGATAGTTGTCCTGGGTCGGCTTGCCCTGCGCCGGACGGCTGGGCCAGACGATGGGCTGCAACGGGTCATAGGCGAAGGTGCTGCCGGGCTGGCCGACGCGCGGCGCGCGCTCTTCCTCGCTGGCCTCCAGGCCCACCAGCAGATCGTGCCGGATGCTGCCCGTGCTGAACTTGCCCGTCAGGTCCAGCGTGTTGGACAGCGTGGTGTTGCGGGTCTGCTGCCAGGCGTAGTTGGGCGTGATCTTGCCGGTCGCGGCACGGTAGGTGCCGGCGAAGTAGTGGTCGAAATCCTGGCTGGCCTCGCGCTTGCTGGCCACCCAGCGCAGACTCCAGCGGTTGTTGAAGTCGTAGGACAGGTCGGAGCGCAGCACGCGCAGGCGGTCTTCCACATAGTCGCCCGGCGCCGCAAAGCCCTTGCGGATGGAGACACCGGCCGGCAGCTGGTCATAGACCGGACCGCGATCGGGCACGCGCCAGACGTTGTCATAGGTGTACTGGCCGGTCCAGCGCCAGCCCGTGCGCGAGTCCACCAGGATGCTGGGCGAGACCATCTCGTTGCGGTTGCGTATGCCTTCGCGGAAGCTGTGGGCCTGCTCGCGGTCGGCCGTCAGTCGCACGGCCACGTTCTCGTTGAGCACGCGGTTGATGTCGATGGTGCCGCCCACGTTGTCCCAGGAGCCGCCGCGCAGCGTGATGCTGCTCTTGGCATCGAAACGCGCCTGCTTGCTCACCATGTTGACCACGCCGCCGCCTGCGCTGCGGCCATAGAGCACCGAGGCCGGGCCCTTGAGGATCTCGATGCGCTCCACATTGGCGGTGCTGCGGCGTACCTGGCCGCTCTCGCGCACGCCGTCGCGGTAGATGTCGCTCTCGTCGGCCTTGAAGCCTCGGATGTACACGCCTTCGCCGCGCATGTCGTAGCTGGTGTTCACGCCGGGAACGCCGTCCAGCATGGTGGCCAGGTCGTTGATGCCGTAGCTCTTGTACTTGTTGACCTCCAGCGTGTCGATGGTCTGCGGGATGTCCTTGGGCGCCAGGTAGGTCTTGGTCGCCGTGGTCACGCCTTCGGGCCGCACGTCGTCAGGGTCGTACTGGGAGGCGTTGACCTGCAGCGTAGGCAGGGTGTGGGCCTGTTGAGGCTGCGTCTGCGTCTGTGCCTGGGCCGGATCGGCTGGGGCGGCCTCCTGGGCATGGACCGCGCCCGCCAGCGCGGTGGTGATGATGCCAGCGGTCACACCCACTGAAATCCTTGCCCTGCGGGCAGCTTGATGGTCTGTCATGGAAACCCTCTCTTCGAATGAAGGGGGCGATTTTATTTAGAATGCAAACGAATATCATTTGCAAACTCACCATCGACAAGGAATTTGTTGCGACGCAGCAACGCCGCCATGCGCAGCGCAGCCGCACCTTTTCAGGCGGGCTGCGTATCGGCAGGAGATGGGGAATGCGGGGGCCAGGCGGCCCCGTTCAGTGGATGGCGGCAGCGACGATGATGCTGATGCCCAGGCACATGGCGGCCACCACCATGGCCAGCGCCTTGTTGTGCTTCTCGACGATCTCGGCCCACATGTCCACGGGTGTGATCTTGTCGATGATGAAGAAGCACAGCCAGAACACCACCACGCCCACCAGCGCATAGAGGATCGAGCCGAAGAAGGCGGCGGGGTTGAGCCAGTCGAAGTTCATGATCAGTTTCTCCGTTGTTTACTTGTGGCTGCCGCCCGAGGTGTAGCCACCCCAGGAGCCGCCGCTGCTGCGGGTGTAGCTGTTGCAGTTGGCGTCGGTATTGGGGTCGCAGTTGGGGCGCGATGCGCAGCCGCGCAAGGTGACGAACACCAGCCAGAGGATGAGCAGCCCGATGATGATGGTCCACAGCCCGAAGCGGCTGCCCGACATCACACCGACCTGCGAGCGGTCACGCAACTGCTTGAGGCCGAAGGCCATTGCCAGCGTGGTGGCCGAGACGGCGCTGCCATGCGACCAGGTGGTCTCGCCGCTCTCGGTCTCGCTGGCCAGGAAGGCCTTGTTCTGCGCGCCTGCGCTCACATAGTCCACATTGCGCGTGGTCTGGCCGCGCTGCACGGGCCAGTAGAACTCGCCCAGGGCGTAGGTGGTCTCGGCCGTGTAGCGCGATTCAAGCTGGTACTGCCGGCCCATGTACTTGGCCGTGCTGCGGTTCTTGGAGAGCTTGGGCACGCCCGTGGTCACGCGGGCCATGCTCCAGCCATCGGAGGAATCGACCAGGAATGCGAAGCCGGCCTTCTGGTTGAACAGCAGGTACTCCTCCCAGCCAAAGCTCTCGTCGTCGCCAGGCTCCTGGCCCATGCGGTGCTGAAAGCCCACCACCTGCCATTGCTGGCCTTCCAGCACACCCTTGCTGCCCAGCGGGATGGCCGGGCGCACGGGCTCGTTCTGTTCCGCATAGGCCAATTCCTTGCCAATGCCCTGGCTCAGGTCCACCAGCGATCCGCAGCTGGGGCAGCTCAGGCTCTTGGTGGTGGAAAAGCGCACGGGCACCACGGCGCCGCACTTGGGGCAGTTGAAGTGCCGGCCCTGCTCACCCTTGAGCGAGGCGCCGTCGCGCAGCCCCTGCATCCTGAGGTCGTCCAGCACCACGCGCTCGCCCAGGCTCAGCGCGGGCGGCTGGACGGAGAAGTCCACGGACAGCACCTGGCCCTGCTCGCTGCGCAGCTCCACCAGCCGGTACGGTGTGCCAGGCTCGGGCAGCTGCGCCAGCTCGCCCTGGGCCGATACCAGCCGCGCGTTCTGCACGCTGCTGACCGTGAAGCTCTTGCCGCCCAGCACACGCTGCGAACCCAGCAGCCAGTCGGAGGCCTTGAACGGCCCGTTGCGCAGGGCCTCGGCCTCCCAGGGCCAGGACCAGACGAACTGGCCGTTGTCCTCGCTCAGGAAGCCCAGCGCGCCATCGCTGAACGCGGCCACCCATTCGCTCCAGGCGCCCGCCTCGCTCTTGAGCTGCAGCCGCCCGACCAGAGTGAAGTGCTCGGGCTTGCCGTTGCGCAGCATCTGGCCCGTGGCGCCGATGCGCAGGGGGCTGTAGTCCTCGAAGACCTCGGCCATGGAGCCACGGCGCTGCAGCACATCGCCCTGGCGCACCACGGTGCTGCGGCAGAACTCGCAGACGGCATAGCTGGCCTGGGCGCTGGCAAATTCCACGGGCGCGCCGCAGCCGGGGCATGGTGCGCGGTATACGCGCTGCGATGGACTGGATGCCATGTGTGAAGGTCGTCAGTGAAGAGAGGGCCTGGAGCGTGACCGGCCGGCCACGCCCCGCACGCAAGCTGCGCCCGTGGTGCGCAGCGCGGCGGCGACGGTCAATGCGGCTTGCCTTTGGCCGTGCCGGGCTTGGCCGCGGCGGCTGCTGCCGGGTCGGCCTTCTTGCTGCCCAGCCTGGATTCCTTGCCGGCCATCAGGCGCTGGATGTTCTCGCGGTGGCGCCAGATCAGCAGGGCCGCCATGGCGACGATGGCGGCGGCAATCGGTGTCTCGGCATACCAGACCACGCCGCTGCACAGCAGGTAGTAGACGGGGGCGAACACGGAGGCCACCAGGGCCGCCAGCGAGGAATAGCGGAAGAACACGGCAATGATCAGCCAGGTCAGCGCCACCGCCAGGCCCAGCCAGACGCTGATGCCCAGCAGCACGCCCAGGGCCGTGGCCACGCCCTTGCCGCCCTTGAAGCGGAAGAACACCGGGTACAGGTGGCCCAGAAAGGCAGCCAGCGCCACCATGGCCACCGTGCCATCGCCCATGCCGAAGCGGCTGCCGAACCATTGCACCAGGGCCACGGGCAGCCAGCCCTTGGCGGCGTCCAGCAGCAGGGTGACGGCCGCTGCCGCCTTGCTGCCGGAGCGCAGCACATTGGTGGCGCCGGGGTTGCCGCTGCCATAGGTACGCGGATCATTCAGGCCCATGGCCCGGCTGACGATGACGGCGAACGACAGCGAGCCGATCAGGTAGGCCGCCACGGTGGCGAGAAGGGGGTAGAGCGCGTTCAATTGAAGTCCTTGGCCGGTCTGTGGAGCGCCGGCGCGCGATCCGGCCGGCCATGATGGCCCGCCCTCCCTGATCGCCGACACATGTTTTTCATCAGGACCTGCGCGAACCCGGTGGAGGCGGTGGCCGCCTTCCCGTGTGCGCAAGTCGTGTTCATTTCTTCAGGGCATCTATTCTGCCAGCGCGCAGTGCACGGGCCGTGCATCCAGCAGCTGCACGCAGACCTGCGGGTCCAGCTGCACCAGAAAGCCCCGGCGCCCGCCGTTGATGGCGATGCGCGGCAGCGCCAGGATGCTCTCTTCGATATAGACCGGCATGTCGCGGCGCGTGCCGAAGGGCGAGGTGCCGCCGACCAGGTAGCCGCTGTGGCGGTTGGCGACTTCGGGCTTGCAGGGCTCCACGCTCTTGGCGCCGATCTGCCGCGCCAGGTTCTTGGTGGAGACCTTGCAGTCGCCGTGCATGAGCACGATCAGCGGCCTGGCGTCCTGGTCCTGCATCACCAGGGTCTTGACCACCATGTGCTCGTCCAGGCCCAGGCTGGCCGCGCTGTGCTCGGTGCCGCCGTGTTCCAGGTACTCATAGGGGTGCTCGGTGAACTCCACCTTGTGGGCGCGCAGCAGTTGGGTGGCCGGTGTCTCGCTGACATGAGAGTTTTTCTTGGACATGAATTTTTTATCGTTTTACAATAATTTTTTATCGATTCATCAATACAAGGCTGTGCCATGAACTATACGCCCCACGCCGCAGGCAACGCCCTCAGGCGCCACTCCCAGGCGGCGCGCATCCTGATTGCGCTCGGTGCCGTCGCGCTGCTGGCCCTGCCGGCAGCCGCCCTGCTGTCGCCGCAAGATCTTTCGGGCCAGGCGCAAGGCCTGCTGGGCATGCCGCCCGGCCAGCCGCTGGACATGGCTGCGCGCTGGCGCACCGCACTGGTCAGCCTGCTGCCCGTGGGCTGCGGCCTGTATGCGCTGCGCCAGCTGTGGACACTGTTCGGCGAGTACCTGCAGGGCCGTGTCTTCGGCCAGCAGGCGCAGCACGCCCTGATGCGCTTTGCCTGGACGGTGCTGGCGGGCGCGCTGGCCCTGCCCTTCACGCGCGCGCTGATGTCGGTGGCGGCCAGCATGGGCAATCCGCCAGGGCAGCGCTTCGTCACGCTGGGCCTGTACTGGCACGATGGCCTGCTGGTCCTGCTCGGCGTGGTGCTGGTCTCCATCGCCCATGTGATGCTGCAGGCGCGGCGCATCGCCGACGAGAACGCGGGATTCGTATGAGCGGCGTTCCCATCACGATCCACCTCATGGTGCTCCCCGGCCAGCGCCAGCTCTCGCTGCACCTGTACGAGGCCGCATTGGTGCTGCTGGGCCTATTCCTGCTGACCCTGGTGATCTTCCTTCGCGACGCCAACCGATTCCGGGATGGCGACTGAACCATGCCCATCATCGTCCACCTCGATGTGATGCTGGCCCGCCGCAAGATGCGCTCGCGCGAACTGGCCGAGATGGTCGGCATCACCGAACAGAATATTTCCCTGCTCAAGAGCGGCAAGGTGCGCGGCGTGCGCTTCGACACGCTGGAGCGCATCTGCGAGGCGCTCCAGTGCCAGCCCGGTGACCTGCTGGAATGGGTGGCAGGGCCCGAGGCTTGAGCAGCGGGCGGCTGCGGCTGATCGCGGGCCTGCTGCTGTCGCTGCTGCTGCACGGGGCGCTGCTGTGGCAGGGTCTGGCCCCGGACATTGCGCGGCCCGGCACCGGGCAGGCCGAGGCGCACCGCCTTCAGGTGGTCTGGGTCGAGACGCCGACTTCGACGCCGACGCCGGCGCCGGCGCCATCTCCTGCTGCAGCGGCTGCCCGGCCCGGACCGGCGCCCGCGCCCGCGCCTACGCGACGGCCGGACACCGCCGCCGTCGCACCGCCTTCAATGCAAAGCGCAGGGGCTGCAAAGGCCACGGAGCAGGCCGCGACAGCCGCCGCGCAAGCGCCTGTGCTCGCCGACACCGAGGCCGCTCCGGACGCCGCGCGCAGCGCCAGGGCCATGGGCCGCCTGCTGGACTCGGCCGCAGGCCGCGAGGCCGTGCAGTCGGCGGCCCGGCAGGGCCTGGTCAGGCCCCAGATCCATGCGCAGCGCGAGGACCCGCTGGCCAGCGGCATGCGCCAGGCCGCCCAGGGCGACTGCATGAAGGGCGAGTTCAAGGGCGGCGGCATGGGCCTGCTGAGTCTGCCCATGCTGGCGGCCGCTGCGCTCAAGGGCGAGTGCAGCCGCTGAAGGCGCAGGGCCTAGGCCTATTGCGCAGGGCTGAGGCCTATTGCGCGGGGTCGCGCACTTCCCAGCGGATGGCGTCGATGGCCGACAGCAGTTCGGGCGACAGTTGCGTGCCCCAGGCGTTCAGGTCCTCATCGAGCTGGGCCACCGAGGTCACGCCGATGATGGTGCTGGCCACCTGCCACTTGGTGTAGCAAAACGCCAGCGCCAGCTGCGTGGGCGTCATGCCATGCTCGCGCGCCAGCGCGTTGTAGCGGCGCGCGGCGGCCAGGGCTTCGGGCCGGCCCCAGCGCTGCTTGCGCACAGACTCGTAGCGCGCAATGCGTGCGGCCTGCGGCGCAGCGGGATCGGTGGGCGCATGCACGTCGAACTTGCCCGTGAGCAGGCCGAAGGCCAGCGGCGAATAGGCCAGCAGCGACACGCCCAGGCGGTGGCAGCTTTCATCCATGCCGTTTTCCCAGCTGCGGTTGAGCAGGCAGTAGGCGTTCTGCACCGAGGCCACGCGCGGCAGGCCGTGCTGCTCGGCCAGGCGCACGAATTCGTGCACGCCCCAGGGCGTTTCGTTGGACAGGCCGATGTGGCGCACCTTGCCTTCACGGACCAGGCGGCCCAGCGCCTCGAGCTGCTCATGGATGCCGGTCTGCGAGCTTTCCTTGGACGGGTCGTAGTACAGCTGGCCGAAGGCCGGCACATTGCGCTCGGGCCAGTGGATCTGGTAGAGGTCGATCACGTCCGTGCCCAGGCGGCGCAGGCTGCCTTCGCAGGAGGCGGCGATGTCGGCCGCCGTCATGCCCTTGCCCTCGCGCACCCAGGGCATGCCCCGCGAAGGACCGGCCACCTTGGTGGCCAGCACGACCCTGGCGCGCGCGCCGGGGCGCTGGGCGAACCAGCGGCCGATGATGGTTTCGGTGGCGCCGCAGGTTTCGGAGCGTGCGGGCACGGCATACATCTCGGCCGTGTCGAAGAAGTCCACGCCGCGCTCCAGCGCGCGGTCCATGATGGCAAAGGCCTCGGCCTCGCCGACCTGCTCGCCGAACGTCATGGTGCCCAGGCAGATGGGGCTGACTTGCAATGCGCTTTGACCGAGCGCCACCGGTTGCATCGAGGGGGAATTCATGGGCACCGAGTGTAGGGCCGCCCGTGTTTACCCTGACGACAGCGCGCCCACCCGGCCAGGGCCGGGCGGGCGCGCTGCGTCCGTCGGGATCAGGCGCTCTGCGGTGCCTCGGCCTGCAGCACGCCGCGGTTGATCTGGTCGCGCTCCATGGACTCGAACAGGGCCTTGAAATTGCCTTCGCCGAAGCCTTCGCGGTAGTTGCCCTTGCGCTCGATGAACTCGAAGAACACGGGGCCCAGCATGGGCTGGGAGAAGATCTGCAGCAGCAGGCGCGGCTGGCCGCCCTCGGTCGTGCCGTCCAGCAGGATGCCGCGTGCCTGCAGCTCGCCCACGGGCTGGCCGTGGCCGGGCAGGCGGCCTTCCAGGTTCTGGTAGTAGATGTCGTTGGGCGCGGTCAGCAGCGGAATGCCGGCCATCTGCAGCTGGTCGATGGAGTCCAGCAGGTTGTCCGTCAGCAGCGCGATGTGCTGGATGCCCTCGCCGTTGAACTGCATGAGGAATTCCTCGATCTGGCCGCCGCCCTGGCGCGATTCCTCGTTCAGCGGAATGCGGATCAGGCCGTCGGGCGCCGTCATGGCCTTGGAAGCCAAGCCCGTGTATTCGCCGGAGATGTCGAAGTAGCGGATCTCGCGGAAATTGAACAGCTTGCTGTAGAAGTCCGCCCAGTAGGTCATGCGGCCGCGGTAGACGTTGTGCGTCAGGTGGTCCACCACCTGGAAGCCGTGGCCCTTGGGGTTGCGGTCCACGCCGGGCAGGAACTCGAAGTCGATGTCGTAGATGGACTTGCCTTCGTCGAAGCGGTCGATCAGGTACAGCGGCGCGCCGCCGATGCCCTTGATGGCCGGCAGGCGCAATTCCATGGGGCCGGTGGGAATTTCCACGGGCTGCGCGCCCAGCTCCAGCGCGCGCTTGTAGGCCTGGTGCGCATCCTTGACGCGGAAGGCCAGGCCGCAGGCCGAGGCGCCGTGCTCGGCCGCGAAATAGGCGGCCTGTCCCGGCTCATTGTTGATGATGAAGTTGATGCCTCCCTGGCGGTACAGCAGCACGTTCTTGGAACGGTGCCTGGCCACCAGGGTGAAGCCCAGCTTCTCGAACAGCGGCTCCAGCACGCCGGGCGTGGGCGATGCGAATTCCACGAATTCGAAGCCCATCAGGCCCATCGGGTTGTCGAACAGGTCTGCCATGGTTGGTTCTCCTTGAAGGTATCAACGGGGGATGTGCGCGGGTTCCAGTACGGATTCCAGCACAGGCGTGGGACGTTGGCGGAACACGAGGCGATAGGCCCCGTAGACCACCAGGACCCAGATCGGAATGGCCAGCGCGGAGGACCGCACCGACGGTGTCAGCAGCATCACGCCCACCACCAGGGCCATGGCGGCCAGGCAGATGGCATTGGTCAGCGGCGCGGCCGGTGCGGGAAAGCCCAGCACGGTCCCGCGTGCCGCATGGGCCCGGCGAAAGCGCCAGTGCGCCACGATGATGATGGTCCAGGTGATCACCAGGGCCGCCACGATCAGCGACATCAGCAGCTCCAGCACGCCGGCCGGCGCCACATAGTTCAGCACGATGGCCAGCGCCGTGAAGATGGCCGGATAGACGATGGCCCGCACCGGCACGCCGCGGCGGTTGACCTGCATCAGCGAGCGCGGTGCATTGCCTTCGCTGGCCATGCCGTACAGCAGGCGGCTGTTGCTGTAGACCATGCTGTTGTAGACCGACAGCGTGGCCGTGAGGATCACGAAGTTCAGCAGGTGGGCGGCCACGTTCTCGCCCAGGCCCGAGAACACCAGCACGAAGGGGCTGCTGCTGTAGGTGTCGCCGCCGGACTTGAGCTGGCCCAGCAGGTCGGTCCAGGGCATCAGCGACATCAGCACGGCCATGGAGCCGATGTAGAACACCAGCACGCGGTAGATCAGCTGGTTCACGGCCTTGGGGATGACGGTGCGCGGCTGGTCGGTCTCGGCCGCCGCGAAGCCCAGCATCTCCACGCCGCCGAAGGCGAACATGATGAAGGCGAAGGCCATCACCAGGCCTGAGAAGCCGTTGGGGAAGAAGCCGCCGTGCGTCCACAGGTTGCGCACGGTCTGCTCGGGCCGGTCGGCGCTGAACAGCAAATACAGGCCTGCGCCGATCATGGCCATCACGGCCACGATCTTGATCAGCGCGAACCAGAACTCGAACTCGCCATAGGCCTTGACGTTGATGAAGTTCACGCCGTTGATCAGCACGAAGAACACCGCCGCCGTCACCCAGGTGGGTATGCCGGGCCACCAGAACTGGATGAACTTGCCTGCGGCCGTCAGCTCCAGCATGCCCACGAGCACATACAGCGCCACACAGTTCCAGCCCGCCAGAAAGCCCGCGAAGCGGCCCAGGTAGCGGTTGGCGAAATAGCTGAACGAGCCCGCGTTGGGCTCCTCGACCAGCATCTCGCCCAGGAAACGCATGATGAAAAAGATGATCAGCCCGCCAATGGCGTAGCCGAGCAGCACGGACGGGCCGGCCAGCTCGATGATGCCGGCCGAGCCCAGGAACAGGCCCGTGCCGATGGTGCCGCCCAGCGCGATGAGCTGGATATGGCGGTTTTTGAGCCTGCGCTCCAGATGGCCCTGCGAGGAAGAACTGTGCATCAAGGGGGTGCTCCGGCTCTCAGCAAGGCGCGCGGCGGCGCAGGGGTTGGAACACTTCGGTGGTCTTCACGGCAATGTCTCCTCGTGGGGTGCCTGTTGGAATGCGGGGCCTTGTGCGCCCCTTGTTGATGGGTATCAACTATAAAAAACAATAAATTATTATTTCTTGTAATTTATCCCTATGGACAAGCCCAAAAAGAAGGAGTAGCGAAGGCCATCGACGCATTGCCGCCCGCCATGCCGCACTCCGGCAACGGTTGAACGCCCGCAACAAACAAAAACAATCTACTATTATTTTTTTGCCCTCTGGAGCCCAGAACATGACGACGTCCGCCACGCAGCGGCGCGCACGCACGCCGCAGACCGAGCGTGTGGAGACAACGCAACGCAAGATCATCGACTCCGCCCTGGCGCTGCTGCGCGAGGGCGGCTTCAAGAGCGCCACGCTGCAGGCCATCGCGCGCGGCGCCGATGTGTCGCTGGGCGCGCTGCAGCACCACTTCGAGAGCCGCGATGCGCTGATGGAGCGGCTGGTCATCGAGGTCATGGAGCCGCTGAGCGACCAGGGCACGGTCTGGCCCGACAAGGCCCTGCCCCTGCGCGAGCGTGCCGAGGCCTTCGTCACCCTGGCCTGGGACAACATCTTCGGCGCGGCCAACTACCAGGCGGCCTGGAGCATGTTCTTCGGCTGCAAGGCCTCCCCCTCGCTGTTCGACCGCGTGGACGCGCGCCGGGTACATGTGGACAGCGTGTTCTACACCCGCTTCCTGGACGTCTTCCCCGAGATCGCGGCCCACCATCCCCGCCCCCAGGGCTTTGCGGCCATGGCCTTCGCCATCCTGCGCGGCACCGGCGTGCTGGAGCTGTTCGAGGTGGGCGAGCAGGAACGCCAGGGCAGCCTCGATGCGCTGGTCGAGGCCATCGTCCAGGCAGGCACCCCTCAGGCCGGCGGCGGCGCCGCCGCCTGAACCTCGGTCAGCCCCCAGACCCTGCGCAGCTGCGACAGCGTGGCCACCAGGGCCGGGTCGTGCTCGGCCTCGCGCGGATGGATGAAGCCCAGCTGCGCCGACACGCGCGCATGCGGCCAGATGGCCACGCAGCCATGCTCGGCCGCGGCCAGGGCGCGGTCCTCGCGCAGCAGCGCCAGGCCCAGGCCGGCGCGCACCAGGCTCTCAGGCGCGGCGGCGGCATCGCTTTCCACGATCTGATTGGGGCTCAGCCCCTGGCGGGCGAACAGCGCCAGCAGCAGGGCCTGCTCATGGTGCTGCGCTGGCGCGCCGATCCAGGGCAGTTGCGCCAGGTCCTTCCAGCCCGATTGCAGGACGCGCTCGCGCAGCGCGGGCGGCGCCGCCACGCGGTAGTGCAGTGTCTGCAGCACCAGCGCGCCCAGGTCGCGCGGCATGTGGGCGCCGATGTAGAACGCGCCCTGCAGGCCGCCGGCCGCGACCTGCGCGCGCAGCTCCTCGGCCCAGCCCTGGCGTGTCTTGATGTCCAGCAGCGGCAGCGCCTCCACCAGGCCATGCAGCAGCGAGCCCAGGCGCAGCGCCTCGGGGTCGGCCACCGTGCCCAGCAGCAGCTGGCCGGTGACCTCGCCCTGCAGCTCGCGGGCCTGGCCCTGCAGCCGACCCGCTGCATCCAGCACCTGCCGGGCGGGCTCCATCAGGGCCTCGCCGGCCCGCGTGAGGCTGATGCGGCCCGGGCGCCGGTCGAACAGCGCCACGCCCAGCTCTTCCTCCAGCGCCTTGATCTGGGCCGTGATGGCGGGCTGCGTCAGATGCAGGGCCTCGGCCGTGCGCGTGACGCTGCCCAGCGTGGCCGCCGTGACGTAGGCGCGCAGCTGATACATCTCCATGGGCGGCCAGCCTAGCGCAGGCGCCAGGGCCTGCGGCCCGGGCAGGCCCGGGTTTCAGGGAACATCCCTAGCCGTCTCATCGTTCACTCATCGAGGTAGCGCAGCTGCGTGGGCTCGATGCCCAGGCGCACCGGCATGCCCATGGGGAACATGGCAATGCCTGCGTAGTGCGCCTGGTCGGCGACCACGGCCACCTCGCCCACGCGCACGCGGTAGCGCGAGAACTCGCCCAGGAATTCGGCGCTCTCGATCTGTCCTTCCACCCACACACGCGAGGCATCGCCCGCATCGTCGCGCACCGCAATCTGCACCTGGTGCGGCCGGAAGGCCAGCGCCGCGCGCCCCGGCACGGGCGGCTGGGCCGGGCGCGGCAGGGTCAGCGTGCCCAGGCCCGGCACCTTGAAGACCAGCGACTCGCCTATCGTCGGCAGCACCTCGCCCTCCAGCACATTGGCCGTGCCGACAAAGCCCGCCACGAAGCGGTTGGCCGGATAGTCGTACAGCCCCGCCGCCGAGCCCACCTGCTGCAGCACGCCCTTGTCCAGCACGGCCATGCGGTCGGCCGTGGTCATGGCCTCTTCCTGGTCGTGGGTGACGAAGATGGTGGTCAGGCCCAGCTTGCGCTGCAGGCTGCGCAGTTCCTCGCGCATCTGCACGCGCAGCTGCTTGTCGAGGTTGGACAGCGGCTCGTCCAGCAGCAGCAGCTTGGGCGCGATCACCACGGTGCGCGCCAGCGCCACGCGCTGCTGCTGCCCGCCCGACAGCTGGCCCGGGCGGCGCTGCGCGTACTGCGACAGGCCCACCAGCTCCAGCACTTCGCCCACCTTGCGGCGGATGGTGTCGCGGCTTTCGCGGCGCTCGACCAGGCCGAAGGCCACGTTGTCGTACACCGTCATGTGCGGCCACAGCGCGTAGTTCTGGAACACCATGCCGATGTTGCGCGCATGCGGCGGCACGCCCGTGATGTCCTGCCCGCCCACCAGCAGCTCGCCGCGCTGGTGCCGGTTGAAGCCCGCGATCAGCCGCAGCAGCGTGGACTTGCCCGAGCCCGAAGGCCCCAGCAGCGCGAAGAACTCGCCGGGCTCGATCTTGAGGTTGACGTCGCGCAGCACTTCGTTGCTGCCGTAGCTCAGGCTGATGTGCCTGCATTCGAGGGAGACAGGGTCCAGGTGCATGGCGGTTCACTCCGAAGTCGATTGCACGGTGGCGCGCGAGCGCTCCACGAAGCGGTGCGAGAAATACGTGCCCAGGCCGACCACGACCACGGCCAGCACGCCCAATGCCGCACCGGGCCCGCGCCCCGAGATGCTTTGCATGTACAGGTAGATGCCGTAGCTCATGGGCGCCTGGCTCTGGGCCGAGGCCAGCATGATGGTGGCCGACAGCTCCACCGCCGCCGTGATGAAGCTGGTGACGAAGCCGGCCAGGATGCCGCCGGCCATCAGCGGCACCATCACGCGCCGTATCACGCTGGTGCGGCCCGCGCCCAGGCTTTGCGCGGCCTCCTCCAGCGAGATGTGCACCTGCTGCAGCGCCGCCATGCACGAGCGCAGCGCATACGGCAGCCGCCGCACCGCATAGGCCAGCATGATCAGCACCCAGGTGGTGACGATGGGCGTATCGGTGAAGGGCAGGTTCACGCCCTTGAACAGCCGCAGGTAGCCGATGGCCAGCACCAGACCCGGAATCGCCAGCGCCACCGAGGCCAGGTAGTCCAGCCACTGCCGGGCAGGCAGCCGCGTGCGCAGGATCAGGTAGGCGATGGCGGTGCCGATCACCACGTCGATGCCCGCCGCCATCAGGCAGTACAGCAGCGTGTTGCCGATCATGTAGCCCGAGTCGGTGAACACCGTGGCGTAGTGCTCCAGCGTATAGCTGTCGGGCAGCACCGAGAAGCTCCAGACCTTGGAGAACGACATCAGCAAGATGCCGATATGCGGCGCCAGCACCACCAGCAGCACCAGGGCGATCCAGCCATAGGCCAGCAGCGCCTCCCAGGCCGACAGCCGGCGCTTTTGCAGCGCGCTGCCGCCCTTTTGCAGCGTGGCGTAGTCCTTGCCCTTCATTACCCGCGCGGCCAGCCACAGGGCGACGATGGAGAACGCGATCATGATCACGCTGATCACATAGCCCAGCGGATCATCGAGCCCCACCGAGGTGATGCGCAGATAGGCCTGGGGCGCCAGCATATTGGTCACGCCCATCACCAGCGGCGTGCCCAGGTCGTCGAACACCTTGACGAACACCAGGGCCGCGCCCGCCAGGTAGCCGGGCATGGCCAGCGGAAAGATCACGCGCCGAAACAGCCGGAAACCGCGCGAGCCCAGGTTCAGCGCCGACTCCTCCATGGCCCCGTCGATATTGCGCATGGCCGCCACGAGGTTGAGCAGGATGAACGGGAAGTAGTGGATGCTCTCCACGAAGATCACGCCCGTCAGCCCCTCCATGATGGGCACGGTGAAGCCGAACCAGTCGTCCAGCAGCAGGTTGACCGAGCCGCTGCGCCCGAAGATCAGCTGCAGCGCCACCGCCCCCACGAAGGGCGGCATGATCAGCGGCAGCACGCCCAGCGTCTGTATCAGCAGCGCGCCCCGGAACTCGAAGCGCACCGTCAGGTAGGCCAGCGGCACGGCGATCAGGCTGGCGAAGAACACGCTGGCCAGGGACACGCCCAGGCTGTTGAAGAACGACTCGCGGAAGACGGTCTGGCCGAAGAAATTGCCGAAGTGCCCCAGCGTGAGCCCGCCGCCTTCATTGACGAAGGCGGTGTAGACCACCATGCCCACGGGCACGATGAGAAAGGCCAGCAAAAAGGCCAGGATCAGCGCGAAGGCCAGCCACGGCCCCCAGCCCGACGGAATGCGCCGTGCGCGCGCAGCAAGGGGGGCGGCGCCGGGCGCCGCCATGGAATCGATGCTCATGCGAATGCTCCGCAGCGAAAGAGACTGCCAAGGGGAGTGCATGCAGGCGCCCGGTGCCGGGCCCCTGCGCCACCTACCACGCCACCTACCACGCCACCTACTGCGCCACCTACCGGGCCAGGCCGCGCGCCTCGGCCGCCAGCTTGGCCGCGCGCTCGTAGTTGGCACGCGCCTTGTCGGCCCACATCTGCTCCAGGCCCGTCAGCTCCTTGGACACGGCCACATCGCGCCGGCTCTTGCGGAACAGCTCCAGGAACTGCTCGTCCTTCACATTGGCTTCGCCCACCAGCGGCGAGTAGGCGATGTCGCGCGCCTGCGCCAGCAGCTCCTGCCCCCTGGCATTGGGCTTGGCCTGCAGGGCCTTGTGCGCCTCCTGGATGGCGCGCGTGGCCGCCTGCAGCTCCTTGAGGCGGAAGGTCACCATCTGGTCGAACAGGCTGATCACCACGGCATAGCGCGACTCGGACAGATTGGCATCGAACTGCACCTTGGCGCGCTGCGCCACCTCCTGCGGCACGGGGTAGCCGGCCGGCGCCTTCAGCTGGCTGTAGGGCAGGATGGGCAGGCGGCTGATCTTGGGGTCGAACAGCAGCTGCTGGCCCGGCACCGACATGGTGAAGGCCATGAACTT
This sequence comes from Delftia sp. WSY_10, assembly GCF_043104705.1. Taxonomy (NCBI): domain Bacteria; kingdom Pseudomonadati; phylum Pseudomonadota; class Betaproteobacteria; order Burkholderiales; family Comamonadaceae; genus Delftia; species Delftia sp. WSY_10. The sequence continues at coordinate 182,226 of NZ_JBICKY010000021.1, read as the reverse complement.
GCGCGCCTCGTCGGCATTCTTGGCGCCCGCGATCAGCGCGATGTTGGCCGGCACCACGGCCGTCATCGCCGGGTAGGCGAAGTCCACCGGGAAGCCCGAATACTTGCCCGCCAGCCCGAAGAAATCGATCACGATGCCTATGCCGTACTGGCCGTTGTTCACGCCATCGGGCACGGCAAAGCTGCGGTCGGTCACGGCGGCGGCGTTGCCCATCATGGACAGCAGCTGGCGCCAGCCCTTGTCCCAGCCCTCGCCCTGCAGGATGGTCTCCACCGTCAGCTGCGTGGTGCCCGAGCGCGAGGGCGAGGAGATGGCGATGTGGCCGAAGTACTCGGGCCGCGTCAGGTCGCTCCACTCCTTGGGCGCCGCCAGCTTGTGCGCCTTCAGGTAGCGCGTGTTCCACATGATTCCGTAGCCGGCCAGCGCCTGGCCGTAGTACAGGCCCTGCGGGTCGTTGAGCGGGTAGTTGCCGATCTTGGCGGGCGCGGCCGGATTGCGCGTCTCGGGCGCGGCGGTCAGCAGCTTGTTGCGCGCCAGCACCTCGAAGGCATCAGGGGCGCTGGCCCACATGATGTCGGGCCGCTGGCCCTCGGGCAGCTCGCGCACATAGGCCACGGCGGCCGTGGTGTTCTTGTTCAGGATCTCGATCTTGATCCCCGGATTGGCCGCCTCGAAGGCCTTCTGGTAGGCCGTGGTCAGCTCCTTGGGAAACGAGGTCAGCACCGTCACCGTGCCGGCCTGGGCCGCCATGGCGGCGCCCCACAATCCTGCGGCCATGGCGGCCGTCAGCCATCTGCGTTGCTGCATTGCTGTCTCCTTCGGGTTGTTGTGCGGTCGATCTGCAACCCACTGTAGGCAGCGCCGGCCCGGCCGGCCAATCATTGTTTCTGATGCCGTGCATCAGCGGCGGCGGCGCTCGGGTTACTACCTGCGGGTCTGCCGCCACAGGGAAATCCCGCGCCACCGCTGTCCCGCCCCTGACTGCTGCACAGCAGCAAACCGGAATAATCGGCGGGATGCTGCAAGCCCCCTCTTCCCTCCCCGCCACGGCCGCTGAAGAAGCGCCCATCTACGCTCCCACACGCCCCTGGCGCTCGCGCATGGTGCCGGTGCGCACCATGGAGTACCACGTGCGCGAGTGGGGACCTGTGGATGGCGATCCCGCGCTGGCGCCGCTGGTGCTGGTGCACGGCTGGATGGATGTGGCGGCCTCCTACCAGTTCGTGGTCGATGCCTTTGGCGAGGCCTTCATGGCGGGGCGCCGCATCATCGCGCCGGACTGGCGCGGCTTCGGCCTGAGCCGGCCGGCCTGGCCTGCCGACCGGCATGACTTTGCCGACTACCTGGGCGACCTGGACCATCTGCTGGACACCCTGGCGGGCGATACGCCCGTGGACCTGGTGGGCCACAGCATGGGCGGCAACGTGTCCATGATGTATGCGGGCGCGCGGCCTGCACGCATACGCCGGCTGGTCAACCTCGAAGGCTTCGGCATGCCGGCCACCCGGCCAGACCAGGCGCCTGCGCGCTATGCGCAGTGGATGGACGAGCTGCGCCAGCTGCGCAGCGGCGGCATGGAACTCAAGAGCTATGACAGCGTGCAGGACGTGGCGCGCAGGCTGATGAAGACCAACCGCCGCCTGCCCGAGGACAAGGCGCTGTGGCTGGCCCACCACTGGGCGGCGCCCAATGCGCAGGGCCGCTGGGAAATCCTGGGCGACACGGCGCACAAGCTCATCAGCGCCCAGCTGTTCCGCGTGGAAGAAATCCTGGCCCTGTACCGCGCCATCACGGCGCCGGTACTGGCCGTCGAGGCCAGCGACGACAGCCTGGGCATGTGGTGGAAGGACCGCTACACGCTGGCCGAGTACCACGAGCGCATCGGGCAGATTGCGGACTGCCGCACGGCCGTGGTTCAGGACGCCGGCCATATGCTGCACCACGACCAGCCGGCGGCCGTGGCCGGGCTGATCGAGCAATTCCTCAGCACCTGAGGCCTGCGCGCGCCGCTACTGCAGCCTATTGCAACCTACTGCAACCTACTGCAACCTACTGCAACCTACTGCGGCCGCAGCATCATCGAATGGCGCCAGCGCGCGGGCGCCATCTGCAGCGGCCGGTAGCGGCCGTCGGCCCATTCGGCAGACATGTCCGCATAGCGGCTGGACAGGGCCACGCCGCTTTGGCCGGTCTGGTAGATGAACAGCGAGCGCTCGGGCTCGGCCAGATCGTAGATGGCGCGCAGCGATGCCGCATGGCGGTTGGCGAACGGCGCCCTGGCATCGCCGGGCAGGTACTGGCCCACGTTGACGGTGTAGCTGTCACCGCCCGAAGGCACGCTGACATTGAAGATGCCCGCCAGCAGCCCCACGCTGCCCAGCGGCCGGTGGCTGCTCAGGGCCGCATGCGCCGTGCCCCAGCGCCAGCGGCCCAGATCGCTGCCCTGCATGGACTGCAGGCGCACCAGCGCCCGGTCCAGCGCCTGGCTGACCTGGGCACTGCAGCCTGCAGCCGCGCACCACCAGCCGTCGCGGCGTTCCAGCATGCCTTCGATGCCTGCGCGGTAGTCGCGCTTGCCATAGGTGGCCGCAAAGGTCTGTGCGCCAATGCGCGGGATCACCAGGCCGCGCGTGAGTTCGTCCACCCAGGCGGCAAAGATCAGGGGCGCGGCCTGCGCAGCATCCATGCGGCCGTCGAACTGCGCCATCACCCGGCGCGCCTGCCCGGCCAGCGGATGTGTGGCCGGCGCTTCGTCCAGGGCCTTGAGCATTTGCGGCAGCAGGGCACGGGCGGCCAGCGAGGTCTGGTCGTTCTGGATGGAGGCCATGCTGACCACGTCGTGCCTGTCCTTCGCATCGATGAGTTCGGTGATGCGCTGGTGCCGGTACGGCAGGCTCCAGTCCTGGGTGAGGAAGTGGGCATAGCCCTCGCGCGTGATGCGCTGGTTGGCGGTGGCCAGATAGCCCTGCGCCGTTCCATCGTCCTGCGGGGCCTGGTCGTAGGGCAGCCAGCCCTGCCAGTCGTAGCGTGCCTCCCAGCCCGGCGCGGGCGCCACGCCGCGCAGGTCGTTGTCGGCCGCGCGCAGCGGCACCCGGCCTGCGGCCTTGAAGCCGATGTCGCCATGGACATCGGCCGCGACGATGCTCTGCATGGGCGAGTGGTAGTCGGCAAAGGCCTCGAACAGCTGGGCCACGCTGCGCGCCTCGTTGGCGCGCAGGCCGGCCTGCACGGTGAGGTTGTCGGTGTCCAGCGCGGCCCAGCGCAGGGCCACGGCGTAGCGGCGCTTGTCGAGCACGGCCTCGTACTGGGGCTGCACATCGCTGATCACGGGACCGTGGCGCGTGCTGCGCAGCGTGAGCTGCACATCGGCCCGGCCCTTGACCCTGATGCGCTCGCTGCGCTCGGTGAAAGGCGCCCAGCCGTCCGGCGTGCGGTAGCGGCCCGGGTTGCCTGGATCGATCTGCTCCAGGTACAGATCCTGCACATCGGGATTGGTGTTGGTAAAGCCCCAGGCCACCTCGCGCGTGCGCCCCAGCACCACGAAGGGCAGGCCCGGCAGGGTGGCCCCCACCACATCGATGGGCGCCAGCGGCGTGCCGTCCTGCGCATGGCCGGCGGGCGACTGCAGGCGCGCGTAGTACCAGATGGCGGGCGCGCTCAGGCCCAGATGGGGATCGTTGGCCAACAGGGGCTTGCCGCTGACCGTGCGGCTGCCCGAGAGCACCCAGTTGTTGCTGCCCTTGCCGTCGTTGGTGCCCGCATCGCGCACCATGTCGCGGGACCAGCGGGCCCAGGCATCGCTCGCCTCGCCGGCGGCAGCCACCTTGGGCGCAGACGCCGCCTGTGCCTCCTGGCGGTACACGCCCAGCCCCCGGTAAAGCGCGGCCAGATCGGTGGCGGTGGCCGGCGCCTCGCCCGGATAGGGCGGCATCAGCTGCCACAGCTGCTGTGTGTCCAGTTGCGAGAGCGCGGCCAGCCGCGCGAACTCGTTGCCCCAGTTGCCGCCCAGGTCCAGCGCCATCATCAGCGCCCAGCCCACGCTGTCCTCGGGCGCCCAGGCCGAGCTGTCGCCTCCGCCCGGCGTGGTGCCCAGCAGCATGAATTCGGGCACCTGCGGATGCTGGCGCATGGGCAGGGCCGCATAGAAGGCCGCGATGCCCTCGCTGTAGGCCTGCAGCGCCTCGCGCGCGTTGGCGGGCAGGGATGCGTACTGGCGCCGCGCCGCGCCGCGTATGTCCAGCGCACGCATGAGCTTGTCGGTGTCCAGCGTGGCCGGCCCGAGGATCTCGGACAGCGTGCCGTGCATCAGGCGGCGGTTGAACTCCAGCTGCCAGCCGCGCTCCTGCGCATGCACATGGCCCAGCGCGCGCCACAGGTCCTGCGGCGTGAAGGCGCTGATGTGGGTGATGTCGGCCTCGTCGCGCCGCACGCGCACGGGCTGCTCCAGGCCGGCCAGCGTGAGCTGTCCGTCGAGCACCGGCTGCACGCGCACGGCATAGATGGCCACCGCGCTGCCGGCCAGCAAGGCCGAGCCGACCAACGCCACGGCGCCCACGCTCCACCATCGCGAGTTCAGGATTCGCATGATTCCCATTCTTCTCCCTTCCCCCTGCTTTTTTTCATATCGTAGTGTTGCAGTTTGTAGCATATGAACTGGTCCATTGCTCACATTGCTCACGACGAATCGTCAGCAAGTCTGGCCCCGCCTTCAGGCGACAATCAGCGCCCGCCCTGCGCAAATGGATGCAGGGCGCCAGACAGAAACAGGAAGTACCAGGAATGTGGCCTTTCAGCCTCTTGAAGAAGCTCAGCCAGGACCCGCCCGTGGGCCAGCCCCGTGGTGACTACATAGGCTGCTACCTGCTGGGAACCGAGGCGCCGGGCCAGGCCGGCGTCAGCTACGTCTCGCTGGCCACCACGCGCGAGCAGCTGCAGGCCGATGCCCGCGCCTACCTTGAAGGCTTCGTGCGCGACCACCCCGAAGCGGCCGACACCGACCTGTCCGCCATCCGCTCCCTGCTGGAGAACCTGCCCCAGCGCCTGGACGCCCACCTGTCCGGCGACACGCGCGCGCCGCTGGCCGAGCAAGGCGGCACCGTGCTCTTCCTGCGCACCGGCATGCGCGCCCGCCGCAAGGAAAACGGCCGGTATCTCGAATAGCAGTCAGCCCCCACCGCCACCGTACAGAACCTCAAAAACTGGCGCGGCCAAGAACAAGGGACAGCGAGCAAGGGCCTACGCCGGCCGCGCCGCCCCCCCGCGAAGCGAGAGGGGGAAGGCGCGCAGCGCCTCAGGGGGAGTTCTGCTTGTGCACGTCTTGCCAGCGCAGCATGTCGGTCACGCGCTCGGCCTTGTCGGCATCAAAGCCCAGGCGCTCCACCCGCTCGGCCGGATTGGCCCAGGTGCCGAACAGCAGATCCCAGACGGGCAGGCCGTAGTTCTGCGCATGGTGGCCGTACTGGTGGTGCACGGTGTGCATCTCGGGCCGCTGCACGATGTATCCCAGCCAGCGCGGCGTGCGGATGTCGGCATGCAGGAACAGGTCGAACGCCCCCGTGAGGCCGATGGCAAAGGCGGCAGCCAGCGGGCTGGCCCCCAGCACCCAGTAGCTGGACAGCGCGCTCAGCAGCACGGCGGCGGCCGTGTCCATGGGATGGGCGAAAAACGCCGTGAGCGCCTCCACGCGCGGCGCGCTGTGGTGCAGCTGGTGGAACAGGCGCCACAGCGTGTCCGACCGGTGCGTGGCGCGGTGCCACCAGTAAAAGACAAAGCTGGTGAGCACAAAGCTCAGTGCGCCCACGGCCCAGGCCGGCCATTGCCGGCCCACGTCCAGCAGCGCATGGCGGCGGATGCCGTCCGAGAACAGATGGCCTACCGCCAAGGTGGTGGCCAGCGTGCCCAGGCCCAGCAGCGTGGACAGGATCAGCCAGCGCCGGTCGCAGTGGTTGCGCGAGGCCGGCGCGATCACCTCGCGCGTGAAGATGCCGACGAACATCAGCGCCAGCAGCGGGTAGGCCGCGAACTCCCACATCTGCAGCATGCCGTCTGCTCCTTGCCGCTCAGTGCACGTGGCCCCAGTAGATCAGCGCATCGCGCCCTTCGACCGACAGCGACACGGGCGCGCCCACGGGCAGCATCACCTTGGTCGGCACATGGCCGTAGGGCAGGCCCTGCAGCACGGGGCACTTGACCTGGCTGCGCAGCCAGTCGATCACGGTCTGCAGCTTGAAGCCCTTGTCGTGCGAGCTGAGCTTGAACTCGCTGAACTGGCCGAACACGATGGCCTTTTGCTGGGCCAGCACACCGGCATGCAGCAGCTGGGTCAGCATGCGTTCCACGCGGTAGGGATGCTCGCCCACGTCTTCCAGGAACAGGATGCCGCCCTTGATCTGCGGGAAGTAAGGCGTGCCCAGCAGGGAGACCAGCACGGCCAGGTTGCCGCCCCACAGCGTGGCGCCGCCGCTGATGTAGAAGTCCTTGACGGCAGGCTTGCCGTCTTCGCGCAGGCCGATCTTCGGCATCTGCCAGCCCGCGCCCTCGCCCTGGCCGCTGAGCAGGTCGTTGAAGCAGTCCAGCATGATGTCGTCCACGCCGCCCTCGTCGTCGGGGCGGCCGAAGTCGTGCACCAGCAGCGGGCCGGCCCAGGTGGTGGCGCCGGTCTTGGCCAGCAGGGCCAGCGACAGCGCCGTGAAGTCGCTCAGGCCCACGAAGCGCGTGCCGCCTGCGATGGCCTTGGCCACGGCCTTGTACTTGATGCCCGGCAGGATACGCGTGAGGCCGTAGCCGCCGCGCGTGGGCAGCGCCAGGTCGGCACCGCTGGCCGCTGCGCGCTCGATGGCCGCCAGGCGCGTGCCGTCGTCGCCTGCAAAGCGCTGGTGGCTGCTCAACGCGTCGGCATCGATCTCCACCTGGTGGCCCATGGCCTCCAGGCGGCGCACGCCGCGCTTGAAGCCGGCCTTGTCGCGCACGGCACCGGCGGGCGAATAGATATAGATGTGGCGCGGACCCTGGTCAGGCGCATGGCCGCAGCAGCTGCCGTCGGCGGCATGCACATGGCCGTGATCGTGGCTGTGGGCAGCGCCATGGTCATGCGCCGCAGCATGCGAATGCTCCTGTGCACGGTCATGGCCATGTGGATGTTCGTGCCCGTGGGCACAGCAGGTGCCGTCGGCGGAATGCACATGTTCGTGCGCATGATCAACGGGTGCAGGCGCGGCAGCGGCTGCCTTTTTGCGGGGCGTGCCGGATGTGCTGGGCGTGCCGGGCGTGCTGGAAGAGCGGGAACTGCGCGAAGTGGCCAAGGTGGTTCCATGCCGGCCCTGGCCGGCATGCTCCATATTGCAAGGGGAGTGAAGACGGGGACCTGCCGCTGCGCAGCCCCGGCAAGGGGCCGGCGGCGCAGGCCTACGGGCGGAAGTATTCCACAGCGTCGGCCACCATGCCGGCAGCGCACAGGGGAACCCAATGGCCGCACGGGGATAGGCGCAGTTGCGCTGGCGGCAGCTGTGGCAGCGCCTGCAGCCAAGCCTGGCGCCATGCGGGCGCGGGCATCAGCGCATCGTGCTCGCCGCCCTGCACCCACAGGCGCTGCTGCTGGCTCCACGGCACCAGCAACGCCATCGGCAGCGGCGGCATTTCGGCCTGCACGCGGGGCCAGGCCTGCAGCGCGGCGCGGTGGCCGGGTTGGGAAAACGGCAGGTTCCAGGCCTGCGGCTGTGCGCCAGCCTCCTCACCCGCCTCGCGCATGGCGCGGCCCACGGGCCATGACGGCTTGCGCGCCGCCTGCGCAAACCATTGCACGCAGGCATCGGGCGCCGGGCCTGCAGGCCAGGCATTCATGAGCCAGGCGCCGCAAAAACGGGCGGGCTCGGCCTGCGCCACGGCCAGGCCCAGGTGCACGCCATCGTCATGGCCGACCAGCACGATGTTCCGCAGGTTCAGCGCCAGCACCAGCTCAAGCAGCACTTGCACATGCCAGGCCGCGCTGTGCGCCTTGTCCTTCTTGGGCTGGTCGCTGCGGCCAAAGCCCGGCAGGTCGGGAACGACCACGCGATGGCCGGCCTGGAGCCACCCGGGCAGCATGGGCTGGAACAGCTGGCCCCATGCCGGGCTGCCGTGCAGGCACAGCCAGGTCAGCGGTGCATCGTGCGGTCCTTCATCGACCACGGCCAGGCGCAGGCCTGCCAGCGCCGGCAGATCGCTGCGCCACTGCGGCTGGGCAAAGCCGCCGAAGGTGGAATCCGCATGGCGCAGTGCCGTGTCCTTGAGCGGATGCGGCTGGGCCGCGCGCTGCTCGGCGCGGCGCATGCGAAAGAAGTCCGACATCAGGGCCGCGCATTCGCCGGCCAGCACGCCGCGCGTCACCTGCGTGTGGTGGTTGATCTGCGGCAGCGCAAACACGTCCAGCACCGATCCGGCCGCGCCCGTGCGCGGCTCGGCCGCGCCATAGACCACGCGGCCCAGGCGCGCATGCAGCATGGCGCCGCTGCACATGGTGCACGGCTCCAGGGTCACGTAGAGCGTGCAGTCGTCCAGCCGGTAATTGCCCAGGTGCGCGGCCGCATCGCGCAGCGCCAGCACCTCGGCATGGGCCGTGGGATCGCCGTGGGCCACGGGCGCGTTGCGGCCCCGGCCGATGATGGCGCCGTCCTTGACGATGACGGCGCCCACGGGCACCTCGCCCGCCCCTGCAGCGGCGCGTGCCAGCTCCAGGGCGGCGCGCATCCAGGCCTCGTCGTCGGCCTGCGGCAAGAAAGGGGGTTCGGCAGCCACGTTGTCAGCGCGTCAGGGCAGCGCCTTGCGCACGCCCTGCGCGTAGTGGTACAGCGTGACCACCGGCGCCTGCAGCTCGCCCTGGGGCGTGAAGGCAATCGGCGCCGTCACGCCCTCATACCGGGTCTGGCGCAGATAGGGGATATAGGCATCGGGCCGGATGGAATCGGCCCGCACCATGGCCTGGGCCAGCACCATGGTGGCATCGTAGGCGTAGGGGCTGAAGACTTGGTACTGGTCGGCAAAGCGCTGGTCATAGCGCTGCTTCCAGGCAGCGCCGCCCGGCATGCGCTCCAGCGGGCTGCCGCCCACGGCGCAGGTCACGTTGCGCAGCGGCGCCGCGTTGCCGGCCAGCTCGGGCAGGCGCAGCGTGCACTGGCCGTCGCCGCCCAGAAAGCGCACCTTGTCCATGGCCAGCTGGGCCATCTGCCTGAGCATGGGGCCGGCCTGGGCATCCAGGCCGCCGAAGAAGATGGCGTCGGGCTTCTTGCCCTTGATGGCCGTGAGGATGGGGACGAAGTCCGTGGACTTGTCGCCGGTGTACTGCTTGTCCACGATCTCGATGCCCTGCTCGCGCGCCTGGGCCTCGAACAGCGCCACGATGCCCTGGCCGTAGGCCGAGCGGTCATCGATGATGGCCACGCGCTTGACGCCCAGCTTGCCCACGGCGTGGGACACCAGCGCATCGACCATGGCGCGGTCGTCGGCGATCACGCGGTACGTGGTGTCATAGCCCGACTGGGTGATGGCCGGGTTGCTGGCCGCAGGCGTGACCATGACGATGCCGCAGTCCTGATAGATGGACGTGGCCGGCAGCGTGGTGCCCGACTGCAGGTGGCCGACCACGGCCGCCACCTTCTTGTCGCACAGGCGCCGGGCCAGGGCCACGGCCTGGCCGGGGTCGCCGCCGTCGTCGCCGGCCTCCAGCTTCCAGTGCAGCTTGCGCCCGCCGATCTCCAGGCCCTTGGCATTGAGATCGTCCAGGGCCATGCGCACGCCGTTTTCCTCATCCTTGCCCAGGCTGGCAATGGGGCCGGACACAGGCCCGGCATGGGCAATGCGCACCACCAGGGGCGCATCGGCTGAACCCGGTGCAGCGGGCGCAGCGGGTGCAGCGGCCGTACCGGGTGCAGCCGCCGCAGCGGAAGCCCCTGCCGCCTGCCCGTTGGCCGGGCCGCTTCCCGGCAGCGCCCAGGCCAGGCCGCCGCTGCCCAGCATGGCGCACAGCAGGGCCGGGCCGGCCCACGGGAAATGGCGAATCGAGGCGTGCATGGCAACTCCTGGAAAAAACGGTCAATCAGTGAAACGGCGCCTTGGCCAGCGAAATCCGCTGCGGCGTGGCCAGTCTGGCGCTGCCCGGCCGGTCAAGGACTGGCGCAGCGAAAGCGCACCAGGCAGAGGGCGGAGCAGGCACGGGCCAGGGTGTCCGGCATGGCGGCCCGGCCCGTGCAGTGCGCATCCTAAAGGATAGGCAAAAACCGGCGCTGCGCGTCCGGGCATCGGGCGCATACCCCCTGGCGCGCGTTTTTTCGGGGCTGCGGCGATAATGCTGCGCCTCACCGCAAGCGGGCTGCGAGGTTTTCGTCGCCGGACCGCCCCAAGACAAAAAGCGGCCCCCTTGGGGGGCAGCGGACCTTGCGCAGCAAGGGTAGCGTGGGGGCCAGTTTCCCCCGCATTGCGCCCGACGCCCGGCCCCCACGCCGGTGCGGGTACGAACACAGAACACCACAAAGCCCCATGTCCCTCCTGCCCCACCAGCTCGAACTCCTGTCTCCCGCGCGCGATGCCGACATCGGCATCGAGGCCGTGAACCATGGCGCCGACGCCGTCTACATCGGCGGCCCGGCCTTCGGCGCGCGCGCCACGGCGGGCAACGACATCCGCGACCTGCAGCGCCTGATCAACCACGCGCACCGCTTCGGCAGCCGCATCTTCATCACGCTCAACACCATCCTGCGCGACGATGAACTGGAGGCCGCGCGCAAGATGGCCTGGCAGATCTACGAGGCCGGTGCCGACGCGCTGATCATCCAGGACATGGGCCTGCTGGAGCTGGACCTGCCGCCCATCCAGCTGCACGCCAGCACCCAGACCGACATCCGCACCCCCGAGAAGGCCCGCTTCCTGCAGGATGCCGGCCTGTCGCAGATCGTCGTTGCGCGCGAGCTGGACCTGCAGCAGATCGCCGCCGTGCGTGCGGCCACCGACCCGGCGCGCACCACCATCGAATTCTTCGTGCACGGCGCGCTGTGCGTGGCCTACTCGGGCCAGTGCTACATCACCCACGCCCACACGGGCCGCAGCGCCAACCGCGGCGACTGCAACCAGGCCTGCCGCCTGCCCTACGAGGTGCTGGACGCCAGCGGCCGCATCATTGCCCACGAAAAGCACGTGCTGTCCATGAAGGACAACAACCAGAGCGACAACCTGCGCGCACTGATCGACGCCGGCGTGCGCAGCTTCAAGATCGAGGGCCGCTACAAGGACATGGGCTATGTGAAGAACATCACGGCCCACTACCGCAAGCTGCTGGACGAAATCATCGAGGAGCGCGAATTCTCCGACACGCCGCTGGCGCGCTCGTCTTCAGGCAGCACCACGTTCAGCTTCACGCCAGACCCCGACCAGAACTTCAACCGCGAGTTCACCGACTACTTCGTCAACGGCCGCAAGGACGACATCGGCGCCTTCGACACGCCCAAGACACCGGGCCGCGCCATCGGCTGGGTCACCAAGGTGGGCGAGAACTTCGTGGAGATCGAGACCTCGAGCCGCGACACCGAACTGCACAACGGCGACGGCCTGTGCTACTACGACCTGCAAAAGGAACTGGTGGGCCTGCAGATCAACCGCGCCGAGTCGGTGGATGCGAAGAAGTCGCTGTGGCGCCTGTTCCCCAAGGACCCCATCGCCGGCTTCAAGGACCTGCGCAAGGGCCTGGAAGTCAACCGCAACCGCGACATGGCCTGGGTGCGCACGCTGGACAAGAAGTCCAGCGACCGCCGCATCGGCCTGTGGGCCGAACTCAAGGAAACGCCCGACGGCTTTGCGCTCACGCTGACCGACGAGGACGGCTTCACCGCCACCGCCGCCATCGTGCAGGAACACCAGGCCGCCACCGACGCAGCCCGTGCCGAGGCCACGCTGCGCGAGCAGCTGGGCCGCTTCGGTGCCACCATCTTCTCCGTGCATGACATCGGCCTGCAGCTGAGCCAGCCCTGGTTCGTGCCGGCCTCGGCCCTGAACCAGCTGCGCCGCGACGCCGTCGCCGCGCTGGAGGCCGCGCGCCAGGCCGGCTTCGTGCGCCTGCCGCGCGCCCTGCCCGTGGAGCCGCCCGTGCCCTTCCCCGAGGACACGCTGACCTACCTGGCCAACGTCTACAACCAGAAGGCGCACGACTTCTACATCAAGCACGGCGTCAAGGTCATCGACGCGGCCTACGAGAGCAAGGAAGAAGAAGGCGAAGTCAGCCTGATGATCACCAAGCATTGCGTGCGCTTTTCCATGAGCCTGTGCCCCAAGCAGGCCAAGGGCGTGATCGGCGTCAAGGGCACGATCAAGGCCGAGCCGCTGCAGCTGATCAACGGCAAGGAAAAACTCACGCTGCGCTTCGACTGCAAGCCCTGCGAAATGCACGTGGTGGGCAAGATGAAGCGCGCGGTGATCAACCAGCACGCCAAGGAAATGCAGGAGTTTCCGATGCAGTTCTACCGCACGCGTCCCGTGCCTTCGGCCAGCGCCTGACAGGCCTCGGCCTCCACCCACAAGCGCCCGCGCTCCGTCAGGGCCGCCAGCCACCGCCCCTCTTCCTGCTCCAGCCTGACCCAGCCCGGCCCCGGTGTGCCGGCAATGGGTGCATCGCCCATCAGCGCCAGGCAGCGCATGAGCACGCTGGCGCCCTGCCCCAGTCGCTTGCCCAGCCTGGGCAGGGACATGGGTGCGGGCTCGGTGGCCAATTCGCGCAGGATGGCGGCGGCCAGTTCTTCCATGCCTTGCACTTCAGGCCGCCATTTCTTCCAGCGCGGGAGACGGCACGGCAGGCAGCCGGTGCGCCACCAGCTGCACGGGAATGGACTTGGAGCTGGGCGTGCCCGCCACAATGGCCGTGGCCGACAGCGGCACCAGCGGATTGGTCTCGGGATAGTAGGCAGCGATGCAGCCGCGCGGAATGTCGTAGGCCACGAGCCTGAAGCGCTCGGCGCTGCGCTGCTGGCCGTCATCCCACACCGTCTGCAGGTCCACCCAGTCGCCATCCTTCATGCCCAGGGCGCGGATGTCCTCGGCATGGATGAAGACCACGCGGCGCTGTCCGAAGACGCCGCGGTAGCGGTCGTCCATGCCGTAGATGGTGGTGTTGTACTGGTCGTGCGAACGCGTGGTGAACAGCGTGAACACCGGCGATGCACCGGGGCTGCGCGCGGCGCGTGCACGGTGCACGGGCGTGTCGCGCGGCACGGCGTGCACGAAGAAGCCGGCCTTGCCCCGGGGCGTCTCCCAGATGCGCTCGCTTGCCGCATTGCGCAGCTTGAAGCCGCCCGGCACGGCCACGCGCGCGTTGAAGTCGTGGAAGTCGTCGAAGACCTGCTCGATCAGCTCGCGTATGCGCGCATAGTCGCCGGCCAGCTCCTGCCAGGGCACGGGCCGCTGCGCGCCCAGCGTGGCGGCAGCCAGGCGCGCGACGATGGCGATCTCGCTGAGCAGGTGCTCGGACGCAGGCGGGTTGATGCCGCTGGAGATATGGACCATGCCCATGGAGTCCTCCACCGTCACGCCCTGCGGCCCGGTGGCCTGCATGTCGATCTCGGTGCGGCCCAGGCAGGGCAGGATCAGCGCCTCGCGGCCGTGCACCAGGTGGCTGCGGTTGAGCTTGGTGGTCACATGCACGGTCAGGTCGCAGCGGCGCAGCGCCTGCCAGGTGGCATGCGTGTCGGGCGTGGCCGCCGCGAAGTTGCCGCCCAGCGCGAAGAAGATCTTGCCCCTGCCTTCGAGCATGAGGCGGATGGACTCGACCACGTCCACGCCGTGGGCGCGCGGCGGCTCGAAGCCGAAGACCTGCTGCAGCCGGTCCAGCAGCGCGGCCGGCGGCTTTTCCCAGATGCCCATGCTGCGGTCGCCCTGCACATTGCTGTGGCCGCGCACCGGGCAGGCGCCCGCACCCGGGCGGCCGATGTTGCCGCGCAGCAGCAGCAGGTTGACCAGCATCTGCACGGCGGCCAACGAATGCATGTGCTGCGTGATGCCCATGCCCCAGCAGACGATGGTGCTGCGGGCGGCGATGTAGACCTCGGCCGCCGTCTGCATCTGCGCGCGGCTCAGGCCGGACTCGGCCTCGAGAAGACCCCAGTCCTCGGCCCGCAGGTCCTCGGCCAGGGCCTCGAAGCCGGTCGTGTGTTCGGCGATGAAGGCATGGTCCAGCACGCCGCCGCACCCGTGCCCCAATGCATCGTCCTGCGCGATCACATGCTTCATGATGCCCTTGACGGCCGCGATATCGCCGCCCACGCGCAGCTGGAAGTAGTGCGTGCTGATGGGCGTGGCGCCCAGGGTGGCCATCTCCAGCTTGCTTTGCGGGTCCTGGAAGCGCTCCAGCCCGCGCTCGCGCAGCGGGTTGAAACTCAGGATGCGCGCGCCGCGCTTGTGGGCTGCGCGCAGTTCGCCCAGCATGCGCGGGTGGTTGGTGCCGGGGTTCTGGCCGAAGATGAAGATGGCATCGGCCTGCTCGAAATCGGCCAGCTGCACCGTGCCCTTGCCCACGCCGATCTGCGGCTTCATGCCGCTGCCGCTGGGCTCGTGGCACATGTTGGAGCAGTCGGGGAAATTGTTGGTGCCGTAGGCGCGCACGAACAGCTGGTACAGGAAGGCCGCCTCGTTGCTGGCGCGGCCCGAGGTGTAGAAGATGGCCTGGTTCGGGTCGGGCAGCGCGTTCAGGTGGCGGGCAATCAGCGCAAAGGCGTCGTCCCAGGCGATAGGCCGGTAGCGGTCGCTGGCCGCGTCGTACACCATGGGCTCGGTGAGCCGGCCCTGGTCTTCCAGCCAGAAATCGCTTTGCGCCATGAGCTCGGCCACCGTGTGCCGGGCAAAGAATTCGGGCGTCACGCGGCGCGCCGTGGCCTCGGCCGCCACGGCCTTGGCGCCGTTCTCGCAGAACTCGAAGGTGGAATGGTGGTTGCGGTCGGGCCAGGCGCAGCCCGGGCAGTCGAAGCCGTCGGGCTGGTTGGCCGACAGCAGGGTCTTGGCGCCCTTGACGGCGATATCCTGGCGCATCAGGGCCTGGCTCACGCTGCGCAGTGCGCCCCAGCCGCCGGCGGCCCCCTTGTAGAACTCGATCTTTTGTTCGGACATGGGCCGGGAGTGTTCCGCCTGTCCATGATCCAGGTCAAATCACATCTCCAAATGGAGAGATTCAGCAAAGATATGAGCACGGCATCCTTGCCCTGCGCCATGCTGGCAACCTCAGCCCCGGACCACCGATGAACTCCACAGCCATACACACCGCCATCCCCGAAGATGCCGCGCTGATCGCGCCGCTGTTCGATGCCTACCGCCAGTTCTACGAGCAACCTGCGGATGCCGACGCGGCGCTGGCCTTCATCACGGCGCGGCTGGAGCGCGGCGAATCCGTGATCCTGCTGGCCCGCCGACCGGACGGCAGCGCCCTGGGCTTTTGCCAGCTCTACCCCTCGTTCTGCTCGGTGCTGGCCGCGCCCATCTACGTGCTCTACGACCTCTTCGTGGTGCCCGATGCGCGCCGCCTGGGCGTGGGCCGCGCCCTGCTGCTGGCGGCCGAAGCCCATGCCCGCGCCACGGGCCATGCACGCATGGACCTGACCACGGCCCGCAACAACCTGCGCGCCCAGGCGCTGTACGAGTCGCTGGGCTGGGTGCGTGACGAAGTGTTCCTGACCTATGCGCGCCATCTGCAGGCTTGAGCCGCCAGCGGCCTAGCGCAGAACCCGCAGCTCCCGCGCCAGCGCCACGGCCTGGGTGCGGCTGCGCGCGCCCAGCTTGAGGTTGATGCTGCGCAGGTGGGTGCGCACCGTGCTGTCGGAGACGAAGAGCTTCTCGGCCATGGCCGCATTGGAGTAGCCCGAGGCCAGCAGTTCCAGCACGCGCAGCTCCTTGCGGGTCAGGGGCTCGGCAAGCGCCGTGGCCGGCGCCGGGTCCTGGGGCGCATCCGCTGCCTGCAGCTCGGGGGGATCGGCGGGCTCGGCAGGCTCGCCCAGGGCAGACAGCAGCCGCTGCGCATGGGCGGCCGCCTCTGGCTCCGCCGCTTCCGTGCGGCGCGACAGTGTAGGCGTCAGTGAGGGCGACAGCACACGCTGCAGCACGGGCGCGAGCAGCGGCCCCTCATCGAGCATCAGGCGCACAAAGCCTTCGCTGGCCCCGTGGCGCAGCGGCTGGGCCAGCATGGCGGCTGCGGCGTCCAAGTCGCCGCAGCCCGCCTCGGCCAGCGCGAACAGCACCTGCAGCTTGAGGCTGCGGTGGCGGCGCCCGCGCAGTTGCGCATCGGCCAGCAAGGGGGCGATGGCATCGCGCACGTCACGGCAGTCGCCAAAGTGCAGCCCCCAGCGCAGCCGGGCGATGGCGATGTCCTCCACCTCGTGCGGCGGCAGGCGCAGGCGTTCCACGCGCGGCCATACGCCAGGGTCGTCGGCACGCTCCAGCGCCTCGGACGCGGCCGCCCGGTTGCCCTGCAGCACGAAGATGCGCGCATGTTCCAGCCGCGCGCTGGCCGTCACGCGCGGCAGCTGGCGCTCGTGCCCCAGGTATTCCAGTTCGGTGAGCAGGCCCACGGCGGCATCCACGTCGCCGCGCAGGAAGGCGATGCGCGCGCGCATGCGGTAGCTGGCGATCACGTGGTCGGGCAGGCCCACATCGCGTGCCAGCGGCAGGTAGACCTGCAGCAGGTGATCGGCGCCGTCGATGTCATTGCCCTCGTAGAGCACCCCCGCGTACAGGACGCCTGCCCAGGCATTGCCGTTGGTGGGGTTGTAGGCCGCGCTGCGCGGCGTGGCAGCCAGCGCCACCCTGAAACGCGCTGCCGCCTGGCGCAGCCGGCCGGCGGACAGGTCCAGCACGCCTTCCATGGCCTCGGTGTACATGCGGCTGAACAGGCTGCCGGCCTGGGTGCTGCGTGCCGCATCCAGCAGGCGGCGGGCCTCGTCGGTATCGCCCAGCACCGATGCCACGTAGGCCATGGCATTGGTCAGCGAGCTGTCCGCAAAGGGCCGGCAGCTGGGCAGGCGCGCCAGCGCCTCGCGGCCCAGGGGCGCAGCCTCTTCCACGCGGTCCATCATGGCCAGCAGCAGCGGCCGCAGGGCGATGACCAGGGCCTGCGCGGCAGGGTCGGCGGCCATGCCGGGCTCCAGCGCATCCAGCCACAGCTGTGCCTGCACGGGACCGCGGGTGAAGCAGTCGGCATAGGCGGCGACGGCCTGCAGCAGCGGCTCGCGCGCCAGCAGCGGCGCCGGCAGGGCCGTGAACCAGCGCGACAGCAGGCGCATGCGGCCCTGCTCCATCAGCGCCTCGGCATGGCGCGCCAGCAGGGACAGGGCATGCGGCAGGTCGCCGCCTTCCAGCGCATGCTCGATGGCGGGCACGGGCCGGCCGCAGGATTCGTACCAGCCGCTGGCCGCCAGATGCAGGCGCTGCACCTCGCCAGGGCGCTCGCGCTGCAGCTGGGCGCGAAGGAAGTCGGCAAACATGCTGTGGTAGCGCCAGCTGCGCCTGCCCTGCCCTTCGTCGGCCAGCGGCAGCAAGAACAGATGGGCCTGCTCCAGCGCCTGCAGCATGGCGGCGCCATCGGCGCGCGGCACCAGGGCCTGGCAGACCTGGGCATCCAGCGTGCGCAGGATGCTGGTGCGCAGCAAAAAATCGCGCACGGGCGCGGCCTGCTGTGCCAGCACGTCCTCGGCCAGGTAGTCGGCCACGGCACGCTCCGAGCCCGAGAAGCGCTCGATGAAATCGCTGTGCGCCCCATGCCGCTCCAGCGCCAGCGAGGCCAGCCACAGCGCGCCTATCCAGCCTTCGGTCTTGTCCACCAGGCGCGCCACGGCCTCGCGCGGCAGCGCGCAGCCGCGCAGGCGAAAGAACTCCTCGGCCTCGGCCGCTGAAAAGCGCAGCAGCGCCGCATCGATCTCGAGCAGCTGGCCGCTGGTGCGCAGCCGCCCCAGCCCCAGGGCCGGCAGCGCGCGCGAGCCTATGACCAGCCGGCCGTGCACGGGCAACTGCTCCATCAGCTGGCGCACCAGGCCCAGCACGGCATCGTTGTGCAGCACCTCGAAATCGTCGATGAACAGCGCAAACGACCGGCCTTCGCCGGCCAGCGACTGCAGCGCCCGGGACAGCTCGCCCGGCCCGTCCGCCTCGCGCTCGGCCATGCCGCCCAGGCCGCGCACGGCCGCGCCCAGGCATTGCAGAAAGCGCGAGACATCGTTGTCGGCGGCATCCAGCGTGAGCCAGGCCGTGGCCTGCCCTTCGGCCTGCAGGCGCTCGCGCATCTGGCGCATGGCCGTGGTCTTGCCGAAGCCGGCCGGCGCACGCACCAGCACCACACGGGCGCGCAGCGCCTCGGGCCAGCGCGCGGCCACCGCCAGGCGCGCCACCTGGGCTGCGGCCGCGCGCGGCGGGCTCAGCTTGGCCTGGGGCACATAGCCGGAACCGGGAGCAGGAATGGGCACTGGGGACGGCATGCGGGCGAGGAGCACATGGCAGGAGTGAAGGAGCGGGCACTTTCGTCGGTTTCGACGATGGCGGCAATGCGGGGTGATTCCTAGACTGGCCTGCAGATCATAGGCAGCGCAGCGCGCCCTGTCGCGAGCCAAGGCGACAGGGCGCGCGGCAAAGACTCTCACAAAGGAGACCCACACATGAAGCTTGACGCAAGCATCAGCGCCGTCGTCACGGGCGGGGCATCGGGCCTGGGCGCGGCCACCGCGCGCCGCTTGGCCGCCAGGGGCGTGCGCGTCGCCCTGTTCGACCTCAACGAGACGGCCGGGCAGGCGCTGGCGCGCGAGACAGGCGGCCTGTTCTGCCGCGTGGACGTGACCGACGAGGCCAGCGTGGACGCGGGCTTTGCCCAGGCCCGCGCGGCCCACGGGCAGGAGCGCATCCTGGTCAACTGCGCGGGCACGGGCAATGCCGTCAAGACGGCCAGCCGCGACAAGGCCACGGGCGAGATCCGGCACCTGCCCGTGGCCAATTTCGACCGCATCATCCAGATCAACCTGGTGGGCACCTTCCGCTGCATCGCCAAGTCGGCGGCGGGCATGCTCACGCTGGAGCCGCTGGCCGACGGCGAGCGCGGCGCCATCGTCAACACGGCCTCGGTGGCGGCGCAGGACGGGCAGATGGGCCAGGCCAGCTACTCGGCCAGCAAGGCCGGCATCACGGGCATGACCCTGCCCATCGCGCGCGACCTCATGGGCGAGGGCATCCGCGTGAACACCATCCTGCCCGGCATCTTCGACACCCCGCTGCTGCAGGGCGCGCCCGACAACGTGAAGGCGGCGCTGGCCGCCTCCGTGCCCTTCCCCAAGCGGCTGGGCCAGCCCGACGAATACGCCCACCTGGCCGAGACCATGATCACCAACGGCTACTTCAACGGCGAGTGCGTGCGCCTGGACGGCGCCATCCGCATGGCGCCGCGCTAGGCGCACCGCCCAGTCACCACGGCAGGCACCGTCCCCGCGTTTTCCCTGGCCGGAATCGTCGATTGCGACGATGCCCGGCCCGCGCCGGCCGGGCCACCATCCCCCCCAGGAATACAGGAACAGGAGACATATCCATGGCACAGGCATACATCGTCGCCGCCACGCGCACGGCGGGCGGCAAGCGCGGCGGAAAGCTCTCGGGCTGGCATCCGGCCGATCTCGCGGCCCAGGTGCTGGACGAGCTGGTGCGCCGCAGCCAGGCCGACCCGGCCCAGGTCGAGGACGTGATCATGGGCTGCGTCAGCCAGGTCGGCCAGCAGGCGACGAACGTGGCGCGCAACGCGGTGCTGGCCTCGTCCCTGCCCGAGTCCGTGCCGGGCACCACGGTGGACCGGCAGTGCGGGTCGTCCCAGCAGGCCCTGCATTTCGCGGCCCAGGCCGTGATGTCGGGCAGCATGGACATGGTGATCGCCGCAGGCGTGGAGAGCATGTCGCGCGTGCCCATGGGCACGCCCAACGCCCTGCCCGCCAAGGCCGGCCTGGGCGTGTACATGAGCCCGGCCATGCAGCAGCGCTATCCGGGCGTGGAGTTCAGCCAGTTCATGGGCGCCGAGATGATGGCCGGCAAGTACGGCCTGGCCAAGGACCAGCTGGACGCCTATGCGCTGCAAAGCCATGAGCGCGCCGTGCAGGCCGCGCGCGAGGGCCGCTTCGACCGCGAGATCCTGGCCGTGCAGGCGCGCAGCGCCGAAGGCGGTGCCGAGGGCGAAGGCCAGCCGCACACGGTGGATGAAGGCATACGCTTCAACGCCACGCTGGAGGGCATTGCCGGCGTCAAGACCATCCGCGAGGGCGGCTGCGTGACCGCAGCCACGGCCAGCCAGATCTGCGATGGCGCCAGCGGCGTCATGGTGGTCAGCGAACGCGGCCTCAAGGTCCTGGGCGTGCAGCCGCTGGCGCGCATCCACCACATGAGCCTGCTCGGGCATGACCCCGTGATCATGCTGGAGGCCCCCATCCCCGCCACCCAGGCCGCGCTGAAGAAGGCCGGCATGCGCATCTCCGACATCGACCTGTACGAAGTCAACGAGGCCTTTGCCCCCGTGCCCCTGGCCTGGCTGCAGGCCACGGGCGCCGATCCGGCGCGGCTCAACGTCAACGGCGGCGCCATTGCGCTGGGCCATCCGCTGGGCGCCTCGGGCACCAAGCTCATGGCCACGCTGATCCACGCCCTGCATGCGCGCGGCGGGCGCTACGGCCTGCAGACCATGTGCGAGGGCGGCGGCATGGCCAACGTCACCATCATCGAGCGCCTGTAGGCGCCGCCATGCCACCGTGCGACCGGCGCGGCCCGCGCCGGTCACCCACCATCGGGGGGAGGGAAAGCCATGAGCCAGGACTCGCAGCCCCTGCTGCGCATTGAAGGCGTTTCGCTGCGCTTCGGCGGCATCGTCGCGCTGGACGGCGTGAGTTTCGATGTTGCGGCAGGCCAGATCTGCGGCCTCATCGGCCCCAACGGTGCGGGCAAGAGCAGCCTGTTCAACTGCCTGTCGCGGCTGTATGCCTGGCAGGCCGGCCACATCCGCTTTCGCGGCCATCCGCTGGCCACGCTGGCGCGCCACCGCATGGCCGCGCTGGGCATGGGCCGCACCTTCCAGAACCTGGCCCTGTTTTCCAGCATGACGGTGGCCGACAACGTGCGCCTGGGCACGCACAGCCACCAGCATGCCGGCTTTGTGCGCGATGCCCTGCGCCTGCCCGGCGTTCGCCGGCGCGAGGAAGAAGCCCGCGCCCAGGCGCAGTCTCTGATGGCCCTGCTGGAGCTGACGGGCGTGGCAGAGCGCCGCGTGGCCGACCTGCCCTTCGGCACGCAAAAGCGCGTGGAGCTGGCGCGCGCCCTGGCCTGCCGCCCGCAGTTGCTGCTGCTGGACGAGCCGGCCTGCGGCCTCAACCATGAGGAGCTGGCCGGCCTGGGCGACCTGATCCTGTCGCTGCGCGACCGGCTGGGCCTGACCGTGCTGCTGGTGGAGCACCACATGGGCCTGGTCATGCGCGTGAGCGACAAGGTCGTGGCGCTGAACTTCGGCCGCAAGATCGCCGAGGGCACGCCGGGCGAGGTCCGCGCCCATGCCGAAGTCATCCGTGCCTACCTGGGTTCGGACATGCAGCCGCAGGATCAGGACAGGGAGGTGGCGCATGCCGGCACTGCTTGAAATCCGCGGACTGCATGCGGCCTACGGGTCGGTGCGCGTGCTGGACGGCATCGACATGGACCTGGCCGAAGGCCGCGTCACGGCCCTGCTGGGCGCCAATGGCGCGGGCAAGACCACCACGCTGCGCGCCATCTGCCGCCACCTGGTGGACACGCGCGGCGAGGTGCGCCTGGCCGGCGAACGCATAGACCGGCACAGCACCGAGCGCATCGCGCGCCAGGGCGTGGGCCATGTGCCCGACGGGCGCGGCACCTTCGCCCAGCTCAGCGCCGAGGACAACCTGCGCCTGGGCGCGCAGGCCCGGCCCACGCGCGCTGCCCGTGCCGACGTGGGTGGCGATATGGAGCGCATGTTCGGCTACTTCCCCCGCCTGCGCGAGCGCCGCACGCAGCAGGCCGGCACGCTGTCAGGCGGCGAGCAGCAGATGCTGGCCATTGCCCGTGCCCTCATGGGCCGCCCGCGCCTGCTGCTGCTGGACGAGCCCTCCTTCGGCCTGGCGCCGCTGGTGGTGCGCGACATCTTCGGCATCCTGCGGCGCATCAACGCCGAGCAGGGCACGACCATCCTGCTGGTGGAGCAGAACGCGCGCCTGGCGCTGGAGCTGGCGCACAGCGCCTACCTGCTGGAGACCGGCCGCATCGTGCTGCACGGCCCCAGCGAAGCCATGCGCCGCAACGACGCGGTGCGCCAGGCCTATCTCGGGGAGTAGCGGCCATGGACGCCTTCATCCACCAGTTGCTGGCCGGCCTGGCCACGGGCGGCATCTATGCCACCGTGGCGCTGGCCCTGGTCATGATCTACCAGGCCACGCACCACATCAATTTCGCGCAGGGCGAGATGGCCATGTTCTCCACCTTCATCGCCTGGGCGCTGCTGCAGGCGGGGCTGCCGTACTGGTGGGCCTTCCTGGCCACGGTGGCGCTGTCCTTCGTGCTGGGCGCGGCCGTGGAGTTCGCCATCATCCGCCCCATGCACAAGGCGGCGGACCTGGCCCAGGTGGTGGTCTTCATCGGCCTGCTGATCGTCTTCCACAGCCTGGCCGGCTGGATCTTCGGCTACACCATCAAGGAGTTCCCAAGCCCGTTCCCGGCCGACGCCTGGTACGGCAGCGCCCTGATGTCGGCCCACGAGGTGGGCACCATCTTCGTGGCCCTGGCCATCGTGGCCCTGCTGTTTGCCTTCTTCCGGCTCACGCCGCTGGGGCTGGCCATGCGCGCGGCCGCGCAGAACCCGGCCTCCTCGCGCCTGGTGGGCATCTTCGTGGGGCGCATGCTGATGCTGGGCTGGGGCCTGGCCGGCGCCATCGGCGCGGTGGCCGGGATGATGGTGGCGCCCGTGGTCTTCCTCGATCCGCACATGATGAGCGGCGTGCTGCTGTATGCCTTTGCGGGCGCGCTGCTGGGCGGCATCGACAGCCCCGCGGGCGCCGTGCTGGGCGGCTTCATCGTGGGCGTGCTTGAAAACCTGGTGGGCAGCTACGTGGTCGGCACCGAACTCAAGCTCTCGGTGGCCCTGGTGCTGATCGTGGGCGTGCTCATCGTGCGGCCGGCCGGGCTGATAGGCCGCAAGGTCGTCAGGAGCGTTTGAACAATGTCCCCCCTGAGCGGCTACGCCGCTTCCCGTTGCACGGCGCCCCCTCTCTCGCTACGCGGGAGGGGGACGACACCCTCGCTTTTGGGCCACGCCAGTTTTGTGCCCAACGCCCTGGAGAACAATGATGTCCACACGATCCGCCTCCTCGTCTGACGCACTGGTCGCCGCCACCAGCGCGCCCCGCCCCCTGCCCCTGGGCACGGTACTGATCGCGGCGCTGGCGCTGGCGGCCTGCTCGCTGGTCTTCGTGGCCAAGGGCTACCAGCTGTTCCAGGCCACCATGGTGCTGGCCTATGCCGTGGCCCTGGTGGGGCTGAACATTCTCACGGGCTACAGCGGCCAGATCTCGCTGGGCCATGGCGCCTTCTTCGCCATAGGCGCCTATGCGGCCGGCATCCTGATGGACCGCGCAGGCCTGGCCTACTGGCTGGCCGTGCCTGCAGCGGGCCTGGTGAGCCTGGCGGCGGGCTACCTGTTCGGGCGGCCCGCGCTCAGGCTGGAAGGGCTGTACCTGGCGCTGGCCACCTTTGCGCTGGGCGTGGCCATGCCCCAGCTGCTCAAGTACCGCCACCTGGAGGCATGGACCGGCGGCGTGGGCGGCATCGTGCTGACCAAGCCCGAGGCGCCCTGGGGCCTGCCGCTGGATGCCGACCAGTGGTTCTACCTCTATGCATTGGCCGTGGCGGCCCTGCTGTTCTGGATGGCGCGCAACCTCATAGACAGCGGCAGCGGCCTGGCGCTGCGCGCCATCCGCGACCACGCCATGGCGGCCGAGGCCATGGGCGTGGACAACGCGCACTGCAAGTCCATGGCCTTTGCGATTTCGGCCGGCTACACGGGCGTGGGCGGCGCGCTGTCGGCCATTGCCGTGCAGTTCGTGGCGCCTGACTCCTTCACCATGTTCCTGTCCATTTCGCTGCTGGTGGGCGTGGTGGTGGGCGGCGTGGGAACGCTGTGGGGCGCGCTGTTCGGCGCCCTGTTCATCATGTTCATCCCGGGGCTGGCCGAGCAGGTGTCCAAGGCCGCGCCCTGGGCCGTCTACGGCACCGTGCTCATCGTCTTCATGTTCGCCATGCCCGGCGGCGTGATGGGCCTGCTGCACCGGCTGGGCCGACCGGGCCTGCACCTGCCCCGGCAGCGGCCGCGTGCCTGACTTTCCATCCCCACCCACAGGAGTCCCCCATGAATTCCAGTCCGGCCGTCCGCATGGAACGCCACGGCAACAACGGCGACAACGGCAACAACGGCGAGATCGCACTCATCGTCCTCCAGGACAGCGCCCGCATGAATCCGCTGGGCAGGCCCTTGCAGCTGCGGCTGCGCGAACTGCTGGCCGAGGTGCGCGAGGACAGCTCCCTCCGCGCCCTGGTGCTCACCGCCGAGGGCCGGGGCTTTTGCGTGGGCGCGGACCTGTCGTCCATGGGCGGCGCACAAGGCGGGGCACAAGGTGGGGCACAAGGCGGGGCCCAGGCCGATGGCCGCACGCTGGGCGAGCAGACGGCCGACAACATGCAGCAGCTGTCCAACCGCCTCATCCTGGACCTGCAGCAGTTGCCCGTGCCCGTGGTCTGCGCCATCAACGGCGCGGCAGCCGGGGCCGGCGTGGGCCTGGCACTGGCCGGCGACGTGGCGCTGGCGGCGCGCTCGGCCTACTTCTACCTGCCTTTCCTGCCGCGCCTGGGCATCGTGCCGGACCTGGGCACCACCTGGTTCATCGAGCGCCGGCTGGGCCGTGCGCGCGCCCTGGGCCTGTCCCTGCTGGGCGACAGGCTGGGCGCGCAGCAGGCTGCCGACTGGGGCCTGGTCTGGGCCTGCGTGGACGACGAGGCCCTGCGCGAGCAGGCCCTGGCCACGGCCGCCCGCCTGGCGCGGCTGCCGGCCGGTGCCGTGCTGGAAGCCCGCCGCGCGCTGGACCACGCAGCCGCTTCCACGCTGGAGCAGCAGCTTCACTACGAGGCCGAACGCCAGCGTGATCTGGTGGGCGCGCCGGCCTTCATGGAGGGCGTGCAGGCCTTCATGCAAAAGCGCGAGCCCGTGTTCGCGCCCCGCCAGCCGGGCTGACCGCCGCGCCTTCCCGCCACACCTTCCCGACGCACCTTGCTGCGCCCGCACATGCATTCGTCGGAATCGACGATGGGCGCGCGCCGGGCCGGTTCCTACCATGGACCGGCCACCACAAGAAAAGCGGGCACGGCGCCCGCAAGCCAGGAGACCACCATGCGCAACCCCTTCGCCCGCGGCCCCCGGGCCCTGATCGCCTGCCTGGCGCTGGTCCTGCCGGCCATCACCCCGGTGCCAGCCCAGGCCCAGAAGAAGTACGACACCGGCGCCAGCGACACCGAGATCCGCATCGGCAACTTCGTGCCCTACTCGGGCCCGGTGTCGGCCTACGGAACCATCGGCAAGGCCCATGCGGCCTACTTCGCCAAGATCAACGCCGAGGGCGGCATCAACGGCCGCAAGATCACCTACCTCTCGGCCGACGACGCCTACAACCCCGCCCAGAGCGTGGAGCAGACGCGCAAGCTGGTCGAGCGCGACGGCGTGCTGCTGATGTTCGGCGCGCTGGGCACCTCGCACAACCAGGCCGTGCATCGCTACATGAACCAGCGCAAGGTGCCCCAGCTGTTCGTCTCCACGGGTGCCACGCGCTGGGGCGATCCGAAGAACTTCCCCTGGACCATGGGCTGGCAGCCCACCTACCAGCTCGAAGGCCGCACCTTCGCCCAGCACATCCTGGCCACGCGGCCCCAGGCCAAGGTGGCCGTCCTGATGCAGAACGACGACTTCGGCAAGGACTACCTCAAGGGCGTGCTCGACGGATTCGGCGAGCAGGCCAAGCAGCGCATCGTCGTGCAGCAGACCTACGAGGTCGGCGACCCCACGGTGGACAGCCAGATGGTGGCGCTCAAGGGCTCGGGGGCGGACACCTTCATCAACATCAGCACGCCCAAGTTCGCGGCCCAGTCCATACGCAAGGCCGCCGACATCGGCTGGAAGCCTGCGCACTACCTGGTCAGCGTCTCGCTGTCCATCAGCTCGGTGCTCAAGCCCGCGGGCCTGGACAACGCGCGCGGCGTGATGACGGCCAGCTACCTGCGCGAGCCCTCGGACCCCACCAACCAGGGCACGCCCGAGCTGGCGGGCTACCTGGCCTTCATGAAGCAGTTCTACCCGGCTGGCGACCCCAACGATTCGCTCAACGTCATCGGCTACTCCCAGGCCCAGACCCTGGTGCAGGTGCTCAGGCAGGCCGGCGACGAGCTCACGCGCGCCAACATCATGAAGCAGGCCGCCAGCCTGAAGATGGACTTGCCCATGCTCTACCCGGGCATCAGCCTGCAGACCGGTGGGGACGATTTCTTCCCCATCAAGAAGATGCAGCTCGTGCGCTTCGACGGCAGCCGCTACGCGCCCGTGCAATGACCCCGGCCTTCAGGACAACGACAGGAGACACCCCATGCCCGCCTTGCAAGGACTGATGCAGGACCGCCCGCTCATGATCTCGTCGCTGATCGAGCATGCGGCGCGCTTTCATCCGCACACCGAGATCGTCTCGCGCCTGCCGGAAACACGGGACGGTGGCCTGCACCGCACCGACTGGGCCGGCATGCGCCGCGCCTCCTGCCAGGTGGCCAACGCCCTGCAGTCGCTGGGCGTGCAGCCCGGCGAACGCGTGGGCACGCTGGCCTGGAACAGCTGGCGCCACCTGGCGCTGTACTTCGGCGTCTCGGGCAGCGGCGCGGTGCTGCACACCATCAACCCGCGCCTGTTTCCCGAGCAGATCGAATACATCGCCAACCATGCCGAGGACCGGGTGCTGTTCTTCGATGTGACCTTCGCGCCGCTGGTGGAAAAGCTCGCACCGCATCTGAAGACCGTCACCACCTATGTCTGCATGAGTTCGCGCGAGCACATGCCCGCGCTGGACCTGCCCGACCTGCACTGCTGGGACGAGCTGGTGGGCAACCAGAGCGAGGACTTCGAGTGGCCCGAGTTCGACGAGCGCACGGCCTCGTCGCTGTGCTACACCTCGGGCACCACGGGCCACCCCAAGGGCGTGCTGTACTCGCACCGCTCCACCGTGCTGCACACGCTGATGGAGCTGGCGCCCGACACCTTCGGCCTGAACGCGAGCGAGACCGTGATGCTCATCGTGCCCATGTTCCATGCCAACGCCTGGGGCACGCCCTATGCGGCGGCCATGGCCGGCGCACGGCTGGTGCTGCCCGGCCCCCACCTGGACGGCCAGAGCGTCTACGAGCTCATGCGCGACGAGAAGGTCACCTTCTCGCAGGGCGTGCCCACCGTGTGGCTGATGCTGTTCCAGTACCTGGATGCGCATCCCGACATCGACCCGCGCGCGCTGGGCGTCAAGAGCATTGGCATCGGCGGCGCGGCCGTGCCGCGCGCCATGCTGGAGCGCTTCGAGAACCAGTTCGGCGCCCAGGTCGTGCAGGGATGGGGCATGACCGAGACCAGCCCCATCGGCGTGGTCAGCAAGCTGCTGCCCCGGCACGACGCGCTGTCGGGCGAGGAACTGGTCAAGGTCAAGCTCAAGCAGGGACGCGGCGTCTGGGGCGTGGACCTCAAGATCGTGGACGACGACGGCCGGCCCCAGCCCTGGGACGGCCAGGCCCGGGGACACCTGCGCGTGCGCGGCCCCTGGATCGCCAGCGGCTACTTCAAGGGCGAAGGCGGCTCGCCCGTCGATGAGGAAGGCTTCTTCACCACGGGTGACGTGGCCACCATCGATGCCGACGGCTTCCTGCAGTTGGTGGACCGCGCCAAGGACGTGATCAAGTCGGGCGGCGAGTGGATTTCCTCCATCGACGTGGAGAACGCCGCCATGGGCCATCCCGGCGTGGCCGAGGCCGCCATCATCGGCGTGGCCCATCCCAAGTGGCAGGAGCGGCCGCTGCTGCTGGTGGTGCCGCGCGCAGGCCACAGCGTCAGCCGCGAGTCCATGCTCGACTTCCTGTCCACGCGCATCGCCAAATGGTGGCTGCCCGACGATGTGCTGCAGGTGGCCGAGCTGCCGCACACGGCCACGGGAAAACTGCTAAAGACCAAGCTGCGCGAGGAGTACAGGAATTACCCCCTGAGCCGCTGAGCGGCTTCCCCCAATGGGGGACGACACCTTCGGTGCGGGGCGGCCCTTCCTCGGTGTCTCTCGCTTGGACAACGCCAGTTCCATAGCGCTCTGCTCTATGGTTCATTGAAGAAAAGAGAACAAAGGAGACCTCCATGCCAGGACCGCTTGAAGGCGTGCGCGTAGTCGAGTTCGCGGGCCTGGGCCCGGGGCCGTTCTGCGCCATGCTGCTGGCCGACATGGGTGCCGAGGTGCTGCGCATCGCGCGGCCCGGCACGCCGGTCGATGCACAGGACATCACCACGCGCAGCCGCAGCCAGGTCGAGATCGACCTGCGCGGCGAGGAAGGCCAGGCCTCGGCCCTGGCGCTGATCGCACGCGCCGATCTGCTGATCGAGGGCTTTCGGCCCGGCGTGATGGAGCGCCTGGGCCTGGGGCCCGAGCCCTGCCTGGCGCGCAACCCGCGCCTGGTCTACGGCCGCATGACGGGCTGGGGCCAGCACGGGCCGCTGGCGCATGCGGCGGGGCATGACATCAACTACATCGCCATCTCCGGCGCGCTGCACGCCATCGGCCGCGCGGGCGAGGCTCCCGTGCCGCCGCTCAACTATGTGGGCGACTTCGGCGGCGGCGGCATGCTGCTGGCCGTGGGCCTGCTGGCCGCCCTGCACGAGGCCGGGCGCAGCGGCCGGGGCCAGGTCATCGATGCGGCCATGACCGATGGCACGGCCCTGCTGTCGGCCTTCATGTACGGCTTCAAGGCCAAGGGCCAGTGGAGCAACCAGCGCGGAGAGAACCTGCTGGACGGCGGCGCGCACTTCTATGACACCTATGCCTGCGCCGACGGCAAATACATCGCCATAGGCGCCATCGAGCCGCAGTTCTACGCCGAGCTGCGCCAGCGCTGCGGCATACAGGACCCGCTGTTCGACGCGCAGCTGGACGCCGCGCGCTGGCCCCTGCTCAAGCTGCGCCTGGCCGACGTGTTCCGCACGCGCACGCGCCAGCAGTGGTGCGAGCTGCTGGAAGGCAGCGATGCCTGCTTCGCGCCCGTGCTCGACTGGGACGAGGCGCCCCAGCACGCCCACAACCGCGCGCGCGCCACGTTCACCGAGGCCGGCGGCGTGCTCCAGCCCGCGCCGGCGCCGCGCTTTTCGCGCAGCGTGCCCGAGCAGCCCCGCCCCCCGCGCGCCGCCAGCCTGCAGGACACGCTGGCCGCCTGGAATGCCCGCTCCTGAGGAAACCCCATGCCCATGTATCTCACCCAGGCCATCCACAAGGGCCGCCGCGAAAGGGCCGGCGCCACGGCAGCCATCTGCGGCGCAGAGCAGGCCAGCTGGTCGCAGCTTGCGCAGCGCATCGAACGCTGCGCCGGCCTGCTGCGGGCGCTGGACGTGGCGCCCGGCGACCGCGTCGGCATGATGGGCCTGAACTCCATCCGCTACCTTGAATACTTCTATGG
The DNA here is from genome assembly GCF_043104705.1 of Delftia sp. WSY_10. Classification (NCBI taxonomy): domain Bacteria; kingdom Pseudomonadati; phylum Pseudomonadota; class Betaproteobacteria; order Burkholderiales; family Comamonadaceae; genus Delftia; species Delftia sp. WSY_10. Next base: position 152,442 of record NZ_JBICKY010000021.1, on the reverse strand, counting down.
CTGCTGGTGGGCAGGCGCCGCGGTCAACCCCGTCAACATCCGCTGGAGCGCGCACGAGGTGGCCTACTCGCTGGACGACTGCGACACGCGCGTGCTCTTCGTGGACGATGCCTTCGCGCCCCTGGTGCCCCGGCTGCGCGAGCTGTCCTCCAGCCTGCGCACCGTGGTGTTCTGCGGCACGGGCGCCGCGCCCGAAGGCGCGCTGCACTACGAGCAATTGCTGGCCGCCGCCACGCCCTGCGCCGACGCGCTGCGCAGCGGCAACGACCTGGCCGCCGTGATGTATACGGGCGGCACCACGGGCCGGCCCAAGGGGGTGATGCTCAGCCACGACAACCTGTTCATCAACGCCCTGTCCAATGCCAGCAACGTGCCGCGCCAGCATGTGAAGGTGGGCATGGTGGTCACGCCCATGTTCCATGTGGCCGGCTGCGGCCTGGCCCTGCTCATGGCCCAGCGCCTGGTACCCCAGGTCATCGTGCCGGCCTTCGACGAGCTGGCCATCCTGGACGGCATCCAGCAGCACGGCGTGAACGAGCTGTTCCTGGTGCCCACCATGATCCGCCGGCTGATCGAGCATCCGCGCATGGCCGAATTCGACCTGTCCAGCCTGCGCCTCATGCTCTATGGCGCGGCGCCCATAGACGCCAGCCTGCTGGAGCGCGCCATGCAGGCGCTGCCCGGCGCCGACTTCGCCCAGGCCTACGGCATGACCGAGCTGTCGCCCACCATCGTGTCCATGGGCCCGGCCGAGCACCGCCCCGGCCCGCAGCGCGAGCGCCTGCTGCGCGCGGCCGGCCGGCCCGTGACCATTGCCGAGGTGCGCATCGTCGATGGCGAGGGCCGCGAGCTGCCGCCCGGCGAGGTGGGCGAGATCACGGCACGCGGCCCCATGGTCATGCAGGGCTACTGGAACAGGCCCGCCGAGACGGCCGCCGCGCTCAAGGACGGCTGGATGCACACGGGCGACATGGGCCGGCTGGATGCCGACGGCTACCTCTTCGTCGTGGACCGGCTCAAGGACATGATCGTCAGCGGCGGCGAGAACGTGTATTCGGCCGAGGTCGAGAACGCCATCGCCCAGCTGCCCCAGGTCGCCATGTGCGCCGTCATCGGCGTGCCCGACGAACGCTGGGGCGAGCGCGTGCACGCCGTGATCGTCGCGCGCGAGGGCCAGCCGCTGACCGAGGCCGAGGTCATCGCCCACTGCCGCGAACGCATCGCGGGCTACAAGTGCCCACGCTCGGTGGAGTTCCGCAGCGAGCTGCCGCTGTCGGCCGCGGGCAAGCTGCAGAAATTCCAGCTGCGCGAGCCCTACTGGCAGGGCCGCGAACGCCGCATCAACTGAACCCCTCAATCCACCGGTCCAAGCCATGCCACTGCAACTGACACGCTCCTGGAGCACCCCCGAACTGGAAAGCCTGCGCGCCACCGCCGTGCGCTTTCTGGAAACCGAAATGCAGCCGCAGGACGAAGCCGCACGCCAGCGCGGCAACGTGGGCCATGCCATCTGGCGCCGCGCCGGCGAGCTGGGCCTGCTGTGCACCGACATCCCCGAGGACTACGGCGGCGGCGGCGGCGACTTCCGCCACGAGGCCGTGATCCACGAGGAGATGGCGCGCCGCGCCCTCTCGGGCATGAGCAACTCCGTGCATTCCATCGTGGCCCACTACCTGCTCAACCACGGCACCGAGGCGCAAAAGCGCAAGTACCTGCCCGCCATGGCGCGCGGCGAACTGGTGGGCGCCATCGCCATGACCGAGCCCGGCGCGGGCTCGGACCTGCAGGGCGTGCGCACGCGCGCAGAACTCAGGGACGGCCGCTACCGCATCAACGGCAGCAAGACCTTCATCACCAACGGCCTGCTGGCCGGCCTGATCCTCGTGGTCTGCAAGACCGACCCGGCCCAGGGCGCGCGCGGCACCTCCATCCTCATCGTGGAGACCCGGGACTGCGCGGGCTTTCGCGTGGGCCGCGTGCTCGACAAGATGGGCATGAAGGCCCAGGACACCTCGGAGCTTTTCTTCGACGACGTGACCGTGCCGCAGGACGCGCTGCTGGGCGGGCGCGAAGGCCAGGGCTTCTACCAGCTCATGGGCGACCTGCCCTACGAACGCCTGATCATCGGCCTGGCCGCCCTGGCCTGCATGGAAGGCGCCTATGAGGCCACGCTGGCCTACGTGCGCGAGCGCCGCGCCTTCGGCCAGGCCATTGCCGACATGCAGAACACCCGGTTCAAGCTCGCCGAGGTGGCCACCACGCTGACCGTGGGCCGCGCCTTCATCGACCGCTGCGTGGAGCAGCTGGTGGCCGGCACGCTGGACACGGCCACGGCCTCCATGGCCAAGCTGTGGGGCTCGGAAGCGCAGGGCCGCGTGCTCGACGAACTCGTGCAACTGCATGGCGGCTACGGCTACATGAACGAATACATGGTCACCCGCATGTACGCCGATGCGCGCGTGCAGCGCATCTACGGCGGCACCAGCGAAATCATGAAGGAAGTGATCTCGCGCGCGCTCTGACGCTCCGATCCCCTGGCGGCGCCAAGCGCTGCCGCAGTCCCCCTATTCCTTCCCCGGCAGCACAGGAGACAGCAGCCATGACCCTCGACGACCTCATCTATAAGCCCGGCCTGCTCAAGGGCGAACGCATCCTCGTCACCGGCGGCGGCACCGGCCTGGGCCGTGTCATGGCCGAGGCGTTTCTCATGCTGGGCGCCGACATCCACCTGTGCGGCCGGCGCGGCGCCGTGGTCGAGCAGACAGCGCAGGAGCTGATGCAGCAGCACGGCGGCCGGGCCACGGGCCATGCCTGCGACGTGCGCCAGCCCGAGGCCGTGGAGCAGATGATCGAGGCCATCTGGGCCGACGGCGGCGCGCTCACGGGCCTGGTCAACAACGCGGCCGGCAACTTCGTGAGCCGCACCGAGGACCTGTCCATGCGCGCCTTCGACGCCGTGGCCAACATCGTCATGCGCGGCAGCTTCAACCTCACGCTGGAGTGCGGCCGCCGCTGGCTGGCCGAGGGCCGCAAGGCCAGCGTGCTGTCCATCCTCACCACCTGGGTCTGGAACGGCTCGGCCTTCACCGTGCCCTCGGCCATGGCCAAGTCGGGCGTGCATGCCATGACGCAGTCGCTGGCCGTGGAATGGGGCAACCGGGGCATACGCTTCAACGCCATCGCGCCGGGCCTGTTTCCCACCGAAGGCATGAGCGCGCGGCTGAACCCACAGGGCGGCGAGCATGTGCGCGCCGACAACCCCATGGGCCGCAACGGCCGCATGCCCGAGCTGGCCAACCTGGCCGTCTTCCTCATGAGCCGCCAGGCCGAGTACCTGACGGGACAGACCATCGCCATAGACGGCGGACAATACCAGGCGACGGGCGGCAACTTCGCCGGGCTGGCCAGCTGGAGCGACCAGGACTGGGCGAATGCGCGCAGCGCCATCGAATCGCGCAACGCGGCCGACCGCCAGCAAAGAACCGCATAGACACAAGGAGACAAGCCATGAGCCAAGAACGCGTGCGCATATCGGTGGACCACGGCGTGGCCGAGGTGACCCTGGCCCGGCCCGACAAGATGAATGCGCTGGACCCCGCCATGTTCGACGCCCTGATCGACGCATTGGCGCGGCTGCGGGACACGTCCGGGTTGCGCGCCGTGGTGCTGCATGGCGAGGGGCGCGCCTTCTGCGCGGGCCTGGACATGGGCAGCATGGCCGGCATTGCCGACGGCCAGCAGACGGCAGACATGACGGACCTGGCCGCGCGCACGCACGGCATTGCCAACCGCTTCCAGCAGATCTGCTGGGGCTGGCGCGAACTGCCCGTGCCCGTGATCGCCGCCGTGCACGGCGTGGCCTACGGCGGCGGCCTGCAGCTGGCGCTGGGCGCGGACATCCGCCTGGTGGCCGAGGATGCGCGGCTGTCCATCATGGAAATCAAGTGGGGACTGGTGCCCGACATGGCCGGCTGCGCGCTGGCCGCGCCGCTGGTGCGCGGCGATGTGCTGCGCGAGCTGGTCTACACGGGCCGCATCGTGCCCGGCCCCGAGGCCGTGGCCCTGGGCCTGGCCACGCGCGTGAGCGCTGCGCCGCTGGAGGAAGCGCGCCACCTGGCCCGCCAGATCGCGGCCAGCAGCCCGCACGCCATGCGCGCGTCCAAGCGCCTGATGCAGCTCAGCGAAACGGCATCGCCCCAGGACATCCTGCTGGCCGAGGCGCGCGAGCAGCAGGCCCTGCTGGGCAGTGCCAACCAGGCCGAAGCCGTGCGCGCAGGCCTGGAAAAACGGGCCCCGGTGTTCAGCGACCAAGGCCTTTAGACACCTCTTGAAACAACCACCGGACCCTGCCCACGGGTCCGGCGCGGCCATCCGTAATTACCCTTAATCGACGCCCTTTCGCCACTGCGCTGATTTTTTAGGCATTCCGTGGAAAGCCTTGCAGGGCGCGGATTCGGCAAGTTACACCCGGAGTTTTCCACAACTCCGTCCACATGCATCGGGGATAAAAACCCGGGGCCGAAGGGACATGCAGGAGCAGGCATACTTGACGGCTCGCCTCGGCCTCCCCCCCTTTCCCATGCCCCGCCTGCACGCCCCCAGCAAGGAAGACAGCCGCCTGCTGCCGCCTTTTTCCGCCCTGCCGGAACGCTGCATCCACGTGCCCGCCACCGACGCCGAATTCGCGGCCGCCCGCGCCGCGCTGATGGCCGCGCCCGTGCTCGGCTTCGATACCGAGAGCAAGCCTCTTTTCCACGCCAGCCAGACCGACACCGGCCCCCATGTGGTGCAGTTGGCCACCTGCGACCAGGCCTGGCTGCTGCAGTTGCACCATGCGCAGGCACGCGCGCTTGCGGCCGACGTGATGGCCAGCGAGGCCATCTGCAAGGCCGGCTTCGGGCTGGACCATGACCGCAGTGCGCTGCCCGCGCGCCTGGGCGTGACGCTGAACAACGTGATCGACCTGGACCGCGTGTTCAAGCGCCATGGCTACGCCAGCTCGGTAGGCGTGCGCGCGGCCGTGGCCCTGGTGCTGGGGCAGAACTTCCAAAAGTCCAAGAAGATCTCCACCTCCAACTGGGCTGCACCGCAACTGAGCTTGGCCCAGCGCCACTACGCGGCCAACGACGCCCACGGCGCCGCCATGGTGCATGCCGCGCTGCCGGGCTGGGAGCTGCGCCAGCCGGCAGCGGCCCAGCGGCCTTCCAGGCCTGCGCTTGAACCGCGCGGGCCGCGCGAGTCCAGCGCCCCGCAGACACCGCGTCCGCCCCGCACCGCTCGCCTGCTGCAGGCTGCGGTCGCGCCGGCCAAGTCCTAGAGCGTTTCCTCTTCCTTCACCAGCCGCACCCGGTCCCGGCCTGCGCGCTTGGCCTCGTAGAGCATGGCGTCGGCACGCGCGAGCGCCTGCTCCAGCGTCTGGCCCGGCGCCATCCAGGCCACGCCGAAGCTGGCGGTGATGCGCACCTCGTCGGGCAGCCCGCTGAAGCCCATCAGGCGCAGCTGGGTCTGTATGCGCCGGGTGATCGACTGCACGGCCAGAGGGTCCGCACGCGGCAGCAAGGCCACGAACTCTTCCCCGCCAAAGCGGGCCACCAGGTCCTGCTGGCGCGTGCTGCGCAGCAGCAGTCGCGCAAAGCGCTGCAGCACTTCGTCCCCAGCCGCGTGGCCCCAGCCGTCGTTGACCCGCTTGAAATGGTCCAGATCACAGACCAGCACGGCGGCTGAAAGCTGAGGGTGCTCGGCCCGCCGGCGCTGCACCTCCTCCTTGAAGGCGCGCCGGTTCAGAAGCCCTGTCAGCGGATCGCGGTCGCGCTCCTCATGCAGCTCCTGCACGGTGTCGCGCACCGCCGCCGCCAGGAACACAATGGCGAACAGCAGGCCGAACACCAGCAGGCTCAGCTGCTTCGCCAGGCACGCGGAAGAAACGCCCAGCCATTCACTGGCCGCGTCGGCCGGTGGCGAGGCGCCAGGCGGTGTCAGCCACAGCGCACGAACGAAAAAGCTCAGCGCAAAGACCACGAACACCCCCAGCAGCAGCCGGTCCCAGTCCGTACCGGGATGCCTGCGCGGCAAACGCCACAGCGGCAGGGCCAGTTGCAGTCCCAGGCCGAAATTGAGCACATGCTGGCGCGCCTGCGCATCGGGAACGACCCAGGCGTAGTAGCCCAGCACCGCCAGCACTGCGCTGCCAAAGACAGCCGCCAGCGGCGCATCCGGTCGCACGCCCTGGCGCATGGCCATGGCCTCGGTGATGAACCAGGCCGCACACAGCTGCAGCGCGGCCGTGGCCAGCGCATTGACGGGCACGGCCGCAGGCCGCTCCAGGACCTGCAGCAGCAGCGCCAGGCTGAATCCGGTGAAGGCGAGGGACATGCTGCGCAATTCGCGCCGGGCACGCAGATGCCGCCAGCAGACATAGAAACAGCCGGCCAGCAGCGAGGTGCACAAGGGCACCGCCAGCGCCAGAAAATGTCTTGCTGTCAACGTCACCATCAACTCCCGAATGGAGTCTAGCGATCAGGTCACGTTACAACACGTTGTTAACAAAAATACACATTCACTCACGATCCTGGCAAAGCCAGGCCGGACATATCTGTGCGCGGCAGAGGAGCAACCGGTCTGCGGCGTATATGTTCGTAACCAACGCATCGTTGGGCACCGGAGGCCGGCACGCCACAATGCCAACCGTCCTCCGCTAGTAAAACCTCAGGACTTACGCAAACAGGATGCGGGAACGCGCCGCTCCCCATGGCAAATGGCCCGCCCCTGCCCTTCTTGCGTAAGCCGTCACCAGAAAGGCAATCTTCCATGCGCATCGAAACCCTGGCCGTCCACGCCGGCTACTCGCCCGACCCCACCACCAAGTCGGCCGCCGTGCCCATCTACCAGACCGTGGCCTACGCCTTCGACAGTGCCCAGCATGGCGCCGACCTGTTCGACCTCAAGGTGGCCGGCAACATCTACACGCGCATCATGAACCCCACCACCGACGTGCTGGAAAAGCGCGTCGCGGCGCTGGAAGGCGGCATTGCCGCCGTGGCCGTGGCCTCGGGCATGGCCGCCATCACCTATGCCATCCAGGCGATTGCCGAGGCCGGCGACAACATCGTCTCGGCCAGCACGCTCTACGGCGGCACCTACAACCTGTTCGCCCACACCTTCCCGCAGCAGGGGATCACGGTGCGCTTTGCCGATCCGCGCGACCCGGCCAGCTTTGCCCAGCACATCGATGAGAAGACCAAGGCCATCTTCATCGAGTCCATCGGCAACCCGCTGGGCAATGTCACCGACATCCGCGCGCTGGCCGATGTGGCCCATGCCCATGGCGTGCCGCTGATCGTGGACAACACCGTGCCCAGCCCCTATCTGCTGCGCCCCATCGAGCACGGCGCCGACATCGTCGTGCACTCGCTGACCAAGTACCTGGGCGGCCACGGCAACAGCGTGGGCGGCGCCGTCGTGGACAGCGGCAAGTTCCCCTGGGCCGAGCACAAGACACGCTTCAAGCGCCTGAACGAGCCCGATGTCAGCTACCACGGCGTGGTCTACACCGAGGCCCTGGGCGAGGCCGCCTACATCGGCCGCGTGCGCGTGGTGCCGCTGCGCAATACCGGCGCCGCGCTGTCGCCGCACAACGCCTTCCTCATCCTGCAGGGCATCGAGACGCTGGCCCTGCGCATGGACCGCATCTGCGAGAACACCCAGAAGATCGCCGAGACGCTGCAAAAGCATCCCAAGATCGAATGGGTGCGCTACGCCGGCCTGCAGGACCACCCCGACCACGCCCTGGTGAAGAAGCAGCTGGGCGGCCGCGCCTCGGGCATCCTCTCGTTCAGCCTCAAGAACGGCAGCGGCGACAGCGACACGCGCGCCGCAGGTGCGCGCTTCCTGGATGCGCTGCAGCTGTTCACGCGCCTGGTCAACATCGGCGACGCCAAGTCCCTGGCCACGCACCCGGCATCGACCACGCACCGCCAGCTGGACGCCGAGGAGCTTGCCAAGGCCGGCGTGACCGAAGGCATGGTGCGCCTGTCCGTGGGCATCGAGCACATCAGCGACCTGCTGGCCGACCTGGAGCAGGCGCTGGCCAAGGTCTGATTCCCGCGCAAGGGCGGGCCGGACTGCGCGGCGGCCCGGCCCTTGCAGGCAGGCCCTGGCCTGTCAGCGCCGCTTGGCGCGCTCCCGCACTTGCTGCGAGGAGTAGAAGATCAGCGGATCGGGCGTGCGTTGCGGGTTGGCGCAGGGCTCGATGGCATGGCCCTTGGGCGGGGCGCAGCGGGCCAGGTCGCGCAACTGGGCCTGGGTGCGTTCGGCGTGGCGCGCGGCGGTCTCTCCTTCGGAGGGGCGGCTGCCGGGCACGATCAGGCGCAGCTCCATCTTGCGGATGGCCGGCTCCACGGCGTAGGTGCCCTGGAACTGCAGCACCACGCGGCGCTCGGGCAGGTCCACCGTGGCCAGCACGGCACGCATGGGCACGGGAATCATCGCTCCCGACTGGTAGCGCACCAGCACGAAGGGCGCAAAGGGCTTGGGCAGCTTCAGCGCCAGCGTCTGGCCCTTGCCGTTTCCATTGCCGTTACGCGCATCGGCACGCACGCGCAGCTGTCCGCCATCGGGCAGATAGCGGTCCAGCCGCCAGCCGGTGGCCACGCGCTGCGCGCCCACACAGGGCGCGTAGTAGTACTCGGTGGGGTCGGCATCCTTGCCCGTGTACAGCATCTGGGCGCCTTCATGCTCGGTCAGCGTCTTGATGGCCGCATCGGCGCCATCCGCCTGGGCGCCGACCAGCGTGCCGCCGCGCACGAACACGCCCGTATACGGGAACCAGGTGGTGCGCTGGTTGGCCACGGCGCCATAGGGCTTGCATTCGGTGGACATGCTCTGGTCCTGCATGTCGGCATGCGGGGCGACGGGCTCGCCGCCCTGGCCGCCGCCCTGGTCGGCCAGGGTCAGGCGGCCATCGGACTCGATGGTGAAGGTGGCCTTGGCCACCATGGAGTAGTAGCGGCCGGCTGCGTCTTCGCCGATCAGCAGCAGGCTGGGCAGGGGCGTGAGATTGGCCACCTCGGGCTCGGCGCGCGGCGTGTCGGCCGGGGCCTGGGCAGGCACCTGGGGCCGGGGCTGCTCCTGTGGCTGGCTGGGCGCCGGAGCCTGGGGCGGCGCAGTGGCGCAGCCGGCAAGGACCAGGGACAGCGGCATGGCAAGAACAAGCGAACGCAACAACATGGAACTCCCTCGGATCATTGAGGCCGACGATGCTACTGCATGCACCGGCGGGCGGCGCAATGCATGGGGATGCGGCAGGGGCAGGCTCAAGCCGGATCCCGCGCCAGCCGCAGGCCGGTCATCTGCCAGCGCGCCTGCGTGGGAAAGAAATTGCGGTAGCTGGCGCGCGCATGGCCTGGCGGCGTGAGGCAGGAGCCGCCCCGCAGCACATACTGGTTGACCATGAACTTGCCGTTGTATTCACCCACGGCGCCCTCCGCGATCTGGAAGCCCGGGTAGGCGCCGTAGGCGGACTGGGTCCATTCCCAGACCTCGCCCAGCGCAAGGCTGCCGGGCTGCATGGCGCGCGGGTGCACGGGGCCGGGAGGCTCGTCGTGCTCGGGGCGCTGCGCCATGGGCGCGGCAAAGGCCGCCTCCCATTCCGCCTCGGTAGGCAAGCGCGCACCGGCCCAGCGCGCATAGGCGTCGGCCTCGAAATACGAGATGTGGCAGACGGGGCGGCGCCCGTCCAGCGCCAGCGCGCCATGCAGGCTGAACTCCTGCCACGTGCCGTCCGATGCGCCATCCAACGCGCCGCCTGCATTGCGCCGCCAGTACCAGGGATGCTCCAGTTGCTGCGCGCAGCGCCAGTCCCAGCCTTCGGCCAGCCACCACTGCGGCTGGGCATAGCCGCCGTCCTCGACGAAGCGCAGGAACTCGGCATTGCTCACGGGCCGCTGCGCGATCTCGCAGCCTTGCACAAACACCTCGTGGCGCGGGCGCTCGTTGTCGAACGCAAAGCCCTCGCCGCCATGGCCCACGGCATGCATGCCACGCGGCACGGTCTGCCACTGCAGCGGGGCAGGCGTTCCATCTGCCGGCCCAGGCGCAGGCATGCCCTCTTCCTGCTCTCGATAGGCAGGCCACAGCGGGTGGCACGACAGCAGGTGCTTGATGTCGGTCAGCAGCAGTTCCTGGTGCTGCTGCTCATGCTGCAGGCCCAGCTCCAGCAACGCGGCCAGACGCGCAGGCGGCTGCGTGCCCCAGTCCTCGAACATCTGCAGCATGCGCTGGTCCACCGCCTCGCGATAGGCCAGCACCCGTGCCAGCGAGGGCCGGGTCAGCAGCCCGCGCTGGGCACGCGGATGCCGCGCACCCACCTGCTGGTAGTAGGAGTTGAACAGCACGCGGAAGTCGGGATCGAAGGGCGGCACGCCGGGCGCGTGCTCGGCCAGGACAAAGGTCTCGAAGAACCAGGTGGTATGCGCCAGATGCCATTTGGCAGGGCTGGCATCGGGCATGGACTGTACGCAGGCATCCTCGGCGGACAAGGGGGCGGCCAGCAGCACGGTGGTCTGGCGCACGGCCTCGTAGCGCTGCACCCAGCGGAAGACGGCGGGCATTTCACGCATGGGCATGGATCACGGCAAACCACTGGCGCTCATCGGTCCAGACCTGGCAGGCCCCGAAGCCCGCACAGGCCAGCATGTCCAGGAAGTCGGGCAGCGGGTATTTGTAGCTGTTCTCGGTATGTATGGTCTCGCCGGCCGCGAAGTGCCGCAGCCCCTGGGGCCAGCCCACGATCAGCGGGCGCCGCGCGCGCAGGTGCATTTCGATGCGCGAGTGCTCGGTGTTGAAGAAGGCCACATGTTCCCAGTCGCCCTCGTTGAAGTCGCTGCCCAGCAGGTGGTTCACATGGCTGAGCAGGTTGAGGTTGAAGCGCGCCGTCACGCCCTGGGCATCGTCATAGGCAGGCTCCAGCCACTGTATGGGTTTGGGCAGGTCTATGCCGATCAGCAGCCCGCCGTCGTCGCTGAGCAGGGCCCGCATCTGGCCCAGCATGCGCTGGGCCTGTTCAGGGTCGAAGTTGCCTATGGACGAGCCCGGGTAGAACAGCAGCCGGCCGGCCTGCGGGATATAGGGCGGCAGGGCCAGCGGCTCGGTGATGTCGGCCGTGACGGCATGGGCCTGCAGCTGCGGAAACTCCTCGGCCAGGCGCCGCACGGACTGGCGCAGGAAGGCGCCCGCAATGTCCACGCCCACAAAGTGCCGTGGACGCAGGCTGCGGCACAGGCCGCGCACCTTTTCGCAGTTGCCGGCACCCAGCTCGATCAGCACCTCGCTGCCGCGCAGGGCCTCGGCCATGGCCGGACCGGAGTCGGCCAGGATGGCGGCCTCGGTGCGCGTGGGGTAGTACTCGGGCAGCCGCGTGATCTGCTCGAACAGGTCGCAGCCGCGTGAGTCATAGAGAAACTTGGGCGAGACCCGCGCCTGCGGCTGCATCAGCCCGTGCTGCAATTCGGCCAGGGTTGCTCGCAGGGCGCTGTCTGCCAGCTCCGGCGCAGCCTCTCTCCTGCCACCTTCGGCCGGTGTGCGCGGGGCCGAAGGCAGGGGCAGGGGCACGCGCTGGGCGCGCGACGCCAATGGAGGGGAAGACACGGAATGATCGTGGGCATACAGCATGGTGGGGGCCTCGCGTTGTGCGCCGACCGCCTCAGCATGGTGAATGCCGCGCCCCCGCCTTGTAGCGGGGAGCGGTCGCCAAGGGGGCGGGCAGCCAGAATGAAGCCTGCAAACTGGCGTCCCGCCTCGCAAGGCGCGCGCCGACAGGCCGAGGCACCAGCCTAGGCGCCCGCCCCGGGCACGCGGGTAGGACAGTTTCCAGCGAGCGTGTCTTTTTCATGACCTGCAGATCTGGTGCGCTGCAGCATGCCGGACGAAAAAAATCCGGTATGCCGCGAACGGCATACCGGACCAAGTACCCATCCTTGCCTCACTACGCGCTGCCGGATGAAGCAGCGCGTGCCTCGCTCATGATCCGAAGATCAGAAGCGATAGCCCAGTCCCACGCCAACCAGCACGGGGTTCACCTTGAAGGTGCCCACCTTGGTGCCGCCAGCGCGCACGTCCGTCTCGATGAAGACCTTCTTCACGTCGAAATTCAGCGACCAGTTCTTGTCCAGCGCATAGTCGAAGCCGATCTGCAGCGCGCCGCCGAAACTGTTCTTCTTGATGGAGGGGTTCAGCGCGGCCTGCACGGCGGGATCGAAGTTCACGCTGGAAAAGCGCGTGAAGTTGACACCGGCGCCCACGTAGGGCTTGAACGCGCCGAAATTGGTGAAGTGGTATTGCGCCAGCAGCGTGGGCGGCAGGTGCTTGAGGCTGCCGATCTGACCCAGGCCGTTGGCACGCAGGTCATGCTTTTGCGGGTAGGTCAGCACCAGCTCGGCCGCGATGTTGGGCGTGAAGAAGTAGGACACGTCCAGCTCGGGCATCCACTTGTCATTGATCGACAGGCCCAGGCCCGTGCTGTCCTTGTTGACGCTGTCCAGGTGGACGGCGCGCACGCGCACCATCCAGGGGCCTTCGGCCTGCTGCGCAAAGGCGGCACCCGACGACAGGGCGCAAACGGCAGCAACGGCGAGCAGAGTTCTTTTCATGATGGAGAGTCTTGGAGTAGCCCGGGGCAAATCCCGTAGCTGTATTGCAGCAGGGGCAGGCAAGGCCGGTCTTGTCCTAGCTCAAATCCGAAGGTGGGCGCCGTCGCATGGCCGGATCGCGTTGGATGCATGCAACGCCATGCGCGGCAGGCCAGTTGCGGCCAGGCTGCAGCCATTGCTCAAATAGAATGCGAATCATTATCAAATCCGCTTTCCCAGGAACCCGCTCCATGGCCGCCGCGCCTTCGCACCCCGATATCGCCCTGCTCTACAGCGACCACCACGGCTGGCTGGTGGGCTGGCTCAGGCGCAGGCTGGGCAATCCCTGCGATGCGGCCGACCTGGCCCAGGACACCTTCATTCGCGTGCTGGGCAAGCCCCAGTCCCTGCATGGCGTGCGCGAGCCGCGCGCCTGGCTCACCACCATCGCCCACGGCCTGGTCGTGGACCACACACGCCGCGCCGCGCTGGAGCGCGCCTGCCTGGACGCCATCGCCAGCCTGCCCGAGCCGCTGGCGCCCTCGGCCGAGGAGCGCCATCTGCTGATCGAATCCCTGGTGCGCATGGACAACCTGCTGGCCGGCCTGCCGCCCAAGGCCCGCAGCGCCTTTCTGCTCTCCCGCCTGGAAGGCCTGAGCTACCCGGAAATCGCCCTGCAGCTGGGCGTGTGCCTGAGCTCCGTCGAGAAATACATGGCCACCGCCATACGCCACTGCCTTGCCCTGCGCAGGGAACTGACGGCGTGAGCACAGACCAGGCCCCCCAGGCGCTGGAACAGGCCATTGCCTGGGCCGTGCGGCTGGCCTCCGGCACGGCCACCGATGCCGACCGCGCCGCCTGCCAGGCATGGCGCAGCAGCCACGCCGCGCACGAACAGGCCTGGCAACAGGTCCAGGCTGTCGAGGCCCAGTTCGCCCTGCCCGCCGGCCAGGCGGGACTGGCCCACGGCGTGCTGCGGTCCGCCGGCCCAGGGCCGGCGCGAGGCCGGCGCGCAAGCCTGCAGCGGCTGCTGTTCCTGGGCCCCGCTGCCCTGCTGCTGGGATCCATGGCTTGGCGCTGGGCTGCACCGCGCGAGCAGATCGCGCTGGAAACGGCCATCGGTGAGCGCCGCAGTACCCTGCTGGCCGACGGCAGCCGCCTGCACCTGGCACCGGACACGCTGGTGCAGGTGGATTTCACCTTGCTGCGCCGCGTGGTCCGCCTGGCACGCGGCGAGATCTTCATCGACACCGGCAGCGACCCGCGCTCCCTCGCGGGCCGACGCTCCTTCTGGGTGGAAACGCCGCTGGCCCGCTTCGAGGCCCTGGGCACCAGCTTCGGCGTGCGCCACGAAAAACACCCGGACACGGCCACGCGCCTGTACGTCACCGAGGGCCGCGTGGCCATCCATGTCAGGGCGCTGGACGGCACTGCGCCAGGCCCCCTGGACGCCATCGTCGCCACCTCCGGCGAAACCCATGTGCTGCACGCCGGCCAGCACCGCCCTGTGCGCCTGCCCGACGAAGGCCTGGTGCCCGACGCATGGACCGGCGGCGTACTGGTCGCCCGCCGCATGCGCCTGGACGCCTTCGTGACCGAGCTGTCACGCCAGACCGGCATGCCCATGGAATGCGCCGACGACGTGGCTGCCCTGCGTGTTTCAGGCGTATTCCAGCTCGACGGGCCGGATCCGGCGGGTCGTGCGCTGGCCGCCATTGCCCGCACGCTGCCTGTGCGTGTGGAGCGCGGACAAGGTGCGGCCAGCGGTGCCCGCAGCGCCAAGCGCCTGGTCAAAGCCTGAGCCGGAATTTTTTCAGGCAGTCATTACGGGTTTCACACCGCCCGTTCGGCATAGGAGCAAAGACATCGCTTTTTCCTTTGCCGCTTCTCAAGGACTGCCTCCATGCCCAGCCTGCCCAGCACCCGCCGCGCCGCCCATCCACCCTCGTGCACACGCCCCACGGCGCTGGCTGCACAGGCCTTGATGCTGGGCCTGTTGATCACGCTGGGCCTGCCCGTGACCGCCCTGGCCCAAAGCCCGAGCTCCGCCCCGGATGCCAGATCCATCCGGTTCGACCTGCCGGCCGGTGAACTGGAGACCAGCCTGCACAGCCTCGCGCGCCAGGCAGGCATCACCCTCTCGTTCGATCCAGCCCTGGTCCAGGGCCGACAGTCGGCGGCGCTGAGCGGTACGCGCGGCGTGCACGAAGGGCTTGCCGCCCTGCTCGCCCCGCACCAGCTGCAGGCCACGCGCACGGCCGAAGGCGGCTGGGCCGTGCACCGTGCGCGGCCCGGGGCCGCGGCCGAGCATGCGCTGCCCACCGTGAACGTGCTGGCCGATGCCGAGCATGAAAGCGCCTGGGGCGCCGTGCCCGGCTACGGGCCGCGCCGCAGCGCCTCGGCCATGAAGATGGATGTGCCGCTGCTGGAGACGCCGCAGCAGGTCAGCATCATCGGCGAGGCCCAGATCCGCGACCAGGCCATCTCCAGCGTGGCCGAAGCCGTGCGCTACAGCGCGGGCGTGCGCCCCATGGACTACGGCATCACCGATGACGACGTGGCCGTGCGCGGTTTCTATCTGACGGGCACGGGCCTGTACCGGGACGGCATGCGCATGGTCCACAACGGCTTCATGACCAACCTGGAGCCGTATGGACTGGAGCGGCTGGAAGTCGTGCACGGCCCGGCCTCGGTGCTGTACGGCCAGTCCGCGCCCGGCGGCCTGATCAATGCCGTCACCAAGCGCCCGCGCGCCGGCATGCAGCGCGAAGTGGGCGTGGAATTCGGCAGCCACGACCGGCGCCAGCTCACGGCCGACATCGGTGGCGCCATCAATGAACAGGGCACGGCGCTGGCACGGCTGACCGTGCTCAAGCGCGAATCGGGCACGCAGTGGAACGGCCTGCGCGCCGACCGCAGCTACATCGCCCCCTCCTTCACACTGCTGGGCGAGCGCACCAGCCTCACCCTGCTGGCGCAGTACCAGGAGGACGAAACCGGCTTCGTCATCCCCTACTACCGCCAGACGCCTGCGGGCTGGTCGGCCACGGACATCAACGTCAGCGGACCGGGATCTGGCCACCACAAGCGCAACGCCAGCGTGGGCTGGCTGCTGGAGCACCGGCTGAACGACCAGCTCACGCTGCGCAACAACCTGCGCTACCTGGACGGCCGCAACGACCGGCGCGAGATGCGCAACCGGGGCCTGACGGCCGACCAGCGCGGCATGGCACGCCTGGCCATGGTGCGGCCCGACGCCGAACAGACCTGGGTCATGGACACGCAGATCGAAGGCCGCCACCGGACGGGTGCCGTCTCGCACCAGTGGGCCGTGGGCTTCGACTACTACCGCTCCAGGCTCGACTGGCGCATCTACTCGCTCAACGGCGCCGTGGCGCCGCTGGACCTGGTCAACCCCATCCACATCGCGCCGAACTGGGATGACAACTACCTCAGCGACCGCGCGCTGGCACGCACGCACCAGGCGGGTCTGTACGTGCAGGACCAGATCAAGTTCGGCGAGCGCTGGGTGCTCAGCGCCGGCCTGCGCCGCGACAGCGCACGCATAGACACCGACTACGACGCGCGCGCCGCAGCCACCGCGCCCTTCGCCATCACCACCGTGCGCCGCACCGACAGCGCCGTCACCGGGCGGCTGGGCCTGATCTACCTGGCGCCCAGCGGCCTGGCGCCCTATGTGTCCTTCAACAACTCCTTCCAGCCGCCGCTGACCACGGTCACGGCCACCGACGCCAACGGCAGGCCCTACGAGCCCGAGACCGCGCGCCAGTTCGAGGCCGGCCTGCGCTACGCGCCGCCGTCGGCCGGCTACACACTCAGCGCCGCAGTGTTCGACCTGCGCAAGCGCAATGTGCGCACGCCATCCACACTCAACCCGCGCTTCGACGTGCAGACCGGCGAAGTGCGCAACCGGGGGCTGGAGCTGCAGGCCCAGGGCGAGATCGGCGGCGGCTTCTCGGCCATTGCGGCCTATACCTACCTCGACTCCAGGGTCACGCGCAGCAACAACGCCATCGAGATCGGCGCGCGCCCCGGCGCCACGCCGCGCCATGCCGCATCGCTGTGGGGCAAGTACCAGCGCGGCGCCCTGGAGCTGGGCCTGGGCCTGCGCGACATCAGCGCCACGCCTGGCGAGCTGCCCATGGACGGCGTGAAGACCCCCATGAACGACGCCTACACGCTGTGGGACGCCATGGCCGCCTACACCACCGGCCCGTGGCGCTTCTCGGTCAACCTAAGCAACCTCACCGACAGCCAGTACCGCACGCAATGCAACACCTTCCGTGGCGGCGCGCAATTCTGCGCGCTGGGCTTCGGGCGCGAGGTGCGTTTGGCGGCGGCCTATCGGTTCTGAGTGCCGCCATTGCTGCCCGCCAGGGGGAGCAATGCAGGCCCCCGCTCTTGGAACAACGCCCGGCGGAGAGCAACAGACAGCCCACTCGGCATGCATCTGCAGCACGCTCGGTGCAGCCTGCATCCAGCACAGCACAGCGCATCGCGGACCTGCTCGTCTGGATCGGATGGCGTTGCACCGCCGCAGCTGCATTGGTTCAGCCGCGCACCACGCCATCGACTTGACATTTCGCCCAGTCCACACCGCGCTCTGCTGGCGACAATCAGGTCTTTGAAAGGCGCGCATGCACTACGGCAAATCCCAGGCCATTGGAGACAAGAGCATCTTCATCATCGACACCGCCATGAGCGTGGTCGATGGCCGGCTCTACTACGAGTACTGCAACAAGGGGGACAGCACAACGTCCTTTCTGCGCGCCGTTGATGTGGCCACCGGCAACGTGCTCTGGGACCACCGCATGCGCGAGAGCGAGGGCATGTCGTGGTTCGTGGACGAGCGGCATCTGATGCTCTGCGACCAGGTGCTTGATGCCCGCACCGGCGAATGCCTGTTCGACTTCCATGCCGTGCCGGGCATGCAGGCCAGGCATTGGCCCGTTCCCGTGGAGCTGGACGCGCATCGCTGGCTCGTCGCGATGGAGGAGAGCAGTCCCGAGGGCCGCTATCTGCTGCTGGACCGTCGCACCTGGCAGGGCAGCACGCTGGCGCTGGGCCTGCAGGGTGCGTTTGTGCTGGAGGGGGCGGTCTACGGCTGGATCGTCCACCCTGAGCGCTCGGAGCTGCGGCGCTGGCATGAAACCGACGGGCACACCGAGCATGTGCTGTGGGTGGACAGTGCCCGCGACCTGTACTCGCCCGCCATTGCAGGCGCGTGGGCCGTGTTCGGCCCCGGCAGCAGAGACCACGTGGACATTGATGCACCCTGGCTTCGCATCCATCCTTGCAGCGGCGAAGTCCTGGCCATCACACCTCCCGTTCAACCTGACGATGAGCGCCGGCATGTGCATGCCCAGCGGGCAGCGCATCGTGACGGCGTGGTCTATTTCTGCTTTGCACGCCAGGGCATGTATGGCTATGACATTCGCAGCAACCGTTTCGGACCGTGCCTGTCGCCTACCCATGTCAGCGCGCCGCAATGCCATGCCGGCGTCCTTTATGGAATACAGGACAGGCACGAGGACGGCATGGAGCGGGCCTATCTTGTCGCCGTGGACCCGGACACCGGCGCCCCGCTTTGGGAAACCCCGTGCAGCAGCCGCAACTACAGGCATCTGAGCGTGAGCGAATGCGGTGTCTTTCTAGGCATTGCGGGCGGCAAAATCCAGCACCTTCCGCCAGCGGGCCGCAGGCGCAGCACCCCAACGGCAGAGCCTGCCAAACGCGCCAAACGCGCCAAACGCGCCGAAAGCGCCAAAAGCGCCAAGGCCGCCACCCGGCCAGTACGCACCGTGCCGCCCGAGTCTCCCTATGCACACATGCTGGACGACATGCCCACGCTGCTCGATGCCCTGCAGGCGCGCGCCTGCGCGCAGAGCCCGAATAGCACCCTCACGGCCGTGGCCGTCTCCAAGCCCTGGGCCATGGTGGCCTGCATCGAATATGGCGAGGACCCCGACTTCCCCCATCTGCGTCTGCTGGATCTGCAAACCGATGCCTGGATCGCGCTCGACTGCAACGACCTGATCGACGCACCCATGATTGAAGGCATCACGTTCGTGGATGGCCAGGACGGGAAGCTGGACCTGCTACTGCATGACGGCGGCCGCCACACCATCCACATTGACCTGCCCGCACGCACCGTGCGCTGGAATGCCGAGCAGGCATAGGACAAGACAACGATGCCGCTTGCACGACCGTGCAATCCGCACTAAGTTGGAGGGCCGGTCCGGCCATCGGCGCCGACGGCAGAATCTGCCCGTATCCCACCCCTACCCGTCTCTTTCATGACCACCCTCAAGCTCTACTACGCTCCCGGCACCTGCGCCCTGGCCGCCCGCATCGCCCTGATCGAGGCCAATGCGCCCCATGAAGTCGTCAAGCTCGATTTCTCCAAGGGCGAGCAGCGCAGCCCCGAATACCTGGCCATCAATCCCAAGGGCCGCGTGCCCGCCCTGGTGACCGAGCGCGGCGTGCTCACCGAAACGCCGGCCCTGCTCGCCTATATTGCCCGGCGCTTTCCCGAAGCCCGGCTTGCCCCGCTGGACGATGCCTATGCCTTCGCCCACATGCAGGAGTTCCACGGCTACCTGTCCTCCACCGTGCACGTGGCCCACGCCCACGGCCGGCGCGCAGGCCGCTGGGCCGATGACGAAGCGGCCATTGCCTCCATGCAGCGCAAGGTGGCAGCCAACATGGCCGAATGCTTTGGCGTGATAGAGCGCCATTACCTGGGCGACGCGCCCTGGGTGCTGGGCTCCGACTATTCCGTGGCCGACGCCTATCTGTTCACCATTGCCGGCTGGCTGGAGGGCGACGGCGTGGACATCGCCGGCTTCCCCAAGGTGCAGGCGCACTTCAAGCGCATGGGCGAGCGCGCTGCCGTGCGCGGGGCGCTGGGGAGCTGAGGGGGGAGGCTGCCCGCGGCCTGCGATGGCCGCGCTCAGCCAAACAGATCGCTGTGGGTTCCAAGGCGCTTGAAGATAACGATCTCCATGTCCTTGGCTTCGGGATGCGGATCAATGCGGTAGATCAGCAGGAAGTCGCCCCCCAGATGAATATCCCGATCGCCCGCGTCCCATTCATCGTCGGCGATCAAGGCGTGATCGCTCCACTGCGCCGACAGCACCTGCTGCGCCGTGTGGGCGATGAGCAGGCCGCCGACCTGGTTCACCAGCGCCATGTCGTAGCGGCCTGATGCCGCCATGCGCTGGTAGTCCTTCTTGAAGGTCTTGGTGTACGCGATGGTGCGCAGCCTGTAGCCCTTCTTGCCGGCCATCAGGCTTCATCCCTTTCCATGGCCTGCAGCATGGCTTCAACAGAGGCATGTCCAGGTTCACCGCCTCTGGCGATTTCTCTCGCCTCCAAAGTGGCCTGCCGGTTTGTCTCGCGACGCAGCCGCATCGCCTGCACCTGCTCCGCAGTCAGCCGCAGGTCAAAGGGAATGCCGTTGTGCAGCACAACGCCCTGCAGAAACATGCGCACGGCGGCGTTCACGTCCATGCCCAGCGTAGAAAGTATGTCGGCAGCGCTGTCGTAGATCTTGTCATCTACGGTAGTACGGATGATGGTCATTTTTTGCTCCTTTGATGTCACTTGACGACATATTTTAGGCAATCTCAAATCAACTGTTGCTGCAACCTTCCACACGCATTCACTTGCAAAAACAAAAAAACAGACAGCCATTCGTAAATTTCCCTTGGCAGTCCACCAAGCCCCGGGCCTCTACCGCCGCCCCCAAGCCTTGCCTACAGTCGCCAGGACAGGCAGGGGCGTTGCACAAGGCGGCGCCTTTTCGCCATTCCAGAAACGACGGATTCAGACGACAGGGTGGAGCATGCAGAGACAAGCCAGGGTGATTGCCATCAACAACCAGACGGGGCTCATCGGCCTGCAGCCGGAGGGAGAGGACAGCTGCGTGCTGGTGCAGCAGCTCGACACCCGCCCCGTGAATACGGGCCAGATGCTGTCAGGGGAGATGGACAGCGTGGGCATGGAGACGTTTGTGAACGCGCAGACGCAGGACCGCATCGAGGTCTTTGTCGAGGCCTACGGGCTTTCTGCGGAGGCCGTGGAGCTGGCGATGCGCTGAGTGGGCCGGCCAGCGAAGGTGCGGGTGCCGGTCTCAAGGCCGCGCCCACTGCGCCAGCGTGTGCCGCGCCAGCGCCTCGACATCCAGCGGAGACCGGGGGTCCACCGCCAGCTCTCCCAGCATCACCATGGCCTCGGGAATCTGGTTGCGCTCGCGCAGCAGCAGGGCCTTGTTCAGCAGCAGAAAGCCGCGGGTCTGGGCATCGGGGCCGGCCTTCAGGCCGCTGTCCAGCAGGGCAAGGCATTGGTCGGGGTCGTCCTCCATCAGGGCGGCTGTCTTCCAGGCGGGGGCGAAGCCAGGGGTTTCGCGGGTCATGGCCAGGGCGGCCTGGCGCACCTTGCTCCTGTCGGTCTCCCACTCCAGGGCGAGGTAGCGCAGATAGGTGCCTTGCGGGAGCTTGCCATCGCGCTCCATGCGCAGGCTGTGCACGGCCGTCTTGGCCGTGAAGAAACCCCTGGGAGCCATTGCATCCACGCGCCGGTAGTGGCGATAGGCCGCATCGAAGTCCTTTTGCAGGAGGTAGGTGAATGCGGCGTCGTAGACGGGATAAGGCCAGTCCGGCGCCAGCTTCGAGGCGGTCTCGAAATGCGCCAGCGCAGCCCGGTTGTCACCGCGCTGCCCTGCGGCGCGGCCCAGGGCATGGGCATCGCGCGCCGCCTGGCTGACGGGTGTGGCGCGGGGCAGTTCCCAGCTGAAACGGCCATCGGCCTTGTCCAGGTCGCTGCGCTTGAGCACGCGGCCGGCACTGTCCTTGAAGACGATGTCGTCGGCTGCCATGGCGGGCGCTGGCGCCAGCAGCTGCAGTGCCAGGGCCATGGCGGCAAGCAAGGGGAGCTTCATGGTGTGCTGAGCTTGGTTCGGGAAAGCCGATATTAGGGCGCAGACGCAGACGCAGGAGCGGAGCCGGCAGAAGGGGATTCGCCTGCAGGCCTGCCAGTTGAGGGGGCCGTGGCGGCGGCACGCCTTCCCCTGCCCCTGGCGCGCGGGCGGGCAAGGTGATTCATTTGCCACTCCAGCGATTCGGTATCGAAGTCGAAGGCATCCAGCAGGGCAATGGCTTTCCTGGCCTCCCTGAAGTCCACTTCCGTGACGGGCGGACTGTGCCGCAGCGACAGATCGTGCTTGAGCAGCCATTGCTGCAGATCGGCCAGCGCGACGATGGAGATGCCCTGGTTGATGAGCTGTGACGCGGTGACTTGCGCCAGCATGGCCGGCGTCAGTTGCCTGCAGGAGCGCAGGCCCAGGACCTGCCTGAGCTTGGCCACCAGGGGAGTGCGCAGCTCGAACTGGGGCAGGCTCTCGAAATGGGCCAGGGATTCGAGGTACAGGTCCGGCTCCGCATGTATGGCGTCCAGGTCGTTGGGCAGATTCAGCAGTTCGCAGATGCGATTGAGGGCGGTGCGTGCGCGTTCGGTGCCGAGTTTCTCGGCCTTGCCCGCTTGCGCGACCGAGCAGCCGGCGATGACGGAGCGCAGCACATTGGCCTTGGTGAGATTGGAAATCATGGAATCCCCCTGATGAAAATCCAGGGACCCGCGCGGAATCAGCTTCAGCCGCCCGGTCCCGACAATGGCTCTGGCGCGGCGATGGGCCGTTCACGGAACCTCGGAGGCCGGCAGGCGCAAGTGCATTGCGCCGCCGCCAAGGGACAGGAGGACGCCAGGCCTTGCAGAGTTCCAGGGGAAATGCACGTGCTTGCGCCCACAGTCAAATGCAATGCGCTGAGGTGCAAATTCCATGCAGATTCCATCGAAAAGGGGGCCTGACGGCCCCCCTGGTGTGCTCTGCCGGCTGCAGCCCCGGCAGGCCTTGCTTGCGGCGACTCAGCGGCGGCGCAGGCGCTTGATGCCTTCGACAGCCGCCAGCACGATGGCGCCGGCCACGATGCCGGCCACCGCGTTGAGCACATTCACCGCCAGCACGCGCCACAGGCCGCCCAGCGCGCCCTGGGCCACGGCATCGCCCAGGCCCTCCACGGCGTGGTGCAGCGCAGGCACGCCGTGTACGAGGATGCCGCCACCCACCAGGAACATGGCGGCCGTGCCCGCAACGGACAGCCCCTTCATCAGCCAGGGCGCGGCGGCGACGATGCCCCGGCCCAGCGCGCGGGCCGCAGCGCTGGCACGCTGGCCCAGCCACAGTCCCAGGTCATCGAGCTTGACGATGCCGGCCACCAGGCCATAGACGCCCACGGTCATGATGAGGGCAATGCCCGCCAGCACGGCCACCTGCTGCCCGAACGGCGCCGAGGCCACGGTGCCCAGCGTGATGGCGATGATCTCGGCCGAGAGGATGAAGTCGGTGCGCACGGCGCCCTTGATCTTGTCCTTTTCCATGGCGACGAGATCGACGCCCGCATCGGCATTGGCCTGGGTGAGGCGCTCGCGCTCCACGGCATCTTCCTCGGGCGAATGCAGGAATTTGTGGGCCAGCTTCTCGCAACCCTCAAAGCACAGAAAGGCGCCGCCGACCATGAGCAGCGGCGTGACAGCCCAGGGAATGAAGGCGCTGATCAGCAGCGCCGCAGGCACCAGGATGGCCTTGTTGATCAGCGAGCCCTTGGCCACGGCCCAGACCACGGGAATCTCGCGCTCGGCACGCACGCCCGTGACCTGCTGGGCGTTGAGGGCCAGGTCATCGCCCAGCACGCCGGCCGTCTTCTGTGCAGCCACCTTGGTCATGACGGACACATCGTCGGCCATGGCCACGCTCTTGCGTGCCGCCACCTTGGTCATGAGGGCCACGTCGTCCAGGATCGCTGCAATATCGTCCAGCAGCATCAGCAAACCAGCACCAGCCATCGCATTACTCCAGTGAATTGTTCGGGGAACTTCTTTTTGCCTGGGCGCCATCATGGGGCCTGGGCATGTCCTGCCCATGTAGGAGATGCCCGGCGGCCAGCCCGGTCACGGGGCCGACCGGCCGTGCCTCACTTGCTGGTCTTGAAGCCCTGCCCTGCCGCCCAGGCCGCCACGTCGTCGCGGCGGATGGCGGCGGCCATGAGCTGCGGGAAGGCATCCGGCGTGCAGGCGAACGAGGGCACGCCCAGCGCGGCCAGCTTGGCGGCCAGTTGCGCATCGTAGGCAGGGGCGCCTTCGTCGCTGAGTGCCAGCAGGGTGATGAACTGCACGCCCGACTCCACCAGTTCGGAGGCGCGGCGCAGCAGGCCGCTTTCCACACCGCCTTCATAGAGGTCGGAGATGAGCACGACGATGGCGTTGCGCGGCTCGCTGATCAGGCCCTGGCAGTAGCCCACGGCACGGTTGATGTCGGTGCCGCCGCCCAACTGCACGCCAAAGAGCACGTCCACCGGGTCGGAGAGCTTGTCGGTCAGGTCCACCACCGCCGTGTCGAAGACCACCAGCTTGGTACTGACGGCCGGCAGGCTGGCCATGACGGCACCGAAGATGCTGGAGTAGACGACGGAGTTGGCCATGGAGCCGCTCTGGTCTATGCACAGGATGACTTCGCGCTGCGGGCGGCGCACCTTGCGGCCGTAGCCGACCAGGGTCTCGGGCACGATGGTGCGGTAGTCGGGCTGCCAGTGGCGCAGGTTGGCGCGGATGGTGCGGTTCCAGTCGATCTCGGAATGGCGCGGACGGCGGTTGCGCTGGCTGCGGTCCAGCGCGCCCGAGACGGCGCTGCGCATGGGCTCTTCCAGGCGGCGCATGAGGTCGTCCACCACCTTGCGCACGACGATGCGCGCGGTCTCCTTGGTGTTCTGCGGGATGACGGAGCCCAGGGAGATGAGGTCGGCCACCATGTGCACGTCGGGCTGCACATGCTCCAGCATTTCGGGCTGGAGCATGAGTTCGCGCAGGTTCAGGCGCTCCATGGCGTCGCGCTGCATGACCTGCACGACCTGGCTGGGAAAGTACTTGCGGATGTCGCCCAGCCAGCGCGCCACGCTGGGCGAGGAATTGCCCCGGCCGCCCCGGCGCGAGAGGCTGCCGTCCTTGTTGTCTTCTTCGTAGAGCGCGGCCAGGGCCTTGTCCATCTCATCGAGGGAGCCGCCCTTGGCGCCCAGCCCGCCGCAGCTGCCCTCGGCCGGCTGGCCCAGCACCAGGCGCCAGCGCTGCAGCCGGTTGGTGGGCTGGACGGCGGGGTCCTGCGGATCGGCGTCGGCAAGGGATGCATCGTTCACGGTGGCAGCGGTGTTCATGGCTGGGCCTCCTGCGGGCTGGACAGCAGTTGCGCGGGCAGGTTCAGGCCCAGCAGTTGATCGAGTACGGGAAGGGCAAGCACGGCGCGCGCCTCGTTCCAGGCGCCGTCGTCACCGCCGCCTGCCGCGCCTGCGGCACCTGCGGATGCAGCCGCCACGACGGCCGCACTGCCCTGCCCTCGCCGGGCCTTTTCGCCCAGGCTCTGGCGGTCATGGTTGGAGAAGGCCGAGAAGCTGCGGCGCACCAGCGGCAGGATCTGGGTGAACTGGGTCTCGCCCAGCTGGGCCAGCCAGGCATCGACGGCGCCCCAGATGGCGTCGTCGTGCAGCAGCACCAGGGCCTGGCGGTTGAGAAAGCCGTCCAGCCAGGCGGCAGCGTCCAGCGGCGGCACGCCCAGCGAGAGATTGCGGCCCAGTTGCGTGGCCACGGCCTCGCTGTCCAGGCGGTGGGCATCCAGCAGCAGGCGGCAGGACGTGCCGCGCAGCAGGGCAGCGCCGGCGTCGCCCAGGGCAATGCTGCGCAGGGCGCCGAACCAGACCTCGCGCGGCTCCTCGGCATCGCGCAGGCGCAGGGCTTCATGGGCCTGCAGCACCGTGGCCTGCATGTGCCTTGCGGCGTCTTCATCCAGCGCCATGCAGGCCAGGGGCAGGCCGATGGCGGCACGCAGCGCCATGCTGTCGATCACCGTGGCCAGCGCCTGGGTGTCGGTCTGGCGCACGCTGCCGTAGCGCAGCACATTGGCCAGCGGCGGCAGCGCCTGCATGAGCTGGGAAACGTCGCCGGTGCTGGCAGAGCGGTCTGCCAGGTCGTGCATGAGGGCATCGACCAGGTGCGGCAGGTCGGCCAGCAGGGCGTCGTCGATGGTCCTGGCCAGCTCGGGCAGCGGTGTCTCGGGCGTCAGCGCCTGGCGCACCTTGGCGGCTGCAGCCTGCACCAGGGTGCCGCCGTAGCGGCTGGCCTCGATGACGCGCACGGCCAGCTCGGGCTCCCACTGCAGCTGCCAGCTTTCGCGGAAGGTGCCCCGGTTGCGCTGCTGGTCGGTGGTGACGCTGCCCCACTCTATGCCCAGCAGGCGCAGCCGGTGCAGGAAGTGGCTGCGGTCGCGGTCCGTGTCCTTGCGCAGGTCCAGGGCCAGGACCTTGGCGGCCGCCTCGGGCTTGAGGCGCAGGCTTTTTTGCTGCTGCTCGATGTCGCGCTGCAGCGGCACCTGGGGCACGTCGGCGGGCACGCCGCCGATGCGGTCGCCCACGCTGAGTTCGCGCTCGATCAGGCGCAGCGGAGCGCGCTCGCCCATGCTGATGACGGTGACGATGGCCTCGTCCAGCTCGGGCAGGCCCGGGCTGGCGTGGCCGCGCAGGGCGGCCAGGCTTTCGGCCAGGCGCGTGGCCTCGATGATGTGGGCGCTGGAGCAGTCCAGGTCCTTGGAACGCAGCAGATGGGCCACGCGCGCCAGCCAGCCGACGGTGCGCCGGGTGCTGGCGCGTGCCGGGTCGGCAGCAGGTGCGGACTGGAGCAAGGACTCGGGCGCAGGCTCGGAGCAGCGCCACAGGTGTTCATACCAGCCCGGCGAATCCACGCCCGCTCCATAGCCGCTGGACGAGCACAGGTTGCGGTAGGTCCAGGGCGCCCAGGTGGCCTGGACCTTGGCCTTGGGCAGGCCCTTGAGCGTGGCGGCATCGGCCTTGGCGGTGACCTGGGCCTGCAGGGCCGGCACATGCCATGCGCCGCAGACCACGGCAATGCGCTGGTGGCCGGCCTTGACGGCCTCGCGCATGCACTGGCGCATCCAGGCTTCGCGCAGCGCCTCGCGCCGGGCGTGGCGTTCTCCGCGCACTTCGTTGGGCAGCTCGGCGCGCACCACGGCCATGGCTTCGGCAATGCCCTCGAACAGGGTGGCGCCGTCGCCGCGCTCCTCGACCATGCGGTTCCACCAGCTTTCGCCGTCGGGGTAGCCTGCGGCCTCGGCCAGCAGGTCCAGCGGATCGCGCCAGTCCCGCCTGCCGGGGTCCGAGGGATCGACGGCGAGGTCGGCAGCCGGCACGGACTGCGTGGTGTCGTCGCGGTCCAGGGCCTCGGCGGCATTGCTCTGGAGCTGGCCGCCGTCTGCCGCAGCGACGCCGGAATCGGAGCCGGTGTCGGCATCTGCATCCTGGCCTTCATCGCCCGCATCCTCGCCCGCATCCTCGCCTGCATCACCTGCATCTGCTGCCGCCGCCTCGGCCCGGCGCCGCTCCTGCTCGGCCATGTCCAGCGCCATGCGGTGGGTCTGGGGCAGGTCGATGAAGCGCGTGGCCACGCCCTGGCGCGCCGCCCATTGCAGGGCCTGCCATTCGGGCGAGAACTCGGCGTAGGGATAGAAGGCGGCATGGGCCGGGCTGTCCTGCACATAGACCAGCATGGCCACGGGCGGCTGCAGGTCGGCATGCTGCAGCATGGGCAGCAGGGACTCGCCCTCGGGCGGGCCTTCGACCAGCAGGCAGTCGGGCTGCAGCTGCTCCAGGGCCTGCAGCAGGCTGCGCGCGCAGCCCGGGCCATGGTGGCGGATGCCGAAGAAATGAAGCGGATTGGCAGAGGTGGCCATACGGGAAGTGCGCAGGAGATGCGCAGAAGATGCGGTCGGTCAGCGGTGCGGGAGTGCGGGCTTCAGAGCTGTTCGCGGCAGGCGCGGTACAGGTCCTTCCAGTCGCTGCGCTCCTTGACCACGGTCTCCAGGTATTCCTTCCAGACCACGCTGTCCTGCACCGGGTCCTTGATCACGGCGCCCAGCAGGCCCGAGGCCACATCGCCCGCGCGCAGCACGCCGTCGCCGAAATGCCCGGCCAGCGCCATGCCGCTGTTGATGACCGAGATGGCCTCGGCCGTGGACAGCGTGCTGCTGGGCGACTTCACGCGCACGGTCTTGCCGTCCTCGGTCTGGCCGTTGCGCAGCTCGCGGAAGATCTGCACCACCCGGCGCACTTCCTGCAGGGCCGGCGGCTCGGCGGGCAGGGCCAGGGCGCGGCCCTGCTCGGCCACGCGCTTGGTGACGATCTGCACTTCCTCGTCCTGCGATGCCGGCACGGGCAGGACCACGGTGTTGAAGCGGCGCTTGAGCGCGCTGGACAGCTCGTTCACGCCCTTGTCGCGGTTGTTGGCCGTGGCGATGACCGAGAAGCCCTGCACGGCCTGCACCTCGGTGCCCAGCTCGGGCACGGGCAGTGTCTTTTCGGACAGCACGGTGATCAGCGTGTCCTGCACGTCGGCCGGGATGCGGGTCAGCTCTTCGATGCGGGCGATCTTGCCCAGCTTCATGGCGTTGACCAGGGGGCTGGGAATCAGCGCCTTCTCGGACGGGCCGTGGGCCAGCAGCTGCGCGTAGTTCCAGCCGTAGCGCAGCTGCTCCTCGCTGGTGCCGGCCGTGCCCTGCACCAGCATGGTGGAGTCGCCGCTGACGGCGGCCGACAGGTGCTCGGACACCCAGGACTTGGCCGTGCCGGGCACGCCGTACAGCAGCAGGGCGCGGTCGGTGGCCAGGGTGGAGACGGCGATTTCCATCAGGCGCGGATTGCCGATGTACTTGGGGCTGACCTCGAAGCCGTTGCCGAGCTTGCCGCCCATCAGGTACTGGAGCACGGCCCAGGGCGACAGCTTCCAGTTGGGCGGACGCGGACGGTCGTCCACCTTGCGCAGGGCTTCGAGTTCTTCGGCGAATTGCTGTTCGGCATGCTGGCGCAGGACTTGGCTCATGGTGTGCTTCCGGAAAGGGATGGGGATGGGATTCGGTAGGGGGTGGGTGGCAAAGCGGGCCCGGCCTCAGGCCTGGCCGCGCAGTGCGATGAAGGCCTGGTGCAGGCCCAGGCGCAGCTCGACGATGCGCTCCAGGTGGCCGCGCATGCGCTCCTCGTCCCAGGGCCGCGCGCGGCTGCGTTCGAGGCGCGCCTGCTGCTGGGGCGTGAGGGCAATGGCCGGGGCGGCTGTTGCTGCAGATGCCGAAGCGGCTGCGGTCTCTGCAACAGGCTCGGCCGGGGGCTCCGGCGCGGGCTCGACCTGTGCATCCAGCACCGAGGGCTTGCGCCACAGCTCGGCAAAGCGCTCCAGCGCGGTCACGTCCAGCATGCGCGCGCAGGACAGCAGGGCCTGGTCGGCGCGGTAGCTGTGCCAGTTGCCCGTGATCTGCTTGCCGCCCACGGCCACATGCAGTGCCTCGGTCAGCCGCACCGACAGCGCGGGCGAGAGCAGTTCGGCACCGCCCAGCGACTGGGACATGCCCTCGATGGCGTCGATGAGCTTGTGCCTGTCGCGCTCGAACTGGGCAATCCAGCGGGACTCGCGTTCTTCGGGGGACAGCCGGGCCATGAGGGCGGGCAGCAGCGCATCGTGGCGCATGTCGCGGCCCAGGGCCTGGGCGGCATCGATCCATTCCACGTCCAGCTGGTACTGCAAGGCCCGCACCCAGCCCTGGCGCAGCGAGGATTTCCAGTCGCTGCGCCGGCTCCACTCCATCACTTCCAGGGGCGTCAGGCCCAGGGCCCGGGTCCAGAAGGACACCGGGGTGAGCTGCACCATCTGCTCCAGCAGCCAGGCCTTCTTGCCGCCACGGAAGTAGGCATCGGGCTTGAGCGTGATGCCGTCGCGCTCCCATTCCTTGAGGCCTTCCTCGGGAGGCTCCACAATCCACTGGCCCTTGTCGTCCTGCTGAAGCATGGACTGCATCCAGCCCATGACGCGCTGGCTGTGCGCGCTGTCCGGCAGGCACGAGAGCATTTGCGCGGCGTTCTCGCGGATTTCCTTGCTGCGGTCGGACAGCAGTTTTTCGAGCAGCGGCTCGTCGTCCATGCCCAGCCCCACGGTCAGTGCCTGGACCATGGGCAGGCGCTCCTTGGCGCCCAGCTCCTTCAGGCTGCCTTCCAGCCGCGCACGGGCCTGGGCGGCATCGGCCGCGCGCTCGCTGCGCAGCAGGGCCACGCGCTGCTCGACCGAGCCCTCCTGCCAGACCAGTTCGGGGTCGGCGGTTTCCTCCACGCCGCTGGCATAGCTCCATTGCGGATTGAGCGCGCCCAGCCAGCGCCCGCGCTCGCCCAGCACCGGGGCCAGCCACTGGCGCAGCTCCACGGACTGGCGGCCCTGCTCCAGCGCAGGCACCAGCAGGTCATGGGGCAGGCGCTGGCCCGCCTGGTCCAGGGTGCGCAGCATCGAGGCCTGCAGCTCGAACGGCCCGTCCTTGAGCACGTCGCCCATCAAGGTCTGCAGGCGAGCATCGGCAGGCGCGGGGCGCGATTCTGCAGGCGCCGCGGCCGGCACGGCCAGCGGTGCCGGCAGGCGCACCTGCGCGCCGGGCTGCCAGCCTGCGCGCTCGAACACGGCCGCCACGGCGCTGGCGCGCAGCAGTTGCTGGGCGGGCGAGTCGCCGGGCAGGTCCGCCCGGGGCAGCAGCGCGGCCTGCACGGCCTGCTGCGACCACGGGGCAGACGGATCAACGCCCGAAGCCAGCGCAGGCGGCACGGCCAGCCGGTCCGAGCCGACCATGGCCGATTGCTGCAGCGCAGTCCAAAGTTGTGTGTTGCTCATACCGGTTCACCCTGGTTCTGCCAGATACATTGCCGGGCGCTTTCGCCCTCGCGGGCCTGCCAGGCGCTCAGCAGGCGCCAGCGGCCCACGGCCGGGCCGGGCTCCCATTCGCCAAACAGCTGCATGGGCGCGCCGCCGCTGAGCGCCAGCAGGCGCCAGGCTTCGGCATCGTCAATGGCCACGGGAACGGGTTGCACAGGCGCGGCAGTGCCGTCAGCAGACACGCCGGGCGCAGCCGCCGATGCGCCCGGCGCATCGGGCCAGGCCGCAAACCATTGGCCCTGGGCAGGCACCAGGCGCAACCCGTCCTGGCACAACGGCTGCGTGGCCTGCAGCGGGTTGGCGGCAATGCGCCGGCCCATCTGCTGCAGGACGTCGCCCACGGCCGAGGTGTCCAGCGGGCTGGCGCCCTCGGCAGGCAGCGCAGGCCCGTTGCCGTTGGCGGCAATGGCGCGCAGCGGCGCATGGCCCGGGTAGAAATTCAGCGCGCATCCGTAGCGATGGCCAGGCACCCAGGCCGATTCGAAGCCGCGCCCGCCCTGCGCATAGTCCAGCACCAGGGCCATGCGGCCCGTGCGCTGCCCGTGCAGCCAGACGCGGCGCTCCATGAGCCGGCCTTCGCGCTCGATCATGCGCAGGCCGGCCACCAGCCATTCGTCCTCGACCAGCTGGCCCCTGGCCTGCACTTCGGCCTTGTCCATGGGCCAGCCCAGCGCGGCCATCACGTCGGCCTTGACCTCGGGGCTCAGCGATTCACGGCGGCGCACGGCGTCGATGATCAGCTGCCAGTGGCCCAGCTGCACCAGCATGTCGCGCGGCCAGTCGCGGTGGCTGTCCACCAGATCCCGGCAGTCCTTGATGCGTGCCGCCATGCCCGTGGCCTGCGCATCAACCATGCGCGCGGCCATGGTGTTCCAGCGCTGGCGCATCTGGGAGTCGCCGGCCTGGTTGGCCAGGCCCGCGCGCACCATGTCCTGCATCCACAGCGACAGTTCCTGCAGGCCCGCCTCGACCTTGTCCCAGCGCTTGTCTTCGCGCCTGGCCTGCTGCCTGGCCGCAACCTCGGGATCGGGTGGCGGCTCGGCCGCCGCGGCGGCAGCCTTGGCCTCCTTCTTCTCGGCCTTTTCCTGGCGGCTGTCCAGCCAGCTCTGCACCCAGGCCGGTGGATCGCCGCCCTCGGTGACCTGGCCGCCCGCGCGCATCAGCATCAGCGCCAGCCCATGCTTGCAGGGGAACTTGCGGCTGGGGCAAGAGCATTTGAAGGAGGGGCCCGACAGGTCCACCTGGGTCTGGTAGGGCTTGCTGCCGCTGCCCTGGCACTCGCCCCACACCGCCACATCGTTGGCACCCATGGTGGGCCATTTGGCGGGCGATTGCAGCCCCTTGGCGGCCTTGCTGGAGGAAGCGTCCGGCGATAGCGCCAGCACTTCGCTCTCTGTTCCTAATACACGCGACACCGAAGCTCCCTCTCCAAGTGTTTGTCATCGCCAGGCGCATTGAATGAAGAAACGACCGCGCCCGGCAAGCCCGAAAGCCTATCAGCAATAGTTATCGGCAATTTGAAACAAATCACAACAACGTCAAACCTCTCTCCCATGA
Source organism: Delftia sp. WSY_10 (assembly GCF_043104705.1). Classification (NCBI taxonomy): domain Bacteria; kingdom Pseudomonadati; phylum Pseudomonadota; class Betaproteobacteria; order Burkholderiales; family Comamonadaceae; genus Delftia; species Delftia sp. WSY_10. Next base: position 120,388 of record NZ_JBICKY010000021.1, on the reverse strand, counting down.
ACCGGGAACCCCATGGCGCGCAGCCAGCTGCGCTATATCAGCGCATGCATTGATGGCACCAAGCCGTACCAGCCTTCAGGCATTGCAAAAAGACGCAGGAAACACGCATTCACCATTTCCTGCGATGCACATCGCCACCCATTGAAAGCAAGCACTCATTCCGCACTGAAAACGGTTTCATTCCATTGCACTGGCAACCATTGCAATCCGCTGGCCATTGCGATAGCCCGACAGTGCGTTCAAACCGGAGCCAGGCAAGGCCGGACCAGACCCTGGCTGGGGGATGGGCTCTCGAAAAACCGGATGTGCCAGGCAAATATACTGTATATTCATACAGCCATGGAGCTGCAACGCAAACTTTTCATCCTCGCCGACGCCGCCAAGTACGACGCCAGCTGCGCCTCCAGCGGATCGCAGGGGCGCGACTCGCTGGACGGCAAGGGCATGGGCTCGGTCACCGGCATGGGCATCTGCCACAGCTATGCGCCCGACGGGCGCTGCATCTCGCTGCTCAAGATCCTGCTGACCAATGTCTGCATCTTCGACTGCCGCTACTGCATCAACCGCAAGAGCTCCAACGTGCAGCGCGCCCGCTTCACGGTGGCCGAGGTGGTGCAGCTGACGCTGGACTTCTACCGGCGCAACTGCATCGAGGGGCTGTTCCTGTCCAGCGGCATCATCCGCTCCAGCGACTACACCATGGAGCAGTTGGTGGAAGTGGCCCGCCGCCTGCGCGAGGAGCATGACTTTCGCGGCTACATCCATCTGAAGACCATCCCGGATGCCGCCCCTGAATTGCTGGCCCAGGCAGGCCGCCATGCCGACCGCCTGAGCATCAATGTGGAACTGCCCACGGCCAGCGGCCTGGCGCAGTTCGCGCCTGAAAAGGACGGCCGGCGCATACGCCAGGCCATGCAGGGCGTGGACCGGCATGTGCAGGCCTGGCGCGCGGCCACGCGCGAGCAGCGCCAGGCGCAGTCCCTGCCCGGCGCGCCCGCGCAGCGCGCCGCCGTGCCGCGCTTTGCGCCGGGCGGGCAGAGCACGCAGATGATCGTGGGCGCCGACCACGCAACCGATGCCGACATCCTCGAATCCAGCCATACGCTGTATGCGGGCTACGGCCTGCGCCGCGTGTACTACTCGGCCTTCAGCCCCATTCCCGATGCCTCGCGCGACCTGCCGCCGCAGGCGCCGCCCCTCATGCGCGAGCACCGGCTCTACCAGGCCGACTGGCTGATGCGCTTTTACGGCTACGGGGCGGGCGAGATCGCGGCGGCCAGCCGCCACGGCATGCTGGACCTGGAGATCGACCCCAAGCTGGCCTGGGCACTGGCCAACCGCCAGCAGTTCCCCGTGGACCTCAACCGTGCTCCGCGCAGCCTGCTGCTGCGCGTGCCGGGCCTGGGCACGCAGACGGTGGACCGCCTGCTGGCGGCGCGCCGCGTGCGCAGGCTGCGGCTGGACGATCTGCTGCGGCTGCGCGCCCCCGTGCAAAAGGCCCTGCCCTTCGTGCTGATCGACGGCCACCGGCCCCTGCTGGGCGAGACCGACTCGGCCGCGCTGCGCACGCGGCTGATCGCGCAGTCGCAGGCCAGCCAGGCCCAGGCGCGGCACAGCGGCATGCGCGTGCAAAGCGCACTGCAGGCCAGCCTGTTCTAGAACCTGGAGCACGCCATGCACGGACAGGCCCTCACCATCGAACTCGACAGCCCTGACGACTGGCCCGGCTTTCGCGCAGCCTGCCGGGCGCTGCTGGCCCACGGCGCCGACCCCGCTCTGGTGCGCTGGCGGTGGCCCGACACGCGGGGTGCGCAGCCACTCGGCGCGGGGGTGGATCTGTTTTCCAGCGCGCCGCAGCAGGCCATGCCCGCCTCGGCACTCGCAGGGCTAGCCGGCCCCGGCGAGGCAGGGCTGTCCCTGTCGGACACCCAGATGTCCGCCCTGCGCCATGCCTGCATGCACCGCGCGGCAGGCCGCTTCGAGCTGTGCCACCGCTGGCTGGCGCGCATGCAGGCCCGGCCCGAACTGCGGCTGGATGCGCTGGATGCGGACTGGCGCGCCATCGAGGCCCTGGCCCGCCCCGTCTCGCGCGAGATCCACAAGATGCACGCCTTTGTGCGCTTTCGGACGACGCAGCGGCAGAACCTGCCCGAGCTGCACATCGCCTGGTTCGAGCCCGAGCACCACATCGTGCGCGCGGCGGCACCCTTCTTCTGCAAGCGCTTTGCCAACATGCACTGGGCCATCCTCACGCCGCAATGCAGCGTGCACTGGGACGGCCATGCGCTGCGCCTGGCGCCCGGCGCGCGCCGCAGCGATGCCCCGCCAGCCGACGCGGGCGAGGCCCTGTGGCTGACCTACTACGCCAGCACCTTCAACCCCTCGCGCCTGAAGGAGCAGGCCATGCTGCGCGAGATGCCGCGCCGCTACTGGCACAACCTGCCCGAGACGGTGCTGATCTCCACCCTGGTCCAGCAGGCCCGCGCGCGCACGGCGCAGATGCTGGCGCCGTAACGGCAGCCGCCAAAAAGAAACAGAAAAAAGAAAAGGCCCCAAAGGGCCTTTGTCTGCTTTGCAGCGTCGCTCAGTGCATCAGCCCAGCCACTTGCGGGCGTTGCGCCACACGCGCATCCAGGGGCTGAATTCCGACTTGTCGCCGTTGGTCCAGCTCATCTGCACGTTGCGGAACACGCGCTCGGGGTGGGGCATCATGGCCGTGAATCGGCCATCGGCCGTGGTCACTGCCGTCAGGCCGCCGGCCGATCCGTTGGGATTGAACGGGTACTGCTCGGTGGCCTTGCCGTGGTTGTCCACATAGCGCATGGAGGCGATGGCCTTGTCCGCATTGCCGCGGAAGCGGAAGTTGGCAAAGCCTTCGCCGTGGGCCACGGCGATGGGCAGGCGGCTGCCGGCCATGCCCTGCAGGAACAGGCTGGGCGACTCCAGCACTTCCACCATGGACAGGCGCGCCTCGAAGCGGTTGCTCTGGTTCTGCGTGAAACGCGGCCAGTCCTGGGCACCGGGAATGATGTCGGCCAGCTCGGCAAACATCTGGCAGCCGTTGCACACGCCCAGGCCGAAAGTGTCGCTGCGGCCGAAGAACTGCTGGAACTGCGCGGACAGGCTGTCGTTGAAGGTGATGGAGCGCGCCCAGCCGATGCCGGCGCCCAGCGTGTCGCCGTAGCTGAAGCCGCCGCAGGCCACCACGCCGGCGAAGTCCTGCAGCTGCGCGCGGCCGCTTTGCAGGTCGGTCATGTGCACGTCCACGGCGTCGAAGCCGGCCTCGGTGAAGGCGTAGGCCATTTCCACATGGGAGTTCACGCCCTGCTCGCGCAGCACGGCCACGCGGGGCCGCGCGCCCAGGTTCAGGAAGGGTGCGGCCGGGTTCTCGGCCGGGTCGAACGTCAGGTGCAGGTGCATGCCGGGGTCGGCAGGCTCGCCGGCTGCGGCGTGCTCGCTGTCGGCGCAGGCCGGGTTGTCGCGCTGCTGGGCAATCTTCCAGCTGACGGCATCCCAGACCTGGTGCAGGTCGCTGAGCGAGGCGCCGAAGACGGACTTGGCATCGCGCCAGACCTGCAGCTCGCCCTTGCCCGCATCGACCTTGGAGGAGGCAGGACGCGTCTTGCCGATGATGTGGCTGCAGGTGGACAGGCCATGCTCGCGCAGGGTCTGCAGCACGGCGGCGCGGTCGGCCGTGCGGATCTGCAGCACGGCGCCCAGCTCTTCGTTGAACAGCGCGCGCAGCGTCATGTCGTCGCGGCGGCCGCTGATCTGGGAGGCCCAGTTCTTGCCTTCGCCCGAGTCCATGCGGCTGTCGCTGATGCCGTCGCCTTCGGTGACCAGCATGTCCACGTTGATGGCCACGCCCACATGGCCGGCAAAGGCCATCTCGGCCACGGTGGCCAGCAGGCCGCCGTCGCCCTTGTCGTGGTAGGCCAGGATCTGGCCCTTGGCGCGCAGGTCGTTGACGGCATCGACCAGGGCAATCAGGTCCTTGGCGTCATCGAGGTCGGGCGTCTCGTTGCCGGTCTGGCCCAGCACCTGGCCCAGGATGGAGCCGCCCATGCGCATCTTGCCGCGGCCCAGGTCCACCAGCACCAGGGTGCTGTCGTCTTCCGAGGCGTCCAGCTGGGGCGTGAGCGTGCCGCGCACATCGTCGATGGAGGCAAAGCCCGTGATGATCAGGCTGACCGGCGAGGTCACCTTCTTGACCTGGCCGCCCTCGTTCCACTGGGTGCGCATGGACAGGCTGTCCTTGCCCACGGGGATCGAGATGTCCAGCTGCGGGCACAGCTCCATGCCCACGGCCTTGACGGTGGCGTAGAGCGCCGCGTCTTCGCCGGGCTCCCCGCAGGCCGCCATCCAGTTGGCCGACATCTTGACCCTGGACAGTTCGATGGGCGCGGCCAGCATGTTGGTGATGGCCTCGGCCACGGCCATGCGGCCCGACGCCGGCGCGTTGATGGCCGCCAGCGGCGTGCGCTCGCCCATGGCCATGGCCTCGCCCTTGAAGCCCTGGAAATCGGCCAGCGTGACGGCCACGTCGGCCACGGGCACCTGCCAGGGGCCGACCATCTGGTCGCGGTGGGTCAGGCCGCCCACGGCGCGGTCGCCGATGGTGATCAGGAAGCGCTTGGAGGCCACGGTGGGGTGGGCCAGCACGTCGATCACGGCCTTTTCCAGGGGCACGCCGGTCAGGTCCATGGGGGGCAGCTCCCGCTGCACGGTGGCTACGTCGCGGTGCATCTTGGGCGGCTTGCCCAGCAGCACGTTCATGGGCATGTCCACGGGGAACTTCTGGTCGCCCGAGGCCACGGCCGTGTCCTCCAGCACCAGCTGGCGCTCCTCGGTGGCCGTGCCGATCACGGCAAACGGGCAGCGCTCGCGCTCGCAGAAGGCCGTGAATTCGGCCAGCGATTCGGGCGCGATGGCCAGTACATAGCGCTCCTGGCTTTCGTTGGACCAGATTTCCTTGGGCGCCAGGCCGGATTCCTCCAGGTTGACGGCGCGCAGGTCGAAGCGCGCGCCACGGCCCGCATCGTTGGTCAGCTCGGGGAAGGCATTGGACAGGCCGCCGGCACCCACGTCGTGGATGGCCAGGATGGGGTTCTTGTCACCCTGGGCCCAGCAGTGGTTGATGACTTCCTGGGCGCGGCGCTCGATCTCGGGGTTGCCGCGCTGCACGGAGTCGAAGTCCAGCTCGGCCGCGTTCGTGCCGCTGGCCATGGAGCTGGCAGCGCCGCCGCCCATGCCGATGCGCATGCCGGGGCCGCCCAGCTGGATCAGCAGGGTGCCGGCGGGGAACTCGATCTTGCGCGTCAGCTCGGAGTCGATCACGCCCAGGCCGCCCGCGATCATGATGGGCTTGTGGTAGCCACGCATCACGGCATCGGCACCCACGCCGACCTGCTGCTCGTACTCGCGGAAATAGCCGGTCAGGTTGGGACGGCCGAACTCGTTGTTGAAGGCCGCGCCACCGAGCGGGCCCTCGATCATGATCTGCAGCGGGCTGGCGATGTGCTCGGGCTTGCCCACTTCGCTGCCCCACAGCTTGGAGACCGTGAAGCCCGACAGGCCGGCCTTGGGCTTGGAGCCGCGGCCCGTGGCGCCCTCGTCGCGGATCTCGCCGCCCGCGCCGGTCGATGCGCCGGGGAAGGGAGAGATGGCCGTGGGGTGGTTGTGCGTCTCCACCTTCATGAGGACGTGGTTGACGGCCTTCTTCTTCTGGTAGCTGGGCGCCTTGATCTTGTCCAGGGCTGCCTCGAAGGTGGCGACGAAGCGCTCGACCTCATGGCCTTCCATGATGGAGGCGTTGTCCGAATAAGCCACCACCGTGTGCTGGGGCGAGACCTGGTGCGTGTGGCGGATCATGCCGAACAGGCTCTTGTCCTGGGCCACGCCGTCGATGGTGAACTGGGCGTTGAAGATCTTGTGGCGGCAGTGCTCGCTGTTGGCCTGCGCGAACATCATCAGTTCCACGTCCGTGGGATTGCGCTTGAGGCCCTTGAAGGCGTCGACCAGGTAGTCGATCTCGTCGTCGGCCAGGGCCAGGCCCCATTGGCGGTTGGCAGTCTCCAGCGCCGCGCGGCCGCCGCCCAGCACATCGACGAACTCCATGGGAGCGGCTTCCAGGGCGGAGAACAGCTGCTCGGCCTCGGCGCGCGTGGCGAAGACCGATTCGGTCATGCGGTCGTGCAGCAAGGCGGCGATCCGTGCAGTCTGCTCGGCCGACAGCTCGGGCTTGCCACCGAGCAGGCCGCTCTTGAGGACCACGCGGTACTCGGTGATGCGCTCGACGCGGAAGACTTCAAGGCCGCAGTTGCGCGCGATATCGGTGGCCTTGGAGGCCCAGGGCGAGATCGTGCCCAGGCGCGGGGTGACCACCAGGGCGGTGCCATCGGCCGGGCCTTGCGGGCCTTCGTAGGGATCTCCATAGGTCAAGAGCGCCTGGAGGCGCTCTTGCAATGCGGGCGTGGGTGCGGCGTCCGTGGCCACCAGGTGCACGAAGCGCGCGGCAATGCCGGTGATTTTGGGATGGATGGCGACCAGGTCGGTCAGAAGCTGCTGGGCGCGGAACGAGCTGAGAGCGTTTCCACCCTCGAACTGTGTCAGATGCAAGGTCACGTGGCGGCCTGTTGGGTGAGGAGGCTTGTGAAAAGCGCCCTGCGGCCCCGCCCGGCTGGGGGGCAGGCCGCAAGGCGCTGAATCGGTGAGGCCGCCATTTTACCGGGCTGCGCCGTCCCGGTGGCGACAGCCGCCCTTTACCCCTGCACGTCCAAAGGCGCAATGGGATAATTGCGGGCATGAGCATCACCATCAAGAGCGCCGAAGACATCGCAGCCATGCGCGTGGCATGCCGCCTGGCTTCGGAAGTGCTGGACTACATCACCCCCCACATCAAGCCCGGCATCACCACGGCCGAGATCGACCGGCTGGGCGCCGAATGCATGGCGCAGCAGGGCACGGTCTCCGCCACCATCGGCTACCAGCCGCCTGGCTACCCGCCCTATCCCGGGCACCTGTGCACCTCGGTCAACCATGTGGTCTGCCACGGCATCCCCAATGACAAGCCGCTCAAGAAGGGCGACATCGTCAATGTGGATGTCACGGTCATCACCAAGGACGGCTGGTACGGCGACAACAGCCGCATGTTCCTGATCGGCGAGTGCTCCATCGCGGCCAAGCGCCTGTCGGCGCTGACCTTCGACGCCATGTGGCTGGGCATCCAGCAGGTCAGGCCCGGCGCCACGCTGGGCGACATCGGCAACGCCATCCAGACCTTTGCCGAAGGCCACGGCCTGTCGGTGGTGCGCGAGTTCTGCGGCCACGGCATCGGCCAGAAGTTCCACGAAGAGCCCCAGATCCTGCACTATGGCCGCCCCGGCACGGGCACCGTTCTCGAAGAGGGCATGGTCTTCACCGTCGAGCCCATGCTCAACCTGGGCAGGCGCGAGATCAAGGAACTGGGCAAGGACGGCTGGACCATCGTGACCAAGGACCACAGCCTCTCGGCCCAGTGGGAACACACCCTGGTGGTGACCAAGACGGGCTACGAAGTCATGACCCTGTCGGCCGGCTCGCCCGCGCTCCCGCCCTTCGTGACCGCCACGAGCTGCTGAGGCTCGGCATGTTTCTTGCGTGATGCGCAGGCAAAATGGCACTGCGCCCGGGGCACCCGCTCCAGGCGCCTCCCCTGCCCTGGCCGCGCATGAAACAGATCACTGACCACACTCCTTCCAACTCTGCGCCCGCAGCCCCGGATTCGCTGGAGCAGTTGCGCGCGCAGTACGCCCTCGATCGCGGACGCTGGATAGGCTCGCTGCTGGCGCCCACCATGGGCCGGCGCGGCGTGCGCCTGGTGCTGCAGCACCTGAGCGATCTGGCCGACACGCTGCTGCGCGCGCTGTGGCACCGCGCCGGCATGCCTGCCGAGGCCTGCCTGGCCGCCGTGGGAGGCTATGGCCGCGCCCAGTTGTTTCCCTACTCCGACATCGACGTGCTGGTGCTGCTGCCGGCCACCGGCACGGCAGACCCGGAGCTGACCTCGCGCATAGAAAAGTTCATCGGCAGCTGCTGGGACGCGGGCCTGGAGATCGGCTCCAGCGTGCGCACGCTGGCCGAATGCCTGCAAGAGTCCGGGCGCGACCTCACCGTGCAGACCGCCTTGCTGGAGTCGCGCCGCATCTGCGGAAACGAGCCGCTGTTCGGCGAGTTCCAGCAGCTCTACCAGGCACAGATGAATGCGCGCGCCTTTCTGTCCGGCAAGCTGCTGGAAATGCGCCAGCGCCACAACAAGTACGAGAGCACGCCCTACTCGCTGGAGCCCAACTGCAAGGAATCGCCCGGCGGCCTGCGCGATCTGCACACCATGATCTGGCTGGCCCGCGCCGCAGGCCTGGGCCACAGCTGGCAGGCCCTGGCGGAAAAGGGACTGATCACCGATTTCGAGCGCCAGCAGCTCGAAGACAACGAGGCCATGCTCAGCCTGATACGCGCGCGCCTGCACGCCGTGGCGGGCCGGCACGAGGACCGCCTGGTCTTCGACCAGCAGACCGCCGTGGCCGAGGCCTTTGGCTACCGCTCCACCTCGGCCGAGGGCCGCAAGCTGGCCATGCGCGCCAGCGAGACGCTGATGCGCCACTACTACTGGGCAGCCAAGGCCGTGACCCAGCTGTGCCAGATCCTGCGCCTGAACATCGAGGAGCGCCTGAACCCGCGCCCCACGCCGCGGATCCGGCTGAACTCCCGCTTCTACGAGAAGGCAGGCACCATCGAAGTGGCCAGCGACGATCTGTACGAGCGCGAGCCGCATGCCATCCTCGAAACCTTCCTGATGTACGAGACCCATGTGGGCCTCACCGACCTGTCGGCACGCACGCTGCGCGCGCTGTACGGCGCGCGGGACCTGATGGATGCGGCCTTCCGGCGCGACCCGGTCAACCGCGCCACGTTCATGAAGATCCTGCAGCAGCCCAGCGGCATCACGCATGCCATGCGGCTGATGAACCAGACCTCGGTGCTGGGGCGCTACCTGTGGCCCTTCCGGCGCATCGTGGGCCAGATGCAGCACGACCTGTTCCACGTCTACACGGTGGACCAGCACATTCTCATGGTGCTGCGCAATGTGCGGCGCTTTTTCATGGCCGAGCATGCGCATGAGTACCCGTTCTGCTCCCAGCTGGCCAGCGGCTGGGACAAGCCCTGGCTGCTGTACGTGGCCGCGCTGTTCCACGACATCGGCAAGGGCCGCGGCGGCGACCACTCCATCATCGGCGCCGTGGAGGCCAAGCGCTTTTGCCGTGCCCACGGCATTGCGCGCGCCGACGCCGAGCTGATCGAGTTCCTCGTGCGCGAGCACCTGACCATGAGCCAGGTCGCACAAAAGCAGGATCTGTCGGACCCCGAGGTGATCCAGGCCTTTGCCGAGCGCGTGGGCAACGAGCGCAACCTTACGGCGCTGTACCTGCTCACCGTGGCCGACATCCGTGGCACCAGCCCCAAGGTGTGGAGCGCCTGGAAGGGCAAGCTGCTGGAGGACACCTATCGCCTGACCCTGCGCGTGATGGGTGGCCGCGCGCCCGACGCGGCCGCCGAGATCGAGGCGCGCCGGCGCGAGGCGCTGGTGCAGCTGGCGCTGACGGCCCAGCCCTTCGAGTCCCACAAGAAGCTCTGGGACACGCTGGGCGTGGACTACTTCATGCGCCACGAGGCGGCCGACATCGCCTGGCACACACGCCACCTGTCGCGCCACGTGGGCACCACCCGCCCCGTGGTGCGTGCGCGCCGCTCACTGGCGGGCGAGGGCCTGCAGGTGCTGGTCTACGCACCCGACCAGCCCGATCTGTTCGCGCGCATCTGCGGCTACTTCGACCGCGCAGCGTTTTCCATCCTGGATGCGCGCGTGCACACGGCCCACAACAGCTATGCGCTGGACACCTTCCAGGTGGTGGCGCCCGCCATGCAGGAGCAGTACCGCGAACTCATGCACATGGTCGAGAACGACCTGGTCGCCGCCCTGATGGAGGGCGGGCCGCTGCGCGAGCCCTCGCCCCGGCGCCTGTCGCGCCGCGTCAAGAGCTTCCCCTTCGCGCCGCGCGTCACGCTGCGACCCGACGACAAGGCCCAGCACTGGCTGCTGTCCATCTCGGCCACGGACCGCGCCGGCCTGCTCTACACCGTGGCGCGCATCCTGGCACAGCACCACCTGAGCGTGCAGTTGGCCAAGGTCAGCACGCTGGGCGAGCGCGTGGAGGACAGCTTCCTCATCGAGGGTGCCGAGCTGCAGAACAACCAGCGCCAGCTGCTCATAGAGACCGAGCTTTTGCAGGCCCTGGCAGTCTGAGCCGATTGCGAAAAAAAGCCCGCCCTGTTGTGCAGGGCGGGCTCGTCTGGTTCATGCGCTGGCAGGCGGGGATGCAGCCATCAGTGCATGGCGGACGCAGGCGCCGACACCGTGGCCACTTGCTTGCCCTCGCGGTCATAGAGCTTGCCATCGACCACCCGGTCGCCATCGGCCAGGGCAGACAGCACGGCCTCGCTGAGCACGCGCTCCGATCCGGCGCCGAACACCGATGGCTCTTCGGGGTTGCCCTGCTTGAAATGGTTGAAGACCAGGTTCAGCAGCAGCACGGTCACCGCAGTGGAGCTGATGCCCGAATGGAACATGGTGGCGAACCAGTCCGGGAAGTGGTGATAGAAGTCCGGCTTGACCATGGGCAGCACGCCCATGCCGATGGACGCCGCCACGATGATCAGGTTCATGTTGTTGTGATAGTCCACCTTGGCCAGCGTGCGGATGCCGCTGGCTGCCACCGTGCCAAAGAGCACCAGGCCCGCGCCTCCCAGCACCGAGGGCGGCACGCAGGCCACGATGCGCCCCATGATGGGCAGCAGTCCGAAGGCGATCAGGATCAGCCCGCTGAAGGCCACCACATAGCGGCTCTTGATGCCCGTGACCGCGACCAGACCCACGTTCTGGGCAAAGGCGCTCTGCGTGAACGAACCGAAGAACGGGGCCACCACGCTGGACAGCATGTCGGCACGCAGGCCGTCGGCCAGGCGGCGCGAATCCACGCGGGTGCCCACGATGTCGCCCACGGCCAGGATGTCGGCCGAGGTCTCCACCAAGGTCACCAGGATCACGATGGACATGGAAAGCGTCGCCGCCAGGCTGAAGGTCGGCCAGCCGAAGTGCAGCGGCATGGGCACGGCGAACCACGCACCGCTGCCCACCTCGGAAAAGTCGGACTTGCCGATCATGGCCGCCACCGCCGTGCCGATGACGATGGCCAGCAGGATGGACAGGCGCGAGATCATGGCGTTGCCCAGCTTGCTCAGCGCCAGCACGATGACCAGGGACAGCCCGGCCAAGCCGATGTTGCCCATGCTTCCGTAGTCGGCCGCCTGGGGATTGCCACCCATGGCCCAGTGGGCGGCCACCGGCATCAGCGACAGGCCGATGATGGTGATCACGCAGCCATTGACCAGCGGAGGAAAAAAGCGCGTGAGCTTGGAGAAGATGGGCGCAATGATCAGGCCGAACACCGAGGCAAAGAGCACGGCGCCCAGCACCCCCTGCATGCCGCCGCCCGTATGCAGGATGCTGACCATGGTGGCCACGCCCGAGAAGGACACGCCCTGCACCAGCGGCAGGCGCGAGCCGAAGAACGGAATGCCCAGCGTCTGCAGCAGCGTGGCCAGCCCGCCCATGAAAAGGCAGGCCGTGATCAGCAGGCCCGTGTCGGCCGCCGACATGCCCGCCGCATTGGCCATGACCAGGGGCACGGCCACGATGCCGCCGTACATGGTCAGCACATGCTGCAAACCATAGAGGGTGTTGGCCGTGAGGCCGAGTTGCTCGTCCTCCGGGCGGATGTCTGCGCCCAGGGCCGGCGCATTGCCAGAACTTTTTTCCATCGCTGTCTCCTTGTCCTCTTGTTCACAGAACGCCGGACAAGTACGCGGCAGCCGGATGGCGGCAGGCGCGCCCCCGCGCACCCTTTGCCGCCGACCCGATAGGCCGCGCTCTCCTGCATCCTGCATCGCGAAGCCCGGTGGCTGCTTGGCAGCTCTTGGCGGGCGCACGCACACAATCCCCGCCTTCGCGGGAAGTGCCACTGTACGGCGCCAGCATGGAAAAATTGTCTACCGATTTGTATACAAAGACCTGACCGCAGATCCTGGAATTACAGCGGCAAGCAAGTCCGCTCAGTCATCCTCGGCAGCGCTGATGCCGGGGAACAGCACATCGGTGAAGCCGAACTGGCGGAAGTCGCGCATGCGCATGGGATAGAGCTTTCCCCAGAGGTGGTCGCACTCATGCTGGACCACCCGAGCATGAAAGCCATCCACCGTGCGATCGATCGCATCGCCAAAGACATCGAAGCCCGTGTAGCGGATACGGCTCCAGCGCGGCACCATGCCACGCATGCCGGGTACGGACAGGCAGCCTTCCCAATCCAGTTGCTCGTCCTCGCCCATGGGCGTGATGACCGGGTTGATGAGCACGGTGCGCGGCACCACCGGTGCATCGGGGTAGCGCGGATTGGGCAGGCCGGAGCCGAACACCACCATCTGCAGGTCCACGCCAATCTGCGGCGCGGCCAGCCCCGCGCCATTGGCTGCATGCATGGTGTCCAGCAGGTCGCTGAGCAGCAGGTGCAGTTCGTCGGTGTCGAATTCGGTCACGGGCTGGGCGACGCGCAGCAGGCGCGGATCACCCATTTTCAATATGGTGCGTACAGTCATGGCAGTGCACGGTGATGCAGGAAATGCGGGTCGCCAAGCATAGCGGGCGCACCGCGCACCGTGACCACACCCACCTGCTTCGCCCCCCGATCCCCCCCTCTCGCCCCCCTTGGCCGCCATGGCTACACCGCGCTGGCACAATCGCAGCATGCCCAGCACCGCCAGAGAGTCATCCGCCGCGTCCTCAGAGGACCGTGACACAGGCGCGCAGCAAACACCCGCGGCACAGGCCAGGCAGCCGGATGCCACTGCGCAGGCACGCATGGCGCAGGCGCAGGCCTTCAATGATGATGATCCCCCTCCCCTGCACCGCATGCCGGCCGCGCCGTTGCGCTGGGCGCTGCAGCTGTTTGCCTGCCTGAGCCTGGCGACGGGCATTGCCGGCATTTTCATTCCAGGATTGCCCACCACGGTGTTCGTGCTCATGGCCGGATGGGCCGCGGCGCGCAGCTCGCAGCGCATGCACACCTGGCTGTGGCGCCATCGCCTGTTCGGGCCCATGCTGCGCAATTGGGCGCGAGGTGGCTGCGTGAGCCGGCGCGCCAAATGGAGCGCCAGCGCCATGATGAGCCTGTGCGCCGTCATCCTGCTGTGGACACGCCCGCCCGCCTGGGTACAGGCCGTGGCGCTGACGTCCATGGGCTGCGTGCTGGTGTGGCTGTGGTTCAGGCCAGAGCCCTGAGAATGAAGGCTTGCGGCAGGCCTGCTGAAAAAAATTCCCCGAGTTTTCTGTGACGTGTTTTTTACGTCATATAATCTAGGTCTTGTTCCTCAATAGCTCAGTTGGTAGAGCGCCGGACTGTTAATCCGTAGGTCCCTGGTTCGAGCCCAGGTTGAGGAGCCAAAGAATTTCAAGATCCTGCAATCGCACAGGATCTTTGTCGATAGACACGTATTCCTCAATAGCTCAGTTGGTAGAGCGCCGGACTGTTAATCCGTAGGTCCCTGGTTCGAGCCCAGGTTGAGGAGCCAAATTTCAGCGGCCTTGCAATCGCACAGGGCCCAGCACCAACATATTCCTCAATAGCTCAGTTGGTAGAGCGCCGGACTGTTAATCCGTAGGTCCCTGGTTCGAGCCCAGGTTGAGGAGCCAGATGAAAAGCCCGCATGCCAGCGCATGCGGGCTTTTTTATTTGCTCAGGCTGCGCGCACCATGCCAACAGTCGGCGTGCTCGGCGCTGCGGCAGGGGCGGCCGACTCCACGGTGACAGGCTTGCCGTGCTTGGCATGTGCGCGACGCGCACCTTGCGCAGCGCGCGCTTGCTCCACGCCCTCTTCCCATGCACGCAGCTCTTCCTCCAGCCGCGCAGCCCGCTCCGCATACATGTCCGCGGAGGACTTGTAGTACTCGGCAGCAATGGTGTGCTCCAGCATCGCCATGCGCGCCTCCTGCAGGTAGGCCCGGGTGCGACGGATATAGCGCGGCTCGGCAAGGCTTGCGCCAAAGATTTTGCTGAAAAACATCGCTCATCCTCCTTCGATGTCTTCGCAGCGAAAGCCATGCATCCGCAAGAAGACAAGCCCAGGATAGCCAACCCAGCCTGGCGGCGCTGTCCCCTGGCGGGACAAGGCCGCGTAGGAGGTTCACTTACCCCGGCCAGGCGATGCTCTCGCATCCACGCAACCCTCTTCACCATGGTTTGTGCAAGACTGCGGCTGCAGAGAAGCACGAATCCATTATTTTTCAGTCCGCACCCGATCATGTCCCACCCCCTCCCATGGCTCATTCCCCACCAGGCCTTCCCTCCTGTGGAAACGGCATGGGGCCCCAACGACCCGATTCCGGGCCTGCTGGCCGCAGGCGGCACGCTGGATGCGGCACACCTGCGCATCGCCTACAGCCAGGGCATTTTTCCCTGGTTCAGCGAAGGCCAGCCCACGCTATGGTGGTCGCCCGATCCACGCATGGTGCTGCAGACATCGCAGTTCCGGCTGCACCGCAGCCTGCGCAAGACATTGCAGCGCTTTCGCTCCACCGCCGGCTGCGAGATCCGCATCGACAGCGCTTTCGAGGCCGTGATGCGGCACTGCGCCCAAACGGTGCGCCGTGATCAGGATGGCACCTGGATCGTGCAGGAAATTCTCGACGCCTATACCGAACTGCACCGCCAGGGTGCAGCCCACAGCGTGGAAACCTGGATCGACGGGCGCCTGGTGGGCGGCCTGTACTGCGTGGCGCTGGGCCGCGCCGTATTCGGCGAGTCCATGTTCGCGCATGCCACAGACGCATCCAAGATCGCACTGTCGGCACTGGTGGCGCTGTGCCGGCACCAAGGCGCCGCGCAAATCGATTGCCAGCAGGCCACGCAGCACCTGGCTTCGCTGGGCGCGCGCGAGATGCCCCGCTCCCAGTTCCTGCGCACCGTGGCAGAGCAAAGCCAGCTGCCGCCCATGCACTGGCAATTCGAAAACGTATACTGGAACGAGTTGCTGCCGCCGTCCGGTGACGCCGGCAGCATATCACCGGCTGCCGCCAGCACACCATGACGCACCCGAACGATCTTCCGCTGCAGGCCCTGCAGTTCTACGCCACAGCCGCCTATCCCTGCAGCTACCTGGATGGCCGGCTGGCGCGTTCGCAAGTGGCCACGCCCAGCCACCTGATCCAGAACAGCGCCTATTCGGAGCTGGTCTCCCTGGGGTTTCGCCGCAGCGGAATGTTCACCTACCGGCCGTATTGCGATGGTTGCCGGGCCTGCGTGCCCATGCGCATCCTGGTCCACGATTTCCGCCCGGACCGCAGCCAGCGCCGCGCCGCCGTGCGCCACGCCGATCTCACGGCATCGATCCAGCGCCTGCATTACTCGAACGAGCATTACCAGCTGTACCTGCGCTACCAGCAAAGCCGTCACAGCGGCGGCGGCATGGACCACGACAGCGTGGACCAGTACACGCAGTTCCTGCTGCAAAGCCGCGTCAACTCACGGCTTGTGGAGTTCCGCGCACCGGCGGCCGACGGCGCAGTCGGCAGGCTGAAGATGGTCTCCATCCTCGATGTGCTGGAAGACGGGCTGTCCGCCGTCTACACCTTCTACGAGCCCGATGACCAGGCCAGCTACGGCACGTTCAACGTGCTGTGGCAGATCGATCAGGCACGCTCCATGAGCCTGCCCTACGTCTATCTGGGCTACTGGATCGCCGACAGCCAGAAGATGAATTACAAGGCGCGCTTTCTTCCCCATGAAGTGCGCGTGGACGAGCGCTGGCAGCGCGTGGATCAGCTGCCACGCTGATATGGCGCCACCGCGCCCTTTTCAGCGACATTTCTTATGCACATGGCCGCTGTTTGCAGGCGGCACATATGCCGCCAAGCCATGCCCGCCGCTAGAATGACCGAATCCCGAAATCCCCTTGCGCCTCATGAAAAAAGACGATAACGCGGCCTCGCCCAAGCCCAGCGTCCAGGTCCTGGAACGCATGTTCACGTTGATCGACGTGTTGGCCTCGCGTGAGGAAGCGGTATCGCTCAAGGAGATCAGCGAGCGCACCGGCCTGCACCCCTCCACCACGCACCGCATTCTCAACGACCTGGCCATCGGCCGCTTTGTCGACCGCCCCGAATCGGGCAGCTACCGGCTGGGCATGCGTTTCCTGGAGCTGGGCAACCTGGTCAAGGCCCGCCTGAGCGTGCGCGAAGCGGCCCTGATTCCCATGCGCCAGCTGCACAAGCAGATCCAGCAGCCGGTCAGCCTCAGCGTGCGCCAGGGCGATGAAATCGTCTATGTGGAACGCGCCTACAGCGAGCGCTCGGGCATGCAGGTGGTGCGCGCCATCGGCGGCCATGCGCCGCTGCACCTCACATCCAATGGCAAGCTGTTTCTGGCGGCCGATGATGCGCAGCAGGTGCGCGCCTACGCCACACGAACCGGCCTTCCCGGCAAGACGCACTTCAGCATCACGCGGCTTGCCGACATGGAAAACGAGCTGGACAAGGTACGCCACCATGGCGTCGCCCGCGACAACGAGGAGCTGGAGCTGGGTGTGCGCTGCATGGCCGCCGGCATCTATGACGACCAGGGCAAGCTGGTGGCCGGCCTATCCATCTCCGCTCCCGCCGACCGGCTGGACGAAAGCTGGTTGTCCAAGCTCCAGGCCACCGCGCAGGAGATCTCGGGCGCCCTGGGCTTCAATGCGGTCCGCCCTGCAGCCCCGCCCCCCAATCCCTACGCGCGCAGCAGCCACTGATCTGCAAGCAGCCATCCGCAAGCAGCAAGACCGGTCATCAAAAACAACAAAGGCGCCCAGGGCGCCTTTGTTGTTGAGGGGAAGAAACTCAGCCCTTGACCTTGTGGATCATGGAATCGCCGGCCACCTGCCCCATGGATTCCACCCAGTGGCGTACGCGCTCGGCATCGCCCAGGCGGCTGAACTTTCCGGCAGAGTCCAGGAAGACCATGATGATCTTGCGGCCAGCCACCTGCGCCTGCATGACCAGGCAGCGACCCGCTTCGGAGATGTAGCCGGTCTTTTGCAGGCCGATATCCCAGGTCGGGCTCAGCACCAGGCGGTTGGTGTTGTTGTACTGCAGCGTGCGGCGGCCCACGGCCACTTCATAGCCGGGCGAAGTGGTGTACTCGCGTACCAGCGGATCACTGTGCGCCACATTCACGAGCACGGCCAGATCACGGGCGCTGGACTGGTTGCGGCTGGACAGCCCGGTGGGCTCCACGTAACGGGTATCGGTCATGCCCAGCAGGCGCGCCTTGGCATTCATCTGCTGGACGAAGGCATCCAGGCCACCTGGGAAGGTGCGACCCAGCGCATGGGCAGCACGGTTTTCGCTGGACATCAGGGCCAGGTGCAGCATTTCGGCACGGGTGAGCGTGGTGCCCACGGCCAGGCGCGAACTGCTGCCCTTTTCGGTATCCACATCATCCTGCGTGATGGTGATGGATTCATCCATGGGCAGATGGGCCTGGGAAATCAGCAGACCCGTCATCAGCTTGGTCAGCGAGGCGATGGGCAGCACGGCATGGTCGTTCTTGCTGAGCAGCACTTCGTGGGTGTCCTGGTCCATGACCAGGGCCACGCTGCTCTTGAGATCAAGAGGATCGGCCACTGCATGCAGCCCGGCCATCTGCCCGAACGACAGGCGTGGCTCGTAGGCAACAGCACGAATGGGGCTGGCAGCGCTGCGGGCGGCCACGCGGCTGGGCTGGCGCGCGCTCTTGGCAACGCGCTTGCCCTGGGGAGCCGCCGTGGCGCGCTCCTTCACGGCCTTCTTCTTGACAGGGGCCACGGCCACCTGTTTCTTAGCAACTTTCTTGGCCGGTGCGGCATGCGCGCCCGGGGCAGTGAGAGCACAACTCAGGGCCAGCAACGAGAGAACCTGAGCAAATCGACCGAGGCGGGCACGGCGTAGGGTGGGCATGAGAAATGCTCCAAGCAGCAAGAATTTGTGACTAGACCTTACATTAATCGAAAAAGTCGCACTGTGACAATAACTTGTGCGACTTTTCGATAATTTAAATGAAATTATAAGGCGAGTGCTCACCCCTGCGCAGCCACGACCTCTGCATTGCTGTGTAATTTGTTCAACGCGCTCAGATAGGCCTTGGCCGAGGCCACGACGATGTCCGGGTCCGCTCCCACGCCGTTGACCACGCGCCCGCTGCGCTGCAGGCGAACGGTCACTTCGCCCTGGCTCTCGGTGGAGCCGCTGATGGCGTTGACCGAGTACAGCAGCATCTCGGCACCGCTCTTCACCTCGGACTCGATGGCCTTGAACGACGCATCGACCGGGCCATTGCCGTCGGACTGGGCCTTGATCTCACGACCATCGCGGCTGAACACCACCGACGCGTGTGGGCGCTCACCCGTTTCGCTTTGCTGGGCCAGCGAGATGAACTGGAAGGGATCGGCCTGCTGATGCGCATCCTGCTCGGTCACCAGGGCCAGGATGTCCTCGTCGAAGATTTCACTCTTGCGGTCGGCCAGTTCCTTGAAGGCCGCAAAGGCAGTGTTGATCGCGGCTTCGCTGTCGAGTTCCACGCCCAGCTCCTGCAGGCGCTGCTTGAAGGCATTGCGGCCGCTGAGCTTGCCCAGCACGATCTTGTTGGCGCTCCAGCCCACATCCTCGGCACGCATGATTTCGTAGGTGTCGCGCGCCTTGAGCACGCCATCCTGATGGATGCCCGAGGCGTGGGCGAAGGCGTTGGCGCCCACGACGGCCTTGTTGGGCTGCACCACGAAGCCCGTGGTCTGGCTGACCATGCGGCTGGCGGCCACGATGTGCTGGGCGTCGATGTTGACGTCAAGGCCGAAGTAGTCCTTGCGCGTCTTGATGGCCATCACCACCTCCTCGAGCGAGCAGTTGCCCGCGCGTTCGCCCAGGCCGTTGATGGTGCACTCGATCTGGCGCGCCCCGCCGAGCTTGACGCCGGCCAGCGAGTTGGCCACGGCCATGCCCAGGTCGTTGTGGCAATGCACGCTCCAGACGGCCTTGTCGCTGTTGGGCACGCGCTCGCGCAGGTTCTTGATGAAGGCGCCGTACAGCTCCGGAATGGCGTAGCCCACGGTGTCGGGCACGTTGATGGTGGTCGCGCCTTCGGCAATCACCGTCTCGATGACGCGGCACAGAAAGTCCGGGTCGCTGCGGTAGCCGTCTTCGGGGCTGAATTCGATGTCGGCGATCAGGTTGCGCGCAAATCGCACCGACTGGCGCGCCTGCTCCAGCACCTGCTCGGGCGTCATGCGCAGCTTTTTCTCCATGTGCAGCGCACTGGTGGCGATGAAGGTGTGGATGCGCGCGCGGCTGGCGTCCTTCAGAGCCTCGGCCGCACGGGCGATGTCGCGGTCATTGGCACGGGCCAGCGAGCAGATGGTGGAGTCCTTGATGGCGCGCGCAATGGCCTGCACCGACTCGAAGTCGCCATTGGAACTCGCCGCAAAACCGGCCTCGATCACATCGACCTTCAGCCGCTCGAGCTGGCGCGCGATGCGCAGCTTTTCGTCGCGGGTCATGGAGGCACCGGGCGACTGCTCGCCGTCACGCAAGGTGGTGTCGAAAATGATCAATTGGTCGGTCATGGGAGTCTCGTCTTTCTTGTGGATGCGAATCTCCTGCCCACGGGCAGGTGATGAAAAAAGCCGGTGCGCTTGTGGCTGCACCGGCTAGGCAATGGAATTTAAGCGGCAACTGCCTCCTGCACCGTCACCTTCTCGGCAGAGGGCACGCGCTGCAAGCCCGACATGATGGCCCGGAACGAAGCGGAGACGATATTCGCATCAACCCCGACGCCGTAGCACACGTGCAACTCGTCCACGCGCAGTTCCACGTAGGCAATGGCCTTGGCATTGGCACCCTCGCCGATGGCATGCTCGTTGTAGTCCAGCACGCGCACGGCCCGGCCGCTGTGCTCGCTCAGCGCCTGCACGAAGGCATCGATGGGCCCCGTGCCTTGCGCCTCGACCGTGCGCTTGCCGCCGTCAACAGACAGATCGGCCGACAGGCTGACCACGCCGTCGTTCTCGCTCAGGCGGTAATGCGGCGCCTGCACGGATTGCAGGCCGTACTCGCGCTGGAACAGCGACCACAGGTCGGCCGCGGCCAGCTCCTTGCCGCTGGCGTCCATCTCGCGCTGCACCACCTGGCTGAACTCGATCTGCAGGCGACGCGGCAATTGGAGGCCATACTCGCTTTCAAGCAGATAGGCGATGCCGCCCTTGCCGGACTGGCTGTTGACGCGGATCACGGCCTCGTAGCTGCGGCCCAGGTCCTTGGGGTCGATGGGCAGATAGGGCATGTCCCAGATGTCGCCGTCCTTGCGATCGGCGAAGGCCTTCTTGATGGCATCCTGGTGCGAGCCCGAGAACGAGGTGTAGACCAGATCGCCCACATAGGGATGGCGCGGATGCACGGGCAGCTGGTTGCAATGCTCGACCGTGCTGCGGATGCCGTCGATATCGGAGAAATCCAGGCCAGGCGACACGCCCTGGATGTACATGTTCAACGCCACGTTGACCACATCGAGGTTGCCCGTGCGCTCGCCATTGCCGAACAGGCAGCCTTCAAGGCGGTCCGCACCGGCCATCAACGCCAGCTCGGCCGTGGCCGTGCCCGTGCCGCGGTCATTGTGCGGATGCACGGACAGCACGATGGAGTCGCGGCGCTGGATGTGGCGATGCGTCCACTCCACCATGTCGGCGAAGATGTTGGGCGTGGAGTGCTCCACGGTGGTGGGCAGGTTGATGATGCACTTGCGCTCGGGCGTGGGCTGCCATACATCGGTGACGGCATCGATGACGCGCTTGGAAAACTCCAGCTCGGTGTCCGAATACATCTCGGGCGAGTACTGGAAGGTCCACTGCGTCTGGGGATAGCCGGCAGCGATCTCGTTGAACATGCGGGCATTGGTGGTGGCCAGCTCGACGATCTCGTCCTCGCTCATGTTCAATACCACGCGGCGCATCACGGGCGCGGTGGCGTTGTAGAGGTGGACGATGGCCCGGGGCACGCCTTCGAGCGCCTCGAAGGTACGGCGGATGAGGTGCTCACGGGCCTGGGTCAGCACTTGGACGGTCACGTCATCGGGAATGCGGTTTTCCTCGATGAGTTTGCGCATGAAGTCGAACTCGACCTGGGACGCGGAAGGAAAGCCGACCTCGATTTCCTTGAAGCCGATCTTCACCAGTTGCTCGAACATGCGCATCTTGCGATCGATGTCCATGGGCTCGATCAGCGCCTGGTTGCCATCGCGCAGGTCCACGCTGCACCAGACCGGGGCCTGAGTGATCACCGCATCGGGCCAGCGGCGGTCTTGCAGGCGGACCGGAGCGAACGGACGGTACTTGGTCGAAGGGTTTTGCAACATGGCTGAAGTGCTTTCTATCGTCTAGGTAAAAACAAGACCCACCTGCTCCAGCGACCCCACAAACGCAAAACGGCCCGTCGCTGGTGCAAACGGGCCGTGAAAGTAGGAATGTACGCGCGCGCTACTGTCTCTGCCCGTGGGACATCAGTAGTAGAGCTAGCGACAGGTATTGCATGCGGGTCACTTTAGCACAGGTTCTCAGGCGCTGTGAAGATGCTGCGGCGCATCATTTGTGCAGGCCGCGCTCTTCAGGCTCATCGGTCGAGGTGCTGATGACGCTGGTGCGCTGGCCCTTGGCCTTGCGCCATGCATAGACGCCGTAGCCCGAGAAACCGTAGAGCAGGAACACGCCGAACAGCACGATGGGCGGATGGATATTGATGATGGCGATGCCCAGGGCGATCAGCACGATGGCCGCAAAGGGCACGCTCTTCTTGAAATGCACGTCCTTGAAGCTGTAGAAAGGCACGTTGGTGACCATGGTCAGGCCCGCGTACAGCGTCAGGAAGAACATGATCCAGGTGATCTGCGTCCAGCTCAGCCAGGCATCCTGGCCGCGCAGCAGGCCCGCCTCGTCCAGCAGCCAGATGAAGCCGGTGACCAGCGCTGCAGCGGCGGGCGAAGGCAGGCCCTGGAACCAGCGCTTGTCCACGGTGCCGGTGTTGACGTTGAAGCGCGCCAGCCGCAGCGCAGCGCAGGCGCAATAGACGAAGGCTGCAATCCAGCCCCAGCGGCCAATGCCCTTGAGCGCCCACTCATAGGCGATCAAGGCGGGAGCGGCGCCGAAGGACACCATGTCCGACAGCGAATCCATCTGCTCCCCGAAAGCGCTCTGCGTATTGGTCATGCGTGCCACACGGCCGTCAAGGCTGTCGAGCACCATGGCGCAGAACACGCCTGCAGCAGCCAGTTCGAAGCGGCCGTTCATGGCCATCACGATGGCGTAGAAGCCACCGAACAGCGCAGCCAGCGTGAACAGGTTGGGCAGGATGTAGATACCCTTGCGGCGCTTGCGCACCACCACGCCTTCGATTTCGTTGGACTCATTGTGGTTTTGCATCAATCCGGCCTCCAGCACAGCGCACGCAAGCGTGAGCAGCTATTAAAACGATAGTATTCTAAGGGAGCGGACAGTGCCGCCCCGAAAGGGGCAGTGTACCTGCGCGCTGCCCTCCTTCTGTGCACGAAAAAGGCCACCCGTCGGGGTGGCCTTGTCCTGCACCTTGCGTAGGCCGCATGCGCGACCCATGCAAGATGGAATGCAGCAATCTCAGTTGCGGCTTTGGTCAACCAGCTTGTTCTTGGAGATCCAGGGCATCATGGCGCGCAGCTGGCCGCCCACCTTTTCGATGGCGTGTTCGGCGTTCATGCGGCGGCGGGCCGTCATGCTCGGGTAGTTGGTGCGGCCTTCCTGGATGAACATCTTGGCGTATTCGCCGGTCTGGATGCGCTTGAGGGCAGCACGCATGGCTTCGCGCGACTTGTCGTTGATGACTTCTGTACCCGTCACGTACTCGCCGTATTCGGCGTTGTTCGAGATCGAGTAGTTCATGTTGGCGATGCCGCCTTCGTACATCAGGTCCACGATGAGCTTGAGCTCATGCAGGCACTCGAAGTAGGCCATTTCGGGAGCGTAGCCGGCTTCGGTCAGGGTCTCGAAGCCCATCTTCACCAGTTCCACCGCGCCGCCGCACAGAACGGCCTGCTCGCCGAACAGGTCGGTCTCGGTTTCTTCCTTGAAGTTGGTTTCGATGATGCCGCCCTTGCCGCCACCGTTGGCCATGGCATAGGACAGGGCCAGGTCACGGGCCTTGCCGGACTTGTCCTGGTATACGGCGATCAGCGAAGGCACGCCGCCGCCCTTGAGGTATTCGGAGCGCACGGTGTGGCCAGGGCCCTTGGGGGCGACCATGATCACGTCCAGATCGGCGCGCGGCACAACCTGGTTGTAGTGGATGTTGAAGCCGTGGGCAAAGGCCAGCGTGGCGCCTTGCTTGATGTTGGGGGCCACGTTGTTGTTGTAGACCTCGGGGATGTTCTCATCCGGCAGCAGGATCATGACCAGATCGGCGGCCTTCACGGCGTCGTCGACTTCAGCGACGGTCAGGCCAGCCTTGGCGACCTTGTCCCAGGAAGCGCCGCCCTTGCGCAGGCCGACCACGACCTTCACGCCGCTTTCGTTCAGGTTTTGAGCGTGTGCGTGGCCCTGGCTGCCGTAGCCGATGATGGCAACGGTCTTGCCCTTGATCAGGCTCAGGTCACAGTCCTTGTCGTAGAAAACTTTCATGTTGGCTCCAGGCTTCGTGTGTGTGTAGGGGTTGAAAGGGGAAGGGGACAGGTTTCAGGTGCGTTGCAGCGCATCAAACGCGCAGAATGCGTTCGCCGCGGCCGATGCCGCAGGAGCCGGTACGCACGGTTTCCAGAATGGCCGTGCGGTCCAGCGCCTGCAGGAAGGCGTCGTTCTTGGATTGGTCGCCGGTCAGCTCGACCGTGTAGCTCTTTTCGGTCACGTCGATGATGCGGCCGCGGAAGATGTCGGCCATGCGCTTCATCTCCTCGCGTTCCTTGCCCACGGCGCGGACCTTGACCATCATGAGCTCGCGCTCGGTATAGGAGCCTTCCGTCAGGTCCACGACCTTGACGACCTCGATCAGGCGGTTCAGGTGCTTGGTGATCTGCTCGATCACGTCTTCGGAGCCATTCGTCTGAATGGTCATGCGCGACAGCGATGCGTCTTCCGTGGGAGCCACGGTCAGCGATTCGATGTTGTAGCCGCGGGCCGAGAACAGGCCCACCACGCGC
Source organism: Delftia sp. WSY_10 (assembly GCF_043104705.1). NCBI lineage: Bacteria > Pseudomonadati > Pseudomonadota > Betaproteobacteria > Burkholderiales > Comamonadaceae > Delftia > Delftia sp. WSY_10. The sequence continues at coordinate 96,026 of NZ_JBICKY010000021.1, read as the reverse complement.
GACAAGGCTCCCGGCTCGTTTTCGAGCAGCACGGCAATGATGTGTTTCATGAAAGAAAGATTCCTCTTTTCGCTGCCCTCCCCCGGCGCCGGTAAACGTCGGGCTTGGCAGGCAATAGATTCGTCAAGGGGTTGCCGCCTTGAGGGCGGCTACTGAAGAAGATGCGGCAGGAACAGGCCCTGGCGACCCCGACCAAGGGTTCGCTCAGAGGTCGTCAGCTCCCAGCAGCATCTCGGTGATCCCGCGGCCGGCCTGCACCATGGGGAACACATTCTCGGTGGGATCGGTGCGGAAGTCCATGAACACCGTCCGATCCTTGAGCTTGCGGGCCTCGCGCAGGGCGGGCTCCACGTCCTCGGGGCGCTCGATCAGCATGCCCACGTGGCCATAGGCCTCGGCCAGCTTCACGAAGTTGGGCAGCGAGTCCATGTAGCTGCTGCTGTAGCGGCCCGAGTACTCGATCTCCTGCCACTGGCGCACCATGCCCAGGTAGCGGTTGTTCAGCGACACCACCTTGACCGGCGTGTTGTACTGCAGGCAGGTGGCCAGCTCCTGGATGTTCATCTGGATGGAGCCTTCGCCCGTGATGCAGAACACCTCGGATTCAGGCTTGGCCAGCTTGATGCCCATGGCGTAGGGCAGGCCCACGCCCATGGTGCCCAGGCCGCCGGAGTTGATCCAGCGGCGCGGCTCGTCAAAGCGGTAGTACTGCGCAGCCCACATCTGGTGCTGGCCCACGTCGGACGTGATGTAGGCATCGGCGTCGCGGGTCATGTTCCACAGCGTCTCCACCACGTACTGGGGCTTGATGACCGAGCCGTCGCCACGGCTGTACTGCAGGCAGTCGCGGCTGCGCCAGCCTTCGATGGTCTCCCACCACTGGCCCAGGGCCGCAGCGTCGGGACGGGCGCTGGCCTCGCGGATCATGGAGATCAGCTCGGTCAGCACTTCCTTGACGTCGCCGACGATGGGCACGTCCACCTTCACGCGCTTGGAGATGGAGGAGGGATCGATGTCGATATGGATGATCTTGCGCTCCACCGACATGAAATGCTTGGGGTTGCCGATCACCCGGTCGTCGAAGCGCGCACCCACGGCCAGCAGCACATCGCAGTTCTGCATGGCGTTGTTGGCTTCGATGGTGCCGTGCATGCCCAGCATGCCCAGGAACTTGCGGTCGCTGGCCGGATAGGCACCCAGGCCCAGCAGCGTATGCGTGACCGGGTAGCCCAGCATGTCCACCAGGGTGCGCAGCTCGTTGCAGGCATTGCCCAGCAGCACGCCGCCACCCGTGTAGATATAGGGACGCTTGGCAGCCAGCAGCAACTGCAGCGCCTTGCGGATCTGGCCGGCATGGCCCTTGCGCACCGGGTTGTAGGAGCGCATCTCCACCTTTTCGGGGTAACCGGTGTAGAGAGCCTTCTTGAAGGACACATCCTTGGGGATGTCCACCACCACGGGGCCGGGGCGGCCGGTGCGCGCGATGTGGAAGGCCTTCTTCATGGTGTCCGCCAGCTCGCGCACATCCTTGACCAGGAAGTTGTGCTTGACGATGGGGCGGGTAATGCCGACGGTGTCGCACTCCTGGAATGCATCGGTGCCGATGTAGGCCGTCGAGGTCTGGCCGCTGATCACGACCAGGGGAATGGAATCGGTGTAGGCGGTGGCAATGCCGGTGACGGCGTTGGTCAGGCCGGGACCCGAGGTCACCAGGGCCACGCCGACTTCACCCGTGGCACGTGCAAAGCCGTCTGCCGCATGCACAGCCGCCTGCTCGTGGCGCACCAGCACATGCTGAATGGTGTCTTGCTTGTAGAGGGCGTCGTAGATGTACAGGACCGCACCGCCCGGATAGCCCCAAAGCTGCTTGACGCCTTCGGCCTGCAGGGACTTGACGAGGATCTCGGAGCCCATCAGCTCCTGGGATGCATGGGACTGCGACGCCGCTGCTGCCGCGCTGGAGTACTCGGCTTTGGAAATTTCCATGATCAACCTTTGTGAATTTCTCTAACGAAAAACCTTGGGTGCCCCTTGCCTGAAGCCCTTGTGAGGCCGGTGCGGGACTTAGGACCAACAGACATGGGCGAGTGAGTAAACGCCGGACCGTGACCCGTTTGCCTTTTTGAATTGCAGCAGACATTATCGCACTGCAACAAGCCTGTGCGCCATCGTGCGAAAAAAATTGACACTGCGGTGCGATAATCGGGTCCCGCGTCCGTTCAGCCCCCCCTCAACGAGCCCCTCATCCGGGCCTGCGTTCCTTTTGGCAACCGAGCAAGAACTATCCGACTTCCTCAAAAGCGTAGAAAAGCGTGCCTTCAAGCGCAGCTTTTTCCACGTCCGGGACGAGGAGGCGGCGCTGGACATCGTGCAGGACAGCATGCTCAAGCTGGCGCAGCACTATGGCGACAAGCCCATCACCGAGCTGCCCATGCTCTTCCAGCGCATCCTGTCCAACAGCACCCTGGACTGGTTTCGCAGGCAAAAGACGCAGAACGCCCTCTTCACCCGCATGAGCGATCTGGAGGCCTCGGCCGGCGACGATGCGGACTTCGACTGGCTCGAGACCTACGCCGACTCCGCACAGAACGGCGAAACCGCCCGCAGCGCCGAGGATCTGACCGAGCGGGCGCAGATTTTGCAAAGCATTGAAAAAGAGATACAGGAGCTGCCGGCGCGTCAACGCGAAGCATTCCTGATGCGTTATTGGGAAGAGATGGACGTTGCGGAGACCGCTGCCGCGATGGGGTGTTCCGAAGGAAGTGTAAAAACACATTGTTTCCGCGCCATCCAGACATTGAGCAAGGCACTGAAGGCCAAAGGAATCGAGCTATGAAGACTGCGCCCACTCTCACTCTCCACAGCGAAATGGCGGCCGACCGCATCGCACGCCGGATCACCGCGCGCCTGGGTGACAGCGAGGCGTTGCTGCCATACGACATCACCGAGCGGCTGCGCGCTGGGCGCGAGCGCGCCCTGTCCGTTCGCCGGCGCGAACTGCGCGCTGCGCCCGTGCAGGCTGCCAGCGCAACCCAGGCTCAGGGTGCCACCATGACGCTGGGCTCTGGCGACGAAGGCGGCACCTGGTGGCGCGCGCTGATCTCTGCCGTGCCGGTGCTGGCCCTCATCATTGGCCTGGTGGTCGTCAACGTGCAGACCGATCAGATTGGCCTGACCGAGGTTGCCGAGGTCGATACGGCCCTGCTGACCGATGACCTGCCCCCTGCCGCCTATGCCGACCCCGGTTTCATCCAGTACCTGAAGACTTCGGCCACCAACACGGAACGCTGATACCCGCCTTGCCTGCCTGCATGCCCACTGATTCACGCGCCGCGTTCCACCGATCACCCGCCGCCATCCTGGCGGCGGTGCTGTTGATGGCGCTGGCCTGGACCGGCTGGCGCGTCGTGCAACAGGTGCGGCTGGCGCCCAGCACGGTGTCGCCGGCCACCATTGCGGCCTCCAAGACCCTGCATGGCGACGCAGCCACGCGCCAGCGCGCCACGGCCCTGGCCTCCGGCCCACGCTGGGCCGAGCTGACGCCTGCGCAAAGCAGGGTGCTCGAGCCCCTTTCCGAGCGCTGGTCCATGATGGACGCGCTGCAAAAGCGCCGCTGGATGGCATTGGCCGAAGGCTGGGACAAGCTCAGCGAAAAGGAGCAGGAAAAGCTGCGCGACCGCATGCAGACCTGGTCCAGCCTCAGCGCCCAGCAGCGCAGCCAGGCCCGCCTGAATTTCGCCCTGACCAACCGCCTTGCCACGGACAAGCGAGCCCAGTGGGAGGCCTACCAGGCGCTCAGCGACGAAGAAAAACGCCTTCTGGCTGCACGCGCCGCGCCCAAGGTCAAGGGCGCCGCCAACGCCATACAGCCCGTGGCGCCCAAGCGTCTGGCGCGGATTCCTGCGGCCTCGGTGGCACCGGCCACCATTCCGAATCCCCCCAAGATTCCACCAGCCACCATCTACAATCCGCCGCCTCCGGTTCCACCGGTCGCGCCGCCTTCGGCCGTGGAAACCCATCCCGTGCGCCCGCCTGCGCTGGTGGAGACAGCCCCGGTGGAAGTGCCTTCGGCCACACCCATGCCCTTGCCGCCCATGGAACTGCATGACGGCGCCGAGGCCACCCCACAGCCCTCGCACGGCGAAGCAGCCCCTTCGCATTGATGCAGCGCCCCGACACGCCCGCATGACGAACGCCACCTCCCCCGCCTCCACGGCAGCCGGCTCCGCCGCCGATCCACGGATGGCCCCGCGCCTGGCCCGGCGCATGGCCTGCTGGCTATATGAGGGCATGCTGCTGTTCGGCGTGGTCTTCATCGCCGGATATCTGTTTGGCACCTTGTCTCAGACGCGCAACGCCATGGACAACCGCCATGCGCTGCAGGCCTTCATGTTCGTGGTGCTGGGCATCTATTTCGTCTGGTTCTGGTCCAAGGGGCAGACATTGGCCATGAAGACCTGGCACATCCGCCTGGTGGATGCTGCAGGCCAGCCCGTCAGCCAGCTGCGCGCACTGCGGCGCTATGTGCTGAGCTGGATCTGGCTGCTGCCACCGCTGGCGGCCTACTCCACCGGCGTGCCGGCCTTGACCACCTTGGTGCTGCTGGTGCTGTGGGTGGCACTTTGGGCCCTGCTCAGCCGCCTTCATCCGCGCCGCCAGTTCTGGCATGACGCCTGGGCCGGCACACAGCTGATCCACCAGGCCCCGCCGCCCAGGAAAAAACGCTGAGCGGCAAAGGCAGCATCGCATCTCCTACACTCCCCAGCATGCCCGCCGCTTCACCCAAGTCCAACGACAGCACGCCTGTCAATCCCCAGAAAAGCCGCACGGGCCTGAACCGTGTCTGGCACGCTGCGGGTTATTCGCTGTCCGGCCTTCGTGCCGGATGGAATGAGAAAGCCTTCCGCCAGGAAGCGCTGGCCGCCATCGTGCTGATCCCTGCCGCTTTCTGGCTGGGACGCAGCTGGATCGAGGTCTCGCTGCTGGCGGGCACGGTCTTGCTGGTGCTGATCGTGGAATTGCTCAACAGCGGCATCGAGGCCGTGGTCGATCGCATAGGCCCCGAATGGCACGACCTGTCCAAGCAGGCCAAGGACATGGGCAGCGCCGCCGTGCTGCTGGCGCTGCTGCTGTGCACGGGCGTCTGGCTGGCGGCTCTCTATCAACGGTTCATTGCATGACAAATCCCACGTTTTCCATTTGTGTGTATTGCGGCTCGCGCCCCGGCGACCAGCCCGGATTCATCGAGGCCGCCCGCGCCACCGGCCGCTGGATTGGCGAGCACGGCGGCCAGTTGGTCTACGGCGGCGGGCGCAGCGGCCTGATGGGCGAGGTGGCCGAGGCCACGCGGCAGGCCGGTGGCCGCGTCGTGGGAGTGATCCCGCAGGCGCTGGTGGACAAGGAGCTGGCCAACCATGCCTGCGACGAACTGCACATCGTCCAGACCATGCACGAGCGCAAGGCCATGATGGCCGAGCGCAGCGATGCCTTCGTCGCCCTGCCCGGCGGCATAGGCACCTTCGAGGAATTGTTCGAGGTCTGGACCTGGCGCCAGCTGCGCTACCACGACAAGCCCATCGGCCTGCTCAATGTGGACGGCTACTACGACAGCATGCTGCAGTTCCTGCAGACCTGCGTGGGCCATGGCTTCATGGGCGAGTGGCAGATGGGACTGATAGAAAGCGGCAGCGACATCCCCTCACTGCTGCAATCCCTGGTGCAGAACGCCGGCACGGGCCTGGAAACGGCCCCCTTGCGCGCCGTGATCTGAAACGGAAACGGCCACCCGTTCAGGGGTGGCCGCTGGAATCCGGATGTCGAGCCCAGGGCGCCGCGTGCGCCCTGCACTGCTGCCGGGTTCAGATGGCTCCGTCGTCGAGTTCGCCAGTACGGATGCGCACCACGCGCTCCACGGCGGTGACGAAGATCTTCCCGTCACCGATCTTGCCCGTGCGGGCCACGTTGACGATGGCATCCACGCAGCGGTCCACGTCTTCCGTGCGGACCACCACCTCGATCTTCACCTTGGGCAGGAAGTCCACCACGTACTCGGCGCCACGGTAGAGCTCGGTATGGCCCTTCTGGCGACCAAAGCCCTTGACCTCGGTGACGGTCAGGCCGTTGACGCCGCAGTCGGCCAGTGCCTCGCGGACCTCTTCCAGCTTGAACGGCTTGATGATGGCGGTGATCATTTTCATGGGGTGAACTCCTCAGTGCATGCAATACGGGGCAAGACGGCTGGCCAGGAAACCCCGCCGCCTCAGGTGCTTCAAGCGCGAAAGCGGTTGGTGATCGGGTAGCGCCAGTCCTTGCCGAAGCTGCGGCGCGTCAGCCGCGGCCCCACGGGCGCCTGGCGGCGTTTGTATTCGTTGATCTGGATGAGGCGCGTCACTCGCTCCACATCGGCGCCGGCATATCCGTCGGCCACGATGGAGGCGATGCTTTCGTTATTTTCCATGTATCGGCGCACGATGGCGTCGAGCACCTCATAAGCGGGCAGGCTGTCCTGGTCTTTCTGGTCCGGGCGCAGTTCGGCGCTGGGCGGGCGCGTGATGATGCGATCCGGAATGGGGTCCAGCCCCGTGCCGAACGGATCGTTGGCATTGCGCCAGCGCGCCAGCGCAAAAACCTCGGTCTTGAGCACGTCCTTGATCACGGCAAAGCCGCCGGCCATGTCGCCATAGAGCGTGCAGTAGCCGGTGGACATCTCGCTCTTGTTGCCGGTGGTCAGCACCACGGAGCCGAACTTGTTGGACAGGCCCATCAGCAAGGTGCCGCGGATGCGGGCCTGCAGGTTCTCTTCGGTCGTGTCCTCGGCGCGGCCCGCGAAGGCCGGGGCCAGGGCAGCCTTGAAGGCCTCGAACTGGGGCGCGATGGAGATTTCGTCATAGCGCACGCCCGCACGCTCGGCCATATCGCGCGCATCGATCCAGCTGATGTCCGCCGTATAGGGCGAAGGCATCATCACCGTGTGCACCTTGTCCGCGCCCAGCGCATCGACCGCAATCGCCAGCACCAGGGCCGAGTCGATCCCGCCCGACAGGCCCAGCAGCGCGCCGGGGAAACGGTTCTTGCCCACGTAGTCGCGCACGGCCAGCACCAGGGCGGACCACAGCGCCGGCAGGTGCTCCACCGGTGGCTGCACATCGGCGGCCAGCGTCAATTCCTGCGCGCCGGCACGCACTTCCACCAACGGCAGCGCCTCGGCAAAGGCCGCCGCGCGTGCGGCAATGCTGCCGTCGGCGTGCACGGCAAAAGAGCTGCCATCGAAGACAATTTCATCCTGGCCACCGACCAGATGTGCGTAGACCAGGGGCAGGCCGGTCTCACGCGCACGTGCAGCCAGCGTGGCTTCACGTTCGGCCTGCTTGCCCTCATGAAAGGGCGAAGCATTGATCACGGCCAGCAATTGCGCACCCGCCGCGGCAGCCGCGCTTGCCGGCCCGGGATGCCAGGCGTCCTCGCAGATCAGCAAGCCCACGCGAACTGCCTGGACCTCGACCACGCAAGGCGACTGGCCGGCCACAAAGTAGCGCTGCTCGTCGAACACGCCGTAGTTGGGCAGGCATTGCTTGGCGTAGCTGCATTCCACGCGCCCGTCGCGCAGCACGCTGGCTGCATTGCGCAACGCGCCACCAGCGCCGGGGTCGCGCCAGGGATGGCCCAGCACCAGCGCCAGGCCCGGCCATTGCGCGGTCTCCAGCGCCAGCTGCTGCACGGCCTGATCGCAGGCGTCCAGAAAGGCGGGACGCAGATAGAGGTCTTCGGCCGCATAGCCGCACAGGGCAAGCTCGGGAGTCAGCAGCAAGCGCGCTCCCGTGGCATAAGCTTCACGGGCTGCGGCAATGATTTTCTGGACATTGCCGGGCAGATCGCCCACGACAAAGTTGAGCTGGGCAGTGCAGATGGAGAGCGTCATGGAATGCAATGGAGCCAACAGGGCCGACAAGGCCACCCCACAGCGCAAGGCGGCAGCGCGCGTCACACGGGCCTGCAAGGAATGGCATGGCTGAAACCGCAATTATCACCCGCGTGCTGGACAGCGTGCAGCAGCTCGATGCCCAGGCCTGGAATGCGCTGCTGGCATCGCAGGCTGCGCCCACCCCCTTCATGCGCCACGAGTACCTGAGCGCGCTGGAATCCAGCGGCAGCGCCGTGCCGCAAACCGGCTGGGCCGCCCGCGTGGTCACGCTCTGGCAGGGCGGCGAGCTGGTCGCCGCCTGCTCGGTCTACGCCAAGGCGCATTCCTATGGCGAGTACGTGTTCGACTTTGCCTGGGCGCGCGCCTACGCCCAGCATGGGCTGGATTACTACCCCAAGGGCGTGCTCGCCGTGCCTTTCACGCCTGTGCCGGGCAGCCGGCTGCTGGCACGCACGCCGCTGCTGCGTGCGGCCCTGGTGCGCGCCGTGCGCGAATGGGCCCAGGCGCAGCAGCTGTCTTCCCTGCATTTGCTGTTCAGCGATGCCGAGGATCTGGCAGCCTGCGACGCCGACGGCTGGATGCAGCGCAGCACCGTGCAGTTCCACTGGAGAAACCAGAACGCCGGGGGCGCGGGCCACCGGGACTTCGACCACTTTCTTTCCACGCTGAACCAGGAAAAGCGCAAGAAGATTCGCCAGGAACGGCGCAAGGTGCACGAGGCCGGCGTGCGCTTTCGAGCAGTGCACGGCCCCGACATGAGCGCCCAGGACTGGGCCTTCTTCTACCGCTGCCACGAACGCACCTATCTGGAACACGGCAACGCCCCGTACCTCCAGCCGGCCTTCTTCGAGGCCATGGCGCACCAGATGCCCGAGAACTGGCTGATGTTCGTCGCCGAGCGCGACGGCCAACCCATGGCCTGCAGCCTGATCGCACTCGATGCGGCAGCCGCACGGCTTTCGGCCGGCAGTTGCGACCGCGACACGCCGCAGATCCCGCACATCCCGCAGGGCACGGCCTACGGCCGCTACTGGGGCGCGCTGGAGCGCGTGGACTGCCTGCATTTCGAGGCCTGCTACTACCAGCCTATCGCCTGGTGCATAGAACGCGGGATTGCGCACTTCGAGGGAGGCGCCCAGGGCGAACACAAGATGGCGCGGGCGCTGCTGCCCGTGGTGACGCCCAGCGCCCACTGGATTGCCCACCCGTCCTTCGCCGACGCCATCTCGCGCTTTCTGGACCGCGAGGGCGAAGGCATGGCCGGCTACCTGCAGGAGCTGCAGGCGCACAGCCCGCTGCGCCAGGACTGAGGCTCAGAAGGTTTCCCAGTCGTCATCGCCCTGACCGGGCTGGCGCGGAGCCGGCTTGCCTGTTGCTGCGGGCCCAGGGCGTGGCTGGATGGGAGGCGTGGCATCGCGCTCAAGCCGGCGGGCCAGTGTCTCGCCACCCGCTGCAGCACCGCCGCCCCCCAAGGCCGCAGGCCGTGCGGGGCTGGCCGGCGGGTTCGGCCGGACAGGCTGCGCTGCGGCGCGTGGCGCGGCGCTGGCCTGCGCCACCATCCTGTTGGGCACATGCGCATGGCTGTCCATGGCACCGCGCGGCAGCTGGAACACGGCCACGGCCTCGACCAGGTCCTGCGCCTGCTTGCGCAGCGAGGCAGCGGCGGCCGCGCTTTCCTCGACCAGGGCAGCGTTTTGCTGCGTGGTCTGGTCCATTTGCGTGACGGCTTCGCTGACCTGGGCGACGCCGGAGCTCTGCTCGGTACTGGCCGCGCTGATCTCGCCCATGATGTCGGTGACCTGGCCGATGGCAGCCACCACTTCGGTCATGGTCGTGCCTGCGCGGTCCACCAGTTGCGAGCCCTGCTCCACACGCTCCACGCTGGCCGTGATCAGCGCCTTGATTTCCTTGGCCGCCTCGGCGCTGCGCTGCGCCAGCGAGCGCACCTCGCCCGCGACCACGGCAAAGCCCCGGCCCTGCTCACCGGCACGCGCAGCCTCCACCGCGGCATTGAGCGCGAGGATGTTGGTCTGAAAGGCAATGCCGTCGATCACGCCGATGATGTCGCCGATGCGCCGGCTGCTGTCATTGATGCCCTTCATGGTTTCCACGGCCTCGGCCACCACGTCGCCGCCGCGGCGCGCAACGCTCGATGCATTGAGCGCCAGCTGATTGGCCTGGCGTGCGTTGTCGGCGTTCTGGCGCACGGTGGAGCCCAGCTCTTCCATGGATGCCGCCGTCTGCTCCAGCGCGCTGGCCTGCTCCTCCGTGCGGCTGGACAGGTCGGCATTGCCGGAGGCAATCTGCGCACTGGCCGAGGCCACGCCTTCGGCGTTCTGGCGCACGCTGCGCACGGTCTGCACCAGGCTCGATTGCATGCGCTGCAGCGCGCCCAGCAGCAGGCCGGTTTCGTCATGGCGGTCGATGTGAATGGTCCCGCCCAGATCGCCATTGGCCACGCGGTCTGCGGCATCGACCGCATGGGCCAGCGGCGTGCGGATGGAGCGCGTCAGCCACAGCCCGGCCAGCACGGCCAGCAGCACGGCGGCCAGCGCCGCCACGCTGAGGACGACGACCGAGCGCCCATAGACAGCCTCGGCATTGCGGCTTTCCTGCACGGCCGCATCGCTGTTGAGCTTGACCAGCAGATCCAGCGTGTTCGACGAATCGTTGTAGAGCTTCAGCGACTCGCCGCCCAGCACGGCCTGGGCCTTTTCCTTTTCGCCCTGGCGTGACAGCGCCAGCACCTGCTGGCTCAGTTGCTGGTAGCGCTCGCGTTCCTGGAGCAGTTGGGCGTAGAGCCTTCGCTCTTCGTCGGAAGACAGCAGCGGCTCGTAGGCCTTCTTGCGCTCGGCCAGGCGGCGCTGCAGTTGCTCCAGCTGCTTTTCCGAATCGGTCTTGTAGGCGACATCATCATTGTTGACGTGGCGCACCTCCAGCAAGCGGGTACGCACGACATCGGTGCCTATCTGGTTGATCACTTCCACGCTGGGCATGGCATTGCCGGTGATGACTTCCATGCTGGTGCGCATGGAGCGCAGTTGCACCAGGGCCGCGGCCACCACGGCCAGCAGCAGCAGCACCAGCAGGCCGAAGGTGCCCAGCATGCGCGTTGAAATCTTGAGGTTTTTCACATTCATCTCTCTTGTAGAGGTCCCGTCATCTTGTTGCGTCTTGCTCTGTCTCGCGCCATGGGCAGGCTATCAGCCAGGCCCGGCGCGAACCTTGCAGAAACAGGCCAGCCGCACCGGCCGATGGCAGCTGGCAGGCAAGGCTTGGAGAGGGGGAGGACGGGACCCCGCGGGAGCGCGGTCTGCTGGATGGCCGATGGCCGCCAGGCCAGGCGGCCATGAGAACAAGGTAATCATGGGATATCCCTTCGTTCCGAGCGAACGAGGCCAGGAGCGGCCGTTCCTCAATCTGTAAGAATAGGACTACATCTATTTACATTCTGCCAGTATCCAAGCATTGTTCAGGACAAGTTCAGGTACTTGCAGTAGGCAGAAACCTTCACTGGAGGATTTGCGCCACAGCCTCCTGCCACCCGGCGTGCGCAAGCTCAACGCAGCACGCAAAAAGAAAGCGGCCCCATGCAGGGCATGGGGCCGCCAGAGGATGGGGCACAGCTGCGGGCAAGGCCTCAGAACGCGGCCCACTCCTCGTCGTCGGCGGTCGCGGTCCTGCTGACCTGGGCTGGCGTGGCAGTTTTCGCTGGCCGGGCTGCAATGGGCGCCAGGACCGGCGGTGATGCCAAAGGGGCGGCCGCCGTTGCGCTCGGCACCGCCACGGCCGCCTTGGCGGTCTCAGCCACCTCGGGGACCGCTGTCGAGTCTCCCGGCGCCGTGCGAAACACCGATACCGATGCCACCATGGCCCGCGCCTGCTGCTGCAGCGACTGGGCAGCGGCCGCACTTTGCTCGACCAGGGCGGCGTTCTGCTGGGTGGCCTGGTCCATTTGCGTGATGGCATCGCCCACCTGGGCCACGCCCGCGCTCTGCTCGCTGCTGGCGGCGCTGATCTCGCCCATGATGTCGGTCACGCGCCGGATGGCGGCGACGATTTCGGACATGGTCTCGCCGGCCTTGTCCACCAGCTGCGTGCCCTGCTCCACACGCTGCTCGCTGGCCTGGATCAAGGCCTTGATCTCCTTGGCCGCCTCGGCACTGCGCTGGGCCAGCGTGCGCACCTCGCCGGCCACCACGGCAAAGCCCCGGCCCTGCTCGCCAGCGCGGGCCGCCTCCACGGCGGCGTTCAGCGCCAGGATATTGGTCTGGAAGGCAATGCCGTCGATCACGCCGATGATGTCGGCGATCTGGCGGCTGCTGTCGTTGATGCCCTTCATGGTGTCCACCACCTGGGCCACAACCTCGCCGCCACGCGCGGCAATGCCCGAGGCGGAGGCAGCCATCTGGTTGGCCTGGCGCGCGTTGTCCGCGTTCTGGCGCACGGTGGCGCCCAACTGCTCCATGGAGGCTGCGGTTTCTTCCAGAGCACTGGCCTGGCTTTCGGTGCGCGCCGACAGGTCCGCATTGCCCTGGGCGATCTCGCCAGCGGCCAGCGCCACGCCGTGCGCATTGCCGCGCACATCGCCCACCAGCTCGGCGAGCTTGCGGCGCATGTCCTCCTGTGCGTTGATGAGCTGGCCCATTTCATCCCGGCGCCGGCTGGTGACCGGCTTTTCCAGATGGCCGGCCGCCACATTGCGCGCCACGGCCACGGCCTGGGCCACCGGGCCGGTGACAGCACGCGTGATGGCCCAGCCCACCAGGGCCGCAATCGCCACCACCGCGGCCAGCGTGCCCAGCACCCAGATGCGGGCCAGGTCAAAGCCTGCCTGCGCCTGCTGTCGCGCCCGCTCACCCGCCTCGCGCTGCAGGGTCAGCAGGCGGCCGGCGCTTTCGGCCAGCTTGCCGAATTGCGCCTCGGACTCGCCGGCGAACATCAACCCCATCTCGTCGGCCATGAAGGCCTGCTCCTCGGTGGTGGAATAGTTGCCGGCGCGCGCACGCTCCAGCAATCGCGCATGCATGGCCAGGAACTGTTGCTTGAAGCCGAGGTAGTCGTCGAAGGCCGCGCGCAAGGCCTGCTGGTCGATCAGCGAACGCAGGGCCGTCTCATGCTCGCCAATGGTCTGCAGCCGGTCCTGCACCTGCTTGGCAAAGCCATCGACCTCGGCCAGGCTGCGCGCGGAGGCAATGCCGGCCTCGTGACGGCGCAGGCGGTTGTATTCGGATCGCATGGCGCCCGCATGGAACATGCTGGGCAGGGCCACATCCGACAAATGCAATGCGTTGCGGTGCATCTGCGCCAGTTGCAACCAGGCTACCGCCCCCAGAACCGCCGAGAACAGGACCATGACGAGGAATCCCATGCCCAGCTTCGTGCCCATGCGCCAATCTGCCACCTTCATTTGCTCGCTCCCGGGCCGATGTCCCCATCAGCGCCTGATTGATCTGTCCAAACCCTGATCCATGACAAAACAAAAAACGCACCCGGCGCCTAGGCACCGGGTGCGTTTCAAATTGTATCAACTGCGAAGCGGGCATTTACCTCAGCGCAGTTGAGACTCCCTCGACGGGAGTGAAAGGGATCAGCCCTTGTAGTTGGCGATGCCGTCCACGACTTCCTTCTTGGCCTCGTCCACGCCCTTCCAGCCCAGAACCTTGACCCACTTGCCCTTTTCCAGGTCCTTGTAGTGCTCGAAGAAATGCTGGATCTGCTTGAGGGTGATCTCGTGGATGTCTTCCAGCGTGTTGATCTTGTCGTAGGCGGGCAGCAGCTTTTGCGTGGGCACGGCCAGGACCTTGCCATCCACGCCGGACTCGTCTTCCATGAGCAGGATGCCGATGGGGCGGCAGGCCACGACCACGCCCGGGGGCAGCGGGAAGGGCGTCATCACCAGCACGTCCACCGGATCGCCGTCGCCGGACAGCGTCTGGGGCACATAGCCGTAGTTGGCCGGGTAGTGCATGGCCGTACCCATGAAGCGGTCCACGAAGACGGCGCCGCTTTCCTTGTCCACTTCGTACTTGATGGGATCGGAGTTGGCCGAGATCTCGATCACGACGTTGAAGGATTCAGGAGCGTTCTTGCCCGGTGTGACTTTGTCGAAAGACATGATGGATAAGCAGAGTTGAAACGAAAGAGCCCCCGCAGGGGATAGCAGCGTGATTTTAGGCGCAGGCACACGCCCCCACGGATGGCTCCGCAGGAACGCCCGCCATGCTAAGGGCGCAAGCCTGCGCCAAGCTTGCAGCGCCCGGTCTCAGGCGTGTGCCCCGCCCGCGCGCCGGCGCACGGGGCCGCTGCGCTGCTCCACCGCATACTGCACTTCGCGGCGCAGGCCCAGTGCAAAGCCCAGCTCGGCCAGCACGAACAGGGGTCCGATGACCAGGCCCAGGATGTCGTCCAGGAAGGCTGGCTTGCGGCCCTCGTAGTAGTGGCCCACGAACTGGATCACCCAGCCCACGGCAAAGATGCCCAGCCCCCATCCCAGCCAAGCCCCCAACGGCAGCATGGCGATGGGCTGTGCCAAGGCCAGCATCAGGGCAAGCACCACAGCCATGGCAATGCCGTAGCGCAGGTCCAGCAAACAGTAGTAGATGCCTGCCGCCAGCGCCGCCAGCAAGGCCAGGCTCAGCGGCAGGGCAGGCAGGCCGTCGCCCAATGGCATCGCCCATTGCAGACGTGCCAGCAGGATCACCACGGCCCACATGATCAGCGGCACGCCAAAGAAGTGCGTGAGGATGTTGCGTGGATCACGGTGATAGTCCGCGTACTGGGACAGTTGGTCGATGAGGGTTTTCATAGGCTGCACCGGCAGTGGATGTTGCGCAACCATGGTGGTGTCATCAAGGATTGGCGTCTGTCATGGATCCGACACAAGCCTCATCGCACACCTCGGGCTTACCCGCACCGGCAGCTCCGGCAGCCACGGCAACTGCCGCCGCCACGCGCGGCGTACGGCGCCGCGCAGTGGCCGGTCCGCCGGGCATGGCCGATCTCTGGGCCACCGTCGAGGCAGGCCGCTGGTTCCACGCCCTGCCGCCAGAGCTGGCCGCGCAGCTCAAGGCACTGGCCCAGCCCCGCACGCTGGCCGCAGGCGACTGGCTGTTTCGCCGGGGCGACCCGCCCTGCGGCCTGTACGCGGTGGCGCGTGGCGCCCTCAGCATCTCGGGCACGGCCGCCTGCGGCGAGCAGGCCCGCACGGCGCTGCTGGCCCTGGTGGAGCCGCCGATGTGGCTGGGAGAGATTGCCCTGTTCGATGGCACACAACGCACGCACGACGCCCAGGCCGCCACGGCCTGCATCGTGCTTCACGTGCCCCAGGCACCGCTGATGGAGTGGCTGGCCGCCCACCCCGGACACTGGCAAGCGCTGGCGTTGCTGCTGACGGACAAGCTGCGCGTGTGCCTGGTGGCGCTGGAAGAGCACACGCTGCTGCCGGCCCCCCAGCGCCTGGCGCGGCGCCTGGTGCGCATGGCCGAAGGCTTTGACCAATGGCAGCCCGACGGCCAGGGCCGCCAGCGCTGGCGGCGCGAGTTGGATGTGTCCCAGGAGCAGCTGGCGCGCATGCTGGGCCTGTCACGCCAGACCACCAACCAGATCCTGCAAGAGCTGCAACTGGCCGGCTGCCTGCAGTTGCGGCGCGGCAAGATGGAGGTGCTGGACCGCCAAGGCCTGCGCGACGCGGGCTGGCCTGCGCAGTAGGCAGGCGCGCTGCAACGCCCGGGACTGGACAAGCGTCCCGGGCGCCCCACAATCGGGCTCCATGCAATACCACCACATCGGCAATGCGTCCGTGCCTACGGAATCGGGACGCACGATCCCCGTGCTGGACCCGTCGGACGGGCAGGCTTTCGACGAGCTCCAACGCGGCTCGCCCCAGGACATCGACCTGGCCGTGCGCTCTGCGCGCGAATGCCAGGACAGCGTCTGGAGCAAGCTCTCGGCCGCCGAACGCGGGCGCCTGCTGATGCGCCTGTCGGGCAGCGTGCTGCAGCATGCCGATGAACTCACGGCCATCGAGCAGCGCGACTGCGGCAAGCCCACGCGCCAGGCCCGCGCCGATGCGCTGGCGCTGGCGCGCTACTTCGAGTTCTATGCAGGCGCCTGCGACAAGCTGCACGGCGAGACCCTGCCCTACCAGCAAGGCTACAGCGCCCTGACCTGGCGCGAACCCCACGGAGTGACCGGCCATATCGTCCCCTGGAACTACCCCATGCAAATCCTGGGCCGCAGCGTGGGCGCGGCGCTGGCCGCGGGCAATACCTGCGTGGTCAAGCCCTCGGAAGACGCCTGCCTGTCCGTGCTGCGCGTGGCGCGGCTGGCCACCGAGGTCGGCTTTCCGGCAGGCGCCTTCAACGTGGTCACCGGCCTGGGGCACGAGGTGGGCGAGGCCCTGGCGCGCCATCCAGGAGTGGACCACCTGAGCTTCACGGGCAGCCCCGGCGTGGGCACGCTGATCCAGCAGGCTGCGGCCGAACGGCACTGCCCCGTCACGCTGGAGCTGGGCGGCAAGAGTCCGCAGATCGTGTTCGCGGATGCGGACCTGGACGCCGCCGTGCCCGCCATCGTCAACGCCATCGTGCAGAACGCCGGCCAGACCTGCTCGGCAGGCTCGCGCGTGCTGATCGACTCGCTGATCTACGAGCCGCTGCTCGAACGCCTGGGCCAGGCCTTCGAGGCGCTGCGCGTGGGTCCGGCCGCCATGGACCTGGACCTGGGTCCGCTGATCCGCGCCAGCCAGCAGCAGCGTGTCTGGGATTTCCTGTCCGACGCCCAGGTGGCAGGCATTGCCGTGGTGGCGCAGGGCCAGATCGTGGAGCATGCGCCCGACAGCGGCTTCTACCAGGCGCCCACCCTGCTGCGCGACGTGCCACCCGAGCACCGGCTGGCGCAGGAAGAGATCTTCGGCCCCGTGCTCTGCGCCATGCCCTTCCATGACGAGGACCATGCCGTGCAACTGGCCAACGGCACGGCCTACGGCCTGGTGGCCGGCCTGTGGACCCGTGACGGCGCGCGCCAGCTGCGCCTGGCGCGGCGCCTGCGCTGCGGCCAGGTCTTCGTCAACAACTACGGGGCGGGTGGCGGCGTGGAGCTGCCCTTCGGCGGCGTCAAGTCCAGCGGCCATGGCCGCGAAAAGGGCTTCGAGGCGCTCTATGGCTTCACCACGCTGAAGACCGTCGCCATACGGCATGGCTGATCCTGGCGCATGACGGAAAATCGCAAGGTGCCCGGCGCCAGCCGGCCGCACGCGACAGAAAGAAGAATTCCCCATGCCCTTGTCTCCCGTTCCCGACCGCACGCCCCAGCATGAACGCGACGTGCGCTACCGCAGCTACGCCCGCGCCGATGGCCTCTGGGACATCGAAGGCGAGCTGCGCGACAGCAAGACCCATGACATCGAACTGAGCGGCGGCCGCCACATGCCGGCCGGCACGGCCATACACCACATGTGGATACGCACCACGGTCGATGCCCGCCTGGCGGTGCAGGCCATCGAGGTCGTCATGGACTCCCATCCGCTGGGCCACTGCCCCGAGGCCACGCGGGCCCTGCAGAAAATGGTCGGCTGCAGCATGGCGCGCGGATGGCGCAAGGCCATCAACGAGAACCTGGGCGGCGTGGCCAGCTGCACGCATCTGCGCGAGCTGCTGTTCAACATGGCCACGGCCGCCTTCCAGTCCGTACCCGGCGTCTTTGGCGATGCCGACCCCAGCCAGCCGCCACGCCACCTGGGCCAGTGCCTGGGCTGGGACTTCAATGGCCCCGGCGTGGCGCGCTACTACCCGCAGTTCGTGGGCTGGCAGCCCGGCACAGGCGGCGTGGCCCCGACCCCGGCGACCACAGCCACCACCGAAACCCAGGGGGCCTGACCCCCGACCGAGGAGCAAAGCCCGATGCGTGTCCAGGACAAATCCATCATCGTCACAGGCGCCGGCAGCGGCATAGGAGCCGGCATCGCCATGCGGCTGGCCGCCGAAGGCGCGCATATCGTCGTCAACGACATCGACCGCGAGGCCGGCACGCGCGTGGCACAGGCCATCAACGCCGTGGGCGGCCGCGCGCTCTATGTGCAGGCGGACATGACGCAGGGCGAACAGGTCAAGGCCCTGGTGGCCGCCACGCTGCAGGCCCACGGCCGGCTCGATGTCTTCGTCAACAACGCGGGCTGGACGCACCGCAACCGTCCCATGCTCGAAGTCAGCGAGGCCGAGTTCGACCGGGTCTATGCCGTCAACGTCAAGAGCATTTATCTCTCGGCCATCCACGGCGTGCCGGCCATGCGCGCCAATCCGCCGATGGCCGATGGCCGCCCCGGCGGCGGCAGCTTCATCAACATCGCCTCCACGGCAGGCCTGCGCCCGCGCCCGGGGCTGACCTGGTACAACGGCTCCAAGGGCGCCGTCATCGTGACCAGCAAGTCCATGGCCGCGGAACTGGGCCCGGAGAACATCCGCGTCAACTGCATCAACCCCGTCTTCAACCCCGACACCGGCCTGGCCGCCGAGTTTGCCGGCGGCCCCGTGGACGAGGAGCGCCGCGCGCGCTTTCGGGCGACGATTCCGCTGGGCCGCTTTTCCACGGCGCTGGACGTGGCCAATGCCGCGCTGTATCTGGCCAGCGACGAGGCGGCCTTCATCAGCGGCACCTGCATCGAGGTGGACGGAGCGCGCTGCGTCTAGACGCAGATCAAGATCTGCAGGCTTGCGCAGAGCCTGGACATAGGCATTCGGGCAAAATCGCGGGCATGGCAGAACGAGTGATCCCCCTGGTCGACGAGCGCGCCCCGACTCGCCCGGCCACCGTGCCAAGACTGCTGCAGGCGCCCACCGGCGATCTGCGTGACAGGCTTGGCCGGCCGCTGCGCGACCTGCGCATCAGCATCACCGACCGCTGCAACTTCCGCTGCAGCTACTGCATGCCCAAGGAAGTCTTCGACAAGAACTACCGCTACCTGCCGCACGGCTCGCTGCTGAGCTTCGAGGAGATCACGCGCACGGCCCGCCTGTTCGTGCAGCATGGCGTGCGCAAGATCCGCCTGACCGGCGGCGAGCCGCTGCTGCGCAAGAACGTGGAAACGCTGGTGGAGCAGCTGTCTGCCCTGCGCACGCCCGACGGCCATCCGCTGGACCTGACGCTGACCACCAACGGCTCGCTGCTGGCGCGCAAGGCCCGGGCGCTCAAGGCGGCCGGCCTGAACCGCGTTACCGTCAGCCTGGACGGGCTGGACGACGCGGTGTTCCGCAGCATGAACGACGTGGACTTTCCGGTCTCCGACGTGCTGGCCGGCATCGAGGCGGCCCAGGCGGCAGGCCTGGGCAACATCAAGGTCAACATGGTGGTCAAGCGCGGCACCAACGAGGACCAGATCCTGCCTATGGCGCGCCACTTCCAGGGTACCGGCGTGACCTTGCGCTTCATCGAATACATGGACGTGGGCGCGACCAACGGCTGGCGCATGAACGAGGTCCTGCCCTCCGACGAAGTCATCGCCCGGCTGCGCGCCGAGCTGCCCCTGGTGCCGCTGCAGGCCAGCAGCCTGGGCGAGACCGCCGTGCGCTGGGGATATGCCGATGCGCAGGGCCTGCACGATCCCTCGCTGGGCGAGGTCGGCGTGATCAGCAGCGTCACCCACGCCTTTTGCGGCGACTGCAACCGTGCGCGCCTGTCCACCGAGGGCCGGCTGTACCTGTGCCTGTTCGCCTCCGAAGGCTGGGACCTGCGCAGCCTGCTGCGCAGCGGCGCCAGCGACGAGGAAGTGGCAGCCGCGCTGGCCCCCATCTGGCAGCAGCGCACCGACCGCTATTCCGAACTGCGCGCCAGCCTGCCGTCCAGCACGGACACGCAGCGCAGGCGCATAGAGATGAGCTACATCGGCGGCTGAGCCCGCGCGGCGCGCGCGGCTCCCTTTCCCCTTCCCCTCGGTTTCTCCATCACAAGCCACACATGCCCGTTTCCTCCCTGCCCGACACCCTGCCCTTGAGCGACATCACGGGCTGCGTGCTGGCAGGCGGGCGCGGCATGCGCATGGGCGGCATCGACAAGGGCCTGCAGCCCTTTCTGGGCCAGCCGCTGGCGGGCCACGCGCTCAGCCGCCTTGCGCCCCAGGTCGGGCATCTGATGCTCAACGCCAATCGCCATACCGAGGCCTATGCGCAACTGGGCGCCCCCTATGGTGCCCCGGTCTGGCCCGATGCCGAACCCGACTACCCCGGCCCGCTGGCCGGCTTTCTGAGCGGCCTCACCCATTGCCAGACACCCTGGCTGGTCTGCGTGCCCTGCGACACGCCGCTGTTCCCCCAGGACCTTGTACAGCGGCTCGCGCAGGCTGCGCTGGCGCAGCAGCCTGCGGCCGACATCGTCGTCGCCCATGGCTGGGAACGCTCGCTTGATACAGATCAATCCAGGCTGCGGGCCCAGCCCGTGTTCTGCCTGATGCGGTCATCGCTGCGTGATAGCCTGCAGTCCTTCATACGTTCGGGCGGCCGCAAGATCGATGCCTGGACGGGCCAGCACCGCTGCGCCACCGCCCTCTTCGATCGCGCGGACGACAGCCCGCTGGCCTTTGCCAACGCCAACACGCAGCAGGAGCTGCAGGCCCTGGCGCAGGCCGCGGCCTGTGTGCCCGTGACGCCGCCGTGACCGGCCTTGCCCCACCGGATTCCGTTCTGATGACCGCCACCTTCCAGCCCGCCTCCGCCCCCATCGCCTCCGCCCAGGACCTGAGCGTTGATCAGGCACTGTCCCAGCTGGCCAGCCTGCTGCAGCCCCTGGGCCCGGTGGCGGATGTGGAAACACTGGCGCTGGCCGACGCGCTGGACCGCATGCTGGCCGAAGACATCGTCTCCCCCATCGACGTGCCCGCACATGACAACGCCGCCATGGATGGCTATGCCTTCGACGGCAGCCAGCTGCAGGCCGGCGCCCCGCTGGTGCTGCGCGTGGTCGGCCAGGCCCTGGCCGGCAAGCCCTGGCATGGCACGGTGCGGGCGGGCGAGTGCATCAAGATCATGACGGGCGCCGTGCTGCCGCCCGGTCTGGACACGGTGATCGCGCACGAACGCACCGAGCCCGCCGATGCGGCCTCGCCCGACCATGTACGCATCCCCGCCGGCAGCGTGCGCACCGGAGACAACCGCCGCAGGCGCGGCGAGGATCTGAGCCAGGGCTGCGTGGCGCTGGCGGCGGGCCAGCGCCTGCATCCGGCGGCCCTGGGCCTGATCGCCAGCCTGGGCCAGTCTCAGGTGCATGTTCGCAGGCGGCTGCGCGTGGCCTATTTCTCCACGGGCGATGAAATCCTGCACCCCGGCACGGCGCTGCGCGAAGGGGCGGTCTACGACAGCAACCGCTTCAGCCTCATCGGCCTGCTGCAGCGCATGGGCGTCAAGGTGCTGGACCTGGGCGTGGTGGCCGACCAGCCCGAAGCCTTGCAGGAGCGCCTGCGCGAAGCCGCCTCCCTGGCCGACGTGGTGCTGACCAGCGGCGGCATCAGTGCGGGCGAGGCCGACCATACGCGCGCCATGCTGCAACGCATGGGCAGCGTTCATTTCTGGCGACTGGCCATGCGGCCCGGCCGGCCGCTGGCCGTGGGGCTGTTGCAACCCGATGCGGGCACGCCATTTGCCGCCAGCCGGCCACCGGCACGCACCACGGTACTGATCGGCCTGCCCGGCAATCCCGTGGCTGCCATGGTGAGCTTTCTGGTCTTTGTACGGCCGGCGCTGCTGCAGCTCATGGGCGCCGCCGCCGTGGACGGTGAATCGGCCGCCCTGCCCCAGGCTGTGGCTGCGCAGGCCCTGTCCAAGCGGCCCGGCCGCACCGAGTACCAGCGCGGCATTCTGTCCAAGGGCGCCGATGGCCGCTGCATGGTGCGCACCACGGGGCCGCAGGGCTCGGGCGTACTCAGTTCCATGGCCGAGGCCGACTGCCTCATCGTGCTCGAACATGAGCGCGCTGCCGTGCAAGCCGGCGAAACCGTGTCCATCCTGCCGCTGCAGGCCTTTCCCTGACAGGAGATTGCCCCATGCCCTTCCAGTCCAAGCACCTGACCGACGCCCCCGATCGCAGCACCGTCGATACGCTGCCCGGCGCTACCTTGCTGGAGTTCGGCACCGCCTGGTGCGGCCACTGCCAGCGCGCGCAACCGCTGATTGCCCAGGCGCTGGATGCCGCCCCGCAGGTGGCCCACATCAAGGTGGAAGACGGCCCCGGCAGGGCCCTGGGACGCAGCTACCGCGTCAAGCTCTGGCCCACCCTGGTCTTTCTGCGTGACGGGCAGGAGATGCAAAGGCTGGTGCGGCCCCAGCAGGCCCGCGAGATCGAGGACGCGCTGGCCCGCATCACCGCCCAACCCTGACACTTGCGGCGCAGCCGCTGCCTGTGTATCGCCGACAATGGCCCGCATGCCGTCCCAAAAGAAGCCTGCCGATTCCGCGCCCAAGAAGCCCCGCCGCAACAGCGGCCGCCCGCTGGCTGACGATGCCGTCGGCCGGGACATCATCCTGCAGACCACGGTCAACCTGCTCAAGACCCGCACGCCGGAGCAACTGAGCATTCTGGAAATCGCGGCGGCGGCCGGCGTCACGCGGGCGCTGGTGCGCTACTACTTCAGCAGCCTCAAGGGACTGCTGCAGGAAGTGACGGAGTCCCTGATGCGCGAGTTGCAAAACCGCATGGAAGTGGCGCTCAGGACGCAGGGCACGGTGGAAGAGCGCGTCTACCAGCGCCTGCTGCTGCGGCTGGATTTCATGCGCGAGCACCCGCAGTTCGAGCGGCTGGCGCTGTCCGAGATCTACCACTATGAAAGCGAAGAAGAGCCTCCGCCCTCGGGCACGCCGCTGCAGCGCATCACGCGGCGCGGGCTGGAGCTGACCTCGACCATGCTGATGGACGGAGCGCAGGCCAGCCACCCGGCACAGGTGGACCCGCGCTTCATCCACCTGGCCATCCTCAGCATTTCGGCCTTCCTGCCCACGGCACGGCCGCTGCTGGCCGAACTGTTCGGGGAAGGGCCGCAGGCAGACCAGCAGGTCGAGCACTATCTGCACTTCATGTCCCACCTGCTGGCCGAGCGCATCAGGCAGGATGCGCCGGCGCAAGACCACCCACCACACCCGGGCCACCACCCGGATTGACTTGCGCCGGCGCTCGCTGCTCCCTCCTTTCGTCCGGTGCGCTGCCCTCAGTCGGACTGTATGCCCAGCTCCTTGACCAGCCGCCCGAAGCGCTCGAAGTCGCTGGCGTTGGTCTTGCCCAGGCGCTGCGGCGGGCCGCCCACAGGGACGGTTCCCAGCGTGGCCATGCGTGCCACCACGTCGGGCATCTTGAGGACCTCGTTCAGGTGCGTATTCAGCAGCCTGACCACGTCGGCAGGCATGTTCCTGGGGCCGAACAGGCCATACCAGGCCGTCAGCTCCACGTCCTTGTAGCCCAGCTCGGCCAGCGTGGGCACGTCAGGCGCAAGCGGCGAGCGCTGGGCGTCGGCCACGGCCAGCGCCACCAGCTTGCCGCCGGGCAGGTAGGGCGCGATGGAGCCCAGCGTGCTGTAGGTGAAGGGCACATGGCCGCCCACCACGTCCGTGACCGCAGGCGCCACGCCCTTGTAGGGAATGGACTCGAAGCGGGCGCCCGTGGCGCGCCGGACCATCTCGCCCAGAAAGTGCATGGGCGAGCCATTGCCCGGGGTGGCGTAGCCCAGCGAACGGCCCTGGCTCGCGGACACGGCCTCCTTGAGCGTGCGCACGCCCGCGCCGGGTCCGGCGACAAGGAACAGCGATGTGGAGCCGACCTCGATCACGGGCGTGAATCCGTTGAGCACGTCATATCCGTGGCCTGCGCCCAGCTTGAGCACCAGCTGGGCCATGGCAAAGGTATTGGGCGCCAGCAGCAGCGTATAGCCATCGGCCGGCGCCTTGGCCACATAGCTGCTGCCGATGGTGCCGCTGGCGCCTGCGCGGTTGTCCACAAGCACCGACTGTCCGATGCGGGCCGACAGCTTCTCGCCCAGCAGGCGCGCCAGCGCATCGGTGTCACCGCCTGCGGGATAGGCCACGACGATGGTGACGGGCTTGTGGGGATAGGCCTGCGCCTGGGCAGGACCGGCCAGCAGGGCCATGGCCAGGGCCATGCCTAGGGCAAGCGTTTTGCGTTTCGCTTTCATGGGATGGGCTTTCATCGTGGGTTTTGTCATTTTCAGCAAAGGCCGGGGCCGGGCTCACGCCTGGCGTATCGCCACGCGGTGCATGCGCCGCGCTGCGGGGTGGTAGTCGTTGACCGCGTAATGCTGGGTGGCCAGGTTGTCCCAGATGGCCACCGAGCCCTTGCGCCAGCGAAAGCGCACCTGCCATTCAGGCACCTTGGCCAGGCCGCTGAGCATGGCGATCAGGGCCGCGCTCTCGTCGCTGGTCACGCCCTCGATGTGCGTGGTGTAGAGCGAGTTCACAAAGGCCACGGGCAGGCAGGTCACCGGGTGCACCAGGACCACGGGCTGCTCCAGCGGCGGATGCTTGAGGCGCGTGGCCCGATAGGCCTCGCCCGAGGGATCGCGGCGCATCAGGCTTTGCCTCAGGGCCGGCGCCTCCCAGTTGTGGGTGGCGCGCAGCGTGCGCAGATAGGCCTGCAGCTCGGGCGCCAGCGAGGCGAAGGCCGTGGTCATGCTGGCCCACATGGTGTCGCCGCCCGTGGGCGGCACGTCCACGGCGTAGAGGCAGGCACCGGCGGGCGGCTTGGTCTGCCAGGTCAGGTCGGCATGCCAGATGTCGGTGCCGGTGCGCGTGCCCTGGCTGATCAGCAGCTCGACATGGGGATCGTCCGGGTGCGAGGGAAAGGTGGAGGACACGGGCTCGACCTTGCCGAACACCTGGGCCACGCGCACCTGCTGCGCAGGGTCCAGCGTCTGGTCGCGGAAGAAGATGACCTGGCGCTCGGCCAGCAGCTTGCGCAGCGCGTCCGCATGGTCATGCACCTGCGCCGGGTCCGAGAGATCGATGCCGTATATCTCCGATCCTATGCACGGGGTGATGTGTTCGACTTGCATGAAATTCCTTTTCTCAAAAAAAGCGGGTTGGGGGGTGATCAGGTGGACGCGATGTCCTGCGGCAGCGGCATGGAGCGGAACCGCCGGCCCGTGGCATGGAACATGGCCGTGGCCACGGCAGGCGCCGTGGGGCCCAGGGCCACTTCGCCGCAGCCCTGGGGCGGCCGGTCGCTTTCGACCAGGACCACCTCCACGCGGGGCATTTCGGACAGTTGCAGCAGCGGGTAGTCGTGGAAGTTGCTTTGCTGTACCGCGCCCTTGTCGAAGTCCAGCCGGCTCTTGAAGGTGTTGGTCAGCGCAAAGCCGATGCCGCCTTCCACATTGGCCTTGACCAGGCCCGGATTGACCACGCGGCCCGCATCAATCGCGCAGATGGCACGCTCCAGCCGCACGCGGCCTTGCACAACACGCAATTCCATGACCAGTGCGACGAAGGTCTGGAAGCTCTCGCCCCGCCCCGTGTAGACGTTGAAGGTCATGGCGCGGTGCAGGCCTGCCGGCGCGGGCTGCTCCCAGCGCGCGGCGCGCGCCGCCGCATCCAGCACGCCCAGCGCCAGCGGCTGGCCGGCCAGCAGGCGGCGCCGGTACTGGTAGTCGTCCACGCCTGCGGTGTGGGCCAGCTCGCTGATGAAGCTTTCCAGGAAGAACACGCTGGACGTGGTGCCCACGCTGCGCAGATAGCTCAGCGGTATGGGCTGCTGCACGTCCACGGCATCCACCAGCAGGTTGGGCACGCCGTAGATCAGGTCGTAGATGGACTCGACCATGGTCTCGTCCCAGCCGCCTGCATCGGCCATCTTCTTGGGGTTGATGGCCCCGTACAGCGACTGGCCCGAGATGCGTGCATGCAGCGCGGCAGGCAGGCCGTCGGCGCCCAGCACGGCACTCAGCCGCCCCGAGGCACCGGGCCGGTAGTAGGAATGCCGTATGTCGTCCTCACGCGAGCGGATGACCTTGACGGGCCGGCCCACGGCCTTGGATGCCGCTGCCGCATGCAAGGCGAAGTCGGGCATGTACTTGCGCCCGAAGCTGCCGCCCAGGAACGTGGTGTGCACGATCACCTTGTCTGCAGGCACGCCGCAGGCCTTGCCGAGTTCGCCGCGCAGGAAGTCCTGGCCCTGGTAGGGGCCCCAGGTCTCGACCTCGGCGTCGCGCACATGGACAGTGGCGGCCAGCGGCTCCATGGTGGCGTGCGTGATGTAGGGCGAGTGGTAGTCGGCCGTGATGGTCTTGCCGGCCGCCAGCACTTCACGCGGCTTGCCCAGGCTGCGGGCAACGACGGCCTTGTCGTTCGACAAGCCTGCGACGAACTGCGCATGGATGCGCTCGCTGTCCACGCCGGCCGCCGCGCCGGCGTCGAATTCGATGTCCAGCGCATCGGCAGCCTGCTTGGCAATCCAGTACGAATCGGCCACCACGACCACGGTGCTGGGCTCGGGGTCGGGCCACTGCGTGGTGCGCACGACGGCATGCACGCCGGGGCGCGCGCGCACCTCTGCCTCGTTGCGGATGCGCACGATGCGCCCCGTCACGCTGGGCGCCATGCGCACGGCGCCGATCAGCATGCCGGGCACCTCGACATCGATGCCGAACACCGCGCTGCCGTCGACCTTGGAAGGCGTATCCACACGGCGCAGGTTGCGGCCGATCAGGCCCTGCTCGGAAGCCGACTTCATGCGCGGCCGCGCGGCCAGGGGCAGCCTGGAGGCATCAGCCACGATCTCGCCATACCCCACGCTGCGGCCCGTCGCGGGGTGCAGCACGCGGCCGGCACGCGTCATGCACTGGGAGGCACGCACACCCAGGCGGCTTGCGCCGGCGCGCAGCAGCACATCGCGCGCCTGGGCGCCGGCCAGGCGCATGCGTTCATAGAAATAGTTCATCGACATCGACGCACCCACGAACTGCTGGAACGGCATCTCGCCCGCATCGTTGCGGTAGGCGTCGCGCCCCGTGACGAAGCGCACGGTCACGCTGGCCCAGTCGGCATCCAGTTCATCGGCCAGCACCTGGGGCAGGCCTGTGTAGATACCCTGGCCGACCTCGCACTGCGAAACGCCGATCACCACCTGGCCCGAAGGCTCGATCCAGACCCAGTCGCCGATGGCTGCTGCCGCCGCCGCACCGGCTGCCGGCGGCGCGGCCTGCGCCAGCGGAATCAGCAGGCTGCCTGCAGCAGGCGCCACCAGCAGCGCAGCGGCGCTCTGGAGCAGGTGCCTGCGCCGCAGCGAGATGGCCGAATCGGCCACGCGGCCCCGTTCATTGCTTGGACGCTGCGGCATGGATGGCCTCCCGGATGCGGTGGTAGGTGGCGCAGCGGCACAGATTGGTCATGGCCTCGTCGATCTGCGCATCGGTGGGCTGCGGATGGGCCTTGAGCAGTGCTGCAGCGGCCATGACCATGCCGGACTGGCAGTAGCCGCACTGCGGCACGTCCTTGTCCATCCAGGCCTTCTGGATGGGGTGGGAGCGGTTGCTGGACAGTCCTTCGATGGTCGTTACCGCCTTGCCGCCCACCGTCGAGACGGGCAGCACGCAGGAACGCACGGGCTCGCCATCGACATGGACCGTGCAGGCCCCGCACATGCTGATGCCGCAGCCGAACTTGGTGCCCGGCAGCTTGAAGTGGTCACGCAGCACCCACAGCAAGGGGGTCTGCCCGTCGCCGTCAAAGGCCACGCTTCGGGAATTGAGGGTGAATTTCATCGTGGGGTCTCCAATGCGCCCGCATCGACCGGGCTGCATGTCTCATGCCTCTCAGAACGAGTGGTGTATGCCTGCCGCAATCACGGTCTGCGTGCGCCCGCTGGCAACGCCCACGGAATTCATCGCCGCCACGCCATCGGAGGCGCGCTGGTGCGTGACCGAGGCATGCAGCTGCGTGCGCTTGGAGAAGGCGTAGCGCGCGCCCAGGTGGACCTGGTTCCACTTCGTCTGCTCGAAACGGCTGAAGGAGTAGCCGGTGTTGATGGTCACCGCCTGGCTGGTCTGCCAGGCCAGGCCCAGGTCGAGCGCGCTCATGTGGCTGGAGGCTGCGCCATACTTGAGCGTGGAGCGCGTGAGCAGCGCGTTGAGCCGGACCGGAAGCGCATCGAGCTGGTAGCCGCCGCCGATGCCCAGCACCTGGAAGGTATCGAGCACCAGCGGCCGGCCCGCCACCAGGTCCTGGCCCAGCGCGTTCGCCAGGCCCGTGCGCCCGGCGATATCGAAGGCACGGCCACGCGCATCGGTGTAGGCCACGGCCAGATTGAGCTTGGCACTGGAATAGCTGCCCATGACGCTGTAGGTACGGTTGGCCTGCGAGCGGCCCGGCACCTCGCCAAATCCATACTGCGCGCCGAACTGCATACCGCCCATGCGCGGCGTCAGGTAGACCACGGAGTTGTCCACGGGGAACTGGCTGGACAGGCCGTCCAGGTTGCCCGGGTGGTACAGATAGAAGTTGTAGAGCTGGTAGCCATTGCCCCATTGGCTCAGCGTGCCGGCCGTGAAATCGACCTGGCGCCCCAGCCGCAGCGTGCCCAGCGAAGCACTGTCCAGGCCCACCCAGGAAGCCCGGTTGAAGTAGCTGGTGGGCGAGATCGGCGAGCCGATGTCCGTGAGGAATCCGTTTTCCAGCTGGAACGAGGCCTTCAGGCCGCCCCCCAGGTCCTCGGAGCCGCGCAGGCCCCAAAGGTCAGGCTGGGAGATGGCCGAATCCATGCGCGTCAGCCGGCTCCCTCGCACATCGCTGATCCAGGGCATGGTCAGGTCCATGCTGCCGTACAGCGTCACCGAACTCTGGGCCAGCGCCGCTCCCGCGCCGCCCAGCATCGCCAATGCGGCAATTGCTTTGTATTTCATCGCAAGGCTCTTTCATCGTGAGATGGTTTAAAAATTCCACAAGTGGCAATTTCAAACACCACGCCACGGAAGATGCCTGGCAGGGCGCGCATTAATTTCCACTTATGGAAATATTAGCTGCACCCATCGAGTCCTGTGTCTGGGGTTTTCATCTACCGCGTTTGAGGTAGTCCTCGGGAAGAGGAGCAAGGGACAGGCATTGCACCTGTCCCGCACAAGGCGTTCAGCGTCCCAGCGCCTGATCCACGCCCATGTTGGCCAGCGCGTCGGCGCGCTCGTTGCCGGGATCGCCCGCATGGCCCTTGACCCAGCGCCAGTCGATGCGGTGCCCGCCCCCCTGCACCAGGGCGTCCAGCCGCTGCCACAGCTCCACGTTCTTGACGGGCTCCTTGGAGGCCGTCTTCCAGCCCTTGGCCTTCCAGCCGTGGATCCACTCGGTGATGCCCTTGAGCACGTACTGGCTGTCGATGTAGAGCACCACGTCGCAGGGCCGCCTGAGCGCAGACAGCGCCTCGATCACGGCCATCATCTCCATGCGATTGTTGGTGGTGTTCAGCTCGCCGCCGAACAGCTCCTTCCTGGCGCTGCCAGCCTCCAGCACCACGCCCCAGCCGCCAGGACCCGGATTGCCCTTGCAGGCACCGTCCGTATAGATAACAACTTGATTCAAAAAAAATCCTTGATATGAATGGCCCGGCCGTCAGGCCGGTTGGAATGCAGATCACCGTCCGGCGCGGCCTGTGCCGGCATGCGACGGGCGACCGGCACCGTGGCGCCCGACACGACCGCGCGGCCGCGCCAGGCAGGCTCCAGCATGCGCGCACCCGGCACACGCTTGACGGCCACCACGCAGTACACGCCGCCCAGCATGGGCCAGCCCAGCCGTCCCACGCGGTCCATGAACTGCCAGCGGCGCAGCCAGCGATCCGTCTGCACGGCGGGACGATAACAGCCGAATTGCACGGCCTCGATCTCGAAGGCCAGCAATCGCAGCCAGTCGCGCAGCCGCCAGTAACCCACGCCCCAGCCCACATCGGGCAGGTACACGCCACGCTCGGCACGCCGCTGCACGCCCAGCAAACTGGCAGGGTTGAGTCCGCACACCACGATGCGGCCTTCAGGCATCAGCACCCTGGCCGCCTCGCGCAGCACGGCATGCGGGTCCGGCGAGGTCTCCAGCGTATGGGGCATCACGACCAGGTCGAGGCTGGCCTCGGGAAATGGCAGCGCGGCGGGATCGGCCAGCAGCGCCACGGGAACCTCCAGCGGGGCGGCGCCGTCCGCTGGCGCCGCATCCTGCGTGGAATCCAGCGCCAGCCAGCGGTGCGGCATGCGGTTGGCACGCAGCCCCTGGAGCATGGGCATGCCCAGCTGCAGGCTGTGATAGCCGAAAATATCGGCCACCGCCTCGTCGCAGCGCTGCTGCTCCCATTCCAGCAGGTAGTGGCCGAGGGCAGATTGCGTCCAGTGATGCATCCCTATAATTTTGCTGCTCATGAACCTGTTGCCCATTCCTGCTTTTTCCGACAACTACATCTGGCTGCTGCATGACGCCGGGCAGGCCCTGGTCGTCGATCCCGGCGATGCAGCGCCCGTGCTCGCCACGTTGCACCGGCTGGGCCTGCAGCTGCAGGGCATTTTAGTCACCCACCACCATGCCGATCATGTCGGTGGCGTGGCCCAGCTGCACCAGGCCACGGGCGCCCAGGTCTGGGGTCCTGCCTACGAGCAGTTGCCCGAACCCGTTCAGCGCGTGCAGGGAGGCGATGCCGTGCAGGCGCTGGGCGGCCCCTGGCAGGTCATCGATGTGCCAGGCCATACCAGCGGCCACATTGCCTTCTACAGCACGGCGGCACAGGCACAGCCCGTGCTGTTTTGCGGCGACACGCTGTTTTCCGGGGGATGCGGCCGCCTGTTCGAGGGCACTGCGCAGCAGATGCAGCAATCGCTGGACGATCTGGCCTCGCTGCCGGGCAATACACTGGTGTGCTGCGCACATGAGTACACAATGTCCAACCTGCGCTTTGCTCAGGCCGTGGAACCAAACAACGAAACCCTGGCTCACTACCAGCGGCATTGTCAGGCGTTGCGCGAGGCCGGTCGGCCCACGCTGCCATCCCTGATGGAGACCGAGCGCTCCATCAATCCCTTTCTGAGAACGCGCGAATCCGCGGTGGCCGCGGCCGCCGCAGGCTTCGACGCACAGGTGAGACAGCAGGACCCTGCCAGCGTGCTGGCCGGCCTGCGCCAATGGAAAAACGTCTTCTGATGAAACTGCTACACACCCTGCTGCTGGGCAGCCTGCTGGTTCTTGCCGGCTGCGCCACCACCAGCGGCCCGGACTTGGCCGGTACGACGGATCCCTCCCCCAGCCCCGCACCCCACTCCCCCATGTATCCCAAAGGGCCGCTGAGCCCGCTGGGCACAGGCAGTGCCAGCAACGGCGACGTGGCCTCGCTGGAGACCACGGGCGATCTGTGGGTACGCATCCGCCAGGGCTTTGCCATGCCCGACCTGGACCAGGATCTGGTCAAGGACCGCGAGCAGTGGTACGCCAGCCGTCCCGACTACATACAGCGCATGACCGAGCGCTCCAGCAAATACCTGTTCCACATCGTCGAGGAACTGGAGCGGCGCAACATGCCCACCGAGCTGGCGCTGCTGCCCTATATCGAGAGTGCCTTCAACCCGCAGGCCGTCTCCACCGCCAAGGCGGCCGGCATGTGGCAGTTCATGCCGGCCACCGGCACCTATTTCGACCTCAAGCAGAACGCCTTCCGCGACGACCGCCGCGACGTGCTGGCCTCCACGCGCGCCGCGCTGGACTACCTGCAAAAGCTCTATGACATGTTCGGCGACTGGCACCTGGCCCTGGCCGCGTACAACTGGGGCGAAGGCAGCGTGGGCCGCGCCATCAAGCGCAACGAGAAGCTGGGGCTGCCCACGGGCTACACCGACCTGCAGATGCCGGCCGAGACCCGCATGTACGTGCCCAAGCTGCAGGCCGTCAAGAACATCGTGGCCAACCCCGATGCGTTCAACACCGAGCTGCCGGTGATCGAAAACCACCCCTACTTCCAGACCGTCACCATCACCCGCGACATCGACGTGGAACTGGTGGCCAAGCTGGCCGACGTATCGACCGAGGACTTCAAGGCGCTGAATCCCAGCTTTCGCAAGCCGGTGATCTTTGCGGCCGGCACGCCGGAGATCCTGCTGCCCTGGGACAACGCCAAGGTGTTTCGCCGCAACATGCAGGCCTTCGACGAAGGCCAGTACGCGAGCTGGACCGTCTGGACCGTGCCCTCCACCATCAGCGTGGCCGAGGCGGCCCAGCGCGTGGGCCTGGGCGAGTCCGACCTGCGCGCCCTCAACAACATTCCGCCGCGCATGCTGATCAAGGCCGGCTCCGCGCTCATGGTGCCGCGCGGCGCCAACGTGCGTGCCGACGTGGCCGGCCACGTGGCCGACAACGGCCAGATCAGCTTTGCCCCCGAGATCATCACGCGCCGCACCACCATCAAGGCACGCAAGCGCGACACGCTGATCAGCGTGGCCAACCGCTACGGCGTCAGCGTGTCCAACCTGGCGGACTGGAATGACCTGAAGTCCTCGGCCACGCTGCATGCAGGCCAGTCGCTGGTGGCCTATCTGCCGGTACGCGCCAGCAGCGGCGGCAACGCCCGCGCAGCCAAGTCCACGGGAACCGCACGCAAGGTGGCCGTTCAGCCGCAAAGCCGCAACGCCAAGACGGCCGTCACCACGGCACAGCGCGGCGGCAAGCCATCCAAGGTGAAAAAGCGCTGAGGAATCCCTCTGGCACCCGCTTCACGGAGCCCGCTTTCGCGGGCTTTTTTGCGTGCGGCCGCCGGGCTCAGGTGTGAAAGCGCTGGCGGGACTGGCGCACGAATTCGTTGGTGTACGAGCGCTCCAGGTCAATGCCGCCGCGCGCCAGCGCAGGGTCGAGCCGGACCAGCGCACGCAGGGCCGTGGCGGGCCCGTCATCGGGCATCATCCCATCGGGCGAAATCGTGGTGCGCATGTGCTCGAATGCCGACAGATAGGCGCGCCGGGAGCCCAGCAGATAGGGCGCAGGCACGGCCCGCAGCACGTCCATGGGCGCGGCAGTCTGCAGCCACTTGAGCGAGCGCACCATGGCGTTGCTGAGCGCCTGCGCCTTGGCCGGGTTCCTGCGCAAGAAGGCCTGTGTCGCATACAGCGTGCCCGAGGGCATGGAGCCGCCGTACAACTGCGCGCTGCTGCGCAGATCACGCAGGTCCCGCACGATGCGCACGGCGCCCTTGTCCTCCAGCACGCTCATCAGCGGGTCCGCATGGCACAGCGCATGCACACGCCCGGTGCGCAGCGCCTCCATGGCATCGGGCCCCGAGCCCACGCCCACCAGTTGCACCGCAGCGGGATCCAGGCCATCGCCCAGCAGCATCAGCTGCATGGCCCGGGCCGTGGATGCGCCCAGCGAGGAAACACCCACGCGCCGCCCGCGCAGATCGGCCAGCGTCTGGTAGCGCGGCATCCAGCGCGCAGCCACGCCCAGCGCGATCTGGGGTGCACGCCCCTGCACGACGAAGGCCCGCAGTTGGCTGCCGCGCTGCTGGGCAAGAAGCGTGTGTTCATAGGCGCCCGCGCAGACATCGGCGGCGCCCGACTCCAGGGCCTGCAGCGACTGCGATCCGCCTGGATAGTCCTCAATGCGCACGGCCAGGCCTTCGGCCTCGAAATAACCCAGCTGCTGCGCAATCACCAGCGGCAGGTAGTACAGCAGGCCCTGGCCGCCCACGGCAATCGTCAGCAGCTCGGCCGAGCCGAGCACAGGGAGCGACCAAAGAGGAGCCAGCCCCAGAAGGCTCAACAAGGTTCGGCGATCAAGCACGTGGGAAGACATGATGGTTATTTTGCTGCAGTGCAACACGATCATGCCCAGAGCCCGCATACGCAGCATCGGTGCTTGCCCGTACGTGAAACACCGCAGGGCCTGTGGTGCAGGCCCTGCGCGGGACGAGGGCGCCGGATGCGGCCGCAGGCCTCAGCGGTAGCCTGCGAAAAACAGCAGCAGATTCACCACCAGGGCCAGGGCCCAGGCCAGACTGCGCAGCGTGGCGCGGTCCATCACATAGAAGGCGATGTAGGCGATGCGCAACACCACGAAGGCCACGGCAAGGCCATCGACCCGCGCAGCTGGCGCGCCCAGTTGCCAGGCAACCAGCAAGGCGCCAATGAAGAACGGCAGGCACTCGAAACTGTTGGCCTGCGCCGCATTCGCCCGCGCCTGGTAGCCGGTCTGCTGGGCGAGCCAGGCGCGGGGGTCGTGGTTGTCGAAGCCGCGCTGCCCCGGCCGGTGCTTCATTCCGGGCGCCTTGGCGATGTAGGCGCAGACCAGCGGCAGCAGGGCCGCCACCAGCAGGCACCAATGGGCAAGGGAAAAACCGCCGGGCGGCAGGACGACAGAGGTCGGCATACGGGCTCCTGATGAAAAGACAAGGAATGCTGGCCGCCTCCACCACTACCGGCGATCCACCAGCGCATGGGCGATCGTACCCAGGTCCACGTACTCGAGTTCGCTGCCGATGGGCACGCCGCGCGCCAGCCGCGTCACATGGATGCCGCGCGCTTTCAGCGCCTCGCTGATCGCATGGGCCGTGGCCTCGCCCTCGGCCGTGAAACTGGTGGCCAGGATCACCTCCTGCACCTTGCCGTCGCCGGCGCGCTCCAGCAGGGATGACAGATTCAGGTCGCGCGGACCT
This sequence comes from Delftia sp. WSY_10, assembly GCF_043104705.1. NCBI lineage: Bacteria > Pseudomonadati > Pseudomonadota > Betaproteobacteria > Burkholderiales > Comamonadaceae > Delftia > Delftia sp. WSY_10. The sequence goes on along the minus strand of NZ_JBICKY010000021.1, from coordinate 61,459 downwards.
ATGCCGTCGAGCGGAGACAGCCGCCCCATCAGCACGTAGTAGTAGCCGTTGTAGGCGCCCGTGCGTTCCATGGCCCCCATGTCGGCAGGCGCCTCCACCACGCACAGCCGGGCCGCGTCGCGCCCTTCGTCCTGGCAGATGGAGCAGATGCGGCCTTCGGTGAAGGTATGGCAGCGCTCGCAATGGCTTACCGACTCCACGGCCGTGGTCAGGGCACGGGCCAGCTGCCGCGCGCCGTCCTGGTCACGCTGCAGCAGGTGAAAGGCCATGCGCTGCGCAGACTTGATGCCCACGCCCGGGAGCCTGCGCAGGGCTTCGATCAGACCATCGAGCGATTGCACATCCGACATGGCGGCTTCCTTTCAATGAAGAAGATTCTCAGAAAAAAAGCGACCTGCAAGGGCAGATCGCTCGATGGCCTCTCAACGCAATTGAGTGGCAGGGGAAACCGTCACGGCCTCTCCCGGCTGTTCGGCACAACCTCTCGGGGCCAGCCTCAGAAGGGGAACTTCATGCCGCCCGGCAGGCCGGGCATGCCGGCCGTGAGCTTGCCCATCTTTTCGTTGGAGGTTTCTTCTGCCTTGCGCACGGCAGCGTTGAAGGCGGCAGCCACCAGGTCTTCCAGCATGTCCTTGTCTTCGGCCAGCAGGCTGGGGTCGATGGTGATGCGCTTGACGTCGTGCTTGCAGGTCATTACCACCTTCACCAGGCCCGCGCCGGACTCGCCTTCCACCTCGATGTTGCCCAGTTCATCCTGGGCCTTCTTGAGGTTGTCCTGCATGGCCTGGGCTTGCTTCATCAGGCCGGCCAGTTGTCCTTTGTTGAACATGTGAGTTCCTTCTTCTGTAGGGTAAAAACGAAACGCTCTAGAGCGTGTCAGGGCTGAATGGATACGGGCTTGATACTGCCAGGCACGATTTTCGCGCCATGGCTGCGGATCAGGGTCTGCACCAGAGAATGATTCATCACGATGTCTTCGGCAATGCGCTGGCGCTCATGGCTGGCCACCGCATTGCGCCGCGCGGGGCTGTCCACCACGGCGCCCTGCTCGACATGCAGTTGCCGGGCCAGGCCGGCAGCCTCCAGCGCCGCACGCAGGCGCTCGCGCGTGGCGGGCTGGGCCAGCGAGCTGCTTTCCACACGCAGCGTCCAAGTATCGCCCTCGCGCGCCACCAGCTGCGACTGCAGCGCCAGCTGGCGCGCCAGCGCAGTGACGGCCTCGGCCTGCACCAGTTGCTGGACGGCAGCGTGCCAGACATCGCCCTCGGCCGTGCGCTCCACGGTCGGCGCGGGAGGCGCATCCGGGGACTGGCGGCCACGTTCGGGAGCGAAATCCTGCACATCGATCTGAGTGTCGATCTGCGGTTCGGACTGCCGTGCCACGGCAGCGGCAGGCGGCTCCAGGGCCAGATCTCCGTCATCGCTCCAGCGGCCTTCGTCGGCCCAGCCTTCATCGGGCATCCCGGCCCAGGCACCCTCGTCCGGCGCATCGGCATCCTGCACCGGCGGCGCCTCATCGGCAGAAGAGTCTTCGTCTTCCTGCACATCGTCCACAGGCTCGTCCAGGGGCTCTTGGGCGACACCGGCGGCCGGCTTCAGCTCTGGAGCAGCGGAAGGCCTGGCCTCCTGGACAGGCGCAAGCACAGGTTCCGGCCTGGCAACTGCGGCCACGGCCACGGGCGCCTGAACAGGCGCTGGAGCCGCAACGGCTTGCACCACGGGAGCGACCACGGCGGGCGCAGCGGTCACGGGAGATACGACAGGCGCGACAGGAGCAGGAGGCGCGACCGGGACGGGCATGGCCGCCTTGGCTGGGACAACGGGGGCCTCGGGCACAGCGGGCTGTGCGGGCCGCGTCTGCGCAACGGTCGCGGGAGATTCAGGCTTCGCCGTGGAGGGGGTCAGCGCTGGAGTTTTTTTTTCAGCCGCGCCCGGGGCGGGCTCTGCAGATTGCGGCTTGAACGCCAGCAGCCGCAGCAGCGCCATGGTCAGCGCCGCGTACTCGTCGGGTGCCAGGCCCAGTTCGGCCCGACCATGCAGGCAGATGCTGTAGAGCAGCTGGGTTTCGTCGCGCGGCATCAGCAGCGCAAGACGGGCAATTTCAGCGGCCTCCGGATCGCTGGCGTCGGCGGCCATCTGTGGCACAGCCTGCGCCACAGCCATGCGTTGCAGCACGGCGCACATCTCCTCCAGCGTGGAGGCTGCAGACAGGCCATTGCGGCGCAGCGCCTCGGAGGTTTCCACCACCACCTGGCCATCGGCCTGGGCGAGCGCCTCGATCAGGCGGAACACATGGCTGCGGTCCACGCTGCCCAGCATCTGGCGCACCATGGACTCCTGCAGCTGGCCGCTGCCAAAGGCAATGGCCTGGTCGGTCAGCGACAGCGCATCGCGCATGGAGCCGCGCGCGGCGCGAGACAGCAGGCGCAGGGCCTGGGGTTCGGAAGCCACGCCTTCTTGGCCGAGCACCTGGCCCAGATGCTCCAACACGGTCTCGGGCGCCATGGGCCGCAGGTTGAACTGCAGGCAGCGGCTGAGCACGGTCACGGGCACCTTCTGCGGATCGGTGGTGGCCAGCACGAACTTCAGGTACTCGGGTGGCTCTTCCAGCGTCTTGAGCATGGCGTTGAAGGCCGTGTTCGTGAGCATGTGCACTTCGTCGATCATGAAGACCTTGAAGCGTCCCTGCACCGGCTTGTAGACGGCCTGCTCCAGCAGGCTTTGCACCTCGTCCACCCCGCGGTTGGAGGCGGCGTCCAGCTCGGTGTAATCGGGAAAGCGGCCGCTGTCGATTTCGGTACAGGCCGCACAGACGCCGCAGGGCGTTGCCGTGATGCCGCCCTGGCCATCGGCGCCCTGGCAGTTGAGCGACTTGGCCAGAATGCGCGAGACCGTGGTCTTGCCCACGCCGCGCGTGCCGGTGAACAGATAGGCATGGTGCAGGCGCTGCTGCGTCAGGGCATTGGTGAGCGCCTGAACGACATGCTCCTGCCCCACCATTTCGGAGAAATTGCGGGGGCGGTATTTGCGGGCCAGCACAAGATAAGACATCCCGCGATTCTACGGGGCTGAGCACCCTCGCCCGGTGCGCCCCGGGTTTGGCCGGCCTTGTCGCCCGGGCAGCCCGGTGTTTGCCCCTATAATCGAGAGTGACGGGCCTCCTCGCATGGGGAAGCGGCCAACCGGGTCAGGTGGGGAACCAAGCAGCCCTAACCGTGAAACCAGTGCCGAGGGCAAGGCTCGTCACCTTCCATTGAACAGCAGGCCTTGCGGGCGCCTGCCCCGTCCACGCCCGCAGCGGCCCCTTCTCTCCTCAACGCGTCTCGCCATCCACCTTCAGATAGCGGGCAACGCCCTGTGCCGCGTGCACGCCGCTGGCCATGCATGCCGTCAGCAGGTAGCCACCCGTGGGAGCCTCCCAGTCCAGCATTTCGCCGGCACAGAAAACGCCGGGCGCAGCCACGCACATGCCATTAGCATCCAGCGCCTGCAGCCGCACGCCACCTGCGGTGCTGATGGCCTCGTCGATGGGCCGGGCCGCCACCAAGGTGATGGGCAGGGCCTTGATGGCCTGGGCCAGCCGCGCGGGATCGGCCACGCCGTCCTTGCCCAGCACCTCATGCAGCACGGCGGCCTTGATGCCGTCCAGGCCCAGGCGCCCCTTCAGATGGCTGGCCAGGCTGCGTGAGCCACGCGGATGGCGCACCTCCGCCAGCACGCGCTCGGGTGTCAACTGGGGCAGCAGGTCGAGATGGACGGTGGCATGCCCGTCGCGCGCAATGGCTTCGCGCAGCGCGGCAGAGACGGCATAGACCAGGCTGCCCTCCACGCCCGTGGTCGTGGCCACGAATTCGCCCTTGCGCGAGAAAACGTTGCCCCGGCCATCATCAAAGGACAGCGCCACCGACTTGAAAGGCTGGCCGGCAAAGCGCTCGGTGAAATAGGGGCTCCAGCCGCGCGCAGGCTGGGGGCTGGCCCCCAGCAGCTCGGCCATGAATTCCCGGCGATCGATCTGCCCGCCCGGCGCCGCATCGCCCAGGCCCACATCGAACCCGCAGTTGGAGGGCTTCAACGCAGCGACTTCCACGCCGCGCTGCTCCAGCCAGGGCATCCAGGCGCCATCCGAGCCCAGCCGCGCCCAGCTGCCGCCGCCCAGCGCCAGCACCACGGCCTTCGCGTGCACCTGCAGCCGCCCTTCGGGGGTGTCAAAGCCCAGCGCATCGCCATCCTGCCAACCCAGCCAGCGGTGGCGCGTGTGCAGGACCACACCCTGGGTCTGCAGACGCACCAGCCAGGCACGCAGCAAGGGCGCAGCCTTCATGTCCTTGGGGAATACGCGGCCCGAACTGCCCACAAAGGTTTCCACGCCCAGCTCGCCGGCCCAGGCACGCAGCTGATCCGGGGGCAGCAGCTCCAGCCAGCGCGACACCTCGGCACTGCGCTCGCCATAGCGGGAGACAAAGGCGGGCAGGTTTTCGGAATGGGTCAGGTTGAGCCCGCCCTTGCCGGCCATGAGGAACTTGCGTCCTGCGGAGGACTTGGCCTCGAACACATGGACAGTCAGCCCCTTGCCGGCCAGCCCTTCGGCCGCCATCAGGCCCGCAGGCCCCGCGCCGATCACCGCCACATCGCAGTCCATCGTGCGCGCCGCCGCGCTGTGTTCAAAAGCATCCATCACATCAGTTCCCATTCCAAGCTCGCATTCAACTTTGCGCTGCCGGCAGACTCATATGCCTGCAGCGCGGGCGCGCAGAATACCCTGCCGCAGGCCGGCCTGCGCGCAGGCGCCACTAATTCCCGATGACCCCGCAACCCTGCTGCCGCCCCGTAAACAGCTATGACAGTCATAGCATCCAGCTACCGCCCATACGGTGCAGCAGGTGATAGGTTTCTGTCACAATCATTTCGCGGTGCGGATTTTCCTGCGCCTTCCTCATTGCGAAAAATCAAGGACATCACCCATGGCCAGCGAACTGATCAAACACATCTCCGACGCAAGCTTTGAAGCTGACGTCTTGCAACCCGGCTCCACGGTGCTGGTCGATTACTGGGCCGAATGGTGCGGTCCCTGCAAGATGATCGCCCCCATCCTCGACGAAGCAGCCCAGACCTACAAGGACAAGCTGTCCATCGCCAAGATGAATGTGGACGAGAACCGCGAGATCCCGGCCAAGTTCGGCATCCGCGGCATCCCCACGCTGATGCTGTTCAAGGACGGCCAGCTGGCTGCCACCAAGGTCGGCGCCCTCAACAAGGCACAGCTGTCTGCTTTCCTGGACCAGCACCTGGCCTGATTCTCCTGGCTGCCCCCTACACCGGGGCAGCCAAACATGCGGCCCGGCGCTGACCGCTGCACCGCATCGCACTGGCGCACAAACCCTGCGCCAGCGCAAATTTCCCTATGACCTGCGGATTTTTTCCTGTCATAATGCCCCTCATCACCGGCCTTATGCATCGAAGGCCGCGCTGAGACCCTCAGGCAAGCCAGCCCACTTCCACAGTGTTTCGCTTGGCTCAACGCCTCCCCCTGGTTTCTTTCCACTCCGTTCTGGAGTCTCTCCATGCACCTTAATGAACTCAAGGCACTGCACGTGTCTGAAGTCCTGAAGCAGGCCGAAGCGCTTGAGATCGAAAACGTCGGTCGCATGCGCAAGCAAGAGTTGATGTTCGCCATCATCAAAAAGCGCGCCAAGGCCGGGGAACAAGTGTTCGCCGACGGCGTGCTGGAAATCCTGCCGGATGGTTTCGGCTTCCTGCGCAGCCCCGACACCAGCTACACGGCCAGCACCGACGACATCTACATCTCGCCCAGCCAGGTCCGCCGCTTCAACCTGCACACCGGCGACATGATTGAAGGCGAAGTGCGCACGCCCAAGGATGGCGAGCGCTACTTTGCCCTGACCAAGCTCGACTCCGTCAATGGCGGCTCGCCCGAGCAGAACAAGCACAAGGTGCTGTTCGAGAATCTGACCCCCCTGTTCCCCACCCAGCAGCTGCGCCTGGAGCGCGAGATCAAGGGCGAGGAGAACATCACCGGCCGCATCATCGACATCATCGCCCCCATCGGCCGCGGCCAGCGCGCGCTGATCGTCGCGCCGCCCAAGAGCGGCAAGACCATGATGATGCAGAGCATCGCCCACGCCATCACGGCCAACCATCCCGACGTTCACCTGATGGTGCTGCTGGTCGATGAGCGCCCCGAAGAAGTGACCGAGATGCAGCGCTCGGTCAAGGGCGAGATCATCGCCTCCACCTTCGACGAGCCCGCCACGCGCCACGTGCACGTGGCCGAGATGGTGATCGAGCGCGCCAAGCGCCTGGTCGAACTCAAGAAGGACGTGGTCATCCTGCTGGACTCCATCACCCGCCTGGCCCGCGCCTACAACAACGTCGTGCCCTCGTCGGGCAAGGTGCTGTCGGGCGGCGTGGACTCCAACGCGCTGCAGCGCCCCAAGCGCTTCTTCGGCGCGGCGCGCAATGTGGAAGAAGGCGGCTCGCTGACCATCATCGCCACGGCCCTGGTCGATACCGGCAGCCGCATGGACGAAGTGATCTTCGAAGAGTTCAAGGGCACGGGCAACAGCGAACTGGCCCTGAACCGCCGCCTCTACGAAAAGCGCGTGTTCCCCGCCATCGAACTCAACAAGAGCGGCACGCGCCGCGAAGAACTGCTGCTGGCTCCCGAGATCCTGCAGAAGACGCGCATCCTGCGCCAGTTCATGTACAACATGGACGAGATCGAGGCCATGGAGCTGATGATCAAGAACATGCGGGCCACCAAGACCAACGTGGACTTCTTCGACATGATGCGCCGCGGCGGCTGATCTCAGAGATCCAGCCCACGGCACCTGCGAACGCCTCGCTCACGCGGGGCGTTTTGCATTCAGCTCACCATGCAGCGGCAGCCGTACCCAGGGCGCAAGCCGCACGCTCCCAGTGCATGGGGGCGCCCACCACCTCCACCGGCGCCCGCAGGCGCCGCGCGGGCCCCCAGGAAGTGGCCTCGACGGCCGCGCCGAAATCCGCACAACGGTCCACCGGCGCCAGCGTGCAGGGGTCCGGATCACCGACGCCCTGGCCCGCCAGGAGATGGGCCGTGCGCGCCAGCGAGGCTTGCACCGTGCTGCCGCCCAGCCCCTGGCTACGCCGCACCAGCGCCATCACCACGGCGGCCGCCATCAGATAACCCGTTGCATGATCCAACGCCTGCAGCGGCAACGGCGTGGGCCGGTCGCGGCCCAGCTGGCGCATGCCCGCATCGGCAATGCCGGCGCTCATCTGCACCAGACTGTCGAAACCGCGCCGCTGCTGCCAGGGCCCGCTCCAGCCATAGGCATTGAGCGACACGTCGATGAGCGAAGGATTCACCTGCCGACGCCGCGCGGCATCGAATCCCAGGCCTTCCAGCGCGCCGTCCCGGTAGCCATGGACCAGCACATCGGCCCCGGCCAGCAGTTGCTCGAACACGGCACGATGCTGTGGCGCCCGCAGGTCCAACCGGGCACAGCGCTTGCCCAGCGTGACCTCGGGCACCGTGCCGGGCTCCTCCCAGCCCGGCGGATCGATGCGCAATACCTCGGCGCCGTGACCCGCCAGCCATCGCGTGGCAGCGGGGCCGGCCAGAATGCGCGTCAGGTCCAGCACGCGCAGCCCCTGCAGCGGGCGCCTGGCCGATGGCTGCCAGGCACCCGCATGCCGGCTCGATTGCGGATGCGGATGTGGATGCATCTGCCACGCCAGCAAGGGCTCCCGCTGCACTGCGCGACCCTGCGGGTGCGCGGCCCATTCAGACAGCCCGCGCATGGCTGCAGCACAGCCGCCTTGCGCCACAACGGCCGACTCCAGCTCTTGTGCTGCCCAGCGCTCGACCGCGGCAGCCACGGCCTCGCGTTCGGCGGGCGCATCCAGAACGGCCAGTGCCGCTGCACGGTGATGGGGCGCATTGGTATGCAGGCGAATCCAGCCGTCCGCCGTGCGGTAGTCGCCGGCCACGGAATCCCACAGCGCGGGCATCTCCCAGCCCTGCGGATGCAGGCTATGGCCAAACCACAAGGAGGCAAGCCTGCGATCCACCACCACACGCGGCGCTGCAGCGCCGAGCTGCGCGATCAACTCGGATAGGCAAAGGCCTGCCACGCCCAGGCTGGCGGCCGCCAGATCGGAGACCGGGAACACGGAGGCCAAGGACCCACGACCTCGCTGCTCCAGACGTTGGAGCGCCACCGGATCACCATCCAGCGCCTCCCAGATCTGGCCGGTGCAATGGTCGAAAGCGCAGGGAAAAGGGAGACGGGACATGGAGCACTCCTGGCAGCTGAAACAAGGCTTGGAGCTCGCACCATAGGTTCCTGGTAAATATTGTCAATATTGATTCAATTAATCAACATATGATCGACCCATGCCCGACTACCTGAACTCCACCGAGGCCACCGCGCTGCTGGGCGTGAGCCGTGCCACGCTGTACGCCTATGTCAGCCGAGGCCTGCTGCAGGCCCACGCCGCAGACACGCCGCGCCAAAGCCGCTACCTGCGCGAAGAGGTCGAGCAGCTCGCACGCCAGCGCGGCCAGGGCCGCAAGCCGCGCGAAGTGGCGCAGGCCGCGCTCAGTTGGGGCCTGCCGGTGCTGGAGTCCACGATCACATTGATAGAAAAGGGCCGCCTGTACTACCGGGGCGAGGACGCCGTGCACTGGGCGCGAACCCGCACGCTGGAGGAGACAGCCGCCCTCCTGTGGCAATGCCCGACCCAGGCAGCCTTCGCTGCAAACGCCGTGGAGGCCGCGCCTTTGCTGTCCGACCTGCAGCAGCGCATGGCAGGCCAACCGTGCGAAAACACATTGCTGCCCCTGTTCACCGTCGCCAGCGATGACACGGCCACCGCTGCCTGGCAGCAATCACCCGAACGGCTGGCAGCAGGCTGCGGTGCGCTGTTGCGCCTGCTGGCTGCCTGCCTGCTGGGCACCGTGCCGGACAAGGCCGCCATCCATCTGCAATGCGCACGGGCCTGGAAGCTGGACGCGCCAGGCGCGGACCTCGTGCGCATGGCCCTGGTGCTGTGCGCCGACCATGAACTCAACGCATCAGGCTTCACGGCGCGCTGCGTGGCCTCCACGGGCGCAAGCCTGCGCGCTGCCGTGGTGGGAGGCCTTGCCGCCTTGACAGGCGGGCGCCACGGCGGCACGACCGCGCGCGTGGAAGCGCTGTGGGACGAGGTGGGCGAGCAGCAGATCGCCACCCGCCTGCGCCAGCGTCTGGCGCGCGGCGAATCCCTGCCCGGCTTCGGCCACCACCTCTACCCAGATGGCGACGTGCGTGCCGCCCTGCTGCTTGACATGCTGCCGGCGCATGGCCCGGCAACGATGCTGGCCAAGGAGGTGATGGCGCTGACGGGGCAGGCGCCTTCGGTCGATTTCGCGCTGGTGGCCCTGCGACGGCATCTGCAGCTGCCGCCGGGCAGCGCCTTTGGCCTGTTCGCGCTGGGCCGCTGCGCCGGCTGGCTGGCGCAGGCGCTGGAGCAGCGTGCCACCCGGCAAATCATCCGTCCGCGCGCGGCGTACACGGGCCCCAGGCCTGACGGTTTGGCACGGAACTGAGCACTATGCGATAATGCAGGGCTTTTTCTTGCGGAAAGTACGCTTGATTTGAACCGCTACAAAGGTTGCAGCGGGTCAGGCACGGCTACCGCACTTGCATCAGAAGGAAAGATCATGAAAGAAGGCATCCACCCCAACTACCGCGAAGTGCTGTTCGTGGACCTGTCCAACGGCTTCAAGTTCGTGACCCGCTCCTGCGTGAACACGAAGGAAACCGAAACCTTCGAAGGCAAGGACTACCCCCTGTTCAAGCTGGACACCTCGTCCGAGTCGCACCCCTTCTACACCGGCACGCAAAAGTCGGTGGACAACATGGGCGGCCGTGTGGAGCGCTTCCGCAACCGTTTCGGCAAGAAGTAAATCCTGCTTCTCCGGCCAGAAGGGCAGCACGGGCAACCGCGCTGCCCTTTTGTTTTTCGCAGTCCGGCCAATCCATGCCGGCCAGGCATGCCCCATTCTTTTCGAGGCCCTTGCTTCGCGTATTCTTGCGCCCTCCGTTGCAGAAAGTCCTGTGAGTGAACCAGCCCACCCCTGCCATCGTTGCCCAAAGCGCCGTGCGCCGCCTGCCGCGCTGGTCGCTGCTGCTGCTGTGCCTGGCCTATGTCGTGCCCGGATATGTGGGGCGCAGCCCCTGGCGCATGGCCGACATGGAGGCCTTCGGCTACATGCGGGAGCTGGCCCTGGGCCATACCTCTTGGCTGGCACCGCGCATGGCGGGGCTGCTGCCCGAATCCGAAGGCCTGCTCTCGTACTGGCTCGGTGCGCTGGCCATGCAGGGAGCACCTTCCTGGCTGCACCCGGAGATGGCGGCACGCCTGCCCTTCATCGCCATGCTGGTGATCACGCTGGCGGCCACTTGGTGGGGCGTGTACTACCTGGCGCGCACACCGGGCGCACGCCCCGTGGCCTTTGCCTTTGGCGGTGAGGCCCAGCCTACCGACTATGCGCGCGCCATGGCCGACGGAGGGTTGCTGGCCCTGGTGGCCTGCCTGGGCCTGGCCCAGCTCTCCCACGAAACCACCAGCTACATGACCCAGCTGGGCTGCGCGGCCCTGCTGTTCTTTGCCGCCGCCGCCATGCCCTACCACGGCCGCACGGCCACGCTGGCATTGCTGCTGGGCCTGCCCGGCCTGGCACTGAGCGGTGCGCCGACCGTGGCCACGCTGTTCGGCCTGGGCGGTACCTCCATGGCTTTCTTCTCGCGCACCTGGGGCGACGAAGCCACGCCCGCCCCACGCGCATCACGCCTGTGGACCGTGCTGTGGCTGGCGGTGACGATCTTGGCGGCCGCACTGTCCTGGTGGCTGGACCAGTGGGCCTGGCGCGTGGTGGACAGCGGCACTGCCAAGGAATGGCAAAGCCTGGTCAGGCTGCTGCTGTGGTTCAGCTGGCCCGCCTGGCCGCTGGCACTGTGGACGCTGTGGGTCTGGCGTCGCCAGATCGCCACGCCCCGGCGCTATCCCCATCTGGCGCTGCCGCTGTGGTTTGCCATCATTCCGGTGATCGCTTCGTTGAGCACGCTGCCAGCAGACCGCGCCCTGCTGCTGGGCCTGCCCGCCATCGCCACGCTGGCGGCCTTTGCCCTGCCCACGCTGCGCCGCAGCATCAGCGCCCTGATCGACTGGTTCACCCTGCTGTTCTTCAGCGCCGCGGCCATTGCCATCTGGGTGATCTGGCTTTCGCTGCAGACCGGCATTCCCGCCAAGCCCGCCGCCAATGTGGCAAGGCTGGCCCCGCAGTTCACGCCGGAATTCTCGGTGCTGTCCTTCGCCGTGGCGGTGGCCGCCACCCTGGCCTGGTGTGTGCTCGTGGCCTGGCGCACCTCGCGCAACCGTGCGGCCATCTGGAAGAGCCTGGTGCTGCCCGCCAGTGGCGCCACGCTGGCCTGGCTGCTGCTGATGACGCTGTGGCTGCCGCTGATGGACCATGCGCGCAGCTTCGAGCCACAGATGCGCCTGGTACTGGCCGAACTGCCCAGGGACGGCAGCTGCGTTCAAACCTATGGCCTGCCGCGCGCCCACATTGCCGCGCTGCGCTACTACGGTGACATCGATACCCAGCGCCTGAGCATGGCCGGTGCCGCGCGCTGCGACTGGATGGTGGCCGAGGAAGAAACCTGGCTGGATCCTCACAGCGCACGTCTGCAGGCCACCTGGGAGACCGTGGCCCGCGTGGTACGCCCCACCGACCGCAAGGACTTCCTTCTGGTCTTGAAACGCAGGCCTGAGGCGAGGCCCGTCCAGGTCAAGCCATGAACCTGCCAGCGCACGCCCCCCTGAGCGCTGAGCGACGCACCATTGCCCAGCATGCCTTGACCGTGCTGGCCGGGCAGCTGGCCGTGATGGCCTTCGGCGTGACCGACACCATCGTGGCGGGCCGCTATTCAGAGGAGGCGCTGGCGGCGCTGTCCGTGGGATCGGCCATCTTCGTGAGCGTCTACGTCTCGCTGATGGGCATTTTCCAGGCCCTGCTGCCGCTGTGGGCCGAGCACCGCGGCGCCGGACAGCCCCAGGTCATAGGCCGCACGCTGCGACAGGCCATGTACATGCTGCTGGCGGCCTGCGCCGTGGGCATGGGCGTGCTGCTGTTTCCCGATGCACTGCTGCGCTGGGCCGATGTTCCGCTGCCGCTGCAGGTGCAGGTGCGGGCCTATCTCTCGGTGCTGGCCTGGAGCCTGCCGGCCGCCCTGCTGTTTCGCATCTACAGCACGCTCAACCAGGCGCTGGGCCACCCCTTGCTGGTGACCTGGCTGCAGCTGGTGTCGCTGCTGATCAAGATCCCTTTGTCCATCTGGCTGGCCTTTGGCGGAGCCGGCCTGCCGGCCTTGGGCGCCGAAGGCTGCGCCTGGGCCACGCTGATCGTGAACTACGCCATGGTCGCGCTGGCCTTGTCTTTGATGCGCAGCCAACGCCTGTACGCACCGCTGGCGCTGTGGCAGCGCATGGAGCCGCCGGACTGGCCCCAGCTGGCGCAGTTCGCGCGCCTGGGCATTCCTGCGGGACTGGCGATTCTGGTGGAGGTGACATCGTTCACGCTGATGGCCTTGTTCGTGGCGCGCCAGGGCACGCTGGCCTCGGCCAGCCACCAGATCGCCGCCAACCTTGCAGCGCTGTGCTACATGGTGCCTCTGTCACTGGCCATTGCCACCAGCGCACGGGTCAGCTACTGGCGCGGCGCCGGCGACGAGGTCACGGCGCGGCGCCTGGTCGCCATGGGCTGGCGACTGGCGGCAATGGGCGGGTTGGTGCTGGCCTGTGCACTGTTCCTTTCCCGCGAGGGCCTGGCCCGCATCTACAGCGGCAACCCCGAGGTGGTGGCCATCACCGCCAGCCTGCTGGCCTGGGTGGCTGCCTACCATGTGGCGGACGCCATCCAGACTTTCTGCATCTTCGTGCTGCGCTGCTACCGCATCACCGTGGCGCCGCTGGTCATCTATTGCCTGCTGCTATGGGGTGGCGGTCTGGCCGGCGGATACTGGCTGGCCTATGGCACGGACAGCGTCCTGCCCGCCTGGCTGCACCCGGGCACGCCCGCCCCCTTCTGGGCCGGCAGCGCCTGTGCGCTGCTGGTGACCGCCGTGGTGTTCAGCGCGGTCGTACGCAAGGCCACAAACCGCTGAGCGGGTAGCGGCCATCCGTCAGAGCGCGCTATGCGGCGCGGCTGCCCCGGCTGTCGCTGCTGTCACGGGCCTCGGGCGCAGGAATGCGTACCCGGCTGGCCGGAAAGGTCACCGAAAACTCCGATCCCTGGCCCGGCGCGCTGGTGATGCCCAGCTTGGCACCATGGCGCTGCAGCACATGCTTGACGATGGCCAGGCCCAGGCCCGTGCCGCCGGTATCGCGCGAACGGCTGCGGTCCACGCGGTAAAAGCGTTCAGTCAGGCGCGCCAGGTGCTTGGGCTCGATCCCTGGCCCGGAGTCCTGCACAGCAAAGCGTGCCGATCCATCGGGCAAGGTCTCCCAGGTGACGTCGATGCGCCCGCCTGCCGGTGTGTAGCGCATAGCGTTGGCCAGCAGGTTGGAGAAGGCGCTTTGCAGCTCGGCGCTGGCGCCGGCCACCTCGCCGGCCTGCGCCAGCATCTCGGCCGACGGAAAGCTCAGCGCATGCGGCAGGGATTGCTTGCGCGTCAGCATGGACGACAGGCCGCGCGCCTCGTTTTCGCAGCGCTGCATGAGCTGGGCCACGGGCACCCATTCGTTGCTGCTGGGCAGCGGACTGCCCTCCAGGCGCGACAGCGCCAGCAGGTCTTCCACCAGATGCTGCATGCGCTCGGCCTGCTGGGCCATCAGGCCCAGGTAGCGGTTGCGTTCCTCGGGCTCCAGCGGCAGGTTCTGCAGCGTCTCGACAAAGCCCACGAGCACGGTCAGCGGCGTGCGGATTTCATGCGAGACGTTGGCCACGAAGTCACGGCGCATGGCCTCGGCCTGCTCCACCGCGGTCACATCGCGCGCCAGCAGCAGCTTGCGCCCTTCGCCATAGCCGTACAGTTGCACCGACAGCTTGACGGGGCGCGAGGCCGTGCTTTCGCGGCCCTGCATGACCAGATCGCGCGAGAAATCCTGGGTGGCGAAATAGGCGCTGAACTCGGGGTCGCGCACCAGGTTGCCAATGCTTTGCAGCAGGTCGCGTTCGGCATCGAAGCCGAACTGGCGCGCCGCGATCTGGTTGCACCATTCGATGCGGCCGTCGGCATCCAGCAGGACCACGCCGTTGGGACTGGCCTGCAGGGCAGAAAGAATGTCATTGAGCCGCTGGTCGCCCTGCTGCACCTGCTGCACGCTCTGGCGCAGCCAGCGGCGCATGCGCACGCTGGCTTCTCCCCAGATGCCGCTGAGTTCAGGCGCCTCCCGCAGCTCCGACTGGCGCAGCCAGGACAGCAGGCGCATGGCGTTCCAGCTGTCCACCAGCCACCACATCCAGCCCGCGCACAACGCACCCGCCAGGGCCGCCACGGCCTGTGACGCCATGCCAGGGCTGGAGGCCGCCATGGCGCCCCACAGCCACCATCCCAGCAATGCGCCCGCGATCTGGGACGCCAACAAGCGAAAACCTCGCCAACCCATACTTGCGCCTTCTTTGCGTTGTATTCGCTGCCTGGGGCAGCGGCGCCCGGGCATGGCCTGCGGGGGCCATGCGTGGATTCATTGGAACGCAGGACCGCCTCAGGCCAGCGCCTGCGCGCTGAGCCGGTAGCCGGCGCCCCGCACCGTTTCGATCAATGCACCGGCCATGCCCAGCGCCTCGCGCAGCCGCTTGACGTGGACGTCCACCGTGCGCTCCTCGATGAAGACGTGATCGCCCCAGACCTTGTCCAGCAACTGGGCACGGCTGTGCACACGCTCGGGGTGCTTCATCAGATAGTGCAGCAGCTTGAACTCGGTGGGGCCCACCTTGATCATGTCGCCCTGCCAGCTCACGCGGTGCGCGGCGGCGTCGAGCACCAGCTCGCCGATGCTGACCTTGTCCTGGATCTGCTCGGGCGCGCGGCGCCGCAGCACGGCACGGATGCGTGCCAGCAGCTCCTGGGTCGAGAAGGGCTTGGTGATGTAGTCATCGGCACCCGCATCGAGCCCCGCCACCTTGTCCGGCTCATCGCCGCGCGCCGTGAGCATCAGGATGGGCACGGCCTTGGTGCGGCTGTCGGCGCGCCACTTGCGCGCCAGGGCCAGACCGCTGGCACCGGGCAGCATCCAGTCGAGCAGGATCACGTCGGGCAGCACGGCATCGAGCTCGCGCTGCGCGGTCACGCCGTCCTCGGCCCAGACCGGCTGGAAGCCGTTGTGCCGCAGGTTGACAGCGATCAGCTCCGCGATGGCGGGCTCGTCCTCGACGATAAGGACCATGGGCATCTTCTTCATCCGTTGTTCGCCTCCGGCACTTACAGCACTGCCGACTCGATGGCATCCATGGTCTGGTGGCGGACATCCTTGCCCTCCACCAGATAGATGATCAGCTCGGCCACATTCTTGGAATGGTCACCGATGCGCTCGATGGCCTTGGCCAGGAACAGCAGGTCCAGGCTGGCGGAGATGGTGCGCGGGTCTTCCATCATGTAGGTGATGAGCTTGCGCACGAAGCCGTCGAACTCCTGGTCGATCAGGTCATCTTCCTTGAGGATGGCCACGGCCGCCTTGGTGTCCAGGCGCGCAAAGGCGTCCAGCGTCTTGCGCAGCAGGCCCGAGGCCATCTCGGCCGCAGTGCGCAGGTCGCCCGTGGGCAGGGAGCGTGCGGCGCCGCTTTCGATGATGGACTTGACCATGCGCGCCATCTTGTGCGCTTCGTCGCCCATGCGCTCCAGGTTGGCCGTGGCCTTGGAGAAGGCGATCAGCAGGCGCAGATCGCGCGCCGTGGGCTGGCGCCGGGCAATGATGGACGACAGTTCGTGGTCGATCTCCACTTCCATGGCATTGACGCGCTTTTCTGCGGCATCGACCTGCTCCACGGCCTCGATGCTGAAGCGCGACAGCGCATAGACGGCCTGGCGGATCTGGGACTCGACCAGACCGCCGAGTTCCATGACGCGCGCCGAGACGCGGTTGAGTTCGCTGTCGAACTGGCTGGAAAGGTGTTTTTCGGTCATCGATGGCTCCTGCTCAGCCGAAGCGGCCGGTGATGTAGTCTTCCGTTTCCTTGCGCTGGGGCTTGAAGAACATCTGCTCGGTGTCTCCGAATTCCACCAGGTCGCCCAGGTACATGTAGGCCGTGTAGTCGCTGCAGCGGGCCGCCTGCTGCATGTTGTGCGTGACGATGACGACGGTGTAGTCGTTCTTCAGTTCGGCAATCAGCTCCTCGATCTTGGCCGTGGAGATCGGGTCCAGGGCCGAGCAGGGCTCGTCGAGCAGCAGCACTTCGGGCTTGATGGCAATGCCGCGTGCAATGCACAGGCGCTGCTGCTGGCCGCCGGACAGGCCCGAGCCACTTTGCTGCAGCTTGTCCTTGACCTCGCCCCACAGGGCCGCCTTGCGCAGTGCCCATTCCACACGGTCGTCCATGTCGGAGGAGCTGAGGTTTTCAAACAGCTTCACGCCGAAGGCGATGTTGTCGTAGATGGACATGGGAAACGGCGTGGGCTTCTGGAACACCATGCCGACCTTGGCACGGATCAGCGCCACGTCCTGCTTGCTGGTCAGCAGGTTCTCGCCGTCCAGCAAGATCTGGCCTTCGGCGCGCTGCTCGGGATACAGCTCGAACATGCGGTTGAAGGTGCGCAGCAGCGTGGACTTGCCGCAGCCCGACGGGCCGATGAAAGCCGTGACCTTCTTTTCGGGAATGTCCAGGTTGATGCCCTTCAAGGCGTGGAACTTGCCGTAGTAGAAGTTCAGGTCGCGCACCGTCAGCTTGGAAGAGGTCAGCGCGCTGGAAGAGGTCGCAGTCATTGCGGAATCCTTGTCCTGGTTGATTGCTTGTTGCTGCATTACTTCTGGCGTGTCAGGAAACGCGCCAGGATATTGAGACCGAGCACCGCCACGGTGATCAGGAACACACCGGCCCAGGCCAGTTGCTGCCAATTCTCGTAAGGGCTCATCGCGAACTTGAAGATGGTCACCGGCAGGCTGGCCATGGGCTTGGACAGGTCGGCATTCCAGAACTGGTTGTTCAGCGCCGTGAACAGCAGCGGGGCGGTCTCGCCGGCAATGCGGGCCACGGCCAGCAGCACGCCGGTGATCACGCCGGCGCGCGCTGCACGCAGCGTCACCATGATGATGACCTTCCACTTGGGCGTGCCCAGCGCGTAGGCGGCTTCGCGCAGGCTGGCAGGCACCAGCACCAGCATGTTCTCGGTGGTGCGGATGACCACGGGAATCACGATCAGCGCCAGCGCCACCACGCCCGCATAGCCGGAAAAGCTCTTGAAGCGCGCCACGACCACGGTGTAGACGAACAGGCCGATCACGATGGACGGCGCCGACAGCAGGATGTCGTTGACGAAGCGTGTGGTATTGGCCAGCCAGCCACGCGCATCGTATTCAGCCAGGTAGACACCGGCCATCACGCCGATGGGCGTGCCCACGAACGTGGCCAGGGCCACCATGATCAGCGAGCCGAAGATGGCGTTGGCAATGCCGCCGGCCTCATTGGGCGGAGGCGTCATCTCGCTGAACAGTGCCAGGCTCAGGCCGCCGATGCCCAGGGTGATGGTCTCCCACAGAATCCAGATCAGCCAGAACACGCCGAAGGCCATGGCAGCCAGGGACAGGGTCAGCGCCACCTGGTTCACACGCTTGCGCTGGGCATACTTGGCCTGGCGCACGCGCGACAGCTCGGCGGCATTGATCATCTTGGTGGAGGTGCTGCTCACGAGCGTGCTCCTTCATTCTTTTGCAGGCGGTTGAGCAGGACCTTGGAGCAAGCCAGCACCACGAAGGTGATGAAGAACAGCACCAGACCCAGATAGATCAGCGAAGCCTGGTGCAAGCCCTCGCCCGCTTCGGCGAACTCGTTGGCCAGGGCCGAGGTGATGCTGTTGGCAGCCTCGAAGACCGACAGCGAGTTGAGCTGGTTCATGTTGCCGATCACGAAGGTCACGGCCATGGTCTCGCCCAATGCACGGCCCAGGCCCAGCATCACGCCGCCGAGCACGCCGGTCTTGGTGTAGGGCAGAACCACCTTCCAGACCACTTCCCAGGTCGTGGAACCCAGGCCATAGGCGGACTCCTTGAGCAGGGCCGGAGTGACCTCGAACACATCGCGCATCACGGAGGCGATGAAGGGAATGATCATGATGGCCAGGATGATGCCGGCCGACAGGATGCCGATGCCCACCGGCGGGCCGGACACGAAGGCCTCCAGATAGGGAACGCCCTGGAACAGCTTTTGCAGGGGCTGCTGCACATAGGTGGACAGCACGGGGCCGAACACCATCAGGCCCCACATGCCGTAGACGATGGAAGGCACGGCGGCCAGCAGCTCCACGGCCGTGCCCAGCGGGCGCTTGAGCCAGGCCGGCGACAGCTCGGTGAGGAACAGCGCGATGCCGAAGCTCACGGGCACCGCAATCAGCAAAGCGATGGCCGAGGTGGCCAGCGTGCCGTAGATCATGACCAGGCCGCCGAATTCGTTGCGAACGGGGTCCCAGACACTGCGGCCGAGGAAACTCAGGCCGTATTCATAGATGGCGGGCCAGGCACCGACCAGCAGCGAGGCCAGGATGGCCAGCAGCAGGCCCAGCGTCAGCAGCGCGGCCAGACGCGCGAGAGCGCCAAACAAGCGATCCGCCACGCGCCCCGACAGCATCGGGGGGCGTAGCGGAGAAGGTGTGCGTCGCTGGGAAGCCTGTGCAGAGGCGGCCAGCGAGTTCGAGGGCGACGTTGTGGACACGTGAGGCGCCTTTATTCGCGGTTTGTGAAGGGATCAGGGGAGCCATGATGCACCTGCCGGCGGTGCGCCATGGCCCCCTTTTCAGGGTTTACTTCAGGGAAATGGCAGTGCCGGAGGTGTCCTTGATCTGGCCCCAGGATTGGAAGATCACGTTCTTGACGGCGTCAGGCATGGGCACGTAGTCCAGGTCGGTGGCGGTCTTGTCGCCGGACTTGTAGGCCCACTCGAAGAACTTCAGCGAGGCAGCGGCCTGTGCAGGCTTGTCCTGGGCCTTGTGCATGATGATGAAGGTGGCCGAGGTGATGGGCCATGCCTCCTTGCCAGGCTGGTTGGTCAGGATCTGGTAGAAGCTCTTGGCCCAGTCGGCACCAGCAGCAGCGGCCTTGAAGGTGGCGTCATCAGGGGACACGAAGGTGCCGCCTGCGGTCTGCAGCTGGGTGTAGGTCAGCTTGTTTTGCTTGACGTAGGCGTACTCGACGTAGCCGATGGAGTTGGGCAGGCGACCCACGAAGGCGGCCACGCCTTCGTTGCCCTTGCCGCCTGCGCCCGTGGGCCAGTTCACGGCCTTGCCTTCGCCAACCTTTTCCTTCCACTCGGCATTGACCTTGGACAAGTAGTTGGTGAAGCCGAAGGTGGTGCCCGAGCCGTCAGCGCGGCGCACGGGAGCGATGGTGGCGTCAGGCAGGTTCACGCCCGGGTTCAGGGCCTTGATGGCCTCGTCATTCCACTTGCTGATCTTGCCCAGGTAGATGTCGCCCAGCACCTGGCCGGTCAGCTTGAGCTGGCCGGGCTGGATGCCCTTGATGTTGACCACGGGCACGATGCCGCCGATCACGGTGGGAAATTGCACCAGACCCTTCTTGGCCAGTTCTTCATCCTTGAGCGGCTCGTCGGAGGCGCCGAAGTCCACGGTCTTGGCTTCGATCTGCTTGATGCCGGCGCTGGAGCCCACGGACTGGTAGTTGATCTTCACGCCGGTGGCCTTGTTGTAGTCCGCAGCCCACTTGGAGTACAGCGGAGCCGGGAAGCTGGCGCCTGCGCCAGTGGCTTCCTGCTGAGCCAGGGCCTGGCCCACGCCGCCCGCAGACAGAGCACCAGCCACCAGAATGTGAATCACAGACAACTTCATGTACAGACCTCTTAGGGGTTGAAAGATGCGATGGCTGGACTGTAAGAAGGCTTTGTGACATTGATGTGACATGGAAAAAAGGCGTCACAAACAGCAGGACTTCCCATGTAAGAACCCGGTCATCGCGATGTCACAATTCCGTCTTAGTCTTGTGTGTCGCACGAGCAGGCACCAGACAGGTGCAGCCCTGCCCCCTCGGACATCGCTGTGCAATCGTGCTCGACGAATCTTGATTGGCGTTTCTTTCATGGCACCAGAATCCCTGCTCGCTGCCGTTGACCTCGGGTCCAACAGCTTTCGCCTCGAAATAGGCCGCGTCGGCAGCCACCAGCGCATAGAGCGCGTGGAATACCTCAAGGAAACCGTGCGCCAGGGCAATGGACTCAACGAGCGCCATGAACTGACTGACGAAGCCATGCAACGCGGCTGGGACTGCCTGGCACGCTTTGGCGAACGGCTGGCCGGCTTTGCGGCCGACCAGGTCCGCGCCGTGGCCACACAGACCCTGCGCGAGGCCCGCAACCGCGATGTCTTCATCGCGCGAGGCAGCACCCTGCTGGGCTTTCCCATCGAAGTCATCTCGGGCGAGGAAGAGGCCCGGCTGATCTATCGCGGCGTCTCCAGCCTGCTGCCGCCATCGTCTCAACGGCGTCTGGTGGTAGACATTGGCGGGCGCTCCACCGAAGTCATCATCGGCCAGCATGGCGAAGCGCGCCAGGTGGCCTCCTACCCCATAGGCAGCGTGGCCTGGAGCACGCAGTTCTTTGGCGAGGGCACGCTGTCGCGCGCGCACTTCTCGGCCGCCATCAAGGCGGCGCAGGCGGCACTCACCCAGACCGTATCGGCCTATCCAGCCACCGCATGGGACTGCGCCTATGCATCGTCAGGCACGGCCAACGCCGTGGGAGACATCCTGGCGGCCAACGGCTACTCCGGGCGGCTGATCACGCCCGACAGCCTGCGCTGGCTGCATGAGCAGCTGATGGACGCCGGCCACGTGGACCGCATCCGCCTGGCTGGACTCAAGGAAGACCGGCGAGCCGTCATCGCCGGCGGCCTGAGCATTCTGATGGCCGCCCTGGGCCTGCTGGGCATCGACGAACTGGAGGTTGCACAGGGCGCGCTGCGCCAGGGCGTGCTGCACGATCTGCTGGAACACGAGCCGCCTGCCGACCGCGAAGCCGCCGAGATCGCGGCGCTGCAACAGGACTTCGGCATTGACACATCCCACGCTCTGCGTGTTCGCAAGGTGGCACGCTGGGCCTGGCAGTCGCTGCAGGCGCAGCAGCCGCCCGATGCACTGGCCACGCACGCACTGGACACGGCTGCCAGCCTGCATGAGATCGGCATGCGCATCTCTCTGAGCGCCTACCACCGCCACGGCGCCTACATCACCGAACACTGCAGTGCCGCCACCTGGCCCGTGGAGCTGCGCGAACGCATCACCCAGCTGGTGCTTGGCCACCAGGGCAAGCTGCGCAAGCTCGAGGCTGCCATCGAGGACCGGGCCGTGGCCTGGCCATTGCTGGCGCTGCGCCTGGCCGTGCAGCTGTGCCACGCCCGGCGCGATCCCGATCTGCAAGGCATGCGCCTGCACCGCTCGGACAGCGTCTTTCACCTGACCGTGCCGGAAGGCTGGACCAGGAGCTACCCCCAGTCCGCCCAGTTGCTGCGCACCGAAGCCGTGGCCTGGCAGAAGACGCCCTGGACGCTGCAGCTGCATCTGCACTGAACGCCGAACGTCTCCGGCTGCCGCAGCGACAAGCAAAAAGCCCTGCCAGCGCAATGCGTTGGCGGGGCTTTTCGATTGCACAGGGCAGGCGCGCGGCGCCCTGACAGGATACGGCTCAGACCCGAGGGCCGTAACGCTCCATCAAGGCGTTCTGCGCCCCCAGGCCCGTGGTCGGATAGGGTGCGCGCTGGTAGGCGCCATTGGCTTCCAGCGTCCAGGCGTCGCGGTTGTCATGCAGGCTGGCGACAAGACATTCGTCTATCACCTGCTGGCGCAACGCCGGATCGCGCACAGGCCAGGCCAGCTCCACCCGGCGCATCATGTTGCGGTTCATCCAGTCCGCACTGGACAGCAGCAACTCCTGCTGATTGCCCCAGGCGAAGTAGAAGACGCGCGAATGCTCCAGGAAGCGGCCGATGATGGAGCGCACGCGGATGTTGTCCGTCCAGCCCTTGCGCTGCGGCGGCAGCATGCAGGCGCTGCGCACGATGAGATCGATGCGTGCGCCCTGCTGACCGGCACGCACCAGGGCCTGCATGAGCAGTTCGTCAGTCAGCGCATTCATCTTCAGCACAATCCGCGCCTCTTCGCCGCGCTGTGCGGCCTCGCCCACCTGGGCAATCAGCGCCAGCATGCGATCGTGCAGTTGGAACGGTGCAATCACAAGCTGGTGCAGCTTGGGCAAGCGGTTGTGGCTGGACAGGTGGCTGAATACGGCATCCATATCGGCCGTGATCTGTGCATCGCAGGTCAGTTGGCTGATGTCCGTGTACAGGCGCGCCGTGCGCACGTTGTAATTGCCGGTGGACAGGTGCCCATAGCGCTTGAGCTGACCGCTGCGCTTTTCGCGCCGGGTAATCAGCAGCATCTTGGCGTGCGTCTTCAGGCCCAGCACGCCGTAGACCACCTGGGCGCCCAAGGCCTCCAGCTTCTCGGCGGAGTTGATGTTGGCCTCTTCGTCAAAGCGGGCCTTGAGTTCCAGCACGGCCAGCACTTCCTTGCCGCGGCGAACCGCCTCGGCCAGCAGCTGCATGATCTCGGAGTCCGACCCCGTGCGGTAGATGGTCTGCTTGATGGCCAGCACCTCAGGGTCATTGACGGCTTCGCGCAGCAGCTCCAGCACGCCGTCGAAGCTCTCGAAGGGCTGGTGGATCAGCACATCACGCTTGCGGATCTGGGCCATCACCGAGCGGCCCGGCTGCAGCTGGCGCGGCCATGCCGGACGCCAAGGCGGAAACAGCAGCGCGGGGTCATCGACCAGATCCACCAGCTGCGACTGGCGCACCAGGTTCACGGGCCCCTTGACGCGGAACAGTGCCTCGGTCGGCAGGCCGAACTGGCCCAGCAGCAGGTCGGACAGCATGGGCGAGCAGGCAAAGGACACCTCCAGCCTCACCGCCTGGCCGTAGTGGCGATGGTGCAGACCCTGGCGCAGGGCCGTGCGCAGGTCGCTGACGTCTTCCTCATCCACTGCCAGGTCCGAATGGCGCGTGACACGGAATTGCGCAAACTCCGCCACCTCACGCCCCGGGAACAACTCGACGAGATGAGCACGCACGATGCTGGAGATGCTCACGAACAGGCGCTGCTTGCCCGCGATCTTCTCGGGCAGGCGCACTAGGCGCGGCAAGACACGCGGCACCTTGACGATGGCCACCTCGTTGGCACGGCCAAAGGCATCGACACCTTTGAGGCGCACGATGAAGTTCAGCGCCTTGTTGGCCACCTGGGGGAATGGATGGGAGGGGTCCAGGCCCACGGGCATGAGCAGCGGCTGGACTTCGCGCAGGAAGTACTCGCGCACCCATTTGCGCTGGGCGCTGCTGCGCTCGCCATGGGATACCACGCGTATGCCCTGCCCCGCAAAGGCGGGAATCAGCGACTGGTTGTACAGCGTGTATTGGCGCAATACCAGCTCATGCGCCTTGTCCATCAGCGAGCGGAAGCTCTGCAGGGTGTACAGGCCCTTGGCGTCGCCGGCCTTGGCGGCCGTCACATGCGGGGCGCAACGCACCTCGAACCATTCGTCGAGATTCGAGGAGACGATGCACAGATAGCGCAAACGCTCCAGCAGCGGCACATCTTCACGCACGGCCCAGTCCAGCACGCGCTCATTGAAGGCCAGGATGCAATGGTCACGGTCAAGAAACTGTTGCTGCTGCTCTTGCACTTCACCGCTTTCGGCTGTGGCGTGCAGTCCAGTGTATTCGGGGGCGGGAAGCCTTGCAGAAGAAGCAGAGGCAGAAGCCGCAATGGCCTGGCCCTGCAGCTCCGACAAGGCGGTGGAGAGGCTTTTCGCCAGAGGCATCATCGGGACATTCAGGGGTGCAGAGACGGGTATGGGAGCTGTCTGGCGGGCCATGCCCAGCGAAGCCGGCCCTGCGGGCACGGCACGCGCTCCCTGTTCATGTTCTGGTTCGGCAGGTGCGGCAGAGGCGCCACCGGGAATCGGCGTGAATGTCTGGGGCATGGATGCAGGGGCCCGGCCTGGGCAGGACCCGGTAGTCACCCCGCTAGCCGGGGATTCGGGCAGTCTGCCCCGGATTTGTGACATGTTCATGACATGCATTCCTCTGTTCATGACATCTGTCATACAAGCCAAGTCAGGCGCAAGCAACGGCGCAGAAACCGTCACGCAAAAGTCATGACCCAGTCACAACGGCACGAGAGCGACGCGAGATCGCCGGGGTGCTAAGCTAGCTGCCTTCCCCTGGATGCCGTTGGCTGCTGCAAACCTGCCGCAGCCGTGCCGTCGTCCGCCTTTCGCGCATGTCCTCTTCCAATCCCCCCGAAAGCCGCCTGGCCGCCATCGACATTGGCTCCAACAGCTGCCTGCTGGCCATGGCCCGCAGCGACGGCGCAAAGGTACAGCTGCTCAGCCATCGCAAGGAAGCCATACGCCTGGGCAGCGCCCTCGACGCCCAGGGCGCCTTGAGCCTGGAGGCCATGCAGCGCGGCTGGGCCTGCCTGGAGCGCTATGCGCAGGTGCTGGGTGATCTGCCCCGCCACCGCGTACGTGCAGTGGCCACGCAGACGCTGAGAGAGGCATCGAATCGCCAGATCTTCCTGGACGAAGGCCAGCGCATCCTGGGCTGCCCCATCGAGGTCATTGACGGCGAGGAGGAAGCACGCCTGATTTATCGCGGCGTCGCCCAGTTGCTG
Source organism: Delftia sp. WSY_10 (assembly GCF_043104705.1). Lineage (NCBI taxonomy): Bacteria > Pseudomonadati > Pseudomonadota > Betaproteobacteria > Burkholderiales > Comamonadaceae > Delftia > Delftia sp. WSY_10. Next base: position 36,526 of record NZ_JBICKY010000021.1, on the reverse strand, counting down.
CCGCCCGGCGCCCAGCGGAGGCTGGTGGTGGACATCGGCGGCCGCTCGACCGAGCTGTGCCTGGGTCAGCAGCGGCAAGTACTGCAGGCACGCTCCTTCGCCTTCGGCAGCGTGACCTGGGCCTTGCGCCACTTCCCCGATGGCGAGCTGTCGGCCCAGGCCCTGTCCCAGGCCGAAGCAGCCGTGGCCGACATCATTGCGCCCGAAGCAGGACTTTTCGCTGCCGGGCAATGGAGCCATGCCTATGGCTCCTCGGGCACGGCCGGTGCCATTGTCAAGGTCCTGGCCCATGCGCCCGGGGGCACGGCCGGCTGGATCACGCGGCAGGGACTGGACTGGCTGCATGCGCAGTTGCTGCGCGCAGGCCATGTCGACCGTGTGAACATGGACGGACTCAAGGAAGAGCTGCGCCCCATGATCGGCGGCGGCATGAGCGTGATGCGGGGCATCTTCTCCAGCCTGGGCATCGAGCGCATGCGCGTCACGCACGGAGCCCTGCGCCATGGCGTGCTCTATGAATTGGCCCACAAGCTCGATGCGCAGGCCAAGGGCCGGCAACGACAGTCCACCGGCACCTGAAAACCAAGGCCCTGCCCTCGCCAGGGAACGACAAAATGCTGTTTTGCGCGCAAGTGCTACACTTTGTAAGTTCCCCCTCATCCCTTTACCACCGCCCTAACGCTTCGCCATGTCCGCGCCGACGATTGCGTACGACCCTGTACTCGAACGTCCGTCTTCGATGATGGCGGCGTCGCTGCAGCGCAGCCTGCGCGAGCAGCAGGCACTGCTCGACAATGCCGGCGTGGGCATCGTCTTCATCCGCCAGCGCGTCATCGTCCGATGCAACCAGTGCTATGCCGACATCTTCGGCTACGCGGGCGAGCATGCGCTGGTCGGCATCAACAGCGAGCACCTGCACCCCAGCCGCGACGAGCTGCGCAGCCTGGGGCGCGAGGCCTATCGCACGCTGAGCGCGGGCCTGTCCTTTCGCACGCAGCGCCGCCTGCGCCGCAAGGATGGCAGCCTGTTCTGGGGTGAACTGACGGGCCGGCTCATCAATCCGGGCGATGCACGCGAAGGCTCCATCTGGATCGTCAGCGACATCGACGACCGTCTGCGCGCCCAGCAGGCCCTGAGCCAGGCCCACGAACTGCTGGAGCAGCAGGTGCGCGACCGCACACGCGAACTCAGCGCCACGGTGGAGAACCTGCACCGCGAGATCGCCGACCGCAAGCTGGACCAGGAACGCATCTACTGGATGGCGCACTACGACGCGCTCACCGGCCTGCCCAACCGCACGCTGCTGGCCGAGCGCAGCGCCCGCGCCATCGAGCTGGCCAAGGTCAACGACACGCCGCTGGCCGTGATGTTCCTGGACCTGGACCATTTCAAGCATGTCAATGATTCGCTGGGCCATCGCGTGGGCGATGCCCTGCTGGTGGAGATTGCCCGCCGCCTGCGTGCCGTCGTGCGTGACCGCGATACGGTGGCCCGCATCGGCGGCGACGAATTTGTGCTGCTGCTGCCCGGCGCCAATGCCCAGGGTGCGGCCCGCGTGGCAGGCAAGCTGCAGGAGGCGTCGCGCCAGGCCTACCAGATCGACCGCCACGAACTGACCATTGCGCCGTCCATGGGCATCGCGCTGTACCCGCGCGACGGCCACGACATCGACTCGCTGACACAGGCCGCCGATGCGGCCATGTACCACGCCAAGCAGGCCGGCCGCAACACCTACCGCTTCTTCACTCCGCAGATGCAGGCCCAGTCCCTGCGCGCCCTGCAGCTGGAGAACGCCTTGCGGCGGGCGCTGGAACGCAATCAGCTGTATCTGCATTACCAGCCGCAGATCACCCTGAGCACCGGACGCGTGCGCAGCGTGGAGGCACTGCTGCGATGGGAGCATCCCGAGCTGGGCTCGGTTTCGCCCGCGGAGTTCATCCCCGTCGCCGAGGATAGCGGCCAGATCCTGCAGATCGGCGAATGGGTGCTGCGCAGCGCCATGCAGCAACTGCAGGCCTGGCGCAATGCGGGGCTGCGGGACCTGAAGGTGGCCGTGAACCTGTCGGCCATCCAGTTCCACCAGCAGCAACTGCCCGAAATCATCAACCGCATCCTGCTCGACAGCGACCTGCCGGCCGATTCTCTGGAGCTGGAGCTGACCGAGGGCGTGGCCATCCATGATCCGCGCCAGGCCACGGCCACCATGGACCGGCTGCGCGAGCATGGCGTGCGCCTGGCCATGGATGACTTCGGCACCGGCTATTCATCCCTGAGCCAGCTCAAGCGCTTTCAGATCTACAAACTCAAGATCGACCAGTCCTTCATCCAGGACCTGGACCACGACAGCAATGACCGCGCCATTGTCAGCGCCATCATCCGCATGGCCCAGGCCCTGGGCATGCAGACCACGGCCGAAGGCGTGGAAACGGAGGCGCAGCTGCAGTTCCTGCGCGAGCAGGGCTGCGATGAAGCCCAGGGCTACCATTTCAGCCGCCCGCTGCCGCCCCAGGCGCTGGAGGCCTTTCTGCGCAGCCAGGGCTGAACAGCTCACCGCGCCACGGTCTGCAGACGAAAAAGCCGAAGCCTGCAGCTTCGGCTTTCCATGGCCGGGAACGTGCCGCCCGCCGCTCAGGGCATGGGTGAATTCTTCGCCACGCTGGCCAGGCGCTCGGCGCAGCGGCTGGCCTGGTCGCCATCGCGTGCCTCCACCATCACGCGCAGCAAAGGCTCGGTGCCGCTGGCGCGGATAAGCACGCGCCCCGTATCACCCAATTCGGCCTTGACGGCCTCGGTGGCTTCCTCCAGCTGGGTGTTGCGCTTCCAGTCCTGGCCCGGCTGCAGCCGCACGTTGAGCAATACCTGGGGAAACAGCTGGACCGAAGACAGCCACTGCGACAGGCTCTTGCCCGAACGCACGCAGGCCTGCAGCACCTGCAGCGCGCTGACCAGGCCATCGCCCGTGGTGTGCTTGTCCAGCGCCAGCAGATGGCCCGAGCCCTCGCCCCCCAGGGTCCAGCCCTGGCGGTGCAGCTCCTCCAGCACATAGCGGTCGCCGACCTTGGCGCGCACAAAGCCCACACCCTGGGACTTCAGCGCCACCTCCACGGCCATATTGGTCATCAGTGTGCCCACGGCGCCCGGCACGGCCTCGCCACGCGCCAGCCGATCGGCCGCCATCAGGTACAGCAGTTCGTCGCCGTTGTAGAGCCGGCCTGCCGCATCGACCAGCAGCAGCCGGTCGGCATCACCATCCAGCGCCACACCGAAGTCGGCCTTGTTCGCTCGCACGGCCAGCACCAGGGCCTCGGGATGGGTGGCACCCACGCCTTCGTTGATGTTCAGTCCATCGGGCGCACAGCCAATGGCCACCACATCGGCCCCCAGTTCATGGAAGACCTTGGGGGCGATCTGGTAGGCCGCGCCATGGGCCGCATCGACCACGATCTTCACACCCTTGAGCGTGAGCGCATGGTCGAAGGTGCTCTTGCAGAACTCGATGTAGCGCCCTGCCGCGTCTTCAAGGCGCCGGGCCTTTCCCAGAGCGGCAGAGTCGACCCATACGGGATCTTCGGTCAAGGCCTGCTCGACCTCTTCCTCCCAGGCATCGGGCAGCTTGGTGCCCTGTGCGCTGAAGAACTTGATGCCGTTGTCGTAATAAGGGTTGTGGCTGGCGCTGATGACCACGCCCAGGCTGGCGCGCTGGGCGCGCGTCAGATAGGCCACGCCCGGCGTGGGCAGGGGGCCCAGCAGCATCACGTCCACGCCGGCAGAGTTGAACCCGGACTCCAGCGCGCTCTCCAGCATGTAGCCCGAGATCCGCGTGTCCTTGCCGATCAGCACCATGGGACGGGCTTCCTTGCGCCGCAGCACACGGCCCACGGCATGCGCCAGACGCAGCGCGAAGTCGGGGGTGATGGGCGAACGGCCCACCAGGCCGCGAATTCCATCGGTACCAAAATATGTGCGTGCCATAGTGCTCCTTTGTTGTTCAGTCGTTGTCGTGCATGGTCTGCCAGACCGTCAATGCCGCCACCGTATCGGCCACGTCGTGCACGCGCACCACGCGCGCGCCACGCTCCACCGCCAGCAGTGCCGCCGCCACGCTGGGCACCATGCGCTGGCCCTGTGGACGGCCACTGACCTGCCCGAGCGAGCCCTTGCGCGACCAGCCGGCCAGCAGCGGGAAGTCTAGGCCCAGCAATTCATGCTGGCGTGCAAGCAGGGAAAAATTCTGTGCCACGCTTTTGCCGAAGCCGATGCCATAGTCCCAGACGATGCGCTCCCGCGCCACGCCCCGGGCCAGCAGGGCATCGCTGTGCAACTGCAGGAAATCGCGCACGGCGGGCACGGCATCGCCTTGCATGGGCGTGGTCTGCATGTCCTGCGGCGTGCCATGCATGTGCATGAGACAGATGCCGCAGCTCGGGTGCGCGGCCACCACCTGCTGCGCGCCCGGCTGGCGCAACGCCCAGATGTCGTTGACGATGTCAGCCCCCAGATCGAGCACGGCCTGCATGACCTCGGGCTTGTAGGTATCGACGGAGACAGGCACGCCCAGTTGCACTGCGCCCTGCACAACAGGCAGCACGCGCCGCAACTCCTCATCCAGCGGAACAGCCGGTGAGCCGGGCCTGGTGGACTCGCCGCCAATATCGAGGATGTGCGTGCCCTCACTGACCAGTTGCTCTGCATGCCGCAAGGCCTGCTCCACCGTGTTGTGCCGCCCGCCGTCGGAAAACGAGTCGGGCGTCACATTGACGATGCCCATGACCAGTGGACGCTGAAGGTCTAGAACAAAGCGCGAAGTCTGCCATTGATGCGGCATGGGATTTCCTGAAGGTAGGCGCCTGCCGGACCGGGTTCATCGCTGGCCGTTGCGGGCAATTGAACACATCCTGCAAGCAAAGCAAAAGGGCCCCTCAGGGCCCTTTGCATGGGATTGACCGATTCTGCGGCAAGCAGCTCAGGCCGTGGTGGGCGCAGGGTCGGCATCCACTGCCGGCGTGCCGCCGGACGAATTGCCACCGTCGGACGACGGCGGGTTGCGCGGCACCCAGTCCTTGGGAGGACGCGGCTCACGGCCGGCCATGATGTCATCGAGCTGCTCGGCGTCGATGGTTTCCCAGTCGAGCATGGCCTTGGCCATGGCATGCATCTTGTCGGAGTTGTCCTCGATCAGCTTGCGCGCCAGTCCGTACTGCTCGTCGATGATGCGGCGAACCTCCTGGTCCACCTTCTGCATCGTCTGCTCGCTCATGCTGTTGGTCTTGCTCATCGAGCGGCCCAGGAAAGGCTCGCCTTCCTGTTCCGCATAGACCATGGGACCCAGCGCGTCGGTCATGCCGTAGCGGGTGACCATGTCGCGTGCGATCTGCGTGGCCCGCTCGAAGTCGTTGCTCGCGCCCGTGGTCATCTGGTTCATGAACACTTCTTCGGCAATGCGTCCACCGAACAGCATGGCGATCTGGTTGAGCATGAACTCCTTGTCGTAGGAGTAGCGGTCCTTCTCGGGCAGGCTCATGGTCACGCCCAGCGCACGGCCGCGCGGGATGATGGTGACCTTGTGCACGGGATCGCACTTGGGCAACAGCTTACCGATCAGCGCGTGGCCTGCCTCGTGGTAGGCCGTGTTGCGGCGCTCTTCCTCGGGCATGACCATGCTCTTGCGCTCGGGGCCCATGATGATCTTGTCCTTGGCCTTCTCGAAGTCCTGCATCTCGACGGTGCGCGCATTGCGGCGCGCGGCCATCAGGGCTGCTTCGTTGCAGAGGTTGGCCAGATCGGCGCCCGACATGCCAGGCGTGCCGCGCGCGATCACGCCCGGGTTCACGTCCTGGCCTACAGGGATCTTGCGCATGTGCACATTGAGGATCTGCTCGCGGCCACGGATGTCGGGCAGCGTCACATACACTTGGCGGTCGAAACGGCCGGGGCGCAGCAGCGCCGCATCCAGGATGTCGGGACGGTTGGTTGCAGCCACGACGATCACGCCGAGGTTGGTCTCAAAACCGTCCATCTCGACCAGCATCTGGTTCAGGGTCTGTTCACGCTCATCGTTACCACCGCCCAGGCCTGCGCCACGCTGGCGGCCCACGGCATCGATTTCATCGATGAAGATGATGCAGGGTGCATTCTTCTTGGCGTTCTCGAACATGTCGCGCACGCGGGCCGCGCCCACGCCGACGAACATTTCCACGAAGTCGGAGCCCGAGATGCTGAAGAACGGAACCTTGGCTTCACCAGCGATGGACTTGGCCAGCAGCGTCTTGCCGGTACCCGGAGGACCGACCAGCAGCAGGCCGCGCGGAATGCGCCCGCCGAGCTTCTGGAACTTGTTGGGGTCCTTGAGGAAGTCCACGACTTCCTTGACCTCTTCCTTGGCTTCGTCGCAGCCTGCAACGTCGGCAAAGGTCACGGTGTTGTTGTTCTCGTCCAGCATGCGGGCCTTGCTCTTGCCGAAGCTGAAGGCACCGCCCTTGCCGCCGCCCTGCATCTGGCGCATGAAGTACACCCACACGCCGATCAACAGCAGCATGGGCCCCCAGCTGACGAGCAGGGTCATGAGGACCGAGCCTTCTTCGCGGGGCTTGACGTCGAACTTGACGTTGTTGTTGATCAGGTCACCCACGAGCCCGCGATCCAGGTAGGTGGCGGTGGTGCGCACCTTGCGGTCATCGTTGGTCGTGGCCACGATCTCGGTGCCGCCGGGGCTTTCCTGGATGGTGGCGCTCTTGATGCGATTGCTTCGCACCTCTTCCAGGAACTCGGAGTAACCGACATGGGACGCGCCAGCGCCGCCACGGGTGTCAAATTGCTTGAACACCGTAAACAGCACCATGGCGATGACCAGCCAGACGGCAATTTTTGAAAACCACTGATTGTTCAAGCGGGGCTCCAATGGGGGATACAGATAAAACGACTTCCAGCGTGCTCGAAGCGTATTTGCGGTCCATTTTAGGTGTTTCAAGCTGGCTGGTCGCCTATATCCCTCTATAGCAGCCATAGCTTGAATACGGTCTTGACCCGGGTCAGGGCAGCGCCGGGCGGCTGCACAGGCCTACTTGAGCCCCATGCCCACCAAAAACGTCTCCGAAGACTTGTCACGCGAGGACTTGGGCTTGATCGGCTTGACCACCTTGAAGGTCTGCCGGAACAGCGCAACCAGGTCATCGTAGGCCCCGCCGTGGAAGAGCTTCACGACCAAGGCGCCTTCAGGTTTCATATGGTGGATGGAAAAATCAACCGCCAGTTCGACCAGCAGCGCAATGCGCGCCGCATCCGTCGTGCCGTTGCCCGACAGGTTGGGAGCCATGTCGGAGACCACCACGTCGGCCTTGCCCCCGCCCAGGGCCTCCTGGAGCTGGGCCAGAACCGGCTCCTCGCGGAAATCGCCCTGGATGTACTGCACGCCCTCAATGGGCTCCATGGGCAGCAGATCCAGCGAGATGATGCGGCCGTTGAGAGCGCCGACGGCCGCCCCGTTGGGCGACAGGCAACGGCGCACATACTGGCTCCAAGCCCCGGGTGCGCAGCCCAGGTCCACCACCGTGGCACCCGGCCGGATGAGCTTGAGCTGCTCGTCGATCTCCTTGAGTTTGTAGGCCGCGCGCGCGCGGTAGCCGTCCTTCTGGGCGGCCTTGACGTAAGGATCGTTGACGTGGCTGTTGAGCCAAGCCTTGTTGACCTTCTTGCTTTTTGTGTTGACTTTCATGCTGGATTCTTTCAGCCTCGATAATACGGCCATGCCCCAAATTCAATTGACTCCCGCCGAGCGCCGGGAACACCGCGCCAACGCACACCACCTGGACCCCGTGGTCCTCATCGGGGGTGACGGCCTGACGGCTGCCGTGCAAAAGGAGGTCAACGCCGGCCTTAACGCACATGGCCTGATCAAGGTCCGTGTCTTCAACGACGACCGCGCCGCACGCGAGCAGATGTATCTGCAGCTGTGCGACGAGCTTGGCGCTGCACCCATTCAGCACATCGGCAAGCTGCTGGTGCTCTGGCGCCCCATGCCGGAAAAGGAAAAAGCCATCGACGAGAACCGCATGCCCGGCCCTCGCGATGTCAAGCTGCTCAAGTTCAGCAAGCGCTCGGGCCAGAAGCCCGAGGTCAAGCAGATCCGCGTGCTGGGCAACCAGCGCCTGACGGCAGGTGGCCAGGTCAAGCGCGCCAAGCCCAAGCAGAAGTCGGTCAAGAAGCGTCAGGCAGACTGAGTCCGCCGCATCCATGACCGTAGCATCCCATGCCGCCAGCGTGGCCCAGGCCGCGCAACCGCCCTCCGCCTCCCCCTCTGCGCAGCAGCGCTTCGTGATCTGCATGAAGTGGGGCAAGAAGTACGGTCCGGAGTATGTCAACAGGCTCTACGCCATGGTGCGTCGGCATCTGAAGGGCGATTTTCGCCTTGTCTGCCTGACCGATGACGGCGTGGGGATTCGCGACGAGGTCGAATGCCTGCCGATTCCTCCGCTGAACCTGCCCGCGGGCATTCCGGAACGCGGCTGGAACAAGCTCGCCACCTTCAGTGCCGACCTGCACGGCCTGCGCGGCACGGCGCTGTTTCTTGACGTGGACGTGGTCATCACCGGGCCGCTGGACGATTTTTTCACCGAGCCCGGCGAGTTCCTGATCATCCACGACTACAAGCGTCCGTGGCGCATCACGGGCAATTCCTCGGTGTACCGCTTCGAGCTGGGTGCCCACCCCGAGGTGCTGGACTACTTCCGCACGCATTTCGAAGAGATACGCCGCAACTTTCGCAATGAGCAGGCCTATCTGTCCGACATGCTGCACAAGCAGGGCAAGCTCAAGTACTGGCCGCAGGCTTGGTGCCCCAGCTTCAAGTACCACTGCATTCCCGCATGGCCGACGAACTACTGGAAGCCGCCCTTCGTGCCGGATGGTGCGCGCGTGGTGATCTTCCACGGCGAATGCAACCCGCCTGACGCGTTGGCCGGCCGGCGCAATCGGCGCTTTCGCTATATCCGGCCTGCCACCTGGGTGGCCGAGCACTGGCACGAGTGAGCAGCTCGACCCACAAAAAAACGCCCGCGCTTGCGGGCGTTTTTGTTTGGCATGGTGCCGAACCGGCAGGACCGGGATCAGGCCGTGGCCCGGGTGTTCGCTTGAGACGAACGGCCTATGCGCCACAGCACGACGAGCGCACACAGCCACTGCAGCGCATACATCACCGTGCCCACGCTGTGCCACAGTTTGAGGTTGTCGCGTGCAACGATGCGCGGCGACACGCCGTACTGGACGACAAATGCCAGCAGCATGCCTGCGATCACAAAGCCCAGGCAGGCCTTGGCCCAGGGCTGCAGGACCGACTCCTTGCTGCGCCGGGACAGGACCAGCAGCACGGCCGCGCAGGCGATGGACACCCAGGTCTGCGCGGCAAACAGCTTGGCAGCCATGAAGCCCGCGACAGCCGGCGTGGGCAAGTGGGCGAACAGCATGGGCACGGCCATGAAGCCGATGGCCGACAGGCTGCCCCACCACAGGGCAGCAGCCAGCAGGGGAACGCGCTCGTACAGGTTGCTCATGGGCTTAGGCCTTCCTCAACGATCGAGGCACAGGCACCGACGCATCAGAGGTAGCGCACCGACACCACTTCATAGCGGCGCTCGCCGCCCGGTGCCTGCACGACAGCGGTATCGCCTTCTTCCTTGCCGATCAGCGCGCGTGCGATGGGGCTGGAGACGTTGATCAGGCCCAGCTTGAGATCGGCTTCGTCCTCGCCGACGATCTGGTACTTGACCGTGTCGCCGCTGTCCTCGTCTTCGAGTTCAACCGTTGCACCGAAGACCACGCGGCCGCCGGCATCCACGGCGGAAGGATCGATGATCTGGGCTGCGGACAGCTTGCTCTCTACCTCGGCAATGCGGCCCTCGATGAAGCCTTGGCGGTCCTTGGCGGCCTCGTACTCTGCGTTTTCGCTCAGGTCGCCCTGGGCACGGGCCTCGGCGATGGCCTGGATGATGGCAGGACGCTCCACGGTCTTCAGACGGTGCAGCTCGTCCTTGAGTTTCTCGGCTCCGCGCTTGGTGATGGGAATGGTGGCCATTGAAAAGTCTCCATGTGCAGCAAACGCCGCGCGTTGCGCGGCTTCTTTGGCACAGGCGGGCCGGCAGTATGGCGGCAGGGCCTGCGCCCCAAAAGCAAACCGCCGCACGTTGCCGCGCGGCGGTTTCATCAAGTCATGTGGTCCATTATGCCGCGTTTGACCACCAGCTTCGGTGGGAAAACCCGGCGGCACTGTCGGACAGTGCCGCCGGCTGCACCTCGTCAGAAACGAGGGACGGCAGCGCGGAAGGATCAGGCCGTTTGCAGCTGGGCGTGCAGCTCCTGGACGGAGTGCACATCCATGTTGCCCATGGACTTCATGCCTTCGACGGCGGCTTCGGCACCGAAGATGGTGGTGAAGGTGGTCACGCGCGCCAGCAGGGCGCTGGTACGGATGGCGCGCGAGTCGGCGATGGCGTTGCGGCGCTCTTCCACCGTGTTGATGACCATGGCGATCTCGCCGTTCTTGATCATGTCCACGATGTGGGGGCGGCCCTCGGTCACCTTGTTGACGAGCTGCACTTCGATACCTGCCTCGGAGATGGCCGCTGCCGTGCCGCGCGTGGCGCACAGCACGAAGCCCATGGCAGCCAGTTCCTTGGCCACGGCCACGGCGCGCGGCTTGTCGGCGTTCTTCACGGTCAGGAAGACCTTGCCCTGGGTGGGCAGTGCCACGCCGGCGCCCAGCTGGCTCTTGACGAAGGCTTCGCCAAAGGTCTTGCCCACGCCCATGACTTCGCCGGTGGACTTCATCTCGGGGCCGAGGATGGTGTCCACGCCCGGGAACTTCACGAACGGGAAGACGGCTTCCTTGACGCTGAAGTACGGCGGCGTGACTTCCTTGGTGATGCCTTGCTGGGCCAGCGTGTCGCCGGCCATGCAGCGCGCAGCCACCTTGGCCAGCTGGATGCCCGTGGCCTTGGAGACGAAGGGCACGGTGCGCGAGGCACGCGGATTGACTTCCAGCACGTAGATCACGTCGCCATCGGCCGTTTCCTTGATGGCGAACTGCACGTTCATCAGGCCGATCACGCTCAGCGCGTTGGCCATGGCAGCCGTCTGGCGCTTGATCTCGGCCACGGTCTCGGGCTTGAGGTAGTAAGGCGGCAGCGAGCAGGCGGAATCGCCCGAATGCACGCCGGCCTGCTCGATGTGCTCCATCACGCCGCCGATGAAGACGGCGCCTTCGCGGTCACGCACGCAGTCCACATCGCACTCGATGGCGTTGGACAGGAAGTGGTCCAGCAGCACGGGCGAGTCATTGCTGACCTTGACGGCTTCGCGCATGTAGCGCTCCAGGTCGCGCTGCTCATGCACGATTTCCATGGCACGGCCACCCAGCACATAGCTGGGACGCACGACCAGGGGGTAGCCCAGGCCGGCCGCCTTTTCCAGCGCTTCGGGCTCGGTACGGGCCGTGGCATTGGGCGGCTGGCGCAGGCCCAGCTCATGCAGCAGCTTCTGGAAGCGCTCGCGGTCTTCGGCCGCGTCGATCATGTCGGGCGTGGTGCCGATGATGGGCACGCCTTCCTTTTCCAGGCCCAGGGCGAGCTTCAGGGGCGTCTGGCCACCGTACTGCACGATGACGCCGACCGGCTTCTCGACAGCCACGACTTCGAGCACGTCTTCCAGCGTCAGCGGCTCGAAGTACAGACGGTCCGAGGTGTCGTAGTCGGTGGACACGGTTTCGGGGTTGCAGTTGACCATGATGGTTTCATAGCCGTCCTCGCGCATGGCGAGCGCGGCATGCACGCAGCAGTAGTCGAACTCGATGCCCTGGCCGATGCGGTTCGGGCCACCGCCCAGCACCATGATCTTTTTCTTGTCCGTCGGCTCGGCTTCGCACTCCTCGTCATAGGTGGAGTACATGTAGGCCGTGTCGGTGGCGAACTCGGCAGCGCAGGTGTCCACGCGCTTGAACACGGGGCGCACGCCCAGTGCCTTGCGCGCCTCGCGCACGGCCTTGTCGGTGCTGTGCAGCAGCTTGGCAAGGCGGCGGTCGGAGAAGCCCTTTTGCTTGAGCGTGCGCAGCGTGGTGGCGTCCAGTGCAGCCAGCGCGGCATCGCCCTTTTCCTCGTAGACCTTGTCCAGTTCGAGTTCGATCTTGACGATCTCTTCGATCTGCACGAGGAACCACTTGTCGATCTTGGTGATGTTGTGCACTTCGTCCAGCGTCCAGCCGGCAGCAAAGGCGTCACCCACATACCAGATGCGGTCCGGACCTGGTTCGCCGAGTTCCTTTTCGAGGATCTCGCGGTCCTGGGTCTTTTCGTTCATGCCGTCCACGCCGACTTCCAGGCCGCGCAGAGCCTTCTGGAAGGATTCCTGGAAGGTGCGGCCAATGGCCATGACCTCGCCCACGGACTTCATCTGCGTGGTCAGGCGGTTGTCGGCAGCCGGGAACTTCTCGAATGCGAAACGCGGGATCTTGGTGACCACGTAGTCGATCGAGGGCTCGAACGACGCAGGCGTCTTGCCGCCCGTGATGTCGTTCTTGAGTTCGTCCAGCGTGTAGCCCACGGCCAGCTTGGCAGCGACCTTGGCGATGGGGAAGCCCGTGGCCTTGGAGGCCAGCGCCGAGGAGCGCGACACGCGCGGGTTCATCTCGATGACGATCATGCGACCGTCCTTCGGATTCACCGAGAACTGCACGTTGGAGCCACCCGTGTCCACACCGATCTCGCGCAGCACCGCCAGCGAGGCGTTGCGCATGATCTGGTATTCCTTGTCGGTCAGCGTCTGCGCGGGCGCCACGGTGATCGAGTCGCCGGTGTGCACGCCCATGGGGTCCAGGTTCTCGATGGAGCAGATGATGATGCAGTTGTCCGCCTTGTCGCGGACGACTTCCATCTCGTACTCCTTCCAGCCGAGCAGCGATTCCTCGATCAGCAGCTCATTGGTCGGCGACGCTTCCAGGCCGCGCTTGCAGATGGTCTCGAACTCTTCGGGGTTGTAGGCAATGCCGCCGCCCGTGCCGCCCAGCGTGAAGCTGGGGCGGATGACGGTGGGAAAGCCCATCTCCTTTTGCACGGCCCAGGCTTCGTCCATCGAATGGGCGATGCCCGAGCGTGCCGAACCCAGGCCGATGCGCGTCATCGCATCCTTGAACTTGAGGCGGTCCTCGGCCTTGTCGATGGCCTCGGGCGTGGCGCCGATCAGCTCGACCTTGTACTTGTGCAGCACGCCGTTGCGCCACAGGTCCAGCGCGCAGTTCAGCGCGGTCTGGCCGCCCATGGTCGGCAGGATGGCGTCGGGACGCTCCTTGGCGATGATCTTCTCGACCGTCTGCCAGGTGATGGGCTCGATGTAGGTGACGTCGGCCGTGGCCGGGTCGGTCATGATCGTGGCAGGGTTGCTGTTGATCAGGATGACCTTGTAGCCCTCTTCGCGCAACGCCTTGCAGGCCTGCACGCCGGAGTAGTCAAACTCGCAGGCCTGGCCGATGACGATGGGACCGGCGCCAATGATCAGAATGCTTTTGAGGTCGGTGCGCTTAGGCATTTTTGTGTTTCTCCATCAGCGCCGTGAAGCGGTCAAACAGGTAGGCGATATCGTGCGGGCCGGGGGAGGCCTCGGGGTGGCCCTGGAAGCAGAACGCAGGCTTGTCCTTGTGCTCAAGGCCTTGCAGCGTGCCGTCGAACAGGCTGATGTGCGTGGCGCGCAGCGTGTCGGGCAGCGATTCCATCTCCACCGCAAACCCGTGGTTCTGGCTGGTGATGCTCACGCGGCCGTTGTCCAGGTCCTTGACGGGGTGGTTGGCGCCGTGGTGGCTGTTGGCCATCTTGAAGGTCTTGGCGCCAGCGGCCAGGGCCATGATCTGATGACCCAGGCAGATGCCGAAGACGGGCTTGCCGGACTCCACCAGTTCCTTGGTCGCGGCAATGGCGTAGTCGCAGGGCTCCGGGTCGCCAGGGCCGTTGGACAGGAAAACGCCGTCGGGGTTGAGTGCCAGCACATCCTTGGCGGGCGTCTTGGCCGGCACCACGGTCAGCTTGCAGCCGCGCTCGGCCAGCATGCGCAGGATGTTGAACTTCACGCCGAAGTCATAGGCCACCACATGGAAACGCGGGGCCTGCTGCTGGCCGTAGCCTTCGCCCAGCTTCCACTCGGTTTCCGTCCATTCGTACTGCTGGGCGGCGCTCACCACCTGGGCCAGATCCAGGCCCTTCATGCTGGGGGCCGCCTTGGCCGCAGCCAGTGCCTCGTCGATGCGCGCCTGGGTCACTTCTTCGCCAGCGGCCAAACCGACGATGGCGCCGTTTTGTGCGCCCTTGTCGCGCAGCAGCCGTGTGAGCTTGCGCGTGTCGATGTTGGCAATCGCCACCGTGCCGCTGCGCGTCAGGTAGTCGGGCAGGGTCTCGGACTTGCGGAAGTTGCTGGCCAGCAGCGGAAGGTTCTTGATGATCAGGCCCGCCGCATGGACCTTGCCAGCCTCGACATCCTCTGCGTTGACGCCGTAGTTGCCGATGTGCGGATACGTGAGCGTCACGATCTGCTGGCAGTAGCTGGGGTCGGTGAGGATTTCCTGGTAGCCGGTGATTGCCGTGTTGAAAACGACTTCACCAACCGTGGTGCCTTGCGCACCGATCGAGTTGCCAACAAAGACCGTGCCGTCTGCGAGCGCCAGGATGGCGGATGGGAATGCTCCCTTGAGAGACAAAAGCACTGGGTTCTCCGGTTCTAATTACGGTTACGCCCAGCGTGCCGCACGGACGGGTCCGTGCGGTTTACAGCTTGTCTGCAGGGGGTGGCGAGGAAGCGTCGCTAGGCGTATTGTGGAATGCTTGAAAGCCGCCCATTATAGGCTGGTCGCGCTTCAGCCTCCTGACAGGAGGCGGGATTACCCTTGACGTGAGCCGGCACTCACGCTGCTTGCGTGCAGGCATATCGCCGCTGCCGCAGCCACGTTCAGAGACTCTTCACCACCCGGCTGGCCGATGCGCACATGCTGCGCCGCCTGCTGCATCAGCGCCTCGCCAACGCCCTGCCCTTCATGGCCCATGGCCCAGGCGCACGGCCAGGGCAGAGCGGCGCTCTGGATCAGTTCACCTTGATGGGAGCTGGTCACGATCAGGGGCAAGCCAAGCGCATTCAGGTCCTCGGGTGATGCCGACTCCACCAGGTGCAGCCCGAAATGCGCGCCCATTCCGGCGCGCAGCACCTTCTGGCTCCACAGCGCAGCCGTGCCCTTCAAGGCCACGATCTGGCCGAAGCCGAAAGCGGCCGCACTGCGAAGAATGGAGCCCACGTTGCCTGCGTCCTGCACACGGTCGAGCACCACGGTGGCCACGCCGGCACGCACGGCCGCCGACGCCTGCCAGTCCATCAGAAAGCCGATGCGGGCCGGAGACTCCAGTCCGCTGACCTCGGCAAACACGGCATCGGACAGCACCACGCACTTGCCTGCGCCCTGCACCCACTCCAGCGGCACCTGAGGCCAGAAGGACTCGGCCACCACGGCCACGGCGGGCTGCATGCCGCGCGCCAGGGCAGCACGGCACAGATGGTCCCCCTCCAGCCAGACACGTCCTTGTTTGCGATAGGCCCCGCTGTCCTGGGCAAGCCTTCGCAAATCCTTGACCAGGGCGTTGTCACGGGACTGGATCGATGTAGCGGCAGGTTGTCGGCTCATGGCAAGGCTTCCGGGCAAAGAGAACAGCGAAGAACAGCGCCACGGGCGCAGAAAGCGAAGGCGCTCAGGCCGACAGCAGCAAGGCCTGCGCGCCCTGCGCCGCAGCGGCCACGCGGGCGGCTGCCAGCGGCTCGGCCCTGCGGGCAATGCTCACGACATGGGCCACGGGCGCGAAGGTTCGTCGGTGCTCCTGGCAGGCGCCATGCAGGCGCAGCGCGGCAAGATGGGCCGCCGTGCCATAGCCCTTGTGGCCATCGAAGCCGTATTCCGGGTATTGCTCATGCAGGCGCTGGCACCACCGATCCCGCGTGACCTTGGCAAGAATGGAGGCCGCCGAGATGGACTGCACCAGGGCGTCGCCCTTGACGATGGCCTCGGCCTGCACATCCAGCACGGGCAACTGGTTGCCATCCACCAGAACCAGTACCGGCTTCAATCGCAGGCCCAGCACCGCGCGGCGCATGGCCAGCAGCGTGGCCTGCAGGATGTTCAGGCGATCGATCTCTTCGACCGAGGCCTCGGCAATGCTGCAGCACAGCGCCTTGGCACGGATCTCGTCATAGAGTGCCTCGCGGCGCGCAGCCGTGAGCTTCTTGGAATCGTTCAGGCCCTCGATGGGATGGAGATCGTCAAGAATGACAGCGGCGGCCACCACGGGGCCGGCCAACGGGCCGCGGCCCGCTTCGTCCACGCCCGCAACCAACCCCGGCGGATGCCAGGGCAGGCACGCCTGTTCAGGCGGCAGTGGGGGCAATGATTTTCTCGATCGCATGGGCGGCCAGTTCGGCAGTATCGCGCCGCAATTCATGGTGCAGCGCTGTGAAGCGCTGTACCAGCGCTTCGACGGTTGAAGGGGAATGCTCGCAGGCCTGCAGCCATTGCAGCACGGCCGCGCTCAGCGCCTGGGGCGTTGCCGCATCCTGGATCAGCTCGGGCACGACGAAATCGCCGCACAGGATGTTGGGCAGGCCCACCCAGGGCTGCAGTTGCTTGCCACGCATCAGACGCCAGCTCCACGGGTGCATGTTGTAGCCGATCACCATGGGCCGCTTGTACAAGGCGGCTTCCAGCGTGGCCGTGCCGCTGGCTATCAGCGTCACGTCACAGGCTGCCAATGCGTCATGGGACTGGCCGCGCACGATGTGCAGCGACGAAGCCATGCCGGCTTGCGCGGCAATGCGCTGCAGCTCGTCGAATTGCGAAGGCACAGCAGGCACTACTATTTTAATAGCTGGCAGCGCCTTCCGAACCAAAGCTGCCGCCTGAAAGAAGCGGGCAGCCAGGTAACGTATTTCAGAGCGCCGACTGCCGGGCAGCACGGCCAGCACCAGACCATCTTCGGGCAGCCCTAACCGGCGGCGTGCAGCGGCGCGGTCGGGCTGCAGCGGAATCACGCTGGCCAGGGGATGGCCCACGTAGGTCGCGTCTATGCCATGGCGGGCCAGCAACTCGGGCTCAAAGGGGAAGATGCACAGGACATGATCGGCCGCGCGGCGGATCTTGTCGACGCGATCGGCACGCCAGGCCCAGATCGAAGGACAGACGAAATGCACGGTCTTGATGCCCGCAGCACGCAGATCGGTTTCCAGCCCCAGGTTGAAGTCCGGCGCGTCGATGCCAACAAAGACGGCCGGCCGCTGCTGGAGCAGTCGCTGACGCAGCTGGCGTCGGATATTCAGAATCTCGGCCAGCCGGCGAAACACTTCCCAGCTGTATCCATGCACGGCCAAGCGCTCGCTGGACCACCAGGCTTCAAAGCCGCGCTGCTGCATCTGCAGCCCGCCGATGCCAAAGGCCGAGGCCTCTGGCCAGCGGGACTGCAGCCCCCCCAGGAGCAAGGACGCCAGCAGGTCGCCAGAGGTTTCTCCGGCGACCATGGCAATCGATGGACTCAGGCGCGCCGATGGCGCCGCGTTCTCTGTCATGCCGTCCTTTCGCGCGCCAGATCAGCGCGCAATGCCCCGGGTCGAAGCCGCCAGGAAATCCAGCATCAGCGATACATCGGCCGCGGCCTCGGGCAGTTCACCCTCCAGCGAAGCAATGGCTTCTCGCGCAGCTTCAAGGGTCAGTCCCTGGCGGTACAGCAGGCGGTGCATCTGCTTGACGGCCTGAATGCGCTGCGGCCCGAAGCCGCGACGGCGCAAGCCTTCGATATTGAAGCCGCGCACGGCCAGCGGATTGCCATCCACCATCATGAAGGGCGGCACATCCTGCGAGATATGGCTGGCAAAGCCGGCCATGGCATGGGCGCCCACCTTGGTGAACTGGTGCACACCCGTCAGGCCGCCCAGGATGACATGGTCGCCCACGTGCACGTGGCCGGCCAGGGTAGCGTTGTTGGCCAGGATGGTGTGGCTGCCGACAACGCAGTCATGGGCCACATGCACATAGGCCATGATCCAGTTGTCGTCGCCGATGGCCGTGACGCCCTGGTCCTGCACGGTACCGGTGTTGAAGGTGCAAAACTCCCGCACCGTGTTGCGGTCACCGATAACCAGCCGGGTAGGCTCGCCTGCGTACTTCTTGTCCTGGGGCTGCGCGCCCAGGGACGCGAACTGGAAAATCCGGTTGTCGCAGCCAATGCGGGTATGGCCTTCGACAACGCAATGCGCGCCGATGGTGGTGCCGGCGCCGATTTCCACATGCGGTCCGATGACGGCATAGGCGCCGACCGACACCGACGAATCCAGCTGCGCAGCGGAATCTATCAGTGCCGTGGGATGGATGCGTTCAATGCCAGCCATGCGCCCGTCAGCCCACGTTGCGCATGGTGCACATCAGCTCGGCTTCGCAGGCCACTTCGTCCTCGACGCGGGCCACGCCCTTGAACTTCCAGATGCCGCCGCGCACACGGTCGATGGTGATCTCCAGCACCAGCTGGTCGCCCGGCTCCACGGGACGCTTGAAGCGCGCCCCGTCGATGCCCACGAAGTAGTAGATGTTGTTCTCATCCGGAACCTGGCCCATCGCATCGAAGGCCAGAAGGCCGGCCGCCTGCGCCAGCGCCTCCAGGATGAGCACGCCAGGCATGACAGGGCGGCCCGGGAAATGGCCCATGAAATAGGGCTCGTTGAACGTGACGTTCTTGATCGCCTTGATGCGTGTATTGCGCTCAAGCTCCGTGACCTTGTCCACCAGCAGGAAGGGGTAGCGGTGGGGCAGTTGCTTGAGAATTGCGTGAATATCCATCATTGCGTTCCGTTATGGCCTTGATCCGCCGATTGCTGCAGTTGCCGCTCCAGGGCCTTGATGCGATCGCGCATGGAGTGCAGCTGCTTCAGCGTCGCAGCATTTTTTTCCCATTTGGCGTTTTCATCCACGGGAAACATGCCCGTGTAAACACCTGATTGTGTCAGCGAACGGGTCACTACCGTCGCTGCCGAAATATGCACCCGGTCAGCCAGCTGCAGATGGCCCAGCACGATGGCCCCGCCTCCCACGGTGCAATGCGCGCCAATGCGCGCGCTGCCGGCCACCCCCACGCAGCCGGCCATGGCCGTATGCCTGCCGACGTGCACGTTGTGACCGATCTGGATCAGGTTGTCGAGCTTGACCCCATCCTCGATCACCGTGTCGTCCAGCGCACCCCGGTCTATGCAGGTATTGGCGCCGATTTCCACATCGTCGCCGATCCGCACGCCGCCGAGCTGCTCGATCTTCACCCATGCGCCGTTCTCGGGCGCGAACCCAAAGCCGTCCGCCCCCAGCACTACGCCGGAATGCAGCAGACAGCGCGCGCCCACATGGCAGTTCTCGCCAATGGTGACGCGCGACTTGAGCACGGTGTGGGCACCGATCGTGGCACCCTCCTCGACCACGCACAGCGGGCCAATGGTGGCCGATGCATCAACGATGGCGCTCTCGTGCACCACGGCGCTCGGATGGATACCGGCCGGCGCCACGGGCCTGCAGTTTCGCTTCCACCACTGCGTGGCCCTGGCGAAATACGCATACGGATCAGGGACCACGATGCAGGCACCCCGCTGCTGCGCCAGCTCGCGCATGGCGGGCGCCACAATAACGCAGGCCGCCTCGGAGGCGGCCAGTTGCTGGCGGTAGCGGGGGTTGCTCAGAAAACTGAGATCCCCGGCCCCGGCAGAGTCCAGCGGTGCGATGCGGGAGATGGACATCTCCCTTTCGCCACCGACCAACTCGCCACCGAGTGCATCGAGGATCTGGCCCAACAATACGCTCACGGCATGCAGCCCTGGACAGCTGGCTTACTTGCCGCCGCCGTTCAGCGCCTTGATCACCTTGTCAGTGATGTCGTACTTGGGGTTGATGTAGACGGCTTCCTGAAGGATGACGTCGTACTTCTCGGATTCGGCCACTTGCTTGACCACCTTGTTGGCGCGTTCCAGCACCTGGGCCAGTTCTTCGTTCTTGCGGGAGTTCAGGTCTTCCTGGAACTCACGGCGCTTGCGCTGGAACTCGCGGTCCTGATCCACCAGCTGGCGCTGGCGCGAGACGCGCTGGCTTTCGGCCATGGTGGGAGCTTCACGCTCGAACTTCTCCGAAGCGCTCTTGAGCGAGTTGCCCTGGTCAATCAGCTCCTTCTCACGCTTGGAGAATTCCTGCTCCAGCTTGGACTGCGCAGCCTTGGCAGTCGATGCTTCACGGAAGATGCGATCCGTATTCACAAAGCCGGCCTTGAACTCCTGGGCGTGCGCGGAAACGGCCATGGCGCCAAGCAGCACAGCCAGGGAAAAATGGCTAGATAGAGATTTCATTAGAAAGAGGTTCCGATTTGGAATTGCAGTCGCTGGATTTTATCCCCGGTCTGCTTGCGGATGGGTTGAGCAAAGGCCAGGCGCAGGGGACCCAGCGGGGAAATCCAGCTGATGCCCAGGCCCGTGGATGCCCGCAGCTCCCCGAGATCGAAGTTCTCGTTGGCTCCGTAGACATTGCCCACATCGAGGAATGTAAAAAGACGCAAAGTCCTGTCATTGCCAGCACCAGGGAACGGAACCATGAACTCGGCGTTCAATGTCACCTTCTTGGAGCCGCCAAGCGCCAGGTTTTCCTTGGTGTCGCGCGGACCCAGCGAGCCCTGCTCGAAGCCACGCACCGAGCCCAGGCCACCCGAGAAGAAGTTCTTGAACAGCGGGAACGGACGGCCATTGAGGCCCTTGCCGTAGCCCAGTTCACCGTTCAGTGCCAGCGTGTACTTCTTGCTCAGAGGGATGTACTGCTGGATCTGGTAGTTGGCTCGCACATAGCGGGCCTCGCCACCCACCGACCACTCGGTGTTCAGGCGCTGGTAGAGACCGGAGTTGGGCGCCAGCGCGCTGTCGCGGCTGTCGCGCGACCAGCCCAGGGTCAGCGGTATGCCGGTGTTGGAGTAGCCGTACTTGTCGGCATAGTCCTTGTACGCCTGGGGCAGGTAGGTGCCGGGCTTGATTTCGGAGCGCTCCACGCCGCCGCCGAAGTAAACGGTGTCGATCTCGCTGAAGGGCACGCCAAAGCGGACGCTGCCGCCCGAGGTGACGATCTTGTAGGCCGCATCGTCGTAGTAGGGACGGTCAGTGCGGTAGTACAGGTCGTAGGTGCGCGAGATGCCGGTGTCCGTGAAGTACGGGTCCGTGGTGGACAGCACCATGGTGCGGCGATACTTGCTGGTGTTCACGTCCACGCCCAGGTAGTTGCCTGAGCCGAACACGTTTTCCTGCTTGATGCCGAAGGACAGCGAAACCTTTTCAGCGCTGGAAAAACCAGCGCCCAGCTGCAGCGAGCCGGTGGGCTTTTCAGCCACCGAGATGACCAGATCCACCTGATCAGGCGAACCCGGCACTTCCTGGGTTTCGACGTTGACTTCGGTGAAGAAGCCCAGACGGTCCACCCGGTCGCGCGACAGGCGAATCTTGTCGCCGTCGTACCAGGAAGCCTCGTACTGGCGGAATTCGCGGCGGATCACTTCGTCGCGCGTGCGGTTGTTGCCGCTGAGATTGATGCGTCGCACATAGGCGCGGCGAGAAGGCTCGGCGTGCAGCACCAGGGCCACCCGGTTGGTCGCACGGTCGATGTCCGGCACGGCCTCGACGCGCGCGAAGGCAAAGCCGAAGTTGCCGAAGTGCTCGGTGAAGGCCTTGGTCGTTGCCGTGACCTGATCGGCGTTGTAGGGCTCGCCGGGCTTGATCTTGACCAGGGACTTGAATTCGTCGTCGCGGTCCAGGTAGTTGCCTTCCAGCTTGACGCCGGAGACCACGAAACGCTCGCCTTCATGGATGTTCAGGGTCAGCGAGATGGTCTGCTTGTCGGGCGAGATCGCCACCTGGGTGGAGTCCACGCGGAATTCCAGGTAGCCACGCTGCAGGTAGTAGGAGCGCAGCGTTTCCAGGTCGGCGTTGAGCTTGTTGCGCGCATAGCGGTCCGACTTGGTGTACCAGCTCATCCAGTTGCCGGTGTCCTGGTCAAAAAGGTCCTTGAGCGTGGATTCGCTGAAGGCCTTGTTACCGACGATATGGATCTCGTTGATACGGGCGGGATCACCTTCGGTCACCGTGAAGGTCAGGTTGACGCGGTTGCGCTCGATGGGCGTGACCGTCGTGACGACTTCGGCGCCATACAGGCTGCGGTTGATGTACTGGCGCTTGAGCTCCTGCTCCGCGCGGTCGGCAAGTGCCTTGTCGAACGGACGCCCCTCGGCCAGGCCCACATCGCGCATGGCCTTTTGCAGGGTTTCCTTGTCGAATTCCTTGGTGCCGGCGAAGTTCACTTCGGCGATGGTCGGGCGTTCTTCGACCACGACGACGAGCACGTTGCCGTTGGCTTCCAGGCGGATGTCCTTGAACAGGCCCAGTGCGAACAGCGAGCGGATGGCGGCTGCGCCCTTGTCGTCGTCATACTGGTCTCCCACGCGCAGGGGGATGGAAGCGAAGACCGTGCCCGGCTCCACGCGCTGAAGACCTTCGATGCGGATGTCCTGTACGCGGAAGGGCTCCAGTGCCCAGGCTGCATTGGCAGCCAAAACCATGGCAGCCAGGGTCGATGCAGCGCGCACGCCCAGGCGATTGATACGTTTAGTCATGAATGGATTTGCCGCCGCTGCGGCTTGCCGAAAACGGCTGAAAAGTTAGCCCCAAAGCCGGTTGATATCGTTGAAAAAGGCGACGGACATCATCATCATCAAAACCGCCACGCCTGCACGCTGCAAGCGTCCGGCCCAGACTTCCGACACGCTTCGGCCAGTCACGCCCTCCCAAAGATAATACATCAGGTGCCCACCATCGAGCACCGGCAGGGGGAGCAAGTTGAGAACCCCCAGGCTGATGCTGATCAGCGCCAGGAACGAGAGATATTGGACCAGGCCCATGCTGGCCGAACGCCCCGCGTAGTCGGCAATGGTCAGGGGCCCGCTGATGTTCTTGAGCGAGGCCTCGCCGATCACCATGCGGCCCATCATGCGCAGTGTCAGCGACGACAGCTCCCAGGTGCGCTGCACGCCGGCCCACAGGCCCTCCAGCGGACCGCGCTGCACCAGCGCCATTTCCGGGGCGCTGCCGATGTAGGCGCCGATGCGGGCGATGCTTTCCTTGCCGTCTTCCGATCGGCCCAGGTCGGGCAGCACCGGGATCTGCAACTGCCGCCCCTCGCGCTCCACCAGCCAGATCTGCTGCTGGACCTGGCCCGATGCGCCCATCTTGCGGATGAGATTGCGCAGCTGCGTGCCATCGTCCACCGAGGTGCCACCCACGCGCAAAACCAGATCGCCCTGGCGCAGGCCCGCCTTTTCGGCGGCACCACCGGCAATCACCTTGTCCAGCACAGGCTGCGTCCAGGGACCAAGCAAGCCCAGGCGCTCGAAGAAGGCGGCATCGGGCTCGCCCTGAACCTGACCAGCCAGCGCGAGCCGCAGTTCGGACGGGGCGGTGCGGCGGGCCTGGAGCACCTCCATGCGCACGGACTCGTCATCGAGCGCTGCACGGGTCAGCGTCCAGCGCAGATCATTGATGGAGCGGACCTCTTCCCATTCCTGGTCACCCAAAGCCATGCGCAGCACGCGATCGCCGCCTTGAACACCCGCCATCTGCAGCACCGTGCCTGCTGGCGGTGTTGCCAGCCGTGCAACGGGCTCCTGCATGCCGACCCAATTGACGATGGCCAGCAGCGCAATGGCCAGCACGAGATTGGCCACGGGGCCTGCGGCCACGATGGCTGCACGCGCACGCAGCGGCTGGGTGTTGAATGCCAGATGGCGTTGGTCGGCAGGCACCTCGCCCTCACGCTCATCGAGCATGCGCACATAGCCGCCAAGGGGCAGTGCACCGATGACAAATTCCGTGTCCGAACCCTTGCGCTTCCATCGCAGGATGGGGCGGCCGAATCCGACGGAAAAGCGAAGCACCTTCACGCCGCAAGCCACGGCGACGCGGTAGTGGCCCCACTCATGCACGGCAATCAGCAAGCCCAGTGCGACCACGAATGCGACAACGGTCAGCAACAATTGATACTCCTTTGAATCCAATGCGCCTCTGGATTCCGCCGCAGGCCCATCAAGAAAACCCTCCTGACCTGCGAAGCCGGCATCACAGCTGCCACTGCCGCGCCACG
This sequence comes from Delftia sp. WSY_10, assembly GCF_043104705.1. Classification (NCBI taxonomy): domain Bacteria; kingdom Pseudomonadati; phylum Pseudomonadota; class Betaproteobacteria; order Burkholderiales; family Comamonadaceae; genus Delftia; species Delftia sp. WSY_10. Next base: position 12,279 of record NZ_JBICKY010000021.1, on the reverse strand, counting down.
GTCTGCGCGATTTCGCGCGCCTGCGCGTCCAGGGCCAGCAGGTCTTCCAGACTGCCCAGTGTAGGCGGCAGCAAGGTCTCGAGCGTGCGCAAATTCACAGCGTGGATACGGTCAAATGCCAGGCGCCGCTCCAGGAAGGCGGCAACGGCGACTTCGTTGGAAGCGTTGAGAACCGCCGTGGTTCCCTCGCTGGCGTGCAGCGCCTGCCAGGAAAGGTGCAGGCCCGGAAAGCGCACGGCATCCGCCTCCTCGAAGGTCAGGGCAGACAGCTTGGCGAAATCCAGGGGCGCCGCACCGCTGGCGATGCGGCGGGGCCAGGCCAGGCCGCAGGCGATGGGCACGCGCATGTCGGGCGTACCCAGTTGCGCGAGCACCGAAGCATCCTTGAACTGCACCATGGAGTGCACGATCTGCTGCGGATGGATGACGACCTTGATCTTGTCAGGCGCCATGTCGAACAGCCAGCGGGCCTCGATCACCTCCAGCGCCTTGTTCATCATGGTGGCCGAGTCCACGGAGATCTTGCGCCCCATGGAGAAATTCGGGTGCGCGCAGGCCTGCTCCGGCGTGATCTCGGACAGGGTGGACGGATCGCGCAGGCGAAAAGGCCCGCCCGAGGCTGTGAGCAGCAGACTGTCCACGCGATCGGGCCAACTGGTGCGGTCTTCGGGCAGGCACTGGAAGATGGCCGAGTGCTCACTGTCAATGGGCAGCAGCGTTGCGCCGTGGCGCTTGACGGTGTCCATGAACAGTGCACCGCCAACCACCAGCGCCTCCTTGTTGGCCAGCAGCAGACGCTTGCCGGCGCGTGCGGCAGCCAGGCAAGGCGCCAGGCCCGCCGCACCGACGATGGCCGCCATGACGGCATCGGCTTCAGGATGCGAGGCGATCTGCTCCAGCGCGTCAGGCGACTGCAGCACTTCGGTGGCCAATCCATTGCTGCGCAGCTGCTCAGCCAGCAGCCTTGCATGCGGCGCGCTGGCCATGACGGCGTAGCGGGGCTTGAATTCGGCACACTGGCGCAGCATCAGGTCCACCTGCGTGGCCGCGCTGAGCGCAAAGACTTCGTAGTGATCGCGGTGGCGCGCCACCACATCCAGCGTATTGGTACCGATGGAGCCTGTGGAGCCCAGGACGGTGATTTTCTGCTTCATGAATGCGCGAAAGAGGAAAGCATCAGGGCCAGCGGCAGGGTCGGCAGCAGGGCATCGACGCGGTCGAGGACGCCGCCATGACCGGGCAGCAGGCCACTGCTGTCCTTGACGCCGACGCTGCGCTTGACCAGGGATTCGACCAGGTCGCCGACCACGCTCATCGCGGCCATGAAAACAACCGCCAGCAGCAGGAACCAAGCCCCGCGCGCCAGCAGCAATGAATAGAAACTGGGCACGGCCACCGCGTAGTGGCGGTCAGCCCAGACCCAGACCAAGGCCAGCACCACAACGCCTGCCATGCCGCCCCATACGCCTTCCCAGCTCTTGCCGGGGCTGATCGTGGGAGCCAGCTTGGATTTGGTGAATTTCAGGCCCAGGGTCCGTCCTGCGAAATACGCGAACACGTCGGCCACCCAGACCAGCACCAGCACCGACAGCAGGAAGTTGATGCCCATCATGCGCGCCTGCACCACGGCGACCCAGGCCAGCCACAAGGCCAGCACTCCGCCGACCAGGCGCACAGGCGCTGCAATGCGCGGCCAGCCAGCCACGCCGGCACGCAGCAGCGCCCCGCCACCCAGCACCCAGGCAGCACCGGCAACAATCCAGAGCGCAGACAGGGGACGCTCCAGCCAGCCGGCAGCCCAGGCGCCCAGGCACATCGCCGTGCAGATGGCGCCTATGCCGATGGCGCCCGCGGTGCCAAAGCCGTTGAGACGCCCCCATTCCCAGGCACCTGCCGCCATGAGCACGAGCACGACCACGGCGAACGGAATGCCTGTGGGATAGAACAGCGCAGGCAACAGGATGGCCAGCAGGATCAGGGCGGTGATGACTCGCTGCTTGAGCATGGCTCCCCCTTGTTCAGGACGTCTGCGGATGGGACGACGTCGGTTGTGATTGTTGTACTTGCGCGGAAGTCTGGCCGAAGCGCCGCTCGCGTGAAGCGAAAGCCGCGATGGCCTCGTCCAGGCAGGCCTCATCGAAATCAGGCCACAAGCTGTCACTGAAGAAAAGCTCGGAATACGCAGCCTGCCACAGCAGGAAGTTGCTGATGCGCATTTCCCCGCCGGTACGGATCAGCAGATCCGGGTCGGGCACATGGGCCAGCGCGAGCGCGCGGTCCAGGCTCTGCGGGGTGATGGGCTCGCCCTTCTCTGCCAGCCGGGCAGCTGCCTGTGCAATGTCCCAGCGTCCGCCGTAGTTGAAGCAGACGTTGAGAACCAGGCGATTGTTGTGCGCAGTGACGGTCTCGGCCTGCGCAAGGCCCGCGCACACTTTCTCGCCCAGGCCGCTGCGGTCACCGATGAAATGCAGGCGCACGCCGTCGCGGCTCAGTTGCTGCACTTCCTTGGCAAGTGCGTTGGCCAGCAGGCCCATGAGACCGGAAACCTCCTCTTCGGGACGGTTCCAGTTCTCGGAAGAGAAAGCGAAGACGGTCAGGACCTGCACGCCGCGCTGGACGCAGGCGCGGGCGCAGCGGCGCAGTGATTCCACGCCCTGCTTGTGGCCGGCCAGTCGCGGCAGAAAGCGGCGATTGGCCCAGCGTCCATTGCCGTCCATGATGACGGCAATATGGCGCGGCACCGCGCCGGAGTCTTGTTTGGTCAAAGGTACGGACCCTGAGGCAAATGAGGCAAGAAGCCTCAGACCGCCATGATGTCTTGTTCCTTGGCCGCCACCAGCGTATCGATCTCGGCGATGTGCTTGTCGGTCATCTTCTGGACATCGGCTTCGCAACGCTTTTGATCGTCTTCCGAGGCTTCCTTGTCCTTGACCAGCTTCTTGACGGCTTCGTTGGCATCGCGGCGCAGGTTGCGCACGGCGACCTTGGAAGCTTCGCCTTCATTGCGCGCCAGCTTGGTCATTTCCTTGCGGCGCTCCTCGCTCATGGGAGGCATGGGCACGCGGATCAGGTCGCCCAGCGAGGCGGGGTTCAGGCCCAGATCGCTTTCGCGGATGGCCTTCTCCACCTTGGCCGACATGCTCTTTTCCCAGGGCTGGACGCTGATGGTGCGCGCGTCAAGCAGGGTGACGTTGGCCACCTGGGACAGCGGCACCATGGAGCCGTAGTACTCCACATGGATGGAGTCCAGCAGCGATGGATTGGCACGACCGGTGCGCACGCGCGCAAGATTGTTCTTGAGCGCTTCGATGGACTGGCCCATCTTGGACTCGGTGGTCTTCTTGATGTCTGCAATCGTCATGTTCTTGTTCCTTGAAGAGCTGTGTAACGCGGTATCAAAACACTCAAGCGTACACCAGCGTGCCCTCGTCCTCGCCCATGACCACGCGCTTGAGCGCGCCAGGCTTGACGATGGAGAACACCCGGATCGGCAGCTTCTGATCGCGGCACAGCGCAAAGGCGGTGGCGTCCATGATGCCCAGGTTGCGCGAGATGGCCTCGTCGAAAGCCAGCTTGTGGTAGCGGGTCGCGTCGGGGTTCTTCATCGGGTCGTCGGTGTAGACACCGTCGACCTTGGTGGCCTTGAGCACCACCTCGGCGCCGATTTCAGCGCCACGCAGCGCGGCGGCCGTGTCGGTCGTGAAGAACGGGTTGCCGGTGCCGGCAGCGAACACCACCACCTTGCCCTCCTCGAGGTACTGCAGGGCCTTGGGGCGCACATAGGGCTCCACGACCTGCTCGATGGCAATGGCCGACATCACGCGGGCTGTCAGCCCCTGCTTGTCCATGGCATCGGCCAGGGCCAGGGCATTCATGACCGTGGCCAGCATGCCCATGTAGTCGGCGGTGGCACGGTCCATGCCGACCGAGCCGCCAGCCACGCCGCGAAAGATGTTCCCCCCACCGATCACCACCGCCACCTGGACACCAACCTTGGTGACCTCGGCAATTTCGGAAACCATGCGCTCGATGGTCGCACGGTTGATGCCGAACGAGTCATCCCCCATGAGTGCCTCACCGGACAGCTTGAGCAGGATGCGCTTGTGGGCCGGTGTGGCGTGGGTCATGGTGTTTCTCCGAAGTGGTGGATGATGATGGATGGTGAAGGGAACGGTTCGGTCGCCCGGAAGGATCAGGCGCCGGCCTTGGCGGCAGCCACCTGGGCAGCCACTTCGGCAGCGAAGTCGTCGACCTTCTTTTCAATGCCTTCGCCGACCACGTACAGGGTGAAGCCCTTGACGTTGGTGTTGGCGGCCTTGAGCATCTGGGCCACGGTCTGCTTGCCGTCGGCAGCCTTCACGAAGACCTGGTCGGCCAGCGAGACTTCCTTCAGGTACTTCTGCACCGAGCCTTCGACCATCTTGGCGACGATGTCGGCAGGCTTGCCGGACTCGGCAGCCTTGGCGGCAGCAACGGTACGCTCCTTCTCGATCAGCTCGGCGGGCACGTCGGCGCTGGTCACGGACACGGGCTTCATGGCGGCCACGTGCATGGCGACATCCTTGGCAGCCGTGGCATCGCCGTCGAACTCGACGACCACGCCGATGCGCGAGCCGTGCAGGTAGGAAGCCAGGCTGGAGCCTTCGAAGCGCTTGAAGCGGCGGAAGGACATGTTTTCGCCGATCTTGCCGATCAGGCCCTTGCGCACGTCTTCCAGCGTGGGGCCGAAGCCGTCCTGCTCATAGGCCAGTGCGCTCAGCGCGGCCACGTCGGCGGGGTTTTGCTCGGCGACCAGCTTGGCGGCGGCGTTGGCCATCGCGATGAAGCTGTCGTTCTTGGACACGAAGTCGGTTTCGCTGTTGACTTCGATCATGGCACCCTGGTTGCCATTGATGAAGGCGGCGATCACGCCTTCGGCGGTCACGCGCGAGGCAGCCTTGCCAGCCTTGGTGCCGAGCTTGACGCGCAGCAGCTCTTCCGCCTTGACCAGGTCGCCTTCGGCTTCGGTCAGGGCCTTCTTGCACTCCATCATGGGCGCGTCAGTCTTTGCGCGCAGTTCAGCCACCATGCTTGCGGTAATTGCAGCCATCGTATTTCTCCAATGTCAGTTCGATTCGTTACAGGATTTCGGCTTAAAAAAACGGGGCTACCCTGAGCCCCGCTTTTTATTCGGCGACGAGGTCGCTCAGCCGGACAAGCTCAATCAGGCAGCGGATTCTTCCACTTCCACGAACTCGTCACCGCTCTCGCCGGATGCGGCCTTGACCACGTCGGTCAGTGCAGCAGCGCGGCCTTCCAGGATCGCGTCGGCGATGCCTTGGGCGTACAGTTGCACGGCCTTGGCAGAGTCGTCGTTACCGGGGATGACATAGTCGATGCCTTCGGGATTGTGGTTGGAGTCAACCACGCCGACCAGGGGGATGCCCAGCTTCTTGGCTTCGGCCACGGCAATCTTGTGGAAGCCCACGTCGATCACGAAGATGGCGTCGGGCAGGCTGTTCATGTCCTGAATGCCGCCGATGTCCTTTTCCAGCTTTTCCAGTTCGCGAACGAACATCAGCTGTTCCTTCTTGCTCATGGCTTCCAGACCGGCTTCCTGCTGGGCCTTCATTTCCTTCAGACGCTTGATGGACGTCTTGACGGTCTTGAAGTTGGTCAGCATGCCGCCCAGCCAGCGCTGGTCAACGAAAGGAACGCCAGCGCGCTGGGCTTCGGCAGCCACCAGCTCGCGGGCCTGGCGCTTGGTGCCGACCATCAGGATGGTGCCGCCGTTGGAAGCCAGCTGCTTCACGAACTTCTGGGCGTCCTGGAACATCGGCAGCGACTTTTCCAGGTTGATGATGTGGATCTTGTTGCGGTGGCCGAAGATGAAGGGGGCCATCTTGGGGTTCCAGAAACGGGTCTGGTGACCGAAGTGGACGCCTGCTTCCAGCATATCGCGCATAGTGACGGACATATGAATACCTCAAAGGTTAGGTCTAAAATCCAGCCCGACAATTGCCCCCCGGATACAGGAAGCAACACCTTGAAGGGACTGGTTTGCGATTGACTTTGCAACGGGGGTTGCAAGCATGGGCAGGCATTCATGACGAACACCTCGCACCCCAAAGCCATCACCTGATCTCCGGCAATTCCGAAGAAAATCAGGGTGAACCCCTAGCAAAGCCGCAAGATTCTAGCATACGCCATCCCAAGACTGAGGCTTCGCACCCAACGCGCGCTCACACCCCGCATAGCCACGGCTGCCGCATCGGCCACACACTCCTGTAGTGATAGCTACATCCGCTTGATAATTCAGGCACTTCAGCAGATTCCACCCCAAAATGAACATCGCGATTGTGGGCGCCGGCAGCATTGGCGTTGCGACAGCCCACGCACTGGCCCAGGTCGGGCACGAGGTCACCGTCTACGAGCGCCATGGCACGGTGGCCGAGGAAGCCAGCTTCGGACATGCCGGCTGGCTGGGCCCCAGCCTGCTCCAACCGTGGAGCGTCCCCGGTCTCTCCACCACAGAACGCTCACCCACGCTTCCCGGCCGGCAGGCTTTGCCACGCCTCGGCTCCGGAAACCTCGCAGCCCAGCTGCGCTGGCTATGGCAATGGCGCCAGGCTGGGCGGCGCCTGCGCAAAGCCGGCGAACCCACAGCCACGATGGCGGCACTGGAGACACTCACCCAGCGCAGCCAGCAGTTCCAGCAATCGCTGTGGCGGCAGTGGGAGCTGGACCCGGAATATGTCTCCGGCAGCCTGGTGCTGCTGGGCAGCGAGGCCGACCATGAGCAACTGAAACCTGCACTGGCAGCGCTGGCCGAGGCCGGCACGCGCTGCGAGGCACTGGATGCCGCCCAGACCCGCCTGCGTGAGCCCGCGCTGGGCGAGGAGACCGCACTCGCAGGCTCCTTGTATTTCCCGCAGGCTGGCGCCGCCAACGGCCGCCTGGCCACGCTGATGCAAAGGCAGGCCGCACAGTCCGCAGGAGCACGATTCGAGACGCAACGCCTTGTGCAGCGACTGCAGCCCGGCGGCGCCGAGCGCACCGCTCGCCTGCAGCTGCAAGGCGAAGACACGCCCCGGTCGCACGATGCCATCGTCGTCTGCGCTGGCGCCGAGGCCGCAAACCTGCTCGCGCCGCTGAGCCTGCGCCTGCCCATGATCGCCCTGCGCGGCTATGGCATCAGTGCTCCGCTGCGCGAACAAGGCTACGCGCCCCGCCACGCCATCGTCGACTGGAGCGAGCAGATGACCCTGGTGCGCCTTGGCCAGCGCATGCGGGTCGTGGCCGGCGCTGAACTGGGCAGCCACGGCCCCATGCACGAGGCCACGCTGCAGCGCATGTACCACCGACTCAACATGGTCTTTCCCGGCAGCGCCGTGCTGACCTCGGGCGTTCAGATCTGGCATGGCACACGCATGTGCACAGCCGATGGACTGCCCCTACTGGGCGCCAGCGGTTTGCCCGGCATCTGGCTCAACCTGGGCCATGGCAGCTGTGGTGCCGCCATTGCCCAAGGCTGCGCCAGCATGCTGAGCGACCTGATGGACAACCGCACCAGCTTCCTGGACAGCGCATTGCTGGATCCGCGCCGCTTCGGCTGACCGCTGCGGACACCCCGCCCTGCGGCTGGCGGCTATGCTCAGGCCATGCTGCGCATTCCCACATCCACCGCATTGCCACTGTTCGATACAGTGGCCACACGCACCCTGGAACAGCAGGCCGCGGCCCGACTGCCCGAACACTGCCTCATGCAGCGCGCAGGCATGGGGCTGGCACGCCTGGCACGCGCCATCGCCCCTCACGCCAACCGCATCTGGATTGCCTGCGGCCCTGGGAACAACGGCGGAGACGGCTTGCAGGCAGCCGCCTGGCTTCAACAGCACCTGAACACGATGCCGGCACGATCCTGCAATTGCCGCATCCTGGTCAGCTGCGTGCGCGAACGCGTCCGCATGCCCGCCGACGCGCGTGCCGCATGGGATGCGGCCCACAAGGCCGGCGTGCAATGGATCGCCCACATGCCCCCTGACATGGGGCCTCAGGATCTGTGCATTGATGCCTTGCTCGGCATCGGCCTGCGCCGACCCGACACGGCAAGCCCACCCACCCGAAAAGATGACCGATTGCTGTCGCTGCTGCGCAGCCTGCAGTCCGGCATCAGCCCCGTCCTTTGCGTGGACATCGCATCCGGCCTGGATGCCGACACCGGGCAATACCTGCCTGGATTCGAGCCCATGAACCTCCCGGTCAGCGCACGGCATACGCTGGCTCTGCTGACACTGCATCCCGGCCTGTTCACAGGAAGCGGCCGCGACGCCTGCGGCCAGATATGGTGGGACGATCTGGACACAGGACTGGCAAGCAGCGCGCCACCCTTCGCCATCTCACCGTGCGCACAACTTTTCTCCCCGGAAGCCCGCGCCCCGCGTCCGCATGCCAGCCATAAGGGGAGCTTTGGCGACGTGGCCATTCTGGGCGGAGAGGGGCTGGAATACCGCGGCCTGTCCATGACCGGCGCCGCCTGGCTGGCCGCACTGGCAGCCTTGCACGGCGGGGCGGGACGCGTGATGCTGGCACTGCTCGATGCCTCGCACGGGTCAGGCCAGGCTATCTCCCCCTGGCCCGAAATCATGTTGCGCAGCCCCGAAGCACAAGACTGGCGCGGCGCCACTGTCGTGTGCGGATGTGGCGGCGGCATGGCGGTGCGCGCCTGGCTACCCCAAATTCTGGATCAGGCGCCCAGGCTGGTACTGGACGCAGACGCACTGAACGCGGTTGCCGAAGATGAGTCGCTGGCCCTGCTTCTGAAAGAACGCAGCCGACGCAGCCAGCACACGGTGCTGACACCGCACCCGCTGGAGGCCGCCCGCCTGCTAAAAATGAGCACTGCCCAGGTCCAGGCCCAGCGACTTTCAGCAGCCAGGCAGCTGGCGCTGCAATTCCACTGCACGGCGTTGCTGAAGGGCTCGGGCACCGTGATCGCCGGATCGCAGGGCGACGGCAATGCATCGCCGCCCTGCTGGATCAACCCCACAGGCAACGCCCGGCTGTCCACCGGAGGAACCGGAGATGTTCTCGCCGGGCTGATTGCCGCGCTATGGGCGCAAGGGCTGGACCCCGCGCAGGCCGCAACACTGGCGGCCTGGCGCCACGGCCATGCGGCAGACCAATGGCCCGCGCAAATGCCGTTCAGCGCCAGCGCGCTGGCCCAGCGGCTGGGCCAATAGACGCCCTCAGGGCTTGCGCCGGGGCTTGGATGTCTTGCCTGCCACCTTGGACTTGACGGCCCCCAAGGCCTTCTTACCCAAGGCGCGCAGCGCCTGCACCGGCGATGGCGGCGGCAACTGCGGCAGACCGTGGTCAGCATCGATGGCGACAGACTTGCGCGCTTCAGCCGCCCTGCCCTTGCGGGAGGCGCGTGCCGCAGGTACGGACGAACCTGGCACCACGGCCGGCTCACTCACGTCGCTTTGACGCACTGGCGCGGCCGGGCGGGACTGGGCACTCGCATATTCAGCCTCCAGCGCGGCCAGGTTCACGCCCTTGACCATGGCCTTCTTGGACGCCTTGCGCCCCTGCTTGCCGGAAGACACCGCGCCGTCGGATTCAGACCGGGCTCCGCCGGCACCGCCGGAGTTACGCTGCGCACGCTTTTCCTTGGCGTCGCGGCGCCCCCATTTTTCGCCCTGATGGGCTTCCGTGCGCGCCGGCGCCCTGCCGGAACGACCCGAAGCCGGCTGCTCTTCGCCGTCGCGCACCAGGCGGAAATCGATGCGCCGGCCATCCAGGTCCACACGGCTGACCTGAACGCGCAGCCGCGTACCTATGCCGTAGCGAATGCCCGAGCGCTCGCCCCGCAGTTCCTGGCGCGCCTCATCAAAGCGGAAGTAGTCCCCCCCCAGCTCGGTGATGTGGACCAGACCCTCCACATACATGGCATCGAGCGTGACGAAGATGCCGAAGGTGGTGACCGCAGAGACCACGCCTGCGAACTCCTCCCCCAGATGCTCACGCATGTACTTGCACTTGAGCCAGGCCTCGACATCTCGGCTGGCCTCATCGGCGCGGCGCTCGTTCGCGCTGCAGTGCAGGCCTGCAGCCTCCCAGGCCTGGACCTCGGCGGCGGGCGCGCGCTTGCGCGGCTTCTGGCCGGGTGCACTGACACGCGAGGCCAGACGCTTGGCCAACTTGGCTTCGGCCTCTCCAGGCGTGGGCAGTTCGGGCAGGCGATAGTGAGTGCCTTCAAGCTCGGCCTTGATCACGCGGTGCACGAGCAAGTCGGGATAGCGGCGAATCGGACTGGTGAAGTGCGTATAGGCATCGAAGGCCAGCCCGAAGTGGCCCGAATTTTCAGGCGTGTAGAAGGCCTGCATCATCGAGCGCAGCAGCATGGTGTGGATCTGCTGGGCATCAGGCCGGTCCTTGGTGGCATTGGCAATGGCCTGGAATTCGGACGTGGCCGGATTCTCGCCAAGCGCCATACCCACTCCCATGGCCTTGAGGTAGTTGCGCAGGATGTCCTGCTTCTCCAGCGAGGGCTTGTCGTGCACGCGGAACAGGCCAACGCGGCCGCTGTGCTCGATGAAGTCCGCGCTGCAGACGTTGGCGGCCAGCATGGCCTCCTCAATCAGCTTGTGCGCCTCGTTGCGCGTGCGCGGCACGATCTTCTCGATGCGGCCGTTCTCGTCACAGACGATCTGCGTCTCCGTGGTCTCGAAGTCCACGGCGCCGCGTGCTTCGCGCGACTTGAGCAGCGCCTGGTACACCCCATGCAGATTCAGCAAGTCGCCCACGCGATCGGAGCGCTTGGCAGCCTCCGGGCCACGCGTATTGGCCAGGATGGCAGCCACCTCGTTATAGGTGAAGCGCGCATGGCTGTGCATCACCGCGGGGTAGAACTGATAGGCATGGATATCGCCCTTTGCAGTGATCAGCATGTCGCAGACCATGCACAGGCGATCCACATCGGGATTGAGCGAGCACAGGCCATTGCTGAGCTTCTCGGGCAGCATGGGGATCACGCGGCGCGGGAAATAGACGCTGGTGGCACGGTCATAGGCATCGATATCGATGGCACTGCCCGTGGTCACGTAGTGACTCACATCGGCAATCGCCACCAGCAGGCGCCAGCCCTTGCCGCGCCCGACCTTGGCAGGCTCGCAGTAGACGGCGTCGTCGAAGTCGCGCGCATCCTCGCCATCGATGGTGACCAGGGGCACATCGGTCAGATCGATGCGATTCTTGCGATCGGCAGGCCGCACCCTGTCCGGCAGGGCCTTGGCCTGTGCCAGGCAGGCATCGGAAAACACATGGGGCACGCCGTACTTGCGCACCGCAATCTCGATCTCCATGCCGGGATCGTCGACCTCACCGAGCACTTCAATGATGCGCCCCACGGGCTGGCCGAACAGTGCAGGCGCCTCGGTCAACTCCACCACGACCACCTGCCCGATCTTGGCCGAACCCGTCGCGTTGGCAGGGATCAGGATGTCCTGGCCATAGCGCTTGTCTTCGGGAGCGACCAGATACACGCCGCTTTCCTGCAAGAAGCGGCCAATGATGTTGTGCGCAGGCCGCTCGATGATCTCGACCACGCGGCCTTCAGGCCTGCCGCGGCGGTCCTGCCGCACGATGCGAACCTTGACACGGTCCTTGTGCAGCACCGCACGCATTTCATTGGGGGGAAGGAAGATGTCGCCTTCGCCGTCATCACGGATGACGAAGCCATGTCCGTCGCGGTGCCCCTGCACACTGCCCCCGATTTCGTCGTTCGCGTCGGCACTTTTTGCGTGAGGGTTCATTTTCTTGGTATACAATCTAAATCTTTCCTGAGATGCCCAGGTGGCGGAATTGGTAGACGCACTAGTTTCAGGTACTAGCGGGTAACTCCGTGGAGGTTCGAGTCCTCTCCTGGGCACCAAGTTTAACGACAACCTGCAGAGGTTGCGGTGAACTGAGGAACTATCTTCACAAGAAGGTGGCTCCCTGGCTTCATGACTTGGCCGATCACAGTCTCAAGAAAAAAATCGAAGATCAGGACTTCGCTGCAAAAAATGCAGTAGAATTTCAGCTTCAGCAAGCCCAGGTGGCGGAATTGGTAGACGCACTAGTTTCAGGTACTAGCGGGTAACTCCGTGGAGGTTCGAGTCCTCTCCTGGGCACCAAACATGAAAAGGCCGTTGCACATGCAACGGCCTTTTTCTTTGCCGTTTCCGAAAAGCGACGTCACGCGCCTCTCGCCAGAAAAATTTCACGAAAATCTTTGCAAACCTGCCCGGCACATCG
>NZ_JBICKY010000020.1:0-91830 GCF_043104705.1 Delftia sp. WSY_10 | reverse complement strand
TGGGAAGACCATTTCTATCCCGAGATCATCGACCCGGACACGGGCGAGGTGCTGCCCGACGGCAGCGAGGGCGAGCTGGTCTTCACGTCGCTGTCCAAGGAGGCCATGCCCATCATTCGCTACCGCACGCGGGACCTGACGCGGCTGCTGGCGCCGACTTCGCGCAGCTTCCGGCGCATGGGCAAGATCGTGGGGCGCAGCGACGACATGCTCATCATCCGCGGCGTGAACCTGTTTCCCTCGCAGATCGAGGAGATCGTGCTGCAGAACGCCCAGCTGTCGGGCCAGTACCAGCTGGTGGTCACGCGCGAGGGCAACCTGGACCGGCTGGCCGTGCGCTGCGAGATGCAGCCGGGCACGCAGGGCGACACCGAGGCGCTGGCACTGTGGGTGCAGCAACGCATCAAGACCCTGGTCGGCGTGAGCGCCGAGGTCGAGGTGCTGCGGCCCGATTCCATAGAGCGCACCCTGGTGGGCAAGGCCCGCCGCGTGATCGACCACCGCAGCCGCTGAGCGCGCACAGGAGTCCCATGGCCCGAGGCCGATCTTCCGGATACGACGACCAGCGCGAACTGATCCTGGGCCATGCCGCCGCGCTGTTCGCGCGCAGCGGCTACCCCGGCACTTCGATGAACGAGGTGGCCCAGGCCTGCGGCCTGTCCAAGCCCACCATCTACCACTACTTCCGCGACAAGTACGCGCTGCTGGTGGACATCACCGATGGCCACATGACGCGGCTGCAGGCCCTGGTGGACGAGGTGCAGGCCATGGGCCTGCCGCCCGAGCCGCGGCTGCGCATGCTGATCGAACGCTTCGTGCAGGAGTACGCCCATGCCCGCCATGCCCACCGCGTGCTGACCGAGGACGTGCGCTTCCTGCAGGACGAGGACCGCCAGCGCGTGGTGGGCAAGGAGCGCGCCGTGGTCGAGGCCTTTGCCCAGGCGGTGGCCCAGCTGCGGCCGGACGCCGACGGCGCGGGCCTGTCCAAGGCGCTGGCCATGCTGCTGTTCGGGATGATGAACTGGATGTTCACCTGGCTGCGGCCCGACGGAACGCTGGACCACGAGGCCATGGCCCCCGTGGTGGCCGACCTGTTCCTGGGAGGCTTGCCTGCCGTGCAGACCCCAGGCAAACCCGTGCATCAAACCGCTGGTAAAAAAATAGTTACCACGGTAAATTGTGGCGCCTGAAGGTGCCACGCCCCATCCAACACAAGGAGACAGACATGAAGCGTTTGACGAAACTGGGCCTGCTGGCCGCAACCCTGGCCACGGTGTGGGGCTCGGCCCTGGCCGACATCAACGTGGGCGTGGTGGTCTCGGCCACCGGGCCGGCCGCGTCGCTGGGCATTCCCGAAAAGAACACGGTGGCGCTGATGCCGCGCACGGTGGCGGGCCAGAAGGTCAACTACATCATCCTGGACGACGCCTCCGACACCACGGCGGCCGTGGCCAACACGCGCAAGCTGATCAGCGAGAGCAAGGTCGACGTGATCCTGGGCTCCAGCATCACGCCCAACTCCCTGGCCATGGTGGACGTGGTCTCCGAGGCCAAGACGCCCATGATCACGCTGGCGGCCTCGGCCAAGATCGTCGAGCCCGTGGATGCCAAGAAGTTCTGGGTCTTCAAGACGCCCCAGCACGACGCCATGATGGCCGCCGCCATCGGCGAGCACATGGCCAAGGCCGGCATCAAGACCGTGGGCTACATCGGCTTCAACGACGCCTATGGAGAAAGCTGGCTGCAGGAATTCCGCAAGGTGGCCGAGGCCAAGGGCCTCAAGCTCACCGCCACCGAGGCCTATTCGCGCAGCGACACCTCGGTCACGGGCCAGACGCTCAAGCTCATGGCGGCCAAGCCCGATGCGGTGCTGATCGCCGGCTCGGGCACGCCGGCCGCACTGCCGCAGAAGTCGCTCAAGGAGCGCGGCTACCAGGGCAAGATCTACCAGACCCACGGCGTGGCCAATGCCGACTTCCTGCGCGTGGGCGGCAAGGATGTGGAAGGCACGCTGCTGCCCGCCGGCCCCGTGCTGGTGGCCCACCAGCTGCCCGACAGCAATCCGGTCAAGAAGTCCGCCGTCTCCTATGTGGAGGCCTACGAGGCCGCCAACGGCAAGGGCACGGCTTCGACCTTTGGCGCGCATTCCTGGGATGCGGGCCGCGTGCTCGAAGCGGCGATTCCCGCCGCGCTCAAGAAGGCCCAGCCCGGCACGGCCGAGTTCCGCGCCGCGCTGCGCGATGCGCTGGAGCAGACCAAGGACGTGGCCGGCGCCCACGGCATCTTCAACATGACGCCCACCGACCACCTGGGCCTGGACCAGCGCGCGGCCGTCATGGTCAAGATCGAGAACGGTACCTGGAAGTACCAGCCCTGAACCTGCAGGTCTGAGGCCGCAGCGGCTGCCGCGCCTGGTGGCGGCCGCTGTGGCGCTTGGCCGCGTCTGCTCGAAAGTCGATCATGGATCTGCAAATCGCCCTGCTGCTGGGGCAGGACGGCATCGTCAACGGCGCCGTCTACGGCCTGATGGCGCTGGCCCTGGTGCTGGTGTTCTCGGTCACCCGCATCATCTTCATCCCGCAGGGGGAGTTCGTCGCCTTCGGCGCGCTCACCCTGGCCATGATGCAGGCCGGACGCGTGCCCACCACGCTGTGGCTGCTGCTGGCCCTGGCCGCCGCCGTGCTGGTGGTGGACCTGCTGCGCTGGCGCGCGGGCAGCCAGGTGAGCTGGCCCGCCACCTTCCTGTGGTGCCTGGCGCTGCCGGCCATTGCCGTGGCCCTGGCCTGGGGGCTGCGCCCGTCCTCGCTGATGCTGCAGGCGCTGGCCACCCTGGTGCTGATCACGCCCATGGGGCCGCTGCTGTACCGCCTGGCCTACCGGCCGCTGGCCCATGCCTCGGTGCTGATGCTGCTCATCGTCTCGGTGGCCATGCACGGCGTGCTGGTCGGCCTGGGGCTGCTGTTCTTCGGGGCCGAAGGCTCGCGCACCCCCGCGTTTTCCGAGGCGCAGCTGCGCCTGGGCGACATC
This sequence comes from Delftia sp. WSY_10, assembly GCF_043104705.1. Taxonomy (NCBI): domain Bacteria; kingdom Pseudomonadati; phylum Pseudomonadota; class Betaproteobacteria; order Burkholderiales; family Comamonadaceae; genus Delftia; species Delftia sp. WSY_10. The sequence continues at coordinate 88,803 of NZ_JBICKY010000020.1, read as the reverse complement.
ACGATCTCGGGCCAGTCCCTGGTGGTGGTGGGCGTGACCCTGGTGCTGGTGGCCCTGCTGTTCGTGTTCTTCGAGCGCTCCATGATCGGCAAGGCGCTGCGCGCCACGGCCATCAACCGCGTGGGCGCACGCCTCATGGGCATTCCCACGGCCATGGCCGGCGACGTGAGCTTTGCGCTGGCCGCGCTGATCGGCGCCATCTCGGGCCTGCTGATCGCGCCGCTGACCACGGTGTACTACGACACCGGCTTTCTGATCGGCCTCAAGGGCTTCGTGGCCGCCATCGTGGGCGGGCTGGCCAGCTACCCGCTGGCCCTGGCCGGCGCGCTGCTGGTCGGGCTGCTGGAGGCCTTCTCGTCGTTCTGGGCCAGTGCCTACAAGGAGGTGCTGGTGTTCACGCTGATCATCCCGGTGCTGTGGTGGCGATCGCGCAATAGCCACCATGTGGAGGAAGAAGAATGAGCGCCCCCGTTTCCTCGCAGGCCGCGGCGCCTGCCAAGGCCGCCTCGGGCGGCATCAGCACGCGCGTGCTCACGGTGGCCGCCATTGCGCTGCTGGCCGCGTCCTGGGGCTTCCTGCCCGATTTCACCGTCGTCATCCTCAGCTACATCGGCCTGTTCGCCATGGTGGCGGCAGGCCTGGTGATGCTGACCGGCGTGGGCGGCATGACCTCGTTCGGCCAGGCGGCCTTCGTGGGCATCGGCGCCTATGCCACGGCCTGGGTCTGCACGGCGCCGGCCTCGGTGGCGGCGCTGGGCGGGCTGGTGGGCGCGGCGGGCCTGCCCTGGGTGGGCCTGGCGCTGGGCCTGCTCATCACCTTCGTCGTGGCCTGGCTGCTGGGCGCGGTCACGGTCAAGCTGCAGGGCCACTACCTGCCGCTGTGCACCATCGCCTGGGGGCTGAGCCTGTACTACCTGTTCGGCAACATGGAATTCCTGGGCGGGCAGACCGGCATCACGGGCATTGCGCCGCTGGTGATCGGTGGCGTCTCGCTGGCCTCGCCGCGCGCCATGGGCGTGGTGATCTGGGCCGTGCTGCTGGTGGCGCTGTGGCTGCTGCACAACCTGCTGGACTCGCGCGAGGGCCGGGCCATCCGCGCGCTGCGCGGCGGCCGCGTCATGGCCGAGTCCATGGGCATCGACACGGCGCACTACCGCGTCAAGCTCTTCGTGTTGGCGGCCCTGCTGGCCACGCTCTCGGGCTGGCTCTACGCCCACATGCAGCGCTTCGTGAGCCCGGCGCCCTTCAACCTCAACGTGGGCATCGAGTACCTGTTCATGGCCGTGGTCGGCGGCGCCGGCCACCTGTGGGGCGCGGTGCTGGGCGCCACGCTGATCACGCTGATCAAGCAAAAGCTGCAGGACATATTGCCGGCTCTGCTGGGCACCAGCGGCAACTTCGAGGTCATCGTCTTCGGCCTGCTGATGGTGCTGGTGCTGCAGCGCTTTGCAGAAGGCCTGTGGCCCACGCTGCAGGCGCTCACGGCGCGCTGGGTGCGCCGGCCCGTGTCTGATCTCAAGCTGGCGGACGCTGCGCCGCTGGCGCAGCGCGCGCTGCCCGCGGCGGGCCAGGTGCTGCTGGCGGCCGAGCATGTGACCAAGCGCTTTGGCGGCCTGGTGGCCAACAACGATGTGGCCATGACGCTCAGGGCCGGCGAGGTGCATGCGCTGATCGGCCCCAACGGCGCGGGCAAGAGCACTTTCTTCAACATGATCTCGGGCGTGGACTCGCCCACCGAGGGCCAGGTGCGCTTCATGGACCAGGCCATGAACGATGCGCCCTCGCGCCGCTTTGCCGCCCTGGGCCTGGGCCGCACCTTCCAGCATGTGCGCCTGCTGGGCCAGCGCAGCGTGCTGGAGAACGTGGCCGTGGGCGCGCACCGGCGTGCGCACCGGGGTTGGCTGGCCTCCATGCTGCGCCTGGACCGGGCCGAGGAGGCCTCGGTGCTGGCCGAGGCGCGCCGCCAGATCGAGCGCTGCGGCCTGGGCGCCTTCGCCGACGTGCCGGCCGCCTCGCTGGCCCTGGGCCAGCAGCGCATCGTGGAGATCGCACGCGCCCTGGCCGGACAGCCCGCGGCCCTGCTGCTGGACGAGCCGGCAGCCGGCCTGCGCCACCTGGAAAAACAGGCCCTGGCCGACCTGCTGCGCCAGCTGCGCGCCGAGGGGCTGGGCATTCTCGTCGTCGAGCACGACATGGAGTTCGTCATGAATCTTGCGGACCGCATCACGGTGCTGGAGTTCGGCACCGTGATCGCCGAAGGCACGCCGGCCCAGATCCAGGTCAACCAGCGCGTGCTGGATGCCTACCTGGGCGGCGGCGACGACGACGAGGCAACCGGAGAGACGGCATGAGCGACACCCTTTTGCAGCTCAAGGGCCTGAGCGTGTCCTACGGTCCCGTGGAGGCGGTGCACCAGGTGGATCTGGATGTGCGCAGCGGCGAGATCGTCACCGTCATCGGCCCCAACGGCGCGGGCAAGACCACGCTGCTGTCGGCCGCCATGGGCCTGCTGCCCTCGCGCGGCGAGATCCATCTGGACGGCAAGCGCATCGCACGCCCCGGCGTCGAGGTCATGGTGGCCAACGGCGTGGCCCTGGTGCCCGAAAAGCGCGAGCTGTTCGGCGAGATGTCGGTGGAGGACAACCTGCTGCTGGGCGGCTTCTCGCGCTGGCGCCGGGGCCTGCGCGACCAGGCGCAGCGCATGGACGAGGTCTTCGCCATCTTCCCGCGCCTGAGGGAGCGGCGCCCGCAGATGGCCTCCACCCTGTCGGGCGGCGAGCGCCAGATGCTGGCCATCGGCCGCGCGCTGATGGCACGCCCGCGCCTGCTGCTGCTGGACGAGCCCTCGCTGGGCCTGGCGCCGCTGATCGTGCGCGAGGTGCTGCAGGTCGTGGCCGGCCTGCGCGACCACGGCGTCTCGGTGCTGCTGGTCGAGCAGAACGCGCGCGCCGCCCTCAAGGTGGCCGACCGTGCCTACGTGCTGGAGATGGGCGCCGTGGCGCTCAGCGGCGCGGCCAGGGAGCTGCTGCACGACCGGCGCATCATCGATACCTATCTGGGGATGGGGCGCAGTGCGGAGGCGGCGGCGGTGGCCTGAGACGCAACCGCCAGCCACAACGAAAAAGGCTGCCGGACCGGCAGCCTTTTTGCGTCTGCAGCGTGGCGCTCAATCCAGCTTGATGTTGTTGGCCGCGATCACCCGACCCCACTTGCCGCGCTCGGCGCGCACGAACTGGCCCATCTGCTCGGCGCTGCCGGGCATGGGCTCCACGCCCATGGCGGCCAGGCGTGCCTTGGTGCGGGTGTCGGCCAGGGCCTGCTGCAGCGACTGGCTGAACTTCTTGACCACCTCGGCCGAGCTGCCCGTGGGCACGACGATGCCCTGCCAGGCATAGCCCTCGAAACCTTTCAGACCCTGCTCCTGCAGCGTGGCGACCTGGGGCAGCACGTCCACGCGCGCAGGGCTGGCCACGCCGATGGCCTTGAGCTTTTTCTCGCTCAGGAAGGGAATGATGGTGGCGCTGTCGGCCCACATGGCGGGAATCTGGCCGCCGACCACGTCCTGCACGGCAGGGGCCGCTCCGCGGTAGGGCACATGGGTCATGTTGGTGAGGCCCGCCTGCTCCCGGAACAGCTCGCCCACCAGGTGGTGGGGGCTGCCCAGGCCGGCCGAGCCCCAGCTCACGCCGGTCTTTTGCTGTTTGGCCCAGGCCAGGAATTCGGCGAGGTTGGTGGCGGGCACCTCGTTGTTGACCACCAGCAGCATGGGAAAGCGCACCAGCATGCCCACGGGCTTGAAGTCGCGCTCGGCGTTGTAGTTGAGCTTGCTGAACAGGAAGGGGTTGGCCGCCAGCGTGGCGAAGTCGGCCGTGAACATGAGGTTGCCGTGGTCGCGCGAGCGGGCGCTGTACTCGGCCGCGATGTTGGTGCCTGCGCCGGGCTTGTTGTTGATGACGATGACCCGCTCCAGGTTGCGGCCCATGGCCTCGGCGATGACGCGGGCGACCACGTCCGAGCCGCCGCCGGCCGCATAGCCCACGACCCATTCCAGGGGCTTGTCCTGTGCCAGGGCGGCAGGCCCTGCGGCCAGGGCCAGGCCCGAGCAGGCCAGTGCGGCCAGAAACTGCTTGCGTTGCATCCTTGTCTCCATGTTGTATGCGGCGCCCTTGTGAGATGTCCAAGGTGTGAGGCGGGCGCCTTTGTGGGGATGGCAGGCCGCCGCGCGGGCGGCGGCGCGCGGCTTCAGGCGGCCGCGTGCACCGGGGCGACCGGTGTCACGGCGCCGCGCTCGGCGGGGTCCGCGCCGGCAGGGGCAAGTCCTGCGCTGGCGCGGGCCAGTTCGAGCGCATGCAGCAAGGTGCCCTGGTGGCCGATGTGGTTGGCCAGCAGCAGCACGAGGCGGGCATTGAGGGCATGGCTTTGCGCGGTGTCGAGCCCCTGGTGGGTGGCGATCAGGGCTTCGTAGAAATCGTCGCAGGCCTGCAGGTTGGGGTGGGTGGACAGCAGCATGGCGGTCTCCTGTGGATGGGGCGTAAGAGGTTCAGGCCGTGGCGGCGGCGCCGCAGGCTCTTTGGAGAGCGGCGCGCACGCCGGCCTCGTCGGGGCGGCGCCAGCGCGCGCAGACATGCTGGTCGGGCCGCAGCAGGTAGCTGGTGCCGGGGCGCGCATCCAGGCGTCTGGCCGCCAGGCCGCGCGCATCGATGAGGTCGGCGTCTGGTGCATGGGCCTCGCCCTCTGTCGCGACGGACAGGTTGAGCACGCCGGGCAGCGCCTGCGCCCAGGCCGGCGTGGGGCCGAAGTGCAGCAGCGTGAAGTCCGGGCCCAGGGCGCGCAGCAGCCAGGCCGTGCCGTCCACGCCGGGCCGGCGCATGGGCGCATCGGCCAGCACGGCGCCGGGCAATTGGGTGCCGTCGAAGGTGTCGGTGTCGGGCGTGTTGAGCGCCGAGCCATGCAGCGTGGCCGGCACGGACAGCCGCCCGCTGTTGACGATGCGGCGCGCGAATTCATGGTCGCGTGCCAGGTCGAGCACGGCGTCGCGGAACAGGCGGCTGATCTCGCTCTTGGGCGTGATGAAGTCGGTGGCGCGCGTGGAGTTGCGGATGTTCTCGTCGGCCGCGTATTCGCGCTCGGCGCCATAGGTGGCGATCAGCGAGGCATCGGCCTGGCCGCGCAGCACGCGGTCCAGCTTCCAGGCCAGGTTCTCGGCATCCTGCACGCCGCTGTTGGCGCCGCGTGCGCCAAACGGCGAGACGCCGTGGGCGCTGTCGCCCGCGAAGACCACGCGGCCATGGACGAATCGGTCCATGCGCAGGCAGGCGAAGGTGTAGACGCTGGCCCATTCCAGCTCGAAGGGCGCGTCCTTGCCCAGCAGGGCGCGGATGCGGGGAATGATGTTCTCGGGCTTTTTCTCTTCCTCGGGATCGGCGTCCCAGCCCAGCTGGAAGTCGATGCGCCAGACATCGTCGGGCTGGCGGTGCAGCAGCACGCTCTGGCCCGGGTGGAAGGGCGGGTCGAACCAGAACCAGCGCTCGGTGGGGAATTCGGCGTGCATCTTCACGTCGGCGATCAGGAAGCGGTCGCGGAAGATGCGGCCATGGCTTTCCTGGCCCAGCAGGCCGCGCAGCGGCGAGCGCGAGCCGTCGCAGGCCAGGACCCATTGCGCATCGATGCGGTAGCTGCCGTCGGGCGTCTCCACGGTCAGCAGCGCGCCCTCGGCCCGCGGCTCGAGCGCCGTGACCTTGCTGTGCCAGCGCAGGTCGATCAGCGGCAGCTGCAGTGCGCGCTCGACCAGATAGGCCTCGGCGTAGTACTGCTGCAGGTTGATGAAGGCCGGGCGCTCGTGGCCGTCCTCGGGCAGCAGGTCGAAGCGGTACAGCGGCTGGTCCTTGAAGAAGACCTTGCCCAGGTTCCAGGACACGCCCTTGTCCACCATCGCCTGGCCCACGCCCAGGCGGTCCCAGATCTCCAGCGTGCGCTTGGAAAAGCAGATGGCGCGCGAGCCCGTGGACAGCCGGCAGTCGTTGTCCAGCAGCACCACGCGCTGGCCGCGCTGGGCCAGGTCGATGGCCAGCGACAGGCCTACGGGGCCGGCGCCGACGATGACCACGGGATGCCGGGCGGGCGTGTCCGCACCGGCGTCCTGGTCGGCATGGCGCTCGTAGGGGATGTGGATGGCCTGTATGTCTGCGCCGCTGCCGCGCAGCGCTTGCAGGGAGATGGCGGGGTGGGACATGGGGTTCGTCCTCTGTCGTGGGCGTATGAGAGAGAAAAGGCGCAGCCATCCCCGCCGGCATCAGGGAATGCCGGTGCGCGGGCGGGTGCGATGGGCAGGTGTGCCGGTGCTCAGGACCGGCACGCCGCCTTGGTTCAGCCTTCGAGCGCTTCCCACATCTGGCGGTCGCGCTCGGCGGTCCAGATGCGCGGGTCGGCATGGCCCGAGGCCTCGTCGTAGGCGCGGGTCACATCGAAGGGCATGCAGTGGTTGAAGATCACCCACTGGCCGTACTTGGGCTGCAGCTTGGCGAAGGCGGCCTCGTAGACCTTGCGCAGGTCCTGCTGGGCGTCGGCGCCGGCCTTGACCTCGGTCCACAGGTCGCTGATGAAGTCGCGCGTGCCGGCCAGGCCGGCCTGCACCTCGGCCGGCGTCTGCAGCGCGGCGCCCCGGCCGGGCACCAGCTTTTCGGGCTGCAGGGCGGCGATGGCGTCCAGCGTGTGCGGCCAGTCCTGGAAGTAGGCATCGCCCGCATAGGGCGTGGCGCCGAACTCCACCAGGTCGCCGCTGAACAGCACCTTGTCCTGGGGCAGCCAGACCACGGTGTCGCCCTTGGTGTGGCCGCGGCCCAGCTGCAGGATCTGCACTTCCAGCTTGCCCAGCCACAGCGTCATCTTGCCGGTGAAGGTGAGGGTGGGCCAGGTCATGCCGTCGGGCACGCTTTCCACGTTCTGGAACAGGCGGGGAAAGCGGCCGATCTCGCTGGCCTTGTCCTGCTCGCCGCGCTCCACGATCAGGTCATAGGTGTCCTGGCTGGCAATGATGTGCTCGGCGCCTTCCGCGAAGAAGGCCGAGGCGCCCAGCACGCGCACCGCGTGGTAGTGCGACAGCGTGACGTACTTGATGGGCTTGTCGGTGATCTCGCGGATGCGGCGGATCACGTCCTGCGCCATGACGGGCGTGGCCTGGGTGTCGATCACCATCACGGCGTCGTCGCCAATGATGATGCCGGTGTTGGGGTCGCCCTCGGCCGTGTAGGCGTAGGCGTGCTCGGAGAGCTTGTCGAAGCTGACCTGCTTGATTTCGAGGTCGGCGGCGGAGGCAAAGGTCTTGGTGGTCATGGGCATCCTGCTTTTGAAATGGACAAACGCATTTGTTTTTATCGAATGCCTGAATGCTAGGGAAAAATTCAACATTGAACAATTCGTTTGGCATAGTGAAAAACCCTCGGAGCCGCAAACTCCGGGTTCCAGCCTTCACAATGCCTGCCATGTCCGATGCCGCCTCTTCCCCGAACAGCCCCGTCTTCCTTCCTGACAGCAGCGATGACGAGCCCGCGCGCGGCCCGCGCGGCATCCAGAGCGTGGAAGTCGGCGGCCAGTTGCTCAAGGCACTGGCACGCACGGGCCGGCGCATGGCGCTCAAGGATCTGGCGCGCGAGGCCGAGATGACGGCGGCCAAGGCCCACCCCTACCTGGTGAGCTTTTGCAAACTGGGCCTGATGGAGCAGGACCGTGCCAGCGGCCACTACGGCCTGGGGCCGCTGGCCATACAGATGGGGCTGATCAGCCTGCAGCAGGCCGATCCCGTGCGCCTGGCGATTGCCGAGCTGCCCGCGCTGGCGCAGGAGGTGGGCAGCACGGTGTCGATTGCCATGTGGAGCGGCCAGGGGCCGACCATCATCCGCGTGGAAGAGGGGCCCACCCATGTCTATGTGGCCATGCGCCACGGCACGCCCGCATCGCTGCGCCACACGGCCACGGGCAAGATCTTTGCGGCCTTTGGCGAGCCCGGGCGCATTGCGCCCCTGCTGGACGCGGAAGGCCACAGCCTGGAGGAGCCCGCCTTTGCAAAGGAGTTGGCCGCCATCCGCGCCAGCCGCCTGAGCCGGGTCGAGAACCAGCTGCTGTCAGGCGTGAGCGCGCTGGCCGTGCCGGTGTTCGACGGCTTTGGCCAGCTGGTGCTGGCCATTGCCGCCATCGGCCCCTCGGCCACGCTGGATCTGGACCCCCAGGGCCGGCCGGCCCGGCTGCTGCAGGCCCAGGCGCGCAGCCTGTCCCAGCGCCTGGGAGCGCCGGCCCAGGCCTGAGCGCGCAGCCCCCGGTGGGGTTCAGTGGCGCTTGGTCAAGGCTCAGTGCGTGAGCAGCAACTGGTCCCGGGCAGGTGCACGCCCTTCCAGCGTGAAGCCGGCCACCGTGCGCGACAGGTGGTGGGCTTGCTCGTTGAGCACGGACGATGCGGCGGTGGACTCCTCCACCAGCGCGGCGTTCTGCTGCGTGGCACGGTCCATGTCGGCCACGGCCTGGTTGATCTGGCCGATGCCCACGCTCTGCTCGGTCATGGCGCCGTTGATCTCGACAATGATCTGGGAGACGCGCTGGATGCCGTCCACGATCTCGCCCATGGTCTGGCCGGCCGCGCGCACGCGCTCCGTGCCCATGGCCACGCTGGCGCCGGAGGCGTCGATCAGGGTCTTGATCTCCTTGGCGGCCGCCGCGCTGCGGTGGGCCAGGCTGCGCACCTCCGAGGCCACCACGGCAAAGCCCCGGCCCTGCTCACCGGCGCGGGCGGCCTCGACGGCGGCATTGAGCGCCAGGATGTTGGTCTGGAAGGCGATGGCGTCGATGACGCCGATGATCTCGCCGATCTTGGACGAGGCCCGGGAGATGTCGTCCATGGTGCTCACGGCGCTGCCCACCACGTCGCCACCCTTGGTGGCCGAGCTGCTGGCCGACTGCGCCAGGCGCGTGGCCATGGCGGCCGCCTCGGCCGACTGGCGCACATTGGCCGTCAGCTGCGACAGCGAGGCCGAGGTCTCCTGCAGGCTGCTGGCCGAGGATTCGGTGCGGTTGGACAGGTCCAGGTTGCCCAGCTTGATCTCGTCGGTGGCGGTCTTCATGGACTCCACGCCGTTGCGCACATCCTTGAGCACGGTGCCGATCTGCTCGACGAAGCCGTTGAAGGACGAGGCGATCTGCGCCACTTCGTCATTGCCCGACACCGGCAGGCGCTGCGTCAGGTCGCCGCCGCCCGAGCCGATCTTGTCCATGGCGTCGCGCACCTGGGACAGGCGTCGGAAGGACTGGGCCGTCAGCGCCGCCGCCACGGCCGTGGCCAGGCAGGCCAGCAGCACGATGGCGATGGCCAGCGTCTTGAGCACGCTTTGCAGGCCGGTCGTGGCCTCGGCCTTGTCCAGCGCGACCACCAGCAGCCAGTCCGTGCCCTGCACCGGGCGGGCCTTGAGCAGCTTGGCGCTGCCGCCCAGGTTCACTTCCAGCGGTGCCGTGGCGCTGGCAAGCGCAGTCAGCGCGGCCGGCGTCAGCAGCTCGGAGATGTCGGAGGTGGGCTTGAGCAGCAGCTTGGCATCGGCATGCGCCAGCACCTGGCCGTCACGGCTGACCACGAAGCCCAGGCTGCCGGGCGTGGGGCGGATGGCGGAGACCACCTCGCGCACGCCCTCCAGCGGCACGGCGCCGCTGATCACGCCCTGCAGCGCGCCGCCGCGCAGCATGGGCGCCACGAAGGCCACATAGGGCACGCCCGTGGTGGAGTCGCCATAGGGCTTGGTCAGGGCCAGCTTGCCGGCCTGCACGGCGCTCTTGTACCAGGGGCGGGCCGTGGGGTCGTAGTCGGGCGGAGTGCTGGTGGTGGACTTGTAGGTCTTGTCTTCCCAGCCCACCGTGGTGATGGGAAAGCCGCTGGCCTGGCCCATGTGGGCGGCAAAGCCCTGCGGGTCGCCGTGCTCGATCACGGCGGCGGCGGCGCTGACGGCGCGTGCCTTGGAGGCCACCCACTGGTCGATGGCCATGGTGTTGCCGGCGGTGATGGCGTCCAGGTCCTGTTCAATGGTCTGGAAAGTGCTGCCGCGAACGATGTGGTACGTGGCAGCCCCCGTGATGGCAAGGGCGCCGACCACGGTGGCTGTGCTGATGGCAAGGATCTTGGAGCGAAGGGTCTGGAGCATGGCGCGGCAAGGGAAGACTGAGGACTCCGCAAGCCGCAATGGCCGGGCATGCGGCCCTGTCATTAACGCACAATTTGTTTCATTTTTGACGACATGCCAACCCTGTGGTGGCGTGCACCAACTTGCGCGCAGCACCTGTCATAGAGGCATTTGCTGCAGTGCACCATTGCAGTGCGGTGTGACATGTTGCTGTAACGCAACCGTCGCGGGACTTTCATGGCCGCTTTCCACAATGGCGGCACGCAGGCAAACCGAGTGGCACAGGCAGGTCACCGACTGCGTCCAACATGACGAGGAAGGCGGGCATATGGACGTTCTGGACACCCTTCGCAACGCGGCGATCGAGATCGCCAAGCCCCCGCTTTCCGCGCTTCTCCAGCCACCCCAGGCCGCGGACAAACCGCTGCGGCTGGATGTGCGCTGGGCCCGCCATCTCGACGAGGTGCGCCAGGTGCAGCGCCTGCGCCACGCGGTGTTCGCCGCCGAGATGGGCGCCGTGCTGCAGACGCCGCTGGCCGGGCACGACATTGATGCCTTCGACGACTTCTGCGAGCACCTCATGGTCTGCGATGCCGACAAGGGCGTGGTCATCGGCACCTACCGCCTGCTCACTCCCACCCAGGCGCTGCGCGCCGGGGGCCTGTACTCCGACCAGGAATTCGACTTGGGCCCGCTCGCCGCCTGGCGCCCGCGCATGGTGGAGCTGGGCCGCAGCTGCGTGCACGCATCGCACCGCCAGGGCGGCGTGATCCTGGCGCTGTGGGGCGCGCTGGCCGAATTCATGCAGCGCAACCGGCTCGACGCCATGGTCGGCTGCGCCAGCATCCCCATGCAGTACCCGGGGCTGGCCCATGGCGAGGGCCCGGCGCGCGTCTGGCAGCAACTGCGCCAGACCCATCTGGCCGAGCCCGAGCTGCAGGTGCGTCCCCGCGTGGCCCTGCCCGAGGAGCTGGCATCCATCAGCACCAGCGGCATGAGCGTGGAGCCGCCTGCGCTGATCCAGGGCTACCTGCGCACGGGGGCCAAGGTGCTGGGCGCGCCGGCCTGGGACAGCGACTTCAACACGGCCGACCTGCCCATCATGATGCGCATGCAGGACCTGCCTTCGCGCTACCTGCGCCTGTTCACGCGGCGCGGCTGAGGCCGTCGCAGCGTTTTGGGGAAATTGGGAATTTTCGGAAAGAGAGGGCGGAGCCGGCTTCTTGTGCAATGGGCCGGACCGTGATGTGCATCACAGGGCTGTCACAAAGACCGTGCATGATGCTGGATGTGGGCTGAAGCAGACACCCGGACGGAGGCAGGTAACCTGCACCGGACTGACCGGGCCTTGGTCCACGCCAATTGCAGGCCGCAGCCTCTTCGGGGCTGCGGCCTTTTTCATGGGCAATTCCTGAGTTACCGGGCAGTGGGCGGGGCATCGGCCAGAAGGCGCTGGTGCTCGATCTTCACGCAGCGGTCCTGCACGGTCCACAGGCCCGCGGCGCGGGCCAGTTCCAGGGCCTTGTCGTTGACCACGCCCAATTGCAGCCACAGGCAGCGCGCGCCGACGGCAACGGCCTCGGCGGCCAGCGGCGGGATGTCCTCGCTCTTTCGGAAGCAATCGACCATGTCGATGCGCAGGCCCTGTGCGGCCAGCGCGGCCGCAGCGTCGGCCAGACTGGCATGGACGGGCTCGCCCAGGATGCGTCCGCCTTCGCGTGCCACCACGGGGTTGACGGGAACGATGCGGTAGCCGTGGCGCTGCATGTACTGCGAGGCCTGGTGGCTGGGCCGGTCGGGCTGCGGCGACAGGCCGACCACGGCCAGGGTGCGGCACTGCACGAGGATGTCACGCAGGCGGGAGTCTGTTGCTGTATCGCTCATGCGCCGCAGTGTACGCAGCGCCTGCTGCTCAGGCGGGCAGGGCTGTCGCGTCCGCAGCATGGCGCCGGCGCAGCACCATCCCCCAGCCCAGCCCCAGCACGGCGGCCGTGGCCGAGGCCAACAGCACGCCCAGCTTGGCGGCATTGAGCAGGGCCTCGCTGTCAAAGGCCAGCGTGGCGATGAAGATGGCCATGGTGAAGCCAATGCCTGCCAGCAGGCCTGCCAGCAGCGTGTCGCCCCAGCCCATGCCTGGCGGCAGCGCGCACAGCCGCAGGCGCACGGCCAGCCAGCAGCTGATCAGCACGCCCAGCGGCTTGCCCAGCACCAGGGCCAGGGCCACGCCCCACATCACGGCCGAGGTGCCCGCCGCATCGATGCCAGCGGTGCCCGCCCCCTGCAGCGGCACGCCGGCATTGGCCAGCGCAAACAGCGGCATCACGCCAAAGGCTACCCAGGGATGCAGGTCCGCCTGCACGCGCTCCACGGGCGCGGCGCTTTCGCGGCCGGCCAGCGCATGCACGGGCGTCACCAGGCCCAGCACCACGCCGGCCAGCGTCGGATGGGCGCCGGTCTGCCAGATGCCCCACCAGAGCACGGCTCCCGGCAGCACATAGGCCCAGGCGCGGCGCACGCCCAGCGACTGCAGCAGGAACACGCCGGCCAGGCCGGCGGCGGCCACCAGCAGCTGGCTCCATTGCAGCCCGCCCGAATAGAACAGCGCAATGATGAGCACGGCCACCAGGTCGTCGATGATGGCCAGCGCCAGCAGGAACACGCGCAGCGCGGGCGGCAGCCCCCTGCCCAGCAGGGCCAGCACGCCCATGGCAAAGGCGATGTCGGTGGCCGTGGGCACGGCCCAGCCATTGCGCAGCGGCGGCGCGGCATTGAAGGCCAGGAAGATCAGCGCCGGCGCCACCACGCCGCCCAGCGCGGCCATCACGGGCAGCAGCGCCTGGCGCGGCCGGGCCAGTGCGCCGGAATGCATCTCGCGGCGTATCTCCATGCCGACCACGAGAAAGAACACGCTCATCAGCGCATCATTGACCCAGAAATGCAGGGATTGCGACAGCTGCCACGGGCCCAGGCCCAGGCTCAGCGGCGTGTGCCACAGCGCCTCATAGGAGCCGGCCCAGCCGGAGTTCGCCCAGAGCAGGGCGGCGGCCGCTGCCAGCAGCAGCACGATGCCGCCCGCAGCCTCGGCATGGGACCAGCGGGACAGGAAGGCGCCGACGCGATCGGCGAAAGACAGGAAAAGGGGCGTGCGCGGGCCGGACGGCCGCGGGGTCGTGTAGGTGTTCATGTGCAAAGCAGCAAAGGGGCCTTGCGGCCCCGGTGCGCAGGCGGCCCGACCTGCGCTATCAACACCTGTCCTGCCGCCCCATGCGGTCTGGACACCCAGCCGCCATTATAAAAGAAGCCCCCACGCCCCCTTTGCTGCGCAAGGTCCGCTGCCCCCCGAGGGGGCCGCTTTTTGCCTTGGGGCGGCCCGGCGGCAAAAAATCGGCGGCCGGGACTCTTGCGCAAGACCCTGCGGATTCAGGGCCTGGGCGGCTCATTGCGCGAGACGCATTCGGCCAGCAGCCCCAGCGAGGACAGCGCAATCATGAAGACCAGGAACACATAGGCCGCCGTAGCCACGCCCAGGCTCATGCTGAAGCCCCATTGCAGCACCGAGCAGGCCATGCCGGTCTGCGGATACATGGCCGTGCATTGCGATGCGGCCGGCATGTGCACGTACCAGGTGACGGCGATGAACATGGCGCCCGCCACCATGGCGGCGTTGGCCCAGGGATGGGTCTGCGGGTGGTAGAGCGCATAGATCAGCGCCACGGGAACGGCCAGGCCCCAGGCGAACATCATCAGCCAGCTGAACACCGGCGAGACCGCCAGGATGGACTGCAGCCACTCCATCTTGGGCAATCCGTTGACGAAGCCCAGCAGATCCCACACAAAGGGCAGGACGATCCCCGCCACAGCCAGGCTGGCCAGTCCCAGCGCCAGCAGCAATCCCTTGCCGCGTGAACGATGGTGCACCCCCGAAGGGTGCGAATGGGTGATCAGTGCATGCATGGCCCACCTCCTGTGTCGTGCAGGGCGGGCAGTTGCCGCGCGGGCGGGTCCGGAGTCGGGCGGCAGCCGCGGCGCCTAGCGTTCGGATTGCGGTATTCCCCGGATGGATCCAGTCTAGGACGGCGTGCACTGCAACAGATGTAGGTCTTGCACCTACCCAAAATCGGGGTTTGTCCCAGGAGGGGGTGCCGTCAAAGCGCGGCCAGCGCCCCCAGCACCTCGCCCTTGGACAGCAGTTCGCTGAGCACCACCGGCGGCTTGCCCGGCGCATGCAGCACATAGACGGGCACGCCGCTGCGGCCCAGCTGCTGCAGCGCGGCGGTGATGGCCGGGTCGCGCCGCGTCCAGTCGGCGCGCAGCAGGGTCACGCCGTGCCTGTCGAAGGCGGCCAGCACCTCCTCATGGTTGAGCGTGGTGCGCTTGTTGACCTGGCAGGTCACGCACCAGGCGGCCGTGTAGTCCACGAACACGGGCTTGCCCGCCGCCTGCAGCTCGGCCACGCGGGCGGCCGACCAGGGCTGCCAGCGCTGGCCTGCAGCGGACGCCATGCCCGTGCCCTCCGCCTGGGCAGGTGTGGCGATCAGCGGTGCGGTGGTGGCCAGCAGCGCGCCCCCCAGCACCACGGCCAGCGTGGCCAGCACGGCCCGCGTGCGGCCCTTGAGCGTCAGCGTCCAGACCAGGGCGCTGAAGGCCAGCAGCAGGGCCAGCAGCGCGGTGGCGGCGTCGATGCCGCTCTGGTGCCCCAGCACCCAGACCAGCCAGACCACGGTGGCGAACATGGGGAAGGCCATGGCGCGGCGGAAGGTATCCATCCAGGCACCCGGGCGCGGCAGCCAGCGCACCACGGCGGGGACGAAGCTGGCCAGCAGATAGGGCAGGGCCATGCCCAGGCCCAGGGCGGCGAACACCGTCAGCGCCTGCAGGGCCGGCATGTCGATGGCAAAGCCCAGCGAGGCGCCCATGAACGGCGCCGTGCAGGGCGAGGCAATGGCCACGGCCAGCACGCCGGACAGAAAGGCATCGGCCACCGGATGGCGCGCATGGGCCGCAGCCCAGCGGCCGGGCAGCATGGAGCCGAACTCGAACAGGCCTGCCAGGTTCAGCCCCAGCAGCGTGAACAGGGCTGCCAGCAGGGCCACGATGGCCGGCGACTGCAGCTGAAAGCCCCAGCCCAGCTGCTCGCCCGCCGCGCGCAGGGCCAGCAGCAGTCCGCCCAGGGCCAGGAAGGACAGCACCACGCCGGCCGTATAGGCCAGCCCGCCCAGGCGCTGGGCGCGGCGGTCCTGTCCATGGCGTGCAAAGCCCAGGATCTTGATGGCCAGCACCGGGAAGACGCAGGGCATGAGGTTCAGGATCAGTCCACCCACCAGGCCACCGAGCAGGGCCATCCACAGGCTGGTGGCGCTGGCAGCAGGCGCAGCGGCCTGGTTGGCCGCCAGGGCGGCGGCCAGTGCGGGGGAAACGCTGGCCATGGCGGCGGCCGTCCAGCGGCCCTCGACCGGGGCCTCGGCGCGCCAGGCCACGGGCTGGCCCTGCTCCAGCGCTGCGGCGCGCTCGGCGGGTGGCAGGGCCAGAACCACGGGAAGTTTGGCCGGAGTGTCGCCGCGCATGTCGGACAGGGGCAGCTCGGCCACCCAGGCCGCACCATCCCAGCGCTGCTGCCAGTCCTTGCCCAGTTCTGCCGCGTGGTGGAAGGTGTCGGAAGATTCGGGATAGAAGTCCAGCGTGCGGCCCTGCAGGGATTCCGGCAGGCCCTCGATGCGCAGCTGCACGCGCTCGTCGGGCGTCCTGCCTTGTGCGGCAGGCTGGCTGGCCGGCACCACCTTGGCCTGGGCTGGCGCAGACAGTGCCTGGGGCTTGAGCGCCCAGGCCTGGGTGAAGGCCTGACCCTGGCCTGCCGTGCTGCCCTGCACGGGCAGCTGCAGCTGGAAATCGCCTTCCTCGGGAATGCACTCCACGCGGCAGACCAGCCAGTTCGCATGCAGGCGCAGGTCCAGCATGCCGGACGCGGGCGGCTTGAAGTCGGCGGCCACCTGCACGGGCACGGGCAGCAGCACCTGGCCTTCATAGCCGTAGTTGAGCAGCGGGCCCACGCGCAGCGCCTCGGGCACGGGCCACTGGATCTCGCCAGCCGTCAGGCCTGCAGGCAGCTGCCAGTTCAGCTCGGTGGCCAGGCCGGAGTCACCGGCGTTCTTCCAATAGGTATGCCATTCGGGCTGGTGGGTGATCAGCAGGCCCAGCCACAGCGTCTGGCCGGGCTGAACGCCTTCGGGTGCCTGGGCCACGAGCTCGGCCCGCACGCGTGGCGTGTCCACGGCCGCGGCCGCCCCGCTGCCGGTCTTCAGGCGCAGCTGCGCGCCGGCAGGGGTGGCAAGCAGGCTGGCGGCGGCAAGGAAAAAGGCGAGGAGCCAGAAGGCGAGGTGCTGGGGGGCAGTGTGGCGAAGAGGTGGTTGGTGCGGCATGGCGGACTGTGGGAGCCAGGGGCATGGTCTTTGGTTCCCCCGGCTGCAGGCTGCGATGGTAGCGGGCCGTCCAGAGAGATCGCCTGTGGCCTGCTGCAGGACGATTGGCAAAAGATATCGTTGCATAGGCGCTTGGTATTGGACAGGCGATAGGTCCGTTGCCCATCATGGGCCGGCCACCCATCCGGGATAGAGCAACACAAGGAGACAAGCCATGCAGGAGACATCTCGCCGCCAATTCCTGGCCGCCGGCGCGGCAGCGGCCGCCGCCTGGGGGCTGCCGCAGCACGCGCGCGCGGCCGCTGCCTATCCCGACAAGTCCGTGCGCGTGATCGTGCCCTTTCCCGCCGGTGGCACCACCGACGTGGTGGCGCGGCTGGCCATGCAAAAGCTCGGGGAGCTGACCGGCCAGTCCTTCGTGGTGGACAACAAGGGCGGTGCCAACGGCGTCATCGGCACGGAACTGGCCGCGCGCGCCACGCCCGACGGCTACACCCTGCTGATGAACACGGCGGGCGCGCAGACCCTGAGCCCGGTGCTCTACAAGACCAGCTACGAGGCGCTGGCCAGCTTCGAGCCCATCAGCCATCTGTGCGACGTGGGCTTCGTCCTCATTGCGCGCAAGGACCTGCCCGTGAACAGCCTGCAGGAGCTGGTTGACATGGCCAAACAGGGCAAGCCGCTGAGCGTGTCCTCGGGCAGCAGCATGATTTCGCTGATCACCGAGCAGTTCAAGAAGGTGATTGGCGCGCCGGGCATCGTCAACGCCCAGTACAAGGGCACGGCGCCGCAGATGCAGGCCGTGGTGGCGGGCGAGGTGGATTTCTCGTTCGACTCCTTCACCTCGGTGGAGATGATCCGCACGGGCAAGGTCAAGGCCCTGGCCGTGCTGCTGCCCCAGCGCGCCGAAGTCTTTCCCCAGGTGCCCACCATCAAGGAGGCCGGCGTGGACGGCATGGGCTTCAGCTCCTGGTCGGGCCTGCTGGCGCCAAAGGGCACGCCCCGCGACATCGTGGCCCAGCTCGCGCAGCAGATGGACAAGGTCATGCAGATGCCCGACGTGCTGGCCAAGCTGCGCAGCTACAGCTATGTGCCGCGCCGGGGCACGCCCGAGGAGTTCGCGCGGCTGATCGAATCCGACAACGAGCGCTGGAAGCGCATCGTCAGGGAATCCAACTTCAAGGTCGAATGAGACGCGGGGCGGGGGCTAAGATCATGGCCATGCCAAGCTCCCCGCCTCCACACACGTCCCTCGGTACCTGGCCATCGCGCTGGTGGGCCGAAGTATCGGCGCGCGATTTCGCGCTGGCCCAGGCGGGGCTTGCCGCGGAAACCGTGGCGGTGCTGCCCGTGGCCGCCGTGGAGCAGCACGGTCCGCACCTGCCGATGTCCGTCGACGCCCGCCTGCTGCAGGGCGTGATCGATGCGGCCCTGCCGCTGCTGCCGCCCGAGCTGCCCGCGCTGTTCCTTCCCCCGCAGAACATCGGCTTCAGCGTGGAGCACCAATCCTTTGCCGGCACGCTGACGCTGTCGCCCGCCACGGTGATCGCGCTGTGGACCGAGCTGGGCGCCTGCGTGGCACGCGCCGGCGTGCGCCGGCTGCTGCTGCTCAACGGCCATGGCGGACAGGTCAGCGTGATGGACATCGTGGCGCGCGAGCTGCGCATGCGCCACGGCCTGCTGGTCTACAGCAGCAGCTGGTTCGGCCTGGTGGACGATGCGGCCAATGCGCAGTTCAGCGCGCATGAGCACCGCTTCGGCATCCATGGCGGGGAGGTGGAGACGTCGATGATGCTGCACCTGGCGCCGGAGACCGTGCGCATGGAGCATGCGCGGGACTTTCATTCCACTTCGCAGGATAGGGCGCAGCGGCATGCCTTGCTGGGCAATGGGCGAAGCGCCAAGATGGGCTGGGCCATCGAGGATTACAACGTTTGCGGGGCAGTGGGGAATGCTGCGGGGGGCACGGCCGAGCGGGGGGCCTTGATGGTGGAGGCTTCGGCTCGGGGGCTGGTGCGGTTGTTGTCCGAGATGGTTGCGCTGCCTGCGGATACTGTGGGAAGGGCGCCGGAGCCTCTTTAGTTTTGGGCCTTTTTTGGACCCTGCCGGGTGGTGGTTTTTCGAGGCCGGGTCTCGGCCCGGCGGCCGACTGTCCGCGACCCCTTCGCTGCGCTGCGGGGCCACCTGCGCTGACATACGGGGAGTTGTTGCGGGCCTTCGCTGCGCTCGGCCCTTTTTACTGTTTCGGGATCTTGGCCTGGACGATCACGTCGCCCCAGCGTTTGATTTCCGATTGCAGCAATTGCGCGGTCTGCTCGGGCGTACTGGATTGGGCCTGGACGTTCATTTCGCGCAGCTTCTGCGTGACTTCGGGGGAGTTCACGGCGGCGGCGATTTCCTTGTTCAGGCGGGCGATGATTTCCGGAGGGGTCTTGGCGGGGGCGGCCAGGGCGTTCCAGGAGGAGGCGACGAACCCCTTGACGCCTGACTCCTGGGCCGTGGGCACGCCGGGCAGCAGGGCCGAGCGCTTGTCGCCGGTGATGGCCAGCAGGTTGACGGCCTTGGAGTTGATCTGGCCCATGATGGGCGTGAGGATTTCCACGGCCGCGTCGATCTGCCTGCCCCGCAGGGCCGTGACCACGGCGGGAGTGCCGTTGAAGGGCACGATCTGGGCGTCGATGCCGGCCGTGGTCTTGAACAGTTCGGCCGCCAGGTGCTGGGTGCTGCCGATGGCGATGCTGCCGATGTTGAGCTTGCCGGGGTGGGCCTTGGCCCAGGCCACCAGCTCGCCCAGGTTCCTGAAGCGCGAGTCGCTGGCGGTGAGCACGCCGATGTCGAAGTAGCCTAGGGTGGAAATCGGCGTGAAGTCCTTGACCATGTCGAAGGGCAGTTGGTTGAACAGCCCCACGGTGACGGCGCTGCCGTTGGACATGAGGAACAGCGTGTGTCCATCAGGCGCGGATTTGGCCACGGTGTCGGCTGCGACGATGCCGCCCGCGCTGGGCTTGTTGTCGATGATGACGGGCTGGCCCAGCTGCGAGGCCAGCTTTTGCGCAACGACGCGCGAGGTGACGTCGGCCACGCCGCCTGCGCCAAAGGGCACGACGATGCGGATGGGCTTGTTCGACAGGGGCTGTGCCTGGCTGGTGATGGCGGCCAGCAGCAGGGCCGCGCAGGCCAGGGCGCTGCGCGTGAAGCGGCGTTTGTTCATGGGTCTTTTGTCTCCTGGCCGGCCAGTGTGGCGCAAAAGCGCAGGCCGGCCCAGATCGCCCGTGTTCTGGCTGCTATGCCCTGGCGCAATAGCCGTGTGGCAGCCTGGCCGGGGGCTGGATCAGGCGTGCGTGATCCAGCTGCGGTGCTCGTCCGTGTCCAGGTGGTTGAGCGTGTTGAAGGTCTGCAGCATCAGGCGCTTGGGGCTGGTGGTGAACTCGGTCACGGCGCTGTTGCGGATGCGCATGTTCAGCGCAATGGTGACCTCCGGCGAGGTGCCCAGCACATGGCCCACGGCGGTGGAGATGGGGCCGCCGCTGCTGACCAGCAGCACGTTTTCGTCGGCATGTTCATGCCGCACGCGCTCCAGCACCTGGCGCACGCCGCCGGAGAAGTCGTCCCAGCTGGGCATGCCCTTGGGGCTGATGGTGCCGGCCATCCACTGGGCCAGGGCATCGCACAGCAGGCGGAAGTGGTGGCGGTACAGCTCGGGCGTGTCGGGCTTGGGCAGTGGCGCTGGGTGGATGGCCTGCAGCAGCGCGCCGCTGTCGTATTCATCGAGGCCTGCAAGCGCCTGGGTGCGATGCTGCTCGGCAGGCAGGCTGCCCAGGCCTTCGGCGATGCCGGCCAGCGTCTGCGCATGGCGGCGCAGCGTGCCCGTGTAGACCGCGTCGAAGCGCAGGCCGCGCTCTCGCCAGTAGGCTCCCAGCCTTTGCGATTGCGCCAGGCCGCGTTCGCTGAGCTGGTCGTAGTCTTCGGCACCAAACGAGGCCTGGCCATGGCGCACAAGATAGAGGGTTCCCATGGCGCGGATTGTGGCCAGCGCTGGCGCCGGCGTTTGTCCTGCGGGCGACTGGCTGCCGCCTTGGCGACAGATTCCAGCACCCCGGCAGCCCTTACAACAGCACCTGGCCGCTCACGCACTCCACCACATGGCCGCCTATCCACAGCGCGCCCTGGGCGTCCTCGCTGACATGCACGCGGCCGTCGCGGCCCACGCAGCAGCCCTGGCTGGCGATGTAGGGCGCGCGCAGCAGGCCTTCGCCGCGCAGCCACAGGGCCAGGCTGGCGTTGAGGCTGCCGGTGACGGGGTCTTCGGTGACGCCGACGGGGCTGGCGAAGCCTCGCACTTCCAGGCTGGGGGCGGCATCCGCATCGGCCCCGGCCGGGCGCTGGCCCGTGGCAAAGGCGCGTGCCTCGCGGCTGCTGCGGCCGATCAGTGTCGGTGCATCTTGCGCGCTTTCGTACAACGCGCAGGCGCCCACCTTGGTGTTCAGCGCCTTGAGCCTTGCATGGTCGGGCTCCAGCGACAGCACCTGGTCGGGGTGTTCGAAGAGCACGCCCATCCAGCGCGGGCCGTTGTCCAGCCAGGCCGCACGCAGGATCTGGCCGCGTTCTGCGCCCAGCGCGGCCGCCACGTCATCCAGCAGGCCGGGCTCCACGTCGCTGATGTCGGTGGACGGTGCCTGAAAGGCCAGGCGCCCGTCCTGGCGCTCGATGCCGATCAGCCCCTTGGCGCATTCCTGCACGATGCGCTGCGCCTGCTGCGGCACGCCGCCCTGCGCCAGCCAGGCGTGGCAGCTGCCCAGCGTGGGATGGCCGGCAAAGGGCAGCTCGCCGCCCGGCGTGAAGATGCGCACGCGGTAGTCGGCGCCTGCGGCGCGGCCGGCCTCGGTGGGCGGCAGCACGAAGGTGGTCTCCGACAGATTGGTCCAGGCCGCGAAGGATTGCATCTGCGTATCGGTCAACCCGGTGGCGTCGAGCACGACGGCCAGCGGATTGCCCAGGTAGGGCCGTGCCGTGAACACGTCCACGGTCATGAAGGGGCGCTGGCGGGGAGCGGCGGTGGAGGTCATGGCAAGGGGCAGGGTTGCGATGGGCAATGCAGGATGAAGAAAGCCGGCGCAAAGCCGGCTTTCAGGGAACAGCCGGGGCTGTGCGTATCAGGCCGACAGCTGCGAGCGGATGGCGTCGGCCAGGGCCGCGATGCCCTTGTCGATCTGCTCGGCCGACACGGTCACGTACGACAGGCGCAGCGTGTTGGCCTGGGGCTCGTCCGCATAGAACGGCGCGCCGGGCACGAAGGCCGTGCCGCGTTCCACGGCGGCGGACAGCAGCTTTTGCGCATCCATGCCCTTGGGCAGGCGAACCCACAGGAACATGCCGCCCACGGGACGGGTCCACTGCACGTCCAGGCCGGCCATTTCGCGTTCCAGCGCGGCCAGCATGGCGTCGCGCTGGCGCTTGTACATGGCGCGGATGGTGGGCACGTGGCGGTCCAGGAATCCGTCCTTGATGACCTCGGAGACCACGCGCTGGTTGAAGCCGGGCGTGTGCAGGTCGGCCGCCTGCTTGGCCTGCAGCAGCTTGTTGTAGACGGACTTGGGCGCCACCAGGAAGCCGATGCGCAGGCCAGGGGCCAGCACCTTGGAAAACGAGCCCAGGTAGATCACGCCTTCGGGGTTGCGCGCGGCCAGCGGCAGGGCAGGGGGCTGCTCGAACCACAGGTCGCCATAGGGGTTGTCCTCGATCAGCGGGATGTCGAGTTCACGCGCCTTGTCCACCAGGGCCTGGCGGCGTGCCTCGGCCATGGTGCGGCCGGTGGGGTTCTGGAAGTTGGGCAGCACGTAGGCCAAGCGGGCCTTGTCGGCGCCGGTGCCGGCCTTGGCGGCGAAGTCCTCGACGAGGATGCCGTCGTCATCGCTGTCCACGCCCACGGGAATCGGTTCCTGCGGCGCAAAGGCCTGCAGCGCGCCCAGGTAGGTGGGCTTTTCGACCAGCATGCGGCTGCCGCGGTCCAGGAAGACCTTGCCGATCAGGTCCAGCGCCTGCTGCGAGCCCGTGGTGATCAGCACCTGGTCGGGGTCCACTTCCCAGGGCAGGAAGTCGGCCACGGCCTGGCGCAGGGGCGCGAAGCCTTCGCTGGTGGCGTATTGCAGGGCCGCTGCGCCATCGCGCTGCATCACGGTCTGGCAGGCCTGGGTGAACGCGTCCAGCGGGAAGGCCAGCGGCGAGGGCAGGCCGCCCGCCATGCTGATGATGCCGGGACGGTCGGTGAGCTTGAGGATTTCGCGGATGGCGGAGGGGTTCATCTTGGCAGCACGGTCTGCCAGCGTCCAGGTCGTCATAAAAAAAGCAGTTCCAGGTCTTTGCGGTGCCCGCCATGCGGGCGGGCTGGTATGGGTTGCCATGCCGTCGTGGGGCACGGGCCGGCCGCATGTGAAGAGCGCAGTGCGGATGGTGCTTTCGCTCTTGCGCCGGCAATGAGGGTATTTTGTCGCGGCCGTGAAGGGTCTGCGCATCCTCCCTTCAATAGCTGGGCAGGCCAGTACGGCCTTTGCCTGGGTGTGGATGGCAGACCCTCATGCGGCCACCATCCACATCGCCGTCAGCGCCAGCATGGCCGCCATGGCACGGTTGAACCACAGCAGCCTGCGTCCCTGGGCCAGCCAGTGGCGCAGCAGTGCGCCCACGCAGGCATACAGCAGATTGCTGGAGAAGGCATAGGCGGCCATGACGGGCAGCACCACGGACAGGCGCTCGCTCAGGTCGTCGTGCCCCGCCAGCCAGCCGGCCACGATGGCCAGGGCCAGCAGCCAGGCCTTGATGTTCACGAATTGCAATCCCACGCCCTGCCAGAAACCCACCTGCAGCTGCTGCTGAGATTGCAGTGACGCCATCTGTGCGCTGCGGCTCAGGCGCCAGGCCATCCACAGCAGGTAGCCGATGCCGGCGGCCTTGACCAGCCACAGCAGCAGCGGTGCCGCCACGATCGCCGCGCCCACGCCGGCCGTGCTCAGCACCAGCAGCAAGCACCAGCCCACGGGCACGGCCAGGACGAAGCGCAGCGCCGGGCGCAGGCCGTGGTTGGCGGCCAGGGCCGTGGACAGCGTGGTGTTGGGGCCGGGGCTGAAGCTCATGGAAGCGGCGAGCAGCAGCAAGGCGGTGAGTTCGGACGGTGGCATGAGGCGGTGGCCCCGGAGGTCTCCATACAGGCGGCAAGGGGCTGTTGGGGAGGAGGGCACGGCAGGCCTGCTCCGCAGCACGAATGCCTGCAATATAGGTGCAAGACCTGTACAGTACCAATACAGTTGAACCCTCAATTGCATGTTCTGTATCGGCGCCCATCCCGATACAGTGAAGTTTTGGTGACTCCCTCATGCCCGTTCCCCTTTCGCGGCTGGCGCCGCAGACCCTGAGTACCCAGCTGGCCGAACGCCTGGGAGAGCGCATCCGCATGCGCCTGCTGCCGGCGGGCGCACGCCTGCCCTCGGTGCGCGAATGCGCGCGCCAGCAGGGCGTGAGCACGCACACGGTGGTGGCCGCCTATGACCTGCTGCAGGCCCAGGGCCTGGTCGAGGCGCGGCCGCAAAGCGGCTTTTTCGTGCGCGATTTCGTGCAGGACGCACCGCTGCTGCAGTCCGAACAGGCCCGCGCCGCGCCTGCGGACGAGGCCACCGGCGCGCCCAAGGGAACGCGCATCAATGCCTCCATGCTGGTGCGCGGCATGTTCCACCAGAGCGTGGGCGGCAGGCCCCAGCCCGGCGCGGGCGTGCTGCCGGCCCAATGGCTGGAGGCAGGCTTTCTGGCCGCTGCCATGCGCAAGGCCTGCTCGGGAAAATCCCTGCACGACTCCTGCGTGGGCTATGGCGACCCGCTGGGCGACATCAGCCTGCGCGAGGCGCTGTCGCGGCGCCTGGCGCGCCTGGGCATTGCGGCGGCGCCGCAGCACATCATCACCACCATGGGCGCAACGCATGGGCTGGACGTGGTCAGCCGGGCCCTGCTGCAGCCGGGCGATCCGGTGATGGTGGAGGAGCCCGGCTGGGCCGTGGAGTTCGCGCGCCTGGCATCGCTGGGCATGCGCGTGCTGCCCGTGCCGCGCGGCCCCGACGGGCCGGACCTGGCCGTGATGCAGCGCTACTGCGAAAGCTGCGCGCCCAAGCTCTACGTCAGCGTGAGCGTGCTGCACAACCCCACCGGCTACAGCCTGTCGCCGGCCAGCGCCCATGAGGTGCTGCAGCTGGCGCGGCGATTCGGCTTCTACGTGGTGGAGGACGATACCTATGGCGAGATCGCGCCCGACCACGCCGCACGCATGACGGTGCTGGACCGCCTGGGCCACAGCATCTACGTGAGCGGCTTCGCCAAGCTGCTGGCGCCCAACTGGCGCGTGGGCTATCTGGCGCCGCCGCCTGCGCTGGTGGAGCGCCTGGTGGACACCAAGCTGCTGTCCACGCTGACCACCCCCGCATTGACGGAACGCGCCCTGGCCCACTGCATGGACCAGGGCCAGCTGCGCCGCCATGCCGAGCGCCTGCGCCAGCACCTGGCCCAGGCCCGCATGCGCAGCGTGGCACTGGCCCAGCAGGCCGGAGCCCGCTTCGCGGCCGAGCCGGCCGGCATGTTCGGCTGGGTGGACACCGGCGTGGACACCGAAACCCTGGCCCAGCGCCTGCTGGACGCCGGCTACTTCATCGCCCCCGGCTCCATGTTCCACGCAGGCCGCCAGCCCAGCACCTGCATGCGCATCAACTTCGCCACCACGCAGGAACCCGCCTTCTGGCGCATCTTCGAACGCGAAGTCCAGGCCATGCGCGGCAGCGCATAGAAAAGGGAATGGGAGAGAGGAGAGGGGGAGGGGGCGGAAGGCGGGGAAGACTGTATCGACCCGCAAACATAGATCAGACCAGCAGCGCAAAAAACCGACGAGGCCCAAAGCGAGGGACACCGAGCAAGGGCCGCCCCGCCGCGAGGGTGTCGTCCCCCTCCCCCGCGAAGCGGGTAGAGAGGGGGAAGGCGCGTCAGCGCCTCAGGGGGTGCCCCCAGTCAATGCGCCCGCATCTTCGTACGCAGGCGCGCAATCGCCTGGCTGTGCAGCTGGCACACACGCGATTCGGTCACGCCCAGCACGGCGGCGATTTCCTTGAGGTTCATGTCGTGCTCGTAGTACATGCCCATGATGTACTGCTCGCGCTCGGGCAGGGCCTTGATGGCTTCGACCAGGGCCACGCGCAGGCGGTGGTCGCGCAGCAGCGCAAAGGGGTCGGCGCCGCTGTCGGCCACGTGGCGTTCGAGGAAGTCCTCGCCCTCGTCGCCGCCTGACATGTCTTCCAGGTAGACCAGTTGCGTGCCGCGCACCTTGCCCAGCAGCGACTGGTAGTCGTCCAGGTCCATGCCCAGCTCGTCGGCGATCTCGGACTCCAGCGGGGTGCGTCCCAGGCGCTGCTCCAGGCGGTGCAGCGCGTGCTCTATGTCCTTCTGGCTCTTGCGCGAGCTGCGGCTCATCCAGTCGCCCTCGCGCAGTTCATCGAGCATGGCGCCGCGGATGCGCTGGCTGGCGAAGGTCTCGAATTGCACGCCCTGCTCGCTCTCGAAGCGGGACAGGGCTTCGGCCAGGCCGATCATTCCGACCTGTATCAGATCATCAAGCTCCACATTGGGAGGCAGCTTGGCGATCATGTGCAGCGCGATCCGGCGTACCAGGGGTACGTGCCGACGGATCAGTGCATCGCGGTCGAGTTGGCCTTTGGCGGTGTACATGGCAGTCAGTGGCTCCAGGCATGGGATGCAGGCAGCGGTGCGTAGCCGGCGGCCAGGTCCTGGCCGCCATGCGGCAATACGCTGCCCGCATGGTTGAGCAACTGCAGCGCCAGGCGCTGCAGGTCCGGTGCATGGTGCAGGCGCACGGGCAGCAGCCCGGGCGCGTGGCCCAGATGGCGCTGTGCGCAGCGCAGCAGCGCGTCGATCTGTGACTGGCGCCGTTGCGCATCCTCGGCCTGGCTGCGGGCACCGGTCTGTCCGCGGCGCCAATCGTAGCTGGTCACATCCACGGGGTCAGCGCCGGGCAGCAGCGGCGCCAGCAGGCAGCGCAGGCCGGCATGCACGGCCAGCTGCTTGAGCTGGCGGTAGCAGCCCAGCACGCGGGGGCCGTGTTCGGGCAGCACCATCAGCGGGTGCACGGCCTGGCCGGGCAGATTGCGGGCCAGTGTGTCGGCATCGGCATACAGCATGACGATGGCATAGCCGCGCACATGGCGCTGCAGCCATTGCATGGGCGTCATGCCGGCTTGCCGTGCCTGCAGGGGCAGCAGCTCCAGGCCCTGGCGGGCAGGCAGCACGGCCACCGAGCTGTGACGGGGGTCGGGGTGCAGGCCGGTACGGGCCTGCCAGGCGCTTTGCTGCAGCAGCTGGGCCAGGCCAGGCGCGTCGGCCGCCTCGCCCTGGCTGGCATCGAGCACAAGGACGGGCATGCCCAGGCGCTGC
Organism: Delftia sp. WSY_10; assembly: GCF_043104705.1. NCBI lineage: Bacteria > Pseudomonadati > Pseudomonadota > Betaproteobacteria > Burkholderiales > Comamonadaceae > Delftia > Delftia sp. WSY_10. The sequence continues at coordinate 61,757 of NZ_JBICKY010000020.1, read as the reverse complement.
AGGCTGGCGCAGACCGGCCACAGCAGGGATTGCTCGGACTGGCCTTCAGGGTCGGCCGCCGTGTCGCGCAGCATGGCCAGCACACGCAGGCTGGACGGTGCTGCGGCGCCGGGCTGGCCGTGCAGGCCCAGGCCCTGGTGCAGTTGGGGGAAGGTCTCAAGCATGGCTGACCTCGCTGTCCATGGTGCTGGGGCTGGACGGGGTGAAGAAGAAGTCCAGGTCCAGCGCCTTGGGATCGAAGGCCGAGCGGGTGGAGGCGCGCATGGAGGCGGAGACCAGCTGCTGCGCATCGGCGCGCTCCCAGTCTTCGGGCACGCGCTGGCCGTTGGTCACGCCGCGCAGCTGCATCTGGTGGCGGATCAGCGTGTCCACCGAGGGGCCCAGCTTCACGGCCTCGTCCACCTTGGTGAGGATGGCCTGGCTGGAGCCGCGTGCCTTGAAGGCCTGCATCACATCGTCCAGCGCATCGCCCTGGCCGGCCGCGTTCACGGCCAGCAGCTTTTGCACGCCGGGCAGGTCCAGCAGGTCCAGGATTTCGTCCTTGCGCGGATCGCGCGGGGCCACGCCCGTGGTGTCGATCAGCACCAACTGCTTGTTGGCCAGCAGGCCCAGCAGGTCCTGCAGCGCGGCGCGGTCATGGGCCAGGTGGGCGACCATGCCCAGCATGCGGCCGTAGGAGCGCAGCTGGTCGTGGGCGCCGACGCGGTAGGTGTCCAGGGTGATCAGGCCGACGCTGGAGGCGCCGTACTTGGCCGCGCACAGGGCCGCCAGCTTGGCCGTGGTCGTGGTCTTTCCCACGCCGGTGGAGCCCACCAGGGCGAAGACGCCGCCTTGCTCGTACAGCGGCTCCTGGCCGGCGTCGGTGCGCAGATTGCGTTCCAGCACCTGCATCAGCCAGCGCACGGCGTCGCCGGCGGACAGGTCCTGGGGCATGTGCTCGACCAGGGCGCGGGCCAGCACGGGGGAGTAGCCCGCGCGGATCAGCTTGTGCGTGAGATTGGCGTGGATGGGGTTCTGGCGCGTCTGGCCCAGCCAGGTCAGGGTGTTGAAGCGCTCTTCGATCAGGTCGCGCACGGACTGCAGCTCATCGCGCAGCGCCTGGGAGGCCATGGCTGGAGCGGGTTCGCTGCGCAGGGGCTCGCGCAGCGGTGCCTCGGCGCTGGCGCGCAGCGGATTGTGGCGGGCCACGGAAGGCGCGGGCTGTGCCTTGAACGGCTGCTGTGCGGCCATGGGCGCGGCGGCCGGCGCTTCGCGCAAGGCGTCGCCCAGGCTGCGGCGCTGGGCAAAGCTGGGCAGGGGCTCGTCGACGCCGGCCTCGTGGCGGCGGCGCAGCATGCGTTCGCGCACGTAGTCCTGGAAGGACAGGGTGCTCATGGCCAGTTGCTCGGTGTCTTCCTGCACGCTCTGGCGCAGGCCGGCAGGCTCGGCACCATCTGCCGACAGCGAGGCTGCCAGCGAAGCCGCCTGTGAGGGCGCCGGCGAAGGCTGCTGTGCCGTGCGCGGCTGGGTATGTGCCTGGATCAGCTGGGCCTGCAGCTGGGGACGCAGGCCCGTGGTCTCCTCGGCCGAGCGGCGCTCGATGGCCTGCTGCAGCGGCGTGCTGCTGGCGGCGGCCTTGCTGTGCTCCAGCGTGTCCTCGGCCGTGGCCATGACCTCGACGCCGTCGGGCGTGCTGCGGTTGGACAGGATCAGGGTGCCCGCTCCGAAAGCCATGCGCGCCTTGGCCAGGGCCTCGCGGGAGGTAGGGGCGTAGAAGCGTTTGATGTTCATGCGGATGCACCTTTAAGAATCGAGCCGATACGGATGGTGTGCGTCTCGGGGATCTCGCTGTGGGCGAGAACCTGCAGACGCGGCGCCACGCGGCGCACCAGGCGGGCAATGGAGTTGCGGATGGAATCGGGGACCAGCAGGCAGGCAGGCAGGCCCAGCTCTTCTTGCTGGTTGGCCATGTCGGCCGCCTTCTGGGTGAGGATCTCGGCCACGCCGGGATCCAGTGAGGGGGCGCCGGGGTTGGACAGGGCCTGCACCAGCAGGCGCTCGAGTCCGGGCTCGATGGCGATGACGTTCAGCTCGCGGGTCGGGCCGTAGATCTGCTGGACGATGGACGGCGACAGCGCAATGCGCACGCGGCGGGCCAGCTCGACGGGGTCCTGGGTGGTCGAGGAGTGCTCGGCCAGCGTCTCGATGATGGTGCGGATGTCGCGGACGTGCACCGAGTCTTCCAGCAGCAGCTGGAGCACTTTCTGGAACGTCGTGATGGACACCATTTTCGGAATGACTTCTTCGATCAACTTGGGAGCCAGCTTGGCCACATGCTCCACCAACTGCTGCGTCTCGGTACGGCTGATCAGCTTGGCGGCATGCACTTGCATCAAGTGTGACAAATGGGTGGCCATCACGGTTTCCGAATCAACCACGGTAAAGCCTGCCATTTGTGCCGCTTCCTTCTGGCGTTCGTCGATCCAGTGGGCGGGCAGGCCGAAGGCCGGGTCGGTGGTCTGGGTGCCGATCAGCGGGGTGCTGATGCCGCCCGGATTGATGGCCAGGAACATGCCGGGGAAGGCCTCGCCCTCGCCCACCATCACGCCGCGCAGGGTGATGCGGTAGGCGCTGGGCTTGAGCTCCAGGTTGTCGCGCACATGCACGGCCGGGGGCAGAAAGCCCACTTCCTGTGCGAACTTGCGGCGCACGCCCTTGATGCGGGTCAGCAGGTCGCCCTGGCGGCCCTTGTCCACCAGGGTGATCAGGCGGTAGCCCAGCTCCAGGCCCAGCAGGTCCACGGGCTGCAGGTCGTCCCAGGTGGCTTCGCCGTCGCTGGGCGCGGCCACGGGGGCGGGGGCCTGGGTTTGCTGGGCGGCGCGTTCCTGCTGGCGGCGCGAGAGCATCCAGGCCAGCCAGCCCAGCAGTGCGCCCGTGCTCAGGAACACGACGTGGGGCATGCCCGGAATGACACCCAGCAGGCCCAGCACGCCGGCCGTGATGCCCAGCACCTTGGGCGACATGAACAGCTGCTGCGCGATCTGCTGGCCCATGTCGGTTTCCTTGCCCACGCGCGAGATCACCATGGCCGCGGCCACCGAGATCAGCAGGCCGGGGATCTGTGCGACCAGCGCATCGCCCACGGCCAGCAGGATGTAGCTGTCGGCGGCCTGGCCGGCCGACAGGCCGTGCTGGATCATGCCGATGGCGAAGCCGCCGATGATGTTGATCACCAGGATCAGGATGCCGGCGACCGCGTCGCCGCGCACGAACTTGCTGGCACCGTCCATGGAGCCGAAGAAGTTGGCTTCCTCCTGCACCTCGGCGCGGCGGCGCTTGGCTTCCTTTTCGTCGATCAGGCCAGCGTTCAGGTCGGCATCCACGGCCATCTGCTTGCCGGGCATGGCGTCCAGGGTGAAGCGGGCCGAGACTTCGGCGATACGCTCGGCACCCTTGGTGATCACCACGAAGTTGATCACCACCAGGATGGCGAACACGATCAGGCCGACCGCGAAGTTGCCGCCGATCAGGAAGTGGCCGAAGGCCTCGATCACCGCACCGGCCGCTCCGGGGCCGGTGTGGCCTTCCAGCAGCACCACGCGGGTGGAGGCCACGTTCAGCGACAGGCGCATCAGCGTGGTCAGCAGCAGCACCGAGGGGAAGGCCGCAAAGTCCAGCGGCCGGATCATGTAGGCCGCCACCATCATCACCATCAGCGCCACGGCAATGTTCAGCGTGAAGAACGTGTCCAGCAGCCACGGCGGAATCGGCAGCACCATCAGCGCCAGGATGGCCACCACCAGCAGCGGCGCCATCAGGCCCTGGGCGAACCTGGTGTTCTCGCCCGACCACATCGATTGCAGGGATTGGAGCGGATTCGTCGTCATGGAGCAGTACCTTCAGTGGTCGCGGCGGCGGGCGCGCGGCGGCCCTGGTGCGGATCGAGTTCGGCGGGCACGGCGGGTTCGCCGAGATCGCCAGGCATGGGGCCTTCGCCGCGCAGCGCGGCCTTCAGGCGGTAGACATAGGCCAGGACCTGGGCCACGGCTGTGTACAGCGCGGCGGGAATGGCCTGGTCCAGGTCGGCGTGCGCGTACAGGGCGCGCGCCAGCATCGGGGATTCGAGCACCGGTATCTTGTGGGCGCCCGCGACCTCGCGGATCTTCAGCGCCACCAGGTCCGTGCCCTTGGAGATGACCTGCGGGGCGGCCATGGTCTTTTCGTCGTAGCGCAGCGCCACGGCATAGTGCGTGGGGTTGGTGACCACGAAGTCGGCGCGCGGCACGGCGTTGACGCTGGCACGGTCGGCGATCTCGCGCTGCTTCTGGCGGATCTTGCTCTTGATCTGCGGGTTGCCGTCGGACTCCTTGTGCTCCTGCTTGACTTCCTCGTGGCTCATCTTCAGGCGCGACTTGAACAGGTAGGCCTGCAGCGGCACGTCGATCACGGCCATCAGGAACACCACCAGCAGCAGCAGGGCCACGCCGCTGGCCAGCCACTGCCCGGTCATGGTCAGCGCCATGGCCGAAGGCTGGGAGGAGATGGCGGCGATCTCGGCGATGTGGCTGCTCAGGAACTTCCAGGCCACGAAGGAGAGGATGGCCGTCATCGCCACCATCTTGGCCACGGTCACCATCTGCTGCTTGGAAAACAGATTGGTCAGGCCCGACAGCGGGTTGAGGCGGTTGAACTGCGGCTGTATGGGCTTGAGGCTCAGGATCCAGCCGCCGGCCAGCATGCCCGACAGCACGGCCGCGGCCGTGGTCACGGCGGCAACGCCCAGGGAAATCTTCAGGCCCAGGCTGCCCATGGACAGCATGCGCTCCATCATCAGGGCCGGGGTCTTGGCCGTGTGCGCGTCGAACGCCAGTTGCTGGGCCAGCGCCATGCGCAGGTGCTGGATCAGGGGCTCGGCGCCCATCAGCATCATCAGCGCGCCCGTGCCCAGGATGGCCAGGTGGGACAGGTCCCGGGAGCGCGCACCCTGGCCGTCAGAACGCGTTTTCTGCAGTTTGCGTTCGGTGGCTGGCAGGTTTTTGTCTTGGCTGGAGTCCATGGCGCAATGACGGAAGGATTTGCGTCATTGTCGGAACAAGCCGGATGGGCGAAGCCCCGATAAGCAGGGCTCAAGCGGCGCTTATGCGCTGTCTGGGGTGTGGTGCGGCAGGCAGCGGTATGCCGGCAAACCCTTGCCCCGCAGCGGGAAGGGTTGCCGTGCAAATGCAAATGCAAAGGCGCATGGCGCCCCGGGGTGTGTCAGAACCCCAGGCTGGCCAGCAGATCGTCCACCTGGGACTGTGAAGTCACCACATCGGGTGTCTTCTCGGGATCGACCACGGGGCCGGCCAGGTGCTCCTTGGGCTTTTCCAGCGGCTCCAGCGCCGTCTGCTGCGGGTTGGGCGAGGTCTGGATGAGCAGCTGCACCAGCTGGTCCTCCAGGTCGGCGGCCAGCGACACCACGCGGGCGATGACCTGGCCCGTGAGATCGTGGAAGTCCTGGGACATCATGATCTCGGTGAGGTGCTCATCGGCCTGCTGCGTGTCCTGCTCGACCTCTTCGAGGAAGTTCATCACCCGGCCCTTGGCCACGGCCGCCACGGGATCCTCGACCAGCTGCGCGCGCATGGCGCGCACGCGCTCGGCCAGCCGGTCCTGCTGGCTCTTGGCCAGCTCGACACGGTTGAGGACCTTCTCGGCGGCCTCTCCGGTCAGCCGCGCAATGTAGGAAAGGCGGCTTTGCGCATCCGGCAGCTCTCCCATGCTGCCGCGCAATCGGTCCGCATAGCCCAGCTCGTTGAGCGAGTCATGCAGCTGGCGTGTGAGAACGCCTACCTTGTAGTGGACGCTGTCGGGGACATCCGGGTTGCTCATGGCGCGCGCCCTACAGGCCCAGCTTTTTGAGGATCAGGTTGACTTTCTCTTCCAGCGTGGCCTTGGTGAAGGGCTTGACGATGTAGCCTGCCGCACCGCCCTGGGCCGCTGCCACGATGTCCTCCTTGCGGGCCTCGGCCGTCACCATCAGCACGGGAAGGTGCTTGAGTTTGTCGTCCTGCTTGATTTCGGTGAGCAGCTGGAAGCCGTTCATGTTCGGCATGTTGATGTCCGTCACCACGAAATCGAACTTGCTGTTGCGCAGCTTGTGCAGTGCCACGACGCCGTCTTCGGCTTCATCGGCTTCGGGAAAGCCGCTCTCCTTGAGCAGATTGCGCACGATGCGCCGCATGGTGGAGAAGTCGTCAACGATCAAAAAACGCAGGGCATTAGCCACGTGAGGCCCTTTCGGTCGGTAGGTGCTCGGTACTGGTAAGAATCCGCCGCGATGGTAACAATATGAAACCTTCTTGGCGCAATGTGGGAATTTTCCTGCTTTTCGGCAGCATCGGGCTCAAACCTTAATTTGTTACACGATCAGGTGACGCGGGCGCCGAAGGGGCGGCTGCGGCTGCGGGCGCGGCGGCAGCGGGCTGCGCGGCAGTCTCGCCGGCCGTGGCTTCGGCTGTGGCTGCATTCGCGGTGCCGCCGCTGCCGCCGGCCAATGACGGCGGCAAGGCGTTGCGCGTCACGGGCCCACGGTGGCCCAGCAGGCGCTTTTCGGCCTCCTGCGTGAGCACGGTGATGGTGATGCGCCGGTTCTGGGGCGCGCGCGGATCGTCGGGCAGCAGCAGGTCGCTGCTGGCCAGGCCCGTGATGCGTGCCAGCTGGTTCAGGGGCATGCCGGCGGCCACCAGCTCGCGGCGCGAGGCGTTGGCGCGGTCGGCCGACAGCTCCCAGTTGCTGTAGCCGCGGTCGGCATTGCCGTAAGGGGCCGCGTCGGTGTGGCCGGACAGGCTGATGCGGTTTTCCGCGCCTGCCAGCGCCGCGCCCACCTCGCGCAGGATGTCGCGCATATACGGTTTGACCAGGGCGCTGCCGCTGTCGAACATGGGGCGGTTTTGCTCGTCCACGATCTGGATCTGCAGGCCGTCGGGCGTCACGTCGGTGCGGATCTGCGAACGGAATTCGTTCAGACGCGCATTGCTGGTGATCATCGCGTCCACCTTGGCCTTGAGTGCCTTGATGCGGTTGGAGTCCACCTGCGCCTGATCGGCGCGGCCCGAATCGACGCTGGTGCGCCGGTTCGAGCTGTCGGCGGCCTCGGAGCGCCGTACCTGGCCGTGCACCTTGGCCAGGTCGTTGCCGCCGCCGGGAATCACGCTGGAGCTGTTGCCTGCGCCATCGCCGCCGGCCATCGCCACCTTCAGCGGCGAGGAAAAATACGCCGCGATGCCCTGCAGCTCGCCCTTGGCCGTGGAGCCCAGCAGCCACATCAGCAGGAAGAAGGCCATCATCGCGGTCACGAAGTCGGCGTAGGCGATCTTCCAGGCGCCGCCGTGGGGCGCATGCGCCGTCTTCTTGACGCGCTTGATGATGATCGGCTGTAACTTTTTCTCTGCCATGGCTTGACGCTGCTGGGTGCAGGATTACTTCTTGCCCTTGACGTGGGTTTCCAGTTCCAGGAAACCGGGGCGTTCGGTAGAGAACAGCACCTTTCGGCCGAACTCGATGGCGGTGGCGGGGTTGTAGCCCTGCATGCTGGCCAGCAAGGTGGTCTTGATGCACTCCAGTTCCTTGGCGGCGTCCTGGGCGCGCTGCTCCACCAGGCCGGCCATGGGCTCCACCAGCGCATAGGCCAGCAAGATGCCCAGGAAGGTACCGACCAGGGCCGAGGCGATCATGCCGCCCAGCACCGAAGGAGGCTGGCCCACCGAGCCCATGGTGTTCACCACGCCCAGAACGGCCGCAATGATCCCGAAGGCAGGCAGGGCGCCGGCCAGGCGGGTGAGTGCGTTGACGGGGGCATGGGCCTCGGCGTGGTGGGCCTCGATCTCGCTGTCCATCAGCGACTCAATCTCGTGGGAATTGAGATTGCCCGACACCATCATGCGCAGATAGTCGGTCAGGAACTCCACCACATGGTGGTCCGCCAGCAGCTCGGGGTACTTGGTGAAGATGGGCGACTCGTTGGGTGCCTCCACATCGCCTTCGATGGACATCAGGCCCTCCTTGCGGGCCTTTTGCAGAATCTCGTACAGCAGGGCCATCAGCTCCATGAAGCGGGCCTTGGTGTAGCGCGAACTCTTCATCACGCCAGGGATGGCCTTGGCCGTGGCCTTGAGCACCTTGGGCTGGTTGCACACGATGAAGGCGCCGATGGCGCCGCCGCCAATGGTGATCATTTCAAAAGGCAGTGCCTTGAGAATGACCTGGACGTTGCCCCCGTGCAGCACATAGGTGCCGAAGATGCAACCGAAGGCGACGATGTATCCGATGATGACAAGCATGGGAGTGGATTGTGAGCGCGCGCGGTGGCGTCGTTGGGAAGAAAAGCCGGGTGATTGTTTGTTAGATCGGCAGCTTGATGAGGGGATGTAGGGGTGGCGTGGATAATTTCCCGCCGCGCTGGCAAGGCGGGAACTGGGCCGGGAAAGTTTGCCTGTTCATGCGCTTGAATTGCCTGTCTTAACCATCGAACGGCTGCATATGCGCCCGCTACATTGGCGCACAACGGCCTTGGTCTGCCTGCTGTCCGCTGGCGCGGCGCCCCGGCCTCTTTCCTCGTCAAACATTTATGTCGCCCAATATTTTCGGCTTCGCCGCCGAGCCGCATTCTCCCTCGCTGCAGGACCTAGAACAGATCCAGGGACAGATACGCGACAACCAGTTCGTTCCGGCCCTGGCTGCCCTGGCACGGCTGATCGCGCGCGACATGCGCAACGCGCAACTATGGCTGCTCACGGGCCTTGCCTACACACGCATGGCCAGCTGGAAGCCCGCCATCAGCGCGCTGGAAACTGCCCTGCAGCTCGACCCCCAGGAAATCCAGGCCAAATATCTGCTGGCGCTGGCGCTGTTCAGCGTGGGGCGTGTGAGCGAGGCCTGCGATCTAATCGACAAGGTGGCCAGGAAGGGCTCAGTGGGTCCGCACTGGATGATGCGCGCCTACATCCACGCCCATACCAGCCGCGACCCCATGGTGGCGCTGGCTGTGGCCCGCGACTGGGGCAAGCGCTTCGCCGACCCCCTGACGCGTCAGGCAAGGCCGCTGGTGGTGCGCGACCGCGAGCCTCGCAAAAGGCTCAAGGTGGGCTATGTGTCTGCGGACCTGCGCGAGCATTCCGTGGCCTTCTTCATTGAACCCATGCTGGCCCACCACAACCCCGAGCGGGTCGAGGTCCACATCTATTCCAACGGGCCTGTCGACGACATCACCGTCCAGCTGCAGTCCCTGGTTGCGCACTGGCGCGATGTCCAGGCCCTCACGGACGAGGAACTACACGCGAAGATCCGCGAGGACGGCATCGACGTGCTCGTCGATCTGTCGGGTTACACCAACGGCCACCGCCTCGGCGTGTTCGCGCGCCGCGCCGCGCCTGTGCAGGTGACTTGGCTGGGATATAAGCTGACGCTGGGCATGAAGGCCATGGACTATCGCCTCTTCGACGCGACAGCGCCGCGAGTACAGCAGTTCTACAGCGAAAAGCTGTTTCCGCTGAAGTGCCCGACCTCCTACACGCCTCCCGCCTATGCGCCGATCTGCGAGGAGCCGCCAGCCGCCCGGAATGGCTACGTCACCTTCGTTTCGCTCAACAACTCCGCCAAGATCACGGCCGAGGTGCTGGAACTCTGGGCCGAGATACTCGGTAAGGTCGAGAACTCCCTGCTGCTGGTCTATGTCAAGGAGGAGAATCTGGATGCGGCACAAAGCCACATGATGCCGCGCGTACAAAGCGCCGGCCTGCCACTGGACCGCGTGCTTGTCATCGCCCACCAGCCGCTTTCCAACTTCATGGAAACCGGATTCATTGCCGACATCGTTCTCGATACCTTTCCCATTTGCGGTGGAACCACGACCCTGCATTCGATATGGATGGGCATGCCTGTTGTTGCCATGCTCGGGAAAAGGGATGTGGAGAATTCGAGCGCCAAGGCCATCTGGGGCCTCGGCATGGGCGGCCGGATCGCCAAGACGAAGCAGGAATATGTGAGGCATGCCGTGGGCCTAGCCAACGACGTCGCCTTCCTGCGCCAATGTCGCGCTACCTATCGGCAGGGATTGATCGACAGCTCCCTCATGAACTATAGGGCGCGCGTCCATGAAGTCGAGGACGCATATCAGCAGATGTGGATGGAATATCTTAAGAAGAACAACTAGATGAACAAGATTTATGTGACCAAGCCGTTTCTTCCTCCGTTCAACGAATTCGTGAAACGGCTGGAAAGCGTGTGGGAAAGCGGGATCCTGACTAATTGCGGCCCCCACTACCAGCAGCTCGAAGTAGCCCTGAAGCAGCACCTAGGCGCCACGAACCTGACTCTTCTGAACAACGGCACCATGGCGCTGCTCGCGGCCCTCGAAGTGCTCGAGGTTGAAGGCGAAGTTATCACCACGCCCTATTCATTCGTGGCGACATCGCATTCGCTGCTGTGGCGCAAGTGCAAGCCCGTCTTCGTCGATGTCAGTCCCACAGACTGCAATATCGATCCTGTGAAGGTGGCGCAGGCGATCAATTCCAGGACGAACGCCATCCTGGCCGTGCATTGCTATGGATTTCCTTGCGACGTGGAGGCTCTGCAAGAGATTGCCGCAAAGCACGGGCTGAAGCTGATCTACGATGCCGCTCATGCCTTCGGCGTCAAATACAGGAGCAGCAGCATCCTGCAATATGGCGACGCATCCACGCTCAGTTTCCATGCCACCAAGATATTCAACACCATCGAGGGCGGTAGCGTTACCTTCGCTTCCGTAGAAAATGATATCAAAGCGAGAAAACTGAGCAACTTCGGATTCGACAACGAGGTCTCGGTTTCCGCTATCGGCCTGAACTTCAAGCTCAACGAGATACAGGCCGTTATGGGCCTGGCTCAGTTGGGCTATCTCGATCAGATAAGCAACAAGAGAAAGTATATCGCTCAGCGGTATGGGTGCGAGCTTTCGGGGCTGGATGGAGTGGGATTTCCGCGTGCAAGAGACTTCTCGGAAATCAACAATTCATACTATCCGATCTTTGTGGATCCGGTTGAGGGGAGGTCGAGAAACGATCTCTACGAGTTTCTTAAGGAGCGCGGAGTTTATTCAAGAAGATATTTCTATCCCTTGATCAACAATTTCGAAATTTATCAGAAGACCCTTGCGGGGAAGAAGTTATTTCTGCCTGTGGCGGAAAGCCTGTCGGAAAGAGTTTTGTGCCTCCCCATCTACCCTAGCCTCTCGGATGAGGAACAAACTCGGGTGATAAGCGGGATCAAGGAATTCTTTGGAGCTAGATGATGTTCGATATAACCGAAAAAGATATAGTTTCCAAATGGAAAAGCGACAACGTGGTGGTCAGCGTATGCATGCTGGCGTTCAATCACGAGGATTATGTGGCAGAGGCGCTGGAAGGTGTTCTTTCACAAAATGTCGATTTCAAGTATGAAATCCTCGTCCACGATGATGCTTCGACGGATGGGACGGCAGATATTATCAGGAAGTACGCAGAGCGATTTCCGCGTATCGTTAAGCCTATCTTTCAACGGGAGAATTGCTGGTCTCGTGGTATTAATCCATCAGTATTTTTCAACTATCCCCGTGTAAGTGGTAAATATGTTGCTTGGTGTGAGGGTGATGATGTATGGACAGATTCATTGAAGCTTCATATTCAGATTGAAGTTCTTGAAAGACACCTTGATCTAGATATTTGCTTTCATCTCGCAAGTGCTAGAAATTATTCGGCTGATTCATCAGATCTTTACACAATAGGACACTATGGAAAAAAAGATGGAATCATTGATTTTGACGATATTTTTCTGAGGACAAACGGAATGATTCCGACGGCAGGATGTATTGTTCGTAATGCTGTTTTGAAAAAGCTTGAGAAATTCATGGCTGCACGTCCTTACCTCACTTGCGGGGATATATATATGCAGGCTTTGGGCGGGGTGAGGGGGGGGGGATTTTTTATAAATAGAACAATGTCCTATTATAGATTTAGAACACAAAGCTCTCTCACTAAGGAATTGTCCTTGGATTTTGAAAAGTTTCTCAATCATAATCTTTCTTCTATAAGAGGGTGTATATCTTTGTGGCGTAATTATTTTCCGGAAAAAGGCGTTTTGGCTTTAAAGAAAATAATCTATAAAAGATTGCATTGGATATTTTCCAGGGATGAGTTATTTTGCGAGCGCGGGAGCGTAAATGATTTGATTAGAGAGAAAAATATTGAATATCTTTATTCAACGTATTTGAGTCTATTTGATTGCATTGATGGGTTGTGCAAAGAGCTTGTTGGAAAGAAAATAGTAATATATGGATGTGGTAATGAAGCATCTATATTAATAGATAAACTGGGTGCCCAGAGCGTAGAGTTTGTAATTGATCGTGATGAGAAAAGGCTTGACGGAGAGTTTGATGATGTCTCTTTAAAGCCGTTTAATGAAATAAGCAAACATCCTGATGCAATTCTTATTGTTAGTACAATGTATTACGATGCTGAAGCGTTGGCTCATCAAGCCAGAATCTGCGGTGTAGATGATTGCCGTATATTGCGGATGGAAAATGAAATCCTTGCTTTGATCGATATTAATGGTGTCTGGCAAGGTGAATATCTTGTGGAGCAGGATGAAGTTCTTGCATCCATTTCCAGGCCTTCAGGATGGTGGATGGGTGACCAAAAGGGAACGGTGGTGGTGCAATGATGAATGTTAGCAAGCCGGATTGTGCAGTTATTCTGGCAGCGGGAATTGGTTCACGACTAAGGCCGTTGACTAATGAGGTTCCGAAGTGTTTGGTGGAATGTCGTGGAAAAAAAATCATTGACTATCAACTGGATGCTTACAAAAACGCTGGTATATATAATATAGTTGTCATCGTTGGCTACGAAGCCGATAAGATAGTCACCTATCTACGGGAAAAAAAAGATTTTAATTTCGAGTTTGTATATAATCATGATTATGAGAATACAAATAATATGTATTCTTTTTATTTGGCATCTTATTTTTTGAAGGGCAAAGCGTTTGTACTTAATAACGCTGATCTCGCTGTAGAGGTGGATTTGGTCGAGAGGCTATGTGCAGCCAAATATGGGAATATGGTGGCATACGATGCATCCATATACAACGAGGAGGCTATGAAAATAACGTTGGACTCCAGCGGTGGTCATGTTTCTGGGATCGCAAAAACTATCGGACCTTCGGAAGCTGCGGGAGCATCAATAGATTTCTACAAATTTTCGAAAGAGGCGTCGGTTAATTTTATAGAGAAAGTAAGAATTATCGTTGAGGAAAAGATGAATCGACGAGATTGGACCGAGGTGGCTCTTGATGAGTTTTTTCGGGAGGGTGAAGAGATTTTTTATCCCTTGGATATATCCGGTATGAAGTGGGTCGAAATCGATGGAGTTGACGATCTTCTTCTGGCGGAGCGCGTATTCTCCGACTATGAGCTGCAGCTTGGCAACATTGAGAACATTGTGTTTGACCTCGACGGGACGATCTACAAGGGTAATACCCCTATAGAAGGCGTGATCAGCAGAATAAATGAGTTGTCGCGGAGTAAAAGAATCTACTTCCTAACCAACAATTCATCCAAAACCAAGGTCGACGTTCTGAATGTTCTTAATTCAATGGGGATCAATTGTGAAGTAGATCAGGTTATTGCATCGTATGAGGTGACCATTGATTATTTGAAAAGTCAGAGTATCAATGATATTTATTTGCTTGCAACGAAGGATGTGGAAAACGAGTTCGTGAAGGCGGGGATAAATATAAATTCTTCTTTGCCTGAGGTAGTGATTTTTTCATATGACAAAGAGCTGAGTTATAAAAAACTTGAGAAGGCCTGTGCGTTCATTAATTCTGGGGTGAAATATATTGCCACACATGGGGATATGTTCTGTCCGACAGAAAATGGGCCTGTGCCTGATGTTGGTGCTTTTCTTGAAATGATCTATCTCAGCACGGGAATCAAATGCTCAATGGTCTTAGGCAAGCCTCATGAACAAATGGTTGAAAAACTAAAATCATTGGGCCTGGTTCCAGAGAAGACCATGGTAGTGGGTGATCGTCTGCACACGGACATTGCCTTGGCCAATAGATTCGCTGCGAAGAGCGCACTTGTGTTGACAGGGGAAAGCGGTATCAAAGACTATTGCACAACTAGCCACAAAGTGGACTATGTGTTCGCCTCGGTCGCTTCACTCTAAAGCGCCATGAGCATCAATAAATTGATTTTTGCGCTTTTGCGACCAATCTGGTTCATATTTGATGCCTTGGTGGTCAAAAATACTAAGTATTGGGCGTTCTCTACTCATCATCTGCATACTGGGAAATTTATAGAAAATCAGCGTGCGGTATTTGAGTATGTGAAAAAAGATCCAAAAATATTCAAGATTATTTTTTTTCGTGGAATATGTGAAGAATTCCATATCGACGACGCGGTTAACTATGAAATTGTTGAGCACGGTTCTCTGCGAGGATTTTGGCTGTTGGCTAAATGCAAGGTGGTTTTCTTAACCCACTCTGTGTCAATGGATTTTTCTCTTCGTTGGGGTAGCAAGAACTTCGGTATTTTGCCTCTTGATATGAAAAAGAGAGTTGTCGTGAATTTATGGCATGGCATACCGTTGAAGCGCTTATTTTATACTTCCAATGAAAAAACTAGAATATATTCTGAAAGAATAAAATATCGCAACAAAGAAAGATCTGGTTATGCTGGGTTGATTTCATCGTCGGATATTGATAGTTATGCAATGGCGGCTATGTTTTATCCGCTTAATTATTTGCGAATTTGGTGTACAGGGCTGCCTCGCAATGATTTCCTTGTTTGCAATGAAGAACATTTGCCTGGATACATTAGAAATTCGCTATATAGAATTCGAAAGATACGCGAAGAACGTCGTCTTGTTGTATACGCTCCCACATATAGGCAAACAGATGCTGATGTGAATGCATATTACTATCAATTCAATGATGAAGAAATATGTAGATTGAAATGCCTACTGCGCAGGCATAATGCTATTTTGGGGTATAGGCCTCACTATTTTAAGAATAATAGTAAATATTTCAATTTGGATTTGTACGTTGACGGCGATGTGATTGTTGATTTTTCGGTCTCTAGTGTTCCAGAATTCTCTGCAATAGCGCGTGAATGTGATCTTATAGTGACGGACTATTCCAGTGTATATATAGAGGCTCTTTATTTGAAGAAGCCCGCAATTTGCTTTGCCTACGATTTAGAGAGTTACAGAAATCAGCAAGATGGTCTGCTTTATGATCTTTCGCTGGCATTTCCAGGGCCAATTTGTAGGAATTTTGATGAAATGCTGAGTGCAATTGATTTGAAGCTGAAATGCTCCGTTGCGGATTCTGATGTTTCAACAGAAACAGCGCATAAGATTTTTTTCTCCCATTGCGATGACAGGAATTCCGAGAGAGTCTATGAGCGCGTGCGCAAAGAATTGGAAAGTATTTGAGAATGACGCAAACGGTTTTTGAGCGGGACCTCTGGCAGGGGCTGGCCCCGCTCGCGGACGAAGAGGCTGCACGCTTGGACAAGCTGATCGCGCGCTATGGGCAGCAGAGGCTTGGCGAGTTCTCGCGGCAGGTCTACGAGCCTTTCACAGAGCCGCACAAGCAGCGTTTTGTCATCTGGTTCGCCAAGCGCTGGGCCGGCATCGAGCGGCTGCCCGCTCAGGAGTACGAGGCCTATCTGCAGGAAGTGAAAAGGGTGCGTGAGCACCCCTATCAGCAGCAGGCTCTGAACGGGCGCAGCTACAAGCGCCTGGAGCTGGCGCCGCAAGGCTTTCGCGGCGAGCTGCTCACCTATCCCTGGATGCTGGGCATTCATGACTTTCTGTTTGGCCAGTATCGCAACGAGGATTTCGGGGTTCGCCCGGGCGACACCATCATCGATGCCGGCGCTTTCGTAGGGGACACGGCGGTCCTTTTCCACCAGGAGGCGCAGGGCGACTGCCAGATCCATGCGTTCGAGCTGCTCGACGAGAACCTGGCTCTGCTGCGCCACAACCTCGCGGTCAACGACATTGCTGACGATGTACATGTCTGCCATCTGGCCCTGACCGCGCGCAGCGGCGATGTGGTGAACATCAAAGCACCGCCGGTGCAGGGCGCCACTTCCATCTTCGGCGATGCCGGGGGTAAGCCGGTCGAGACCATCACCATCGACGACTATGTGCGCAGTGCGGGCCTGCAGCGGGTGGATTTCATCAAGATGGACATAGAGGGCGCCGAGCGCCAGGCATTGCAGGGGGCGCTCCAGACCCTACAGACGCACCGTCCCCGGCTGGCCCTGTGCATCTACCACCTCTGGGATGACTCCTATGAGATTCCCCGCATCATCGCCTCGTCAGGCGTCGCCTACCGCTACGACTTCAAATGGGCGGAGCTGACGAATGGCTGGGAGGCCGTGCTGCTGTGCATGCCGTGCGAGCCCCGCTAGATCAGCGCATCCACCATGTCGGGCGCGAAGACCGGGATGCCGGTCTGCTGCGCGACGTCCAGGCGCTCGGCGAAGGAGTCGTCGATGAAGATGGCGTCGCGCCGGTCGATGTAGGCCGATTTTCTTTCGGACGCCTTCAGGTGAACGATGCGGTCGAACAGTTCGCCGATTCGGTGTTCGCGTAGCGTGTTCAGCGGGTCCCCTGCATGGCGCGTGAGCAGGGTGATTCCCTTGCCCTCGCCCACGGCCTTGTATAGAAATCCGGCGAGCTGGTGGTTGACGCGCCCGCGCACCAGCAGGCAGTCGTCCAGGTCTACGAAGACATGGCCATAAGCGATGTCCAGCCGATAGCGACTGTCCAGCGCGCGGTCTAGCTCGATGCCGTAGGCATTGGGCGCCAGCTGCACATCCTGGCCAAAGGCATCGAAGGCGCTGAGCATGGCGAAGTTCACGCCCTGGCAGCGGAAAAGGCCCGATGAACCGCCCAGCCGTGCCGCTACTTCCAGCAGTCGTGGCTGTCCCAGCCGGTCTTCCTTGGCCTGGAAGAACCAGGCGCCCTGCGGGCGAAGCGCGTCGTGTATGGTGCGAGCCCACTCCGAGAAGTCCTGCGCGAAGTCGCCGCTGGGTGTCGTGCGCACGCTGATGCCGTTGCTGATGCGGCTGCGCTGGCGCGCGGCGTGAAAGCGCAGCACGCCATGCCGGTCGGAAAAACAATCCACGGTCCATTCGCGCCCAGGCAGGTATTCGAGCAGCAGCATGGGCTGCGATGAATGGCGCTCGAGATGCGTGATGGTCGCCTCGCGCGTGTCGCAGCGCTGGCTGTTGCGCGAGCCATAGCCACGGTCGGGCTTGATGAAGACAGGATAGCGGGCTGCGTCGGGCCCGTCATACCGCTCGGCCAGCGGCAGCCGCCCCTGCAGCAGCTCGTGGGTGGCGGACTTGGAGGCGCACAGCGCCGTGGCGCGCGCATCGCTGCCGATCACGATGCAGCCCAGTGTCGGCGCCAGGTGCTGAAGCGTCTCGGCCACTGCATCCATGGCCGGGTAAATGGCGTCGATCCGGTGCTCGCGCACGACCTGCGCGATCCGTTCGCCAAAATCGGATGTGTTATGGAAGGGCAGGTTCGCTATGTAGTTCTCGAAGACGAAGCGGCCGTGATCGTCCACGCTGGAGGCGCCCAACAGCTCGAAGTGCGTGGAGTACCGGAGCGAGCGGTGGATTTCCAGGCCGATCTCCGAACCGCAGGGAAAGACAAGAATACGGCGAGGCGAAGGCATGAGGTCTGGTGGTGTGCGCCGCAAGGGGCATGCGAGCGCCGCCGTGCTCGCCAGCGCCTTGAATGCAGAAAACGCCGCCCCACGGGTGGTAGGGGCGGCGCTGGCTGGAGTTTAAGGGCTTCGGCGCTCACGCGCCGCGCCGATACCGCTTCTTATTTCTGCAGCAGTTGCAGCACTTGCTGCGGGATCTGGTTGGCCTGGGCCACCATGGCCGTGCCGGCCTGCTGCAGGATCTGCGTACGGCTCAGGTTGGCCGTTTCCTTGGCGAAGTCGGCGTCCACGATTCGGCCGCGTGCAGCGGACAGGTTCTCGGCCTGGATGTCGATGTTGTTGACCGCGTTCTCGAAGCGGCTCTGCATCGCGCCCAGCGTGGCGCGCGCGCCATTGATCTGGTCCACGGCGCTGTCGATCTTCTGCAGGCCGATCCAGGCGCCCGCCTGGGTGGAGACATCGATGCTCTCGATGCCCTTGCTGGTGATGGAGCCCGGACCCGTATTGCCGCCGGCGATGTCGATGGCGGCGGCGTCCAGACCCGTGGACTGAGCGGTGAAGCCTGTGAAGGCCACCTGTACCGGCTCTCCATTAGCGTCCAGCTTGCTGGACATGATCTCCACCTTGTAGTTCTCGGTGCCGTCGATCTTGGTCAGGTAGGCGGTCACGCCGGTGTCGGCCGTCTTGTTGTTGATGGCTTCCACGACTTGGCCGAGGCGTTCCTGGCGGCTGGTAGCTGCAGGCATCGTGCCCAGAGAGATGGGCGTGCCGCCAGCCACCGTGATGCTCAGGTTCACCGAGGGAGTGGTGAAGCTTTGCAGCGTGGTGTTGCCTGCGATTTCCTGCGTGTTGACGCTGGGCACGGTCTTCGTCGCATAGGAGGCGGAAGACAGTTGCGAGGCGCGCGTGTCGGCCAGCGCGCCCAGCGTGACGTTGTCACCCGAGTTGGCGCCCACCTGGAAGACGGCGCCCGCGAAGCTTCCGTCCAGAATCTTCTGGCCGTTGAAGTTGGTCTGCTTGGCGACGCGGTCGATTTCGGAAGCGAGCTGGCTGACTTCGGACTGCAGGGCCTGGCGGTCGCTCTTGCTGTTGGTGGCGTTGCCGGCCTGCACGGCCAGTTCACGCATGCGCTGCAGCATGTCGCCGACCTTGCCCAGCGCGCCTTCAGCGGTCTGCGCCAGCGAGATGCCGTCGTTGGCATTGCGTGCTGCCACGGTCAGGCCGCGCACCTGGGTGTTCATGCGCTCGGCGATGGCCAGGCCGGCGGCATCGTCCTTGGCGCTGTTGACACGCAGGCCCGAGGACAGGCGCTGCATGGATGTTGCCAGTGAACCACCCGACAGGGCGAGGTTGCGCTGGGCATTGATCGAAATAATGTTCGTGTTGATGGTCGCTGCCATGTCAGAAAACCTCCGCGGATTAGTGCTTGGAACATCGCTGCAGTGACCAAAGACACCGGTTGAGCGATTGGATTGGCAAACCTAGCGATGGGAGGATTCTTCTACGGACTGCTGGCGCGCATAGCGCGGAATAAAGCAGCAAAACCCCTGCTTTCTGGCGCTTCTCCCTGGGCTCCGGCTTGGGTTCATGCCCGGTAAGGGGGGCGCCGGGAGGTGGCGCCCAGATCGTCGAGCAAGGTGTGCAAAAAATCCTAAAGAAAAAAGAAGGGGGCCCGATAACTGGTTTGTACGGAGCAGGTAAGTCGCTGAAAAGCGAAGAAACCAGGCCCAAAGAGGTCAGATGCCAAGGCTCCGGCACCAAGCAAACCACTCATCAATACCGCTCGCACAAGGAAGCTCATCATGGCAATGACCATCAACACCAACGTCGTCTCGATCAACGCCCAGCGCAACCTGGGCCTGTCCGGCAACTCGCTGGCCACCTCCATGCAACGCCTGTCCTCGGGCCTGCGCGTCAACAGCGCCAAGGACGACGCGGCCGGCCTGGCCATCGCCGAGCGCATGAGCACCCAGGTGCGCGGCCTGACCGTGGCAGCACGCAATGCCAACGACGGCATTTCGCTGGCGCAGACGGCTGAAGGTGCACTGGGCAAGGTTGGTGACATGCTGCAGCGCATGCGTGAGCTGTCGGTGCAGGCGGGCAATGCCACGAACAGCAAGAGCGACCGCGAGGCCCTGCAGTCCGAACTCAAGCAACTGAGCGATGAAGTGGACCGCGTGGCCAAGACCACGAGCTTTAACGGCCAGAAGCTGCTTGATGGTTCGTTCCAGGGCGGTGTGTTTCAGGTCGGTGCCAATGCCGGCGACAACATCACCGTGGGCGCCCTGGGCAATAGCAAGGTTGATGAGCTGGGCAGCTCCCGCTACGCGGAAGCCGCGATCGCTACTCCCGGCGTGACCGGCGCAATGATGACGGGCGCCAATGTCTCGATCACCATCACTGGCGCCAATGGCAAGGCCTCGACCGTGACGATCGAGAAGATGGCCAATGCGCCCTCGAACGCCGAAGCCCTGGGTCGCGTGGTGGCAGCAGTCAACTCGAAGACGGCCGACACCGGCGTGACTGCCTTCATCAATGAGAACGGCGGCGTCGATCTGCGCAGTTCGCTGGAGGAAGGCGACACCTACTCGGCCATCACGCTGGCCGCCACGGGAGGCACGGGCTTCACGCTGGGCGCCATCAGCGGCGCCGCGCAAAAAACTGAAAAGGGCATCGAGGACATCGACATTTCCACGCAGAAGGGTTCCTGGGACGCGCTGCAGAAGATCGACGGTGCGATCACCAGCGTTAACTCCGCCCGTGCCGAGCTGGGCGCCATCCAGACGCGCTTCGAGAAATCGATCGAGAACATCGACTCGATGAACGAGAACATCACTGCTGCACGCGGCCGCATCGTGGACGCCGATTTCGCTAAGGAAACGGCCAACCTGAGCCGCACGCAGATTCTGCAACAGGCCGGCACGGCGATGGTGGCCCAGGCCAACCAGCTGCCCCAGCAAGTGCTGAGCCTGCTCAAGTAATAGCCGGTGGGTCCTCAAGGCGCTCTCTCCCCTGAGGACCTGCCATGACAAACATGGGTCTCCTGTCGCAAACCCCGAATTTCGAGGCACGGGATCCATTGAAGAACGGGTGGCCAGAACTGCCTGCATACAACGCTAGCGGCCCGAGCGCAAGATTTACATGCGTCACCGGGCGGCCAAGCGTCACATCTCTGAGTGAGCGTTAGAAAGAAGGGGAATCCAAATGGCAATGACCATTAACACCAATGTTGTGTCCATCAACGCACAACGCAATCTGGGGCTGTCTGGCGGTTCGCTGGCTACCTCCATGCAACGCCTGTCCTCGGGCCTGCGTGTCAACAGCGCCAAGGACGATGCCGCCGGCCTGGCCATCTCCGAACGCATGAGCACTCAGGTGCGTGGCCTGTCGGTCGCCTCGCGCAATGCCAACGACGGCATCTCGCTGGCGCAGACCGCTGAAGGCGCGCTGGGCAAGGTCGGCGACATGCTGCAGCGCATGCGTGAACTGGCCGTGCAATCGGGCAACGCTACCAACAGCAAGAGCGACCGCGAGGCCCTGCAGTCCGAACTCAAGCAACTGAGCGATGAAGTGGACCGCGTGGCCAAGACCACGAGCTTCAACGGCCAGAAGTTGCTCGACGGCTCTTTCCAGGGCGGCGTGTTCCAGGTCGGCGCCAACTCTGGCGACAACATCACCGTGGGTGCCGTTGGCAACGCCAAGATCGATGAACTGGGCAACTCGCGCTATGCCGAGGGCTCCGTCGCCACTCCTGGTGTGACCGGCGCGATGATGACGGGTGCCGACGTGACGCTGAGCATCACGGGTGCCAACGGTGGCACGGCCACCACGGTCAAGATCGAGAAGATGGCCAATGCGCCGTCCAACTCCGAGGCCCTGGGCCGCGTGGTGGCAGCGATCAACTCGAAGACCGCCGACACGGGCGTGACCGCTTTCATCAACGAAAACGGTGGCCTGGACGTTCGCGGTACCATTAAGGAAGGCGGCGCTTACACCGCCATCGCGATAACCGGCACGGGCGGCACGAGCTTCGCGTTGGGCGCGGTCGCCGCTGGGGCCGAGAAGACGGAAAAGGGCATCGAGGACATCAACATCTCCACCCAGAAGGGTGCATGGGATGCGCTGCAGAAGATCGACGGCGCCATCACCTCGGTCAACTCCGCACGCGGAGAGCTGGGCGCACTGCAGACTCGCTTCGACAAGGCTGTTGAGAACATCGACATCCAGAGCGAGAACATCACTTCCGCGCGCGGCCGCATCACCGATGCCGACTTCGCCAAGGAAACGGCCAACCTGAGCCGCACGCAGATCCTGCAACAGGCTGGCACGGCCATGGTGGCCCAGGCCAACCAGCTGCCCCAGCAGGTGCTGAGCTTGCTGCGCTGATGGCGGAACTTGCTGGTGCCGTCTCGATGAGGTCCAGCGCCAGCAAGCTTTGTTGAGTTTGCTTTTTGATGGTAGCCCTGCTTGCGCAAGGCTGCCTTTTTTCATTGTTTTTTGCCATATGGCCTCAAGTCCTGCGCCGCCGGGCCGACAAGAAAGCATGGGATGGGCGCACCGCGCGCCGGCCCCTGGTCGCCCCCAAAGCGCCGGCTGGCGAGGTCCAGTGCCGCTTTTCGGGCTTTTGATGCCGCTGCCATCGGTCAGAATCTGCGGTATTCAATGGCATGGGCTTGCGTTGCCCTGCCGTCAAGGAGCGTGAAATGGCTGTTTCCTCTATTGGTATAGGCAGTGGCCTCAAGGTCACGGAAATCATTTCCCAGATGGTGGCGCTTGAATCCAAGCCGCTGGAGGGACTGAAGACCAAGGCCGAGACCATCCAGACCCAGATTTCTACCTATTCCCAGATCAAGTCGCTGACCAGCACGCTGGCAGACGCGGCGGCCAAGCTGACACGTGACAGCGGCTGGAATGCGATGACCGTCAAGTCCAGCAACACGGCCGTATCGATGACGGTGACCGGCATCAGCTCGGCCGCCGTCTACGACGTCGGTGTCTCGCAGCTGTCGCGTGCCCAGACTTCCGTGAGCGATGCGCGTGCCGTGGATTCCAAGCTTGGTACGTCGGGAACGCTGGCCCTTGCGCAGGGAACGACTTCCGTGGGCATCGAGTACACCGCCAACGACACCCTGACGACGCTGGCGGCGAAGATCAATGACGCGTCCAGCGGCATGCGGGCCTCGGTAATGCGCGACGCCTCGGGCAACGAGCGCCTGATGCTCACGTCCAAGACCACGGGCGCGAAGTCCGCTTTCACCGCGACGGGCATGAATTTCACGATTCCTGCAGGCCAGGCCGCCCAGGATGCCAAGATCACCATCAACGGCGTGGAACAGGTATCGAGCACCGATAGTTTCGAAGATGTGCTGCCTGGACTTAAGATCACGGTCAACGAGTTGACCGAAGCCGGCAAGGAAACGCGGGTCTCGCTGACCAACGACAAGGATGCGATCAAGAAGAATCTGCAGGATTTCGTCGACGCCTACAACGCGCTCAACGAATTGCTGTCCACCTCTACCAAGGGCGTGCGCGGCGAGAACGGCAAAGTCGACTCTAAGGCCCAGACCACCGGTGCTGGCGTGCTGCAGGGCGACGCTTCCACGGTGAGCTTGCAGAACTCGCTGCGAATGCTCACCATGGGCTCGGCTACCAACGCCTCGGGCGCCTTCAAGCGCCTGTCGGAAGTGGGCATACAGATGCAGGAAGGCGGCGCGCTGAAAATCTCCGACACCACTAAGCTGGATAAGGCATTGGAGTCGCCTGATGCGCTCAAGTCGCTGTTCGCGGCGAAGTCCTCCGGCGACGGCATGGGCGGCGGCATCGCGGTGAACTTCAAGAAGTTCACCGATGAGCTGCTTGCCTACGACGGCTCGCTCAATAACAAAGCGGATTCGCTCGCAAAGCGCGCCACCTCCAATACTGACCAGCAGCAAAAGGTGTCCGACCGCGCATCCGCGCTTGAGGCCAGGCTCACGCGCCAGTACACGGCGCTGGACAAGCAGATGGCTTCCATCACTGCCTTGAGCACTTACATGACTCAGCAGGTTGCCGCCTGGAACAAAAGCAGCAGCTGAAAAAAACTTTGATTTTGGACGACGTCTGCCGATAAGAAAGGCAAGCCGTTGATAAGGATGTCCACTATGTATACCCCCGCTTTTTCCCGTGCTTCAAGCGCGTATCGGCAAGTTGGTGCGCAGTCGGGTGTGGAGAATGCCTCGCCCCACCGCCTTGTGCAGATGCTGTTCGAAGGCCTGCTGCAGAACCTCAACGCCGCACGTGGCTCCATGCTGCGCGGCGAGGTCGAGGCCAAGGGCGCTCAGCTGGGCCGTGCCGTCCGCATTCTCGAGGAAGGCCTTAAGGGAGGATTGAACCGCGAGCAGGGCGGCGAGTTGGCAATGAACCTCGGCGCCTTGTATGACTACTGCATACAGCGCCTGACCCATGCCAACCTGCGCAACGACGCGCAGGCAGTGGAAGAGGTCGTGGCCTTGGTCGAGCCGGTTGCCCAGGGCTGGCAGGCCATTGCCACTTCGCCGGAAGCGGCTGCACAGTAACGCCATGCGTTTATGGAGCACACATTGATCGATTTCTATCGCGCCATAGAAGACAGCAGCGCCAAGATGCTGCAGGCGGCCCAGAACAAAGACTGGGAGGGAGTAGCGCGTTACGAAGGCACTTGCGCAGTCTTGATCGAGCAACTGCGCATCAAGGCCCATGACGAGCCGCTGGCCCCTGAGGAACGCAAGGAGAAGGCCCGCATCATGCAGCGCATCCTGCGCAACGATGCCCAGATCCGCACGCTGGCCGAGCCCTGGCTGGCACAGTTCGAGCACATGTTCGACGGCCAGCCCCACGCCATGCATTGAGCCATGGCCTGACGGCGGCAGCTGCATCTGCAGCTTCCTGCCGGACATGAAAAAACCGCCTGAGATCCAGGCGGTTTTTTCATGGGTGGAATCTGCGGATGGCAGCGGCTGCAGATCAGGCCGCAGGTTCGGCCGCTGTGGGTCGCCGTATATCGATCAGGCCGCCGGCGCGGGCTGCACCTGCAGTTCGCTGAGCATGCGCAGCAGGTTGCGGTTGACGTCCTCGATCTCGAAGTCGTTGTCTTCGCGCAGCTGGCGAATCGGTGCGGGATCGTCGGATTCCAGCGCAATGGCCATCATCAGGGCCGGCGCGTAGGGGCCGGTGCGCGTCACGGCCGCGTCGAAGACGCGTTCGGACAGCGGTACGCGGCGCAGCACGGTGGGCAGGGGCTCGCCCAGCAATTGGTCCAGCTGCGAGAACAGGCCCAGCAGATAGACCTCGCGCTGCAGGTCGTGGCTGATGCCGGCTTCGATCAGGCGTTCGGTCAGGCTGGCGCGCAACCGGATGGCGGTGCGCACGGGTATCAGGCTGGGCTCGGTGCAGGCGTGGGGCAGCTGGTCCGACAGCCAGCGCTGCAGCGTGCCGTAGCCCAGCATCACCAGGCCGCGGCGCAGCGAGTCCACATTGCCCCGCAGGCCCAGGGCCGCGGAGTTGGTGTAGAGCATGAAGCGATAGGCCAGGATGGGGTCCTCGCCCAGGATCTGCTCGAAGGCTTCCAGCGATTGCTCGGCATCAACGGCACGCATCAGCGCAAGCACGGTGTCGCGGCTGGGCAGGGCGGGGTGATGGCGCTGGGCATGCAATGCATCGGCCACGGGCCAGCCGGCGATGGCGCCCGCATGGAAGCTGTCCAGGCACAGATCGGCTAGGGCCAGGCTTTCCAGCCCTTCATACATCTGGCCGCCCAGCAGTTGCAGGGGGGGCAGGGTGGGGGCGGGCCTGGCGGCCTGCTTGAGGGCCTGGAGCTTGGTCGGCGCTTCGGCGGCCTGCGCGGCCTGCTGCAGCGCCAGAACGGTCTGGTTGGGCATGCCCGAGGCGCCTTCGGGCGGCAGGTGCAGCAGGCTGCTGGCAAACCAGTGGGCGGCCTGGGCGTCGGGCACGTCGGACAGCGGGCCGCGCCAGACCAGCATCAGGCCGCGCGCATGGGCCTGGCGCACCAGGTCATAGATGGCGGAGTCCTGAAGCCAGTCGCCGCGCACCTCGATCCAGGGGCTTCCCTTGGAGGCGTTCTCCAGCAGGTCGCACAGCACCTGGCGGGATTGGGGCGACAGCAGCACCGGTGGCGACTGCGTGCCCCAGGTCTCGCGCAGTATGCGCAGCAGGTGGGCCACGTCGGCCTGGACGCCGGGCTCCTCGTGAAGATAAAGCTGCACGCCCGCCAGACGGCGGGCCTGGTTCCAGAGCGGCCTATAGCCGAGGGTCAGAGAGCTCAGGACGGACTGGACCATGGATGCATGCGCGGGCGGTTATCAGTTGATGAAGTTGAACAGTGACAGTTTCTGGATCGAGGCGTAGGACTGCAAGGCCGCCTGCAGTCCTACCTTCTGCATGTCCACTTCCGAGAGGGCCTTGATCATATCTATGTCTTCGGCGCGTGAGCGGTCTGCCTCGAGTTGAACTTCACGGTCCAGCAGGCCATCTTCAATGCGGTCGGCACGGTTGAGCAAGTCACCGGCCAGGCTGCGTGCCGAGTGCAGGCGGCTCATACTGGAATCGATCTCGGTCAGGCCTCGGCCAATGGCCTGGGTGAGTTCTGGCTTGGCGCTGCCGTCGGCGTTGGCTCCATTGCGCACAGCATCAATCACACGGTCGACCACGCTGAATACATCGGAGCGCGTGCTGTCCTGCAGCACGAAGCCGTCGCCCGTCTTGGGTGTTCCAGAAACAGTGACACGCATGCCCTGGATCTCGATGGCATCGCCCGATTTGAAGGGGCTGAAGGTGGCTCCGTTGTCGGCACTGTATTGCAGGTTGCCGCTGGCATCAGTGGAAAATTTCACGGTGATGGGGCGTGTCGCTGCTGCGGCGGCGGCAGGATCGGTGATGGTGCCTACATCGGTCCAGAATTTTCCGCCACCGGCCGTGTCCAGGCTGACCTGGTAGACGCCGTTTCCTGTGGGAACGTTCATCCATGCGGCAGCGCCGTCGATGGAGTTGGCAATGCCGCTGTCGTTGCTGCCTGCCTGGCCGGGCTGGCCCACGAAGTTGTATCCCTGAATTGGCTGGTCGGCGCTGTCCAGGCCTCGGAACAGTGGCAGGCCATTGGTGTCTTTGCGATTGGCGTAGGCCACCAATTGCTCACGAAGGCTGGTCATTCTGGCCAACAGAGTGTCGCGAGATTGCTGATCGAATGAACCGTTGCCCGCGTTCACCAGCAAGTCCCGAAGCTCCTGCATGGCGGAGTGAGCCTCGCCGAGCGTCGACTCGGCATTGGTCATGATGTTGCGCTGCGCATCCAGCGAACGCTGGTCTGTTGCGGTGCGCGTCAGCCGGGTCTGAGCGCGCTCGGCCTGGGCCGCTGCCACGGGGTCATCGCTGGCGCGCAGCACGCGTTTGCCGGCGGTGGTCTTCTCCATCAGTTCCACGAGGTTGCTCTGGCGCGATGTGAGATTGCGCACCGTGTTGTCGTACATGTTGGCCGTGCCAATGCGTGCGATGTTGCTCATGTTGGATCTCCTCGCGAAATTAGCGGCCCACGGCCTGAAGCACACTGTCGAAAATGCCCTGCGCCACCTGCAGCATCTTGGCCGAGGCCTGATAGGACTGCTGATACTGCAGCAGCTTGGCCGCCTCTTCATCGAGGTTCACGCCTGACACCGCCGTACGGTCTGCCTCGAGGTTGGAGGCGATGGTCCCGGAGAGCTTGGCTGCGTAAGTGGCGCTCTGGGTGCGCGCGCCTACCTGCGCGATCGCGCTGGAGAATCCATCGCTGAGTGACGTACTCTTGTCGAATACCTGCTTGTCGCGCAGGTCCAGGAAAGCCGATCCGTTGCCCGCGTTTCGCAGATAGCTGTCGCCATATTGCGGATCCAGTGCATTGCCCACGCGCAGGGAATCCCCATGGTGAGGGGTTCCTGTAAGGGTAACGGACCAGCCGTCGACCGTGATGGGCTCGCCCGATACATAGGGATGTGCGACACCGTTGCCCGATGCCGCGCCCGTGAAACTGTAAGTGACGGCACCGGTTGTCGCATCCACCTGAAAGCTCAACTGCACTCCAGAAGGAGTTGGAGGCAGTGCTGAAGTGGGCGACAGCATTTTCAGCGAAGTCATCTGCAGATTGCCCTTGTTGCCTTCAGCCATGCCGGCGGTGATGGGATTGGCAATTGCCAGATCCCGGGCAGACGATACAAGCGCCTTGAAGTTGTGAGCGGCGGCAGAAAAAGGCTGGAACAGCACGCTCTGGTTGGCCGCGCCTGGCGCGGATATCTCGAAGCGCAGTCCATCCACCGTGGTGTTTGCAAGGTCGGTGACGTTGGCGAACTCCGTGGTCTTGTTGTCCGACAGCCGGACCAGGGAGAGGGCCCCCCCGGTCTTGAACACCACTTTGTAGTCGGACGCGGCATAGGCCGTGTAGTCCAGCGCAGCCTTGGGATTGCTGGTGGAGGTTTGGTCGACGAACTGCACCTGTGCGGTGATGCCAGAGATCGTCGTGCGGCCCGCTATGGCCGTGGGTACCGTGAACAATGCTGTGCCGCGCGTGCCATCCTGTGTCAGGCCGCTTTGGTGCTGGGTATTCATGGCTGCGCCCAGGGCGGCTGCCATGCGCCCGAGCAGGTTGCGGCCTTCCGAGAGATCACTACCCTGGAATTGGAGCAGGCCGGCGATTTCACCGCCTCCGAGCATTCCAGGCGAGAGCTCCACATCCGTCCCGCCGGATTGCTTGAAGTACAAGGTCATCTGGCCACTGCCGGGGTATTGGGACGATTCCCTGACTTCTAGCTTGGCCGCATTCTGGCCCAGTACCAGCGGCTGGCTTCCACCCACGAACAGGCTGATGGAACCGTCATCAGCCGGAATCTGAGTGGTCTGGACGTACTGGTTCATGTCGCGCACCAACTGGTCACGCTGATCCAGCAGATCGTTGGGTGCATGGCCTGTGGCAATGGACTGGCTGATCTGCCCGTTGAGCGTTGCGATCTGGCTGGCAAGGCTGTTGACCACGGTCACGTCATTGCCCATCTGCTGGCGTGTGTTGTAGTCCAGCTCCTCCAACTGTGCAGAGGACGAGCGAAAGCGGGCCGCCAGTTCGTTCATGCGGGTCAGCACCACGCTGCGCGCCGTCGGATCCGTGGGTGCACCGACGATGTCGGCGAACGAATTCATCATGTCCGTGATGGCCGCGCCCAGGCCGGTCTTGCCGCCGCTGAACACTTCCTGCATCTGCGCCAGCGAGGTGGCGCGCGCCGAATCGGCCGCCGACACGGCGCTGGCCGTGGCCGCCTGGCGGTTCAGCAACTCGTTGAAGTTGCGCAGGATGGTGTTCACATCCACGCCATTGCCGATGTAGCCGCTGCCCATGTTCTGGCCCGGCGAGGTCTGGAAGGCCACGCTCTGGCGCGAGTAGCCGGCCGTGTTGACGTTGGCGATGTTGTGGCCGGTGGTCTGCAGGGCGATCTGATTCGCCATCAGGGCGCGGGATCCGACGTTCAAAAGGCTCATGGCGTGTTCTCGGTTTAGGCTTGTGCGCGTGCCGCGCTCTGCACGGCGCTCTGGATGGCGCGGCTGAGCTTGCTGGCGTATTCGGGATCGGTGGCGTAGCCGGCTTTCTGCAGCTCGGTCGCATAGGCCAGGGCCGAGTCGGTCTTGCCCATGGCTTTCTCGTAGCGCGGATTGCTGGTGATCAGCCGCGCATAGTCGCGGAAGGACTCCTCGTAGGAGCCGTAGGCGCGGAACTTGGCTGTGACCTTGCGCGCCACGCCGTCGATGTATTCGGTGGTCGTGACCTCGGCGACCTTGCCCGTCCAGCCCTTGCCGGCCTTGATGCCGAAGAGGTTGTGGGCATTGCTGCCATCGGCGTTCTTGATCTCGCTCTTGCCCCAGCCGGTCTCGTGGCCGGCCTGGCCCAGCATGAAGGCGGCCGGAATGCCGCTTTCCTGCGCCACGCGCGCCGCGGCGTCGCCATGGTGGGCCACGAAGTTGTCGCGGCCCTTGGGCGCGGGTGCGTAGGCGTTGACGGACTGGGCCGCGCTGCTGCGGCTGCCGCTCCAGGCGCCGATGGCAGCGGTGCCGCCAGCGGCGCCATTGGCATTGGTGGCCGTGCTGCGCCAGGCGATGCGGCTCATGCTCAGCGTGGAGGGCACGGAGATCTCGGCATCCTCGGCGGCTTCCGAGCCCATGGTGCGGGCCAGCTGGCGCGTGATGGCATCCGACAGTCCGCCGGGCTGGCCCGACATGGCCACCGACAGCTGCTGGTCCAGCATGTCGGTGCTGAGGTTGCCCTGTGCGCTGTCGAGCAGGCCGGACTTCATGGTCGCCTCGCGCATGCTCTTGATCATCTCGCGCATGAACAGCGATTCCAGCTGTTTGGCGGTTTCCTTCGCGGCCTGCGGGCTGTTCTCGCCGGCCGCGAACTTGAGTGCGTTGAGGGACCGGGCGTCGGCCGCCAGCGCATTGCTGGCCGCAGTCTGCGATCCATTGGGAAGTGCGATGCTCATATCACCTCCAGTTCGGCGTTGAGAGCGCCTGCGGCCTTGATGGCCTGCAGGATGGCCAGCAGGTCCTGGGGCGTGGCGCCCAGCGTGTTGAGTGCGCGCACCACGTCGGTGAGCTGCGGGGAGCCGGGCATGTTGATGATGTTGCCGGGCTCCTGCTTGATCTGGATGTCGGACTTCTGGGCCACCACGGTCTGGCCCTGCGAGAAGGCGCCGGGCTGGCTGATCACCGGCGTGGTGCTGATGGTGATGGCCAGGTTGCCGTGGGCGATGGCGCAGGGGCCCAGGGTCACGGCCTGGTTGAGCACGATGGAGCCCGTGCGTGCGTTGATCACGACCTTGGCCGAGGGCTTGGAGGTCTCGATCGGCATCTCCTGGATCTCGGCAATCATGCGCACGCGCGATCCCGGGTCCTGGGGCGCGGATACGCGCACGGTGCGCCCGTCCAGCGCCTGCGCCACGCCCTGGCCCATGCGCTGGTTGATGGCGCGCACCACCTTGTCGGCGGTCTGGAAATCGGTGGCGTTCAGGCCCAGCGTGATGCTGTCGCCTTCGTTGATCGGGGTGGGAACTGCGCGTTCGACCTGGGCGCCCTGCGGCACGCGGCCCGCGCTCAGGTGGTTGATCTGTACCTTGGAGCCGCCGGCCGAGGCGCCGGCGCCGCCGACCACGAGGTTGCCCTGGGCCAGCGCGTAGATCTCGCCGTCGGCACCGCGCAGCGGCGTGGTCACCAGGGTGCCGCCCTTGAGCGACTTGGCATTGCCCACGGAGGAGACGACCACGTCGATGGTCTGGCCTGGCTGGGCAAAGGCCGGCAGCTCGGCGGTGACGATCACGGCCGCCACGTTCTTGAGCTGCAGCTGGCCCGCGTTGCCTGTGGCGGGCAGCGAGATGCCCATCTGCTCCAGGTAGTTGGCCAGGGCCTGCTTGGTGTAGGGCATCTGGGTGGTCTGGTCGCCCGTGCCGTCGAGGCCGACCACCAGACCGTAGCCGGTCAACTGGTTGCTGCGCACGCCCTGGATGGCAGCGACCTCCTTGATGCGTGTTGCATGCGCCGGCAGGGTCAGCATGCTGGCGCCGAGGGCGGCTGCAACCCAGAACGGGCGCTGCGCTTGGCGCAATGTCAGGAGCATGGACAGTACTTTCATGCTGTCCATTCTCCGGAGAATCAGAACGGCATAACGTTCAAAAAGAACCGGGACAACCAGCCAATTGACTGCGCTTCCCCGGCCTGCCCGCGGCTGCGCGATTCCACGCGCACATTGGCCACCTGGGTCGAGGCGACCAGGCTGCCGGGCTGCATGGTGCGCGGGTCCACCGTGCCCGTGAAGCGCAGCACATCCACGTTGTGGTTCACGCCGATCTGCTTTTCTCCGGCGATCACCAGATGGCCGTTGGGCAGCACATCGACCACCGTCGTGCTGATGGCGCCCGTGAACGTGTTGTCGCTGGACGTCGAGCCCGAGCCCGTGTAGTCGTTGTTGTTGTTGAAGCCGATGTTGGAGCGGTCCTTGAGATTGGCCAGCGCATTGCCCGAAAACAGCGGCAGCGCCGAAATCCCGGCCGTGGTCTTGTTGGACCGCTTGAGGCCCGAATCCGACTTCTGGCTGGCCGTCACACGCTCCACGATCTGCACCGTCACCAGATCCCCCACCAGGCGCGCACGCCGGTTCTCGAAACCGGGCCGGTAGCTGGCCGCGTTGAACAGGCTGCCCGTGGGGCTGCCCGCCACCGGGGCGGGCTGCGGCAGCACCGGCGGCGCCGTGGACGGCATGTCCACCGGCGGCGGGTCATTGAGCGTCGTGCAGCCCGACAGGACTGCCGCCAGCGCCAGGCACGTGCCCGTCGCGGAAAGGGAGAAGGTTCGTTGGGTCATGGCGATGTTCCCGGTGTTTCAGTGATCCATGCTTCGCATGAACCTGGCGAGCCATAGGCATGTGGCGCGACCCCGGAGACCGGCGCGGCCCAGGTCAGGGACGCCGAGCAAGGGCCGCCCCGCAGCGAGGGCGTCGTCCCCCTCCCTCGCGAAGCGAGTAGAGAGGGGGAAGCGGCGAAGCCGCTCAGGGGGAGAGATCAATTACAACTGCGCCAGCTTGGCCAGCATCTGGTCCGACGTCTGGATGGCCTTGGAATTCATTTCATAGGCGCGCTGGGTCTGGATCATGGTCACCAGCTCCTGCACCACGTTCACGTTCGAGCCTTCCAGGTAGCCCTGCTTGATCATGCCCATGCCGTTGACACCGGGCTGGCCCTGCTGGGGCTGGCCCGAGGAAGCGGTTTCCGTGAACAGGTTCTGGCCGCGCGGCTCCAGGCCGGCCGGATTGATGAACTGGCTCATCGCGATGTTGCCCACCTGCTGGGGCGCAGCCTGGCCGGCCATGGTCACGCTGACCACGCCCTCGGGGCTGATAGACACCTTGGTCGCGCCCTGGGGAATGGTGACGCCGTTGGCGATGGGCATGCCGCTGGCAGTCACCAACTGGCCCTGGGCATCGACCTGGAAGGAGCCGTCGCGGGTATAGGCCGTGGTGCCGTCGGGCATGTTGACCTGGAAGAAGCCGTTGCCGTCGATGGCCACGTCCAGCGCATTGTTGGACTGCTGCAGGGCGCCCTGCAGGAAATTGCGCGAGGTGGCCACCGTGCGCACGCCCAGGCCCAGGTGCAGGCCCGTGGGCAGCTGGTTCTGCTCGGTGGTCTGGGCGCCCGACTGGCGCAGGTTCTGGTAGATCAGATCCTCGAACACCGCGCTGGCGCGCTTGTAGCCCGTGGTCGAGACGTTGGCCAGGTTGTGGGAGATCACATCCAGCTGGGTCTGCTGGGCTTCCATGCCGGTCTTGGAGATGAACAGCGAATTGATCATGGCGTTTTCCTTTTCAGTGCTTTCAGCCGTTCATGCTCAAGAGTTGGCTGGCCGTCTTGTCATTGGTTTCTGCGGTCTGCAGCAGGCGCATCTGGGTCTCGAACTGGCGGGCGGCGGCAATCATGCCGACCATGGTCTCCACCGAATTCACGTTCGAGCCTTCGATGGCACCCGACAGCAGGCGGGCGTTCTCGTCGTTGGGCAGCGGCTCGCCGTTGCCCGTGCGGAACAGGCCGTCGTTGCCGCGCACCAGCGCAGCGTCCTCGGCCGGCGTGGCCAGCTTGACGCGGCCCACGGCCACGGGCAGCTGGTTGCCGGTCTTGGCGGTCAGCGTGCCGTCGGAGCCCAGGGAAATCGTGGACTCGGGCGGAATGTCGATGGGGCCGCCGCCGTCCGACAGCACGGCCTGGCCGTTGCTGTTGACCAGCTGGCCCTCGGGGGAAACCTCGAACACGCCGTTGCGTGTGTAGGCTTCCTGGCCGTCCAGGCCCTGGACGGCGAACCAGGCGCGGCCCATGGCCATGGCGTCCAGTGCGCGGCCCGTGCGCTGGGTGGGGCCGGGCGTGTCCACGTAGCCGGAGGTTGCCTCCAGCGCGAACACGCGCGTGCCCGCGCCGCTGCCCTGCAGGGGCACGGAGCGGAAGGTGGACATTTCGGCCCGAAAGCCATTGGTGCCGGCATTGGCCAGGTTGTGGGCCAGCACGGACTGACGCTGCGCCGCTGCGTTGGCGCCCGTCATGGAGGTGTAGATGATGCGGTCCATGCCGGCTCTCCTGACTCAGTTCTTGGCTATCAGCGCAGGTTCACCAGGGTCGAGAAGACCTGGTCCTGGGTCTTGATGGTCTGGGCATTGGCCTGGTAGGCGCGCTGCGCGGTCATCATGTTCACCAGCTCGGCGGTCAGGTCCACGTTGGAGTCCTCCAGCGCGCCCGAACGCAGCGAGCCGAAGGTGCCGGACTGGGCCGTGCCGTTGAGCGCCGGGCCCGAATCCGAGGTTTCCACCCACTTGTTGTCACCCACGGCGCCAAGGCCCTGGGTGTTGGTGAAGGCGGCCAGGGCCAGCTGGCCCTCGGTGCGCGTCACGCCGTTGGAGTAGGTGGCCACGATGGCGCCATCGTTGCCGATGTTGATGCCGGTGAGCGCGCCCGAGGTGTAGCCGTCCTGCTTGAGGCTGCTGACCGCGAACTTGGTGCCGAACTGGGTCACGCTGGAGAAGTCCAGCGTCACGCCGGCCGTGCCGTTGATGGTGCCGGGCGTGGGCGCGTTGGGGTTGCTGCTCTTGATCTGCGCCGTCACGGGGCTGCCGCTGGTGATCTTGCCGGAGGCATCGAACACCAAGGTGGTCAGCAAGGTGGCGACCTTGGGCGGCGATGCCGCGGGGTCGTCCAGGCCGTCGTAGACCTTCCAGGTGTTGGACGCCGCGTCCTTCTCGAAGTACATCTGCACCGGCGTGGGCACGCCCTGGCTGTCATAGACGTTGATCGAGGTGCCATAGGTGGCGCGTGGCGTGGCGGCAACGGGAGGCGTGGCTGTGGGGTTGCCTGCCGCGGGCGTGGCGCGCGCATCGAGGTTCAGCTCCACATTGATCTTGGTCGTGGTCTTGGCCGCAATCGGCTGGCCCGACGGGAAGACCATGGGCACGGGCTGGCCGCCGGCCAGCACCTTGCCCGTGGTGGCGTCCACGGGGTAGCCCATGACGTTGTCGCCCTGCACGGTCTTGAGGTTGCCCTGCTTGTCCAGGCCGAAGCTGCCGGCGCGCGTATAGGCCGTGCTGCCATCGGGCTGGCGCACCACGAAGAAGCCGTTGCCGTTGATGGCCACGTCCAGGTTGTTGCCCGTGGTCGTGATCGGGCCCTGGCGGAACTGCTGGGTCACGGCTGCCACGTTGACACCGATGCCGCTGGTCTGGCCGCTGGCCGAGCCGACGGCGCTGGCCACGGCCTCGGCGAACTCGGCGCGCGAGGACTTGAAGCCCGTGGTGTTGGCGTTGGCGATGTTGTGGCCGATCACGTCCAGGTTCTTGCTGGCGGCGTTCAGACCCGAGAGGCCTTGTTGGAATCCCATGGTGTGCTCCTGCGATGGTTTGGGGTGTTTGGTGCGGCGTTCAGTACACGGCCTTGACGGAGGTGTAGGCGACGTTGGTGCCGTCGTCCAGCTCCAGCGTCAGCTTGCCGTCGGTGGTGCCCGTGGCAAGCACCGCGTGGGGCGACAGCGTGGTCGAGGCCACGGCCTTGTCGGCATTCGTGGCCTGCACCGTGTAGCGCAGCTGGCTGGCATCGCCCGTGTACTTGCTGCCGTCCCAGGTGAAGTAGTTGCGGCCCGCAGTGCCGCTGCCCAGCTCGACGGTGTCCACCAGCTCGCCGCCGGCCGTGGTGATCTGCACCTTGACATCGGCGGCCGGGCCTTCGAGGTCGAAGGCCGCCGTATAGGACTTTTCCTTGCCCACGCCCAGGGTGTTGCCCTCGGTCAGCACGGTGCGGCCGATCATCTGCGTGCCCTGCAGCACCTGCATGGCCGTGAACTGGCCGGCCATGCTTTCCATGGTCTTGTTCAACTGCTGGATGCCGGTGACGGTGTTGATCTGCGCCATCTGCGAGGTCATCTGCGCGTTGTCCATGGGATTCATGGGATCCTGGTTGTTCAACTGCGCGACCAGCAGCTTCAGGAAACGGTCCTGCGCTGCTGCGGGGTCGGTGTTCGAATTGCTCGTGGTGTTCTTGTTGTTGAGGTCGGCCGTGCTGGCGACGCTGCCTGCGCCATAGATCATGGGAGTAGCTCCTGGAATGTGGTGCGGACGGGGCTCACTGGCCCATCTGCAGGGTTTTGAGCAGCAGCGACTTGGTCGTGTTCATGACCTCGACGTTGTTCTGGTAGGAGCGCGAGGCCGAGATCATGTTGACCATCTCGTCCACGGCGCTGACGTTGGAATGCGTCACATAGCCTTCGGCATCGGCCAGCGGGTGCTGGGGATCGTGGATGCGGCGGCCCGGCGTGTTGTCCTGGCTGATGGCGCTGACGCGCACGCCCGAGGAGCCTTCCTCGCCCATGGGCACGGTCTGGAAGACCACCTGGCGCGCCTGGTAGGCCTTGCCGTCGGGGCCGGCCACGGCATCGACGTTGGCCAGGTTCGAGGCCACGACGTTCAGGCGCTGGGACTGGGCGCTGACGGCACTGCCGGAGATGCTGAAGATGGAGAACATGGACATGGGAAAGCTCCTGTGATCTGTGGCGCCGGCTTACTGGCCCTGGATGGCCGACAGCATGGTCTTGGCCTGGCCGTTCAGAAAGCGCAGCGTGGCTTCGTAGCGCACGGCGTTGTCGACGAAGTTGGCGCGTTCGCGGTCCAGGTCCACGGTGTTGTTGTCCATGTTGGTCTGGGCCTGCACCGAGTAGCCGAGATGGCTTTGCGCGCTCTGCCCCGAGGCGGCGGCAGGCAGCGGAATGTGGCCGCCCTGGCTGACGCTGGCCAGCGTCATGGGCGAGGGGCCGGAGGTGACGGCCGTCAGCGCCTCGCGGAAATTGAAGTCGCGTGCCACATAGCCCGGGGTGTCGGCATTGGCGATGTTGCTGGCGATTGCACGCTGGCGCTCGGCGCGCAGCACCAGCGCCTTGCTCTGGAAGTCCAGTCGTTCAGTCATCTTGTCGAGCATGTCGGCCTCGCCCTCTGGGATTTGCGGTGATCGGTTGACGAAATGGCGGCAGCCCACGGACTGCGGCATGCGTCGATTATGGAAATCGGGCCCGAACGCTAAAGCGCAAAGAAAGCGCGTTTGCCTGCGCAGTTCGGCGCTTCGGAAAACGGCGCCCGCCCTATATTTGCTGGCATCGCTCCATGTATCCCGCCCATCCTGACGGGGTGTCGGAGCAAGTCAGGAGCCCCAGCCATGTCGAACTTCAGCACCGCCCATCCGCCTTCCGCCGCCCGAGCCTTCGCCCGCGCCGCCGCATGCGCTGCGCTCGCCGCTGGAGCATCGCTGGCAGGCAGCGCGTTCGCGCAGAACGCACCCGATGGCGCGGCCCAGCTCAGCCAGATCGGCCAGCGCTTTGCCGACGAGGCCCTGCAGCAGGGCATGGCCGGTGCGGGCGCCCTGCCCCTGCGCATGGAAGTGCAGATGGGCCAGCTCGATCCCCGCCTGCGCCTGGCCGCCTGCGCCAAGGTCGAGCCCTATTTGCCCGCAGGCTCGCGCCTGTGGGGCCGTACCCGCCTGGGCCTGCGCTGCCTGCAGGGCGCCGTGGCCTGGAATGTGTTCCTGCCCATCACGGTCAAGGCCTGGGGGCCTGCCTGGGTGCTGCAAAACGGCGTGCCTTCGGGCCGCCCGCTGTCGGCCGACGACGCCGTCCAGGCCGAGGTGGACTGGGCCGAGGATTCGGCCGCCGTCTACGCCAACCAGCAGGACTGGGTGGGCCTGGTGGCTTCCCGCCCGCTGGCCGCAGGCCAGGCACTGCGCCAGAACATGCTGCGCACGCCGGCGCTGTTCGCGGTGGGTGCCGAAGTGCGTGTTCTGGTCAATGGTGGTGGTTTTTCCGTCACATCGTCGGGCAAGGCCATGTCTGCCGCCGGCGAAGGCCAGACCGTGCGGGTTCGCATGGATAATGGCCGGCTCATCTCCGGGGTGGTGAATCCCGAGGGCGTGGTGCTGGTGCAGTAAAAAAACCTCAAGTTTTGTTCCAGGCAGTCGAAAGCTAGGCACAGCGCCTTACGCCGCCAGGGCGATTGGAGAATCAAAATGAAGATAGGTCAAAAACCGGAACTGCCCGCCGCTGCCTCCCAGGCCGCCGCCAAGCAGCCCAAGACAGCCAGCGCCATTGCCAGCGAGGAATCCTCCGCACAGGCCCAGCCTGCCAAGGCGGCTGGTGTTCCCGTGTCGTTCTCGAACTCGGCCCGCGCACTGGACCAAACTGGTCGTGCCACCGCCGACTTCGATGCCAACCGCGTCAAGGAAATCCGCGAAGCCATTGCCAACGGCACCTTCCGCGTGAACGCCGACGCCGTGGCCGACAAGCTGCTGGCCAACTCCGAGGAATTCCTCTCGCACTCGCGCGTCTGAGCGCGGGTTCGGTTCTTTCTCGGTTTTTTCCTTCCGGCGCGAGCACGCGCTTTCTTTTTTCAGCAAGGCCTGTCCCATGACTCTCAGCGAGATGCTCGATTCCCTGGACGCGGTGGTCCGGATGGTGTCCGCCTCGCTGCAATCGAAGGATGCGGTCGCGCTGGAGCAGTCCAGTACCCGGCTGCGCGATGCCATGGCTGCGTTTTCCGAACTGGCCCGCCGCTTCAGCGCGGCCGACTGGACGCAGGAGCTGCGCGAGCGCGCCCAGGCACTGGGCGAGCAGATGGCCATGCAGCGCGACCAGCTGGCGCGCATGGCGGTGGTGGCCCAGCACCAGGCGGCGGCGCTGATTCCCCAGGCTTCGGACCAGGCCACGTATGGACGTGACCTGTATGGACACCCTCACGCCGGACCGGGCAAGGCGCGCATCTACCACTCGGCCAGCTGAAGCAGCCTCCTTCTTCCTTTTTTCCTGTCCTGATCAACCCTCCGGCATGCGTGCCCGAGGGTTTTGTCTTTTCCGGGGTGGCGTCGGCGTGACGCGCCTGCCGGCCGGTGCAGGCAGGGCTGCGCATCGGAAGGCGACCCTCCATGCGCGGGAGGAGGTCACGCTTGCTGAAAGAGACGGGGGGCTTTGGGCCGTGCGGTGACGGGCGACCAGGAATGGGGAGGGTGGGCAAAGGCCCGGTTCGGCGAAAGCGGAACAACGCCTTGAAGAAGGCCGGATCCTGCGCGTGCCGGAAAGACGCAGCCATGCGATGGTGCGCGCAAATGCTGTTCGGTCTGCGGTCTGCGGTCTGGGTGGGCAAAGAGGGTCCGGCCGGGGCCGGACGTCCTCAGACCTGCATGTTCATCACGTCGGTATAGGCCTGCACGAGCCGGTTGCGCACCTGCATCGTGGCCTGGAAGCCGATCTGTGCCTTTTGCATGGCGATCATGGTTTCTTCGAGGCTGACGGCCGGGTTCTCCAGCTGCACTTCACGCTGCAGCTGGCTGGAGTGGTTCTGGGCTGAACTGACGGACTGCAGCGCGCCTTGAAGGGCCTGGCTGAAGCCGCCAGCCGCCACTTTGGTCGATGCGTCGCCTGCGCCCACGCCTTTGGGGAGCTGGGTGCCGTACAGGGGAGAGGTGGTACTGGGGATGCGAAGGTCCATGACACATTCCATCGGAGTTAGCAAGATGACGAGATCGTAGGTCGGCAGGGTTTTCGCATCCGGGCAAATAGAAGGTCAAACGGCGCGCTTATCGGGCGAATGTGAAGCGGCGGACTTCGAATAATCGACAGCACGCTAGGGTCCTGTGTGTGCAGGGCTCGAACACCTGGAACCAAGATGTCTGCTGTCGCTGAAATCCCTGTCCCCCAAGCCACTCCCGTCCCCCAGCCTGCCCTGCAGCAGCGCTGGACGGCCATGGACCGTGGCCAGCGCCTGCGTTGGGGCGCGATCGCCGTGCTGCTGGTTGTCGCCGTGGGGGCGGCGGCCATGTTCTACCGCCAGCCGGACTACAAGGTGCTGTTCTCCAATCTGAGCGACAAGGATGGTGGCGCCATCGTCGCCCAGCTGTCGCAGATGAACGTGCCATACCGCTACACGGAAGGCGGCGGCGCCATCCTCATCCCGTCCGACCGCGTGCACGATGTGCGCCTGAAGCTGGCCACCCAGGGCCTGCCCAAGGGTTCGGTGACGGGCTTCGAGCTGATGGAAAACAGCAAGTTCGGCATCACCCAGTTCCAGGAACGCCTGAATTTCCAGCGCGGCCTCGAAGGCGAGCTGACGCGCTCCATCCAGGCCCTGGCCGCCGTGCAAAGCGCACGCGTGCATCTGGCCCTGCCCAATCAGAACGGCTTTTTCCGCGAGCAGCAAAAGCCTTCGGCCTCGGTGCTGCTGAGCCTGTACCCCGGCCGCGTGCTGGACCGCACGCAGATCGCGGGCATCGTGCACCTGGTGGCCTCCAGCGTGCCCGAGATGGCGCCCACGGCCGTGAGCATCCTCGACGACTCGGGCAAGCTGCTGTCGCAGTCGCCCGACGGCAACGCCAACGCCGTGGACATGCAGCAGCTGAACTACACCCAGCAGATCGAGCAGCAGTACGTGCGCCGCATCCTGGATATCCTGGAGCCTGTGGTCGGCAAGAACAATGTGAAGGCCCAGGTCTCGGCCGAGTTGGATTTCAGCCAGACCGAATCGACCTCGGAGCAGCACCGCCCCAACCAGTCCTCCGACGCGGGCGTGGTGCGCAGCCAGCAGGTGGTGGAGAGCACGGGCGAGCAAAAGCCGCCCCAGCCCACCGGCATCCCCGGCGCCACCAGCAATCAGCCGCCCCAGAACGCGTCCGCGCCGGTCAATGGCGCCAATCCCGCACCCCAGGCGGCCGATGGACAGAACGCCGTGCGCTCTGCCAGCAAGCGCGAGTCCATCACCAACTACGAAGTGGACAAGACCGTGCGCCACACACGCGGCAGCACGGGCAGCATCAAGCGCCTGACGGCCGCCGTGGTCATCAATGCGCCCCTGGTGGCGGCCGCTGCGCCGAATGCAGCCGGTGGCGCCACCGATGCCGCCACCGTTGCCGCCGCAGCGCGCGGCCTGACGGCGGCGCAGCAGGCGCAACTGCTGACCCTGGTGCGCGAGACCGTGGGCTACAGCGCCGAGCGCGGTGACTCGGTCAACCTGGTCAGCACCCCCTTTGTGCAGGACGAAGCGCCTGCCGAGGTGCCGCTTTGGCGCCAGCCCGAAGTGCTGGACATGGCCCGCAGCCTGGGCGTGCCCATCGGCCTGGCCCTGTTCGGCGCCATCTTGCTGCTGGGCCTGATGCGACCCATGCTCAAGGGCCGCAAGACGGCTGCCGTGGGCGGTCAGCTCAATGCCATCGAGGGCGAGCAGCTGGACCGTCCGGCGCTGGCCGGACCCGCTGTCGATCTGTCTCCCACACAGGAGCAGGTGCGCCTGGAGCAGGCGCGCCAACTGGCCAAGCAGAACCCGATCGCGGTGGCCAACATCGTCAAGACCTGGATCAACGGCGAGGCCACCTGAGCCTGCCAAACACGGATTGCTGAGATATGGACGAACGAGGCCTGAACGACGCCGCCATCTTGCTGGTCTCCCTGGGCGAGGAGGAAGCGGCCGAGGTGTTCAAGCACCTCACACCCAAGGAAGTGCAAAAGCTCGGCGAGACCATTGCGCACATGCGCGGCGTCTCGCGCGAGAAGGTGGACTTCGTCATCAACCGCTTTGCCGATGACGCGGCCGCGCAAAGCCTGCTGGTGGACGACGCCAGCGGCTATGTGCGCTCGGTGCTCAAGCGCGCCCTGGGCGACGACAAGGCCGCGCTGCTGATCGACCGCATCCTGCAGGGCGGCGATGTCTCCGGCATCGAAAGCCTGAAGTGGATGGACCCGCTGTCGGTGGCCGAACTGCTGCGCGGCGAGCATCCGCAGATCGTGGCCGCCATCCTGGTTCACCTGGAGCACGAGCAGGCTGCTGCCGTGCTGATGCAGCTGCCCGAACGCTTTCGCAGCGAAGTCATGCTGCGCGTGGCCACGCTGGAAGGCATTCAGCCGACCGCGCTCAAGGACCTCAACGAGGTGCTGTTCCAGGTGCTGGCCGGTGGCGACAAGATCCGCAAGACCTCGCTGGGCGGCGTCAAGACGGCGGCCGAGATGATCAACAACCTCGGCGGCAATGCCGACGTGGCCGTGCTGGACACCATCCGCAACTACGACCCGGACCTGGCCCAGAAGATCATGGACAAGATGTTCGTGTTCGACGACCTGGTCAAACTGGACGACCGCTCGGTGCAGCTGGTGCTGCGCGAAGTGGTGTCCGAGACGCTGATCATCGCGCTCAAGGGCGGTTCGATGGAAGTGCGCGACAAGATCCTGGCCAACATGTCCATGCGTGCGGCCGAGTCGCTGCGCGAGGACCTGGAAGGCCGCGGCCCGATGCGCCTGTCCGAAGTGGAAGCGCAGCAAAAGGAAATCCTGAAGGTGGTGCGCCGTCTGGCCGAAGAAGGCCAGATCACCATCGGCAGCGGCGCGGAGGACAGCTATGTCTAGTGGGATGAACTCGCGCTTCATTCCCTCCGAGGAGATTGACGAGCGCCAGGTGGTGCAGTGGCGCTTTGGTGCCGTGGACCACATGGGCGGCCTGCAAAGCCTGCCCGGCCTGCCGAACATTCAGGGCGCCCCCGATGCACAGGCTGCACCCGGTGGCGCCGGCATGGCGCGCACACCCGCTTCCTCGTCCGGCTTCCACAGCCTGTCGCTGCCCGGGCGCTCCGATGCGCCCCGGCTGGACGCCGATTCCATGGTGCTGGATGTCGACGCCGACGCGCCAGGCACGGCGGCATCCACCCCCGCCGTGGACGAGGAGCGGCTGCATGAATTGCTGGAGCAGGCACGCGCCGAAGGCCATGCCGAGGGCCTGGAGCAAGGCCGTCAGGAAGCCCGGCAGCAGTGGCAGCAGCACATGGATGACTATGTCTCCGGCACGGGCCGCGAGACGGCGCAGCGCGTGGATGCGCTGCTGTCCGGCCTGGACGCCGGCTTCAAGCAGCTGCAGGCGGATGCGGCGCAGGAATTGCTGAACCTGGCCTGCGACATCGCGCGCCAGGTGGTCCGCCAGGAGCTGCGCAGCCAGCCCCAGGCCCTGCTGCCCGTGGTGCGCGAGGCGCTGGACATGCTGGCCTCCGACGGCCGCGCCGCCACCGTGCGCCTGAACCCTGCCGACTTCGCCGTGCTGGACGAGGCGCTGCGCGCCGAGCATGGCGCCCAGTCCAAGGTGCAGTGGATCAGCGACGCTGGCGTGGCCCAGGGCGATGTGCGCGTGGAATCGGGCGGTGCCCAGGTCGATGCCGGCATGGACAAGCGCTGGCGCCGCGCCGTGGCCGCGCTGGGCCTGGTCTCCACCTGGTATGACGGAGAACGCGATGCCGGTTGATGCCTCCCTGGCCGATGCCGGCAAGCCCTGGCAGCAGCTGCTGTCCAATGCCCGCGCCCGCCTGCACAGCGACATTCCGCTGGAAACCCACGGCACGCTCACGCGCCTGACCGGCCTGGTGCTGGAGGCCACGGGCCTGCAGGTGCCGGTGGGCTCGCAATGCTGGATACGCCAGGCAGGCCAGGACCCGGTGCTGGCCGAAGTCGTCGGCTTTGCCGGCGAGCGTGCGTTCCTGATGCCTGCGGGCGACATCCAGGGGCTGTCCAGCGGCGCCATCGTGACGCCGGCCGAACCCTTTGTCGCCCCGCTGCGCTTTGGCGACGGTCCCGAAGAGCCCGTGTCCATGGCGGCCGGCGTGCTGCGCCTGCCCATCGGCAGCGGCCTGCTGGGCCGTGTCGTCGATTCGCAGGGGCAGCCGCTGGACCATGGCGGGCCGCTGGCCGACGTCACGGCCGATCTGCTGGACCGCAACCCCATCAACGCCATGGACCGCGACCCGGTGCGCGAGACGCTGGACACCGGCGTGCGCTCGCTCAACGCACTGCTCACCGTGGGCCGGGGCCAGCGGCTGGGCCTGTTCGCAGGCTCGGGCGTGGGCAAGTCCGTGCTGCTGGGCATGATGGCGCGCTACACCCAGGCGGACGTGATCGTCGTCGGCCTGATCGGTGAACGCGGCCGGGAGGTCAAGGAGTTCGTCGAGGACATCCTCGGCGCACAGGACCGCAGCCGCGCCGTGGTGGTGGCCGCGCCGGCCGATGCGCCGCCGCTGCTGCGCATGCAGGGTGCCGCCTACGCCACGGCCATTGCCGAGCATTTCCGCGACAAGGGCCAGCATGTGCTGCTGCTCATGGACTCGCTCACCCGCTATGCCATGGCCCAGCGCGAGATCGCCCTGGCCATTGGCGAGCCGCCGGCCACCAAGGGCTATCCGCCGTCGTGCTTTGCCAAGCTGCCGGCACTGGTCGAGCGCAGCGGCAACGGCCTCAACGGCGTGGGCTCGATCACGGCCTTCTACACCGTGCTGTCCGAAGGCGACGACCAGCAGGACCCGATCGCCGACGCGGCGCGCGCCATTCTGGACGGCCACGTCGTGCTGTCGCGGGCGCTGGCCGAGTCGGGCCACTACCCGGCCATCGATATCGAGCAATCGGCCTCGCGCGTGATGCACAACGTGGTCTCGCGCGAGCACTTCGAGCTGGCGCGGCGCTTTCGCGCTGTCTATTCGCGCTACCAGAAGGGCCGGGACCTGGTCCAGGTCGGAGCCTACATGGCGGGCTCGGACCCGCAGATGGACGAGGCGATACGGCTGCAGCCGGCCATGGCGGCCTTTCTGCAGCAAAGCATGTTCGAGTCGGCTTCCATGGACGAGAGCATCTCGGGCATGGCCGCCGCGCTCGGTGGTCAGTGATGCGGTGACGCGGCACTG
This sequence comes from Delftia sp. WSY_10, assembly GCF_043104705.1. Classification (NCBI taxonomy): domain Bacteria; kingdom Pseudomonadati; phylum Pseudomonadota; class Betaproteobacteria; order Burkholderiales; family Comamonadaceae; genus Delftia; species Delftia sp. WSY_10. The sequence goes on along the minus strand of NZ_JBICKY010000020.1, from coordinate 17,244 downwards.
AGATAACGCAACAGCGAACACAGGGAGGAAAACCCGGTATGTCGTCCTTGAATGCCTTGATGGTGGCCATCGATGCCGCGTCGCGCAAGCGTGACGAGGCGCGCCAGGCGGTGCAGGAGCGTCAGCGCTCGCAGCAGGCGGCGCAGGCGCAGATGGACCAGCTGCAGCACTACGTGCAGGAAATGCAGGCACGCTGGGGCGTGCAGCAGAACCAGTCCGTGCAGCCCGAAGTCATGTTCCACCAATACCAGTTCATGGACCGCCTGCAGCACGCCATCGGCCTGCAGACACGGGTGCTGGCCGACCTGGCCATCCGCCTGGAGGCCGCGCAAAAGGCCTTGATGGCCTGCGAGCTGCGGGTCAGCAGCCTGCGCAAGGTGGTCGAGGTGCGCCGCCGCGACCTGGCGCTGGGCCAGATGCGCCGCGAGCAAAAGGAAACCGACGAACGTGCGGCCATCCAGTTTTTCCGCCGCAGCTTCGGGCTGACATTCCAGGAGGCTTGACGCATGTCCACCAACCAGATCGAACAGCGCGCCGACGCGCGCAGCGCCATGCAGCGCACCATGGAGGGCGTGCGTTCCGCGCGCGCGGCGCAGCCGCCGTCCAATGAGCAGGCCGCAGGCTTTTCCTCGCTGCTGGCCGCCATGGATGGCATTGGCGGACTGCCGGACCTGGGCCAGGTCCTCGGCGATGAGGGGGCCGGCGCGCTGGCCAACCTCAAGGGTGCAATTCAGGGCAGCCTGAAGGATCCGGCTGACCTGTCCGGCCTGGCGCAGGGGCTGCTGCAGACGCAATTGCCGCTGCAGCCCCAGGCGGAGACGGACGATATGGCCACTTCCGCGCAGGCCGATGCCATGCTGCTGGCCGCCAACGGCCAGGCGCCCTGGCTCAGCCTGGTCGGGCAGACCGCCCACCTCGATGGCAAGGGCGACCGCGACATGCTGCAGGGCGTGGCGGGCGACTGGTTGTCTGGCCGGGGCAGTGCCGCCATGCTGGCCTTGCGCCAGGAGCAGGGCGTGGTGGCGCATGCCGCCTTCATGGCTCCGCAACCTGCAGCGGGCGATGCCGCAGGCGCGGCGCTGGCCGCGAACGCCAACACGGCGGCGCTGGCGGGCGCAGTGGATGCCGCTGCAGCCGGCACGCCCGCCGATACCGCTGCGCGCCAGGGCGCCCAGGCACAGACACAGGCGGCCGATGTGCTGGCCGCCGTGCAGTCCGATACGGCGCTGACGGCCGCCGCAGCGCGCACGGCATCTGCAGCCCAGGCCACGCATGAGCACACACCCCAGGCGCTGGCGCCCGGCGTGCGGCAGGACGCGGCCCTGGCGTCGGGCATTGCGCTCAACGGCATGGCGGCGGTGCGGCCCGCGGAATGGCGCGGCCTGTTCGAGCGGGCCCGCGAAGGTGGCACCGGCTCCGCAGAGTCTGCCGCCAACGGATTGCATGGGGTTGCAGCCGCCGTGGGCGCGGCCCACGCCGGCCAGTCCCTGGGACAGCAGGCCGCCGGACACAATGGCGCAGCCTTGGCCCAGCCCGATGCCCAGGCACAGCCGGGCAACTCCACCGAGCGCGAGCAGCAGGTGTCCGAGCAGGTGGCCTTCTGGGTCCACAACAAGAGCCAGAACGCCTCGCTGTCTGTCGAGCATGAGGGCAAGGCCATCCAGGTGCAGGTCAGCCTGCAGGGCAACGAGGCCCATGTGCGCTTTGGCGCCAGCGAGTCGCAGGCGCGCGAATGGCTGGGCAACGGTGCCGACCAGCTGCGCGAGCTGCTGCAGGCCCAGGGCCTGCAACTGGCCGGCGTCAGCGTGGACGCGGGTGGCCAGTCCGGCAATGGCGAAGCGGGGGGCCGCCAGGGCGCGGATGCCCAGGCGCGCCAGGGCCGCGTGAGCGCCATGGTCGATGCCGCCGGCGTCACGGGCGGCAATGGCGCCGCACAGGCTGGTGGCCGCGCGTCGGCAGGCGGGGTGGATCTGTTCGTCTGATTCTTCCTGCGCTTCTTGCGGGGCGGCGCATGCGCCGTTTTCCGGGTTTTCAGAACAGGCCGGGTGGCGACAAGCTGCCCGGCCTGTGGCGTTTGGGGGCCATCAAGCCAGCGAGAAACCGGGGTTTCATGCGCTTATTCAGGCCATGGCCCGAGGTCCAATCGCCGAATAATTCCTGCCATGGGCCTGCTGCGTCATGGCGCCGCGCATGATGCGCGAGCGCGTGGCGGTCCCGCTCACCCAGAGGAATTCCAGTGTCTGCCACACCCAATGCCGCCAACAATGCAGCTCCCGCCCCGGCCAAGGGCAAGAAGCTGATCGTGCTGATCGTCATCATCGCCGTCCTGGCCATAGGCGCGGCCGCTGCCTTCATCCTGCTGTCCAAGCGGCACAGCAATGCCGATGAGGAGGAGGGCGGCTCCAGCAAGGCGGCCGTCACGGTTCCCACCTTCCTGCCGCTGGACAGCCTGGTGGTCAATCTGTCAGACCCGGGCGGCGACCGCTTCGTGCAGATCGGCATCACGCTGGAGCTGGCCGACGAGAAGACGGCCACTACGGTCAAGCAGTACCTGCCCAGCATCCGCAACGGCATCCTGATGCTGGTGTCCCAGCGCACGGCCGAGGAGTTGCTGGAGCGCGACGGCAAGGAACGCCTGGCTGCCGACGTGCTCAACGAAGTGTCCGCACCGCTGGGCTACGGCAACCAGGCCAAGGCCAAGAAGCGCAGCCGCGACGAGGATGCAGAGGACGAAGATGGCGAGCGCCGCCGCTCCCCTGGCAAGAACCCCGTGCGCCGCGTGCTGTTCTCCAGCTTCATCATTCAGTAACCGGGGAGGCAAGGCGCCATGAGCGATTCGTTTCTCTCCCAGGAAGAAGTCGATGCCCTTTTGGAGGGCGTGACCGGCGAGAGCCAGAAATCCACGACCGAGGAGGTCGAGGCGGGCATCATCCGCCAGTACGACATCTCCAGCCAGGAGCGCATCGTGCGCGGGCGCATGCCGACGATGGAGATCGTCAACGAGCGCTTTGCCCGCAACTTCCGCATCGGCCTGTTCAACTTCATCCGCCGCAGCCCCGAGGTGTCGGTGGGCACGGTGTCGGTGCAGCGCTACAGCGCCTTCCTGCGCGAGCTGGTGGTGCCCACCAACTTCAACATCGTCGCCATCCGCCCGCTGCGCGGCAGCGGCCTGGTGGTCTGCGATCCCTCGCTGGTGTTCGGCGTCATCGACACGCTGTACGGCGGCACGGGCCGGCTGCAGACACGCATCGAAGGGCGGGATTTCTCGCACACCGAGCAGCGCGTGATCAACCGCCTGGTCAACGTGATCTGCGAGGAATACAAGAAGGCCTGGCACGGCATCTATCCGCTGGAGCTGGGCTACCAGCGCTCGGAGATGCAGCCGCAGTTCGCCAACATTGCCACCCCCAGCGAAATCGTCGTGTCCACGGCCTTCCAGCTGGAGATCGGTGACATCTCGGGCTCCATCCACATCTGCATGCCCTATGCGACGCTGGAGCCCATCCGTGATGTCCTGTACTCCTCCACGCAGGGCGACTCCATTGAAGTGGACCGCCGCTGGGTCAAGGTGCTCAAGCGCGAAATCCAGGCCGCCGAGGTGACCCTGGTGGCCGAACTGGCGCGCGCCGACGCCACGGTGGAGCAGCTGCTGGCCATGCGCCCCGGCGATTTCATCGAACTCGACCGCGAGCCGCTGATCCGCGCCTCCATCGGCGGCGTTCCGATTTTCGAGTGCCAGTACGGCACTCACAACGACAAGTATGCAATCCGTGTCGAGCACTGCCTGCGCGGTGCCGATGCTGGCTGGATGGGAGAAAACAATGGCAACTGAAGACACGCAAAAGCCCGCTGGCGACGATCCGTTCTCGGGATGGGCAGAGGCATTGGACGAGCAGCGCGAGCGCGACGCCAAGCTGGAGGCGGAACAGGGCGGCCCGCTGACGGGCGAGCCCGTGCGCCCCTACGCCGGTGGCGGCGACGTGCCGGTCAACGACATCAACATGGTGCTGGACATCCCGGTGCAGCTGTCGGTGGAACTGGGCCGCACCAAGGTGCCGATCAAGTACATCCTGCAGCTGGCCCAGGGCTCGGTGGTCGAACTCGACGCACTGGCCGGCGAGCCCATGGACGTGCTGGTCAACGGCTACCTGATCGCCCAGGGCGAGGTGGTGGTGGTCAACGACAAGTTCGGTATCCGCCTGACCGACGTGGTCACGCCGTCCGAGCGCCTGCGCCGGGTCAGCCGTGGCTGAGAGCGCCGGCATGGGCCCGCTGTGGCCGACCCTGCTTACGGTCGTGGCCCTGGTCACGGCCATGGCTGCTCTGCCCTGGCTGCTGCGCCGCTTTCAGCAGCGCACGGCTGCGCTGCGTGGCGCAGCCGGCCTGCAGTCGCGGGTGCTGGGCGCCGTGGGCGTGGGCCCGCAGCAGCGGGTGGTGACGGTGGAAGTGGGCGAGGGCGCGCAGACCGTGCGGCTGGTGCTGGGCGTCACGGCGCAAAGCATCCAGTGCCTGCATGTGCTGCAGGCCCCGGCCCCTGCTGATTTTTCGGCTGCGATGGCGCAAGCGCGCAGCCTGCCTGCGGACGGTGCGAATGTCTGAATATTCCTGCAAGCGCCCGGCGCGCACGCTGAGCCAGGCCGCCGGCGCCGCGGCGCTGGCGCTGTGCTGCGCCACGCCCCTGGCCTCCTGGGCGCAGGGCGCGCCCGCCAGCCTGCCGCTGGTCATCGGCCAGGGCAGCGGTGGCACCAGTTTTTCGGTGCCCATCCAGACCCTGCTGTTCTTCACGGCGCTGTCGTTCCTGCCGGCCATCCTTTTGATGATGACGGGCTTCACCCGCATCGTCATCGTGCTGTCGCTGATGCGCCAGGCGCTGGGCACGCAGTCGGCGCCGCCCAACCAGGTGATCATCGGCCTGTCGCTGTTCCTGACGCTGTTCGTCATGGGACCCACCCTGGACCGCGTGTACCAGGAGGCCTACGTGCCCTACACCACGAATGCCGCGACCTTCGAGCAGGCCATTGAAAAGGCCGAGGCGCCCATGCGCGACTTCATGCTCAAGCAGACGCGCCAATCGGACTTTGCGCTGTTCGCGCGCCTGGCCAAGCTCGAAGCCGGCGTCACCGCAGAGACCGCGCCGCTGCGCGTGCTGGTGCCGGCCTTCGTGACCAGCGAGCTGAAGACGGCGTTCCAGATCGGCTTCATGATCTTCATCCCCTTCCTGGTCATCGACATGGTCGTGTCCTCGATCCTGATGTCGCTGGGCATGATGATGCTGTCGCCCGTGCTGGTGGCCCTGCCGTTCAAGCTCATGCTCTTCGTGCTGGCCGATGGCTGGAACCTGCTCATCGGATCGCTGGCGGCCAGCTTCGCCGTCTAGTCCCGTTTTATTGGAAATCCTTCCATGACCTCCCAATACGTGCTCACCTTCGGCCGCGAGGCACTGACCTTGCTGCTCATGATCTCCATGCCCGTGCTGGGCGTGGTGCTGGCCGTGGGCCTGGCCGTCAGTGTCTTCCAGGCGGTGACCCAGGTGCATGAGGCCACGCTGGCCTTCGTGCCCAAGCTCATCTCCGCCGTGCTGGTGTTTGCCATTGCCGGTCCGTGGATGCTGAGCACGTTGGTGGATTTCATCCGCCGCACCATAGAGACCATTCCGCAGGCGGTGGGCTGAGCCCTTCGCCGCGCGCAGGAAACGCCGCCGTGATCACCTTCAGCGAAGCCCAACTGGTGGCCTGGCTGTCGCCAGTTCTCTGGCCGTTTCTGCGCGTGCTGGCCATGTTTTCCGTGGCTCCCGTGTTCTCGCAGCGAGTCATTCCCATGCGGCTGAAGATCGGCCTGGCCTTCCTGGTCGCGGTGTGCGCGCAGCCCGTGCTGGGCGACCAGCCCGTGATCGGCATCAACTCGCCGCAGGCGCTGGGGACGCTGATACAGCAGGTCGGCGTGGGACTGGCCGTGGGCTTTGCCGTGCGCCTGGTGTTTGCCGCCGTGGAGGTGGCGGGCGAGGTGGTCGGCCTGCAGATGGGCCTGAACTTCGCCAGCTTCTTCGATCCCACGACCAATGCCCAGCTCAGCGCCGTGGCGCGCTTCATGGTCCAGATTTCCACGCTGCTGTTCATCGTCATCAACGGACACCTGCTGGTGCTGATGGCCGTGCTCAAGAGTTACGAGGCGTTTCCTGTGGACGGCAGCTTCCTGCAGGCCATCAACCAGATGCGGCTGCACGAGATGGGGGCGGCGGTCTTTGCCAGCGCCTTCTGGATCGCCCTGCCCATGGTCGCCATGCTGCTGTTCGTGAACCTGGTGCTGGGCATCATTTCGCGCGTGGCACCGCAGATGAACATCTATGCCGTGGGCTTCCCGGTCACGCTCACCGTGGGCCTGACGGGATTGATGGCCACGCTGCCGCTGCTCGAGCAGCCCCTGGTCGCCTTGCTGCAGCGCGGCATCGCGGTGTTTGGCACCTCAATGTAAGCAGTTGTGAAAAACAACAGATTTTCCGCTCTGCCGGCCGCAAAAGCCTCAGATCAGCTGGTTGTGGATGGCGTAGGCCGTGAGTTCGGCGTTGCTGCTCATCTGCAGTTTTTCCAGCACGCGCGCCCGGTAGACGCTGACGGTCTTGGGGCTGAGCATCAGCTCGGTGGCAATGTCGGTCAGCCGCTGCCCGGCCGCGATCTTGATCAGCGTCTGCAGCTCGCGCTCGGACAGGCTTTCATGCGGCACCTGGGGTGCGGGCTGAGCCAGGCTGTCGGCCAGCATCTGGGCCACTTCGGACGTCAGGTACTTGCGCCCCGTGGCCACGGTACGCACCGCCTCGATCAGCAGCACCGGGTCGCCTGCCTTGTTGGCGTAGCCCTGCGCGCCCGCCTTCAGGCAGCGCAGCGCGTACTGATCCTCGGGGTACATGGAGACCATGAGCACCTTGATCAGCGGATGGGTTTCGCGCACGCTGGCCAGGGCCTCCAGGCCGCTGCGGCCGGGCATGTTGATGTCCAGCAGCAGCACGTCGCAGGCGGCGGTGCGCAGCTGCTCACGCAGCTCGGCATAGCTGCCTGCTTCTGCGGTGACGCTGATGTCCACTGCCTCGGCCAGGGTGTCGCGGATGCCCCGGCGCAGCACCGCATGGTCGTCGCACAGCACCACGTGGATCAAAGTCGGCCTCCTGGAAAAAGGGTCACGCCGCCATGGCGTTCAGCATTCATTGCCCGGGATATTAGGGCAAGCGCCGCCATCGTCCAGCGGAATGGAGACGATGACCGAGGTTCCGCGTCCGGCTTGACTGCTGACATCCAGCCAGCCCCGAACGGTGCGCGCGCGCTCGCCCAGACCGCGCAGGCCGAAGGATTCGGGCTTGTCGCGGGCGCCGTCGGCCAGGCCCACGCCGTCGTCCGTCACCTCCAGCGTGAGAAAACCTTCGCGGTCGGAGAGATCGATGTCCACATGGCGCGCCTGGGCATATTTGCCGACGTTGGTCAGCGCCTCCTGGGCCGTGCGGTAGGCCACGACCTGGATGTCGGGCGCGATGTCCATGCTTTCGCGGCTGCTGCGCACACGGGTGGGCACGCCCGTGCGGCGCTCGAAATTCTCGGCCAGCCACTGGACGGCGGCCACCAGTCCCTGGTCCAGCACGGGCGGGCGCAGGTTCATCATGATGCGCTGGCTGGCGCCCAGCGCGTGCTCCAGCATCTCCAGCGCAGCCAGCGCATGCTCGCGCAGCCCGCCCTCGGGCGCATTGCGCGCGATCCAGGCCACGTCGAACTTCACCGAGGTCAGCGAGCCGCCGATGTCATCGTGGATCTCGCGGGCGATGCTGGCGCGCTCGCGCTCGGTGGAGGTCTGCAGGTGCTCGGTCAGGTCGGCCAGGCGCCGCTCGGACGCCGCCAGCTCGGCCGCCGCGCGCCGGCGTGCCAGGCGGGCCTCGTGCACTTCCAGCGCATGCGAGACCACATGGGGCAGGCGCGTGATGTGGTCCTTGAGCAGATAGTCGCTAATGCCCTCGCGCATCACATCCACGGCGGCCGACTCGCCGATGGCGCCGGACAGCAGCACGAAGGGCGGGTGCCCGGGCTGGCGGCGAACCAGCTCCCAGGCATCCAGCGCCGTGAAGCCGGGCAGGTGGTAGTCGGCCAGGATGAGGTCGAATGCCTGGTTGTGCAGCGCAGCTGCGGCATCATCGAGCGTGTCGACCACGACAATCTCGCAGACCAGCCCGCCGCGCAGCAGGCTCAGCCGCGCCAGCGCCTGGTCGGCGGCGGAATCCTCGATGTGCAGTATGCGCAAGGGCTTGTGCGGTGGTCTGGCATCCCCGGGGGCGCTATCATGAGATACATTTTGGAACATAAATGCAAATGGTCGTGTACACCAAGGGATGCGCGGCATTCCCGTGAACGATTGACAAGGGTTGGCCGTGCTGCAAGGCACGGCGCACGTTGGGCTGAAACGCTGGTGGTGGAGTAACAATGCAGTCAATGCACAAGCCTTCGGGCGAGCCTGCCGTCCCCATGCCCGTCATGGTGGCCGCAGACCTGCAGGATGCCTTGCTGGTGGCGATGCGCGATCTGCAGCGCCTGGAAGGCCTTCTCAATCACGCAACGCAGAACCTGCTGGACCGTTTCGACGAGACCCACGGCCAGCTGGCCGGCGAGGCGCTAGCCGCCTTGCCCCAGCTCGATGCCGCCCGGTCCACGTTGAGGCTGGCGGTGACCGAGTTGCAGTTTCACGACATGTCCTCCCAACTGATCGCCCATATTACGAAGATTTTGCAAGGCTGCGCGTTCCAGTTGGCCGCAGCCACCATGGGTGTGGACGAGGGAGAGGACGATTCCCTGGGCCTGCCGGCGATACCCGACCGGCCCAATCCCGTCACGCAAAGCGAGATGGATGCTGGCTCGGTCGAACTGTTCTGACCGCTGACCATGCACCCATCCACCTTTTATTGCCCGTCTGTTGGAGCTATACATGCGATCGATTCTGGCTGTTGATGATTCCCCCTCGATGCGAAAGATGGTGGCGTTCACCCTCGCAGGAGCGGGATTTCGCGTCGTGGAGGCCGTGGACGGCGTGGATGCGCTCGAAAAGGCCCAACTCGAACAAGTCGATCTGGTGCTGGCCGACCAGAACATGCCGCGCCTCGATGGCATCGGCCTGACGCGCAAGCTGCGCGAAAACCCGAAGTTCCAGAACACGCCCATTCTCATTCTCACCACCGAATCCAGCGACCAGATGAAGCAGGCCGGACGCGCTGCGGGCGCCACGGGCTGGCTGGTCAAGCCCTTCGATCCGAACCGTTTGATCGAAGTCATTCAGAAAGTAATGCGTTGAGCCGATAAGTACGGGCAACAGGAAACAGCAGGACCAAAGATGGCGGATCTACACCAGGATGGGGCAGGAGCGGGCGCAGACTTCGACCTGAGCCAGTTCTATCAAATCTTCTTCGAAGAAGCGGCCGAGAACCTCGACCAGATGGAGCAGATGCTGCTGAATCTGGATCTGTCGGCGGCCAACGACGAGGAGCTCAACGGCATTTTCCGTTGCGCGCACTCGATCAAGGGCGGCGCGGCCACCTTCGGCTTTGCCGATGTGACCGAGCTGACGCACCGCATGGAGTCGCTGCTCGACCGGCTGCGCCGGCACGAGATCACACCGATTCCGGAAATGGTCGACGTGCTGCTGGAGTCGGCCGATGCCAGCCGCAGCCTGCTGGCACGCCACCAGGCCGGCAACGAGGGCGAGGCCCTGTCCACCACGGATCTGGTAGCGCGCATCGAGATGCTGGCAGAAGGCCGCAGTGCCGTGCCTGCAACAGCCGCCCCGGCCGCTGCACCGGCACCGGCGCCTGCTCCCGTGGCAGCGCCGGTCGAGGCGCCCGCGCCTGCCGCGCCCGTATCGGGCGGCGCCGTCGGAACGGCACCCGCCAGTGGCGGCCGTTCGCTGCACATCCTGATCGGTCCGCTGGAGCGTCTGGAGATGGCCGAGGCCATCAAGGAACTGTTCCGCGACATTCCCGGCCTGGGCCGCATCGAGGACCTGGCCTGCGTTCAGCCGCAAAGCCGCCTCTTTGCCGTGCAGACCTCGTCCACCGACGACGACCTGCTCGATCTGTTCGCCTTCCACGTGGCCAAGGAGCAGGTTCGCATCACGGCAGCCGATGAGGCGGCCGGGGCCGCTCCTGCAACCGAAGCGGTGCAGGTGGCCGAAGCCCCCGTCGCCGAAGAGCATGCCGCGCACGATCCCGACGCCGCCCTGGCCTCGGTCGCCATTCCGCCCGCCGAAGAGGCCTACGGCTTCTTCAACGGTGCACCCGGCATGCCCCAGGCCGACGGCGCGCTGGCCATCCAGCCGGCCGGTGCCGCGGCCAAGCCTGCTGCCAAGACGGCTGCCCAGGCGCAGCAGGCGCAGATGGAGTCGACCAGCATCCGTGTGTCGGTGGCCAAGGTCGATCAGCTCATCAACCTGGTGGGCGAGCTGGTCATCACCCAGGCCATGCTGGCGCAAAACAGCCACGGGCTGGATGCATCGGCCTACCAGCAACTGCTGGCGGGCCTGGCCGATCTGGACCGCAATACGCGCGACCTGCAGGAATCGGTGATGTCCATCCGCATGATTCCCATGTCCACCGTGTTCAGCCGCTTCCCGCGCATGCTGCGCGACCTGGCCGGCAAGCTGGGCAAGAAGATCGACCTGATCACTCTGGGCGAAGCCACCGAACTGGACAAGGGCCTGGTCGAGAAGATCACCGACCCGCTGACCCATCTGGTGCGCAACAGCGTGGACCACGGCATCGAAATGCCCGAGGAGCGCCTGGCCGCTGGCAAGTCCGAGCATGGCACGCTGACGCTGGCAGCCTCCCATCAGGGCGGCTCCATCGTCATCGAGGTGCGCGACGACGGCCGCGGCATGAACCGCGAGAAGATTCTCAAGAAGGCCCGCGAGCGCGGCATGGATGTCTCGGACAGCATGCCCGATCAGGACGTCTGGCAGCTGATCTTCGCGCCGGGCTTCTCCACGGCCGATGTGGTGACCGACGTGTCCGGGCGCGGCGTGGGCATGGACGTGGTCAAGCGCAACATCGCGGCGCTGGGCGGCTCGGTGGAGATCGAGTCCAACCAGGGCAAGGGCATGCGCGTGGCCGTTCGCCTGCCGCTGACCCTGGCCATCATGGACGGCATGTCGGTGGGCGTCAGCGACGAGGTCTACATCCTGCCGCTGTCCTCGGTGGTCGAGTCCTTCCTGGTCAAGGAAGAGGACGTCAACACCGTGGCCAACGGCACGCAACTGGTCAAGGTGCGTGACGAGTACATGCCCGTGTTCGCGCTGGAAAAGACCTTCCGTGTGCCGCGCAGCGACACCAGCCAGTCCAGCAACATCATGGTGGTGGTCGAGTCCGACGGCAGCCGCGTGGCCCTGCTGGTCGACGAGCTGCTGGGCCAGCACCAGGTGGTGGTCAAGAACCTGGAATCGAACTATCGCAAGGTGCCCAACGTTTCGGGCGCCACCATCCTGGGCGATGGCACGGTGGCGCTGATTCTGGACACGGGTGCGCTGGTGCGCCGCGCGCGCCACTGAATGGGACAGGGATACCTGACGACAAACGACGGAGCCGCAGGCAGAGCCTGCGCGCCGCCAAAAACCATGGCTTTCGCCACCACGGCGCGGGCCCGACAGTTGAGGAGCTGAGCAATGAGCGTGATCGCTAAGACTGCAGGCGTCGCCACCGGCGCGCGCGAGTACCTGACCTTCCGCCTGGACCAGGAGGAATACGGCATCGACATTCTGAAGGTGCAGGAAATCCGCGGCTACGAGCCGCCCACGCGCATCGCCAATGCGCCGGAGTTCATCAAGGGCGTGGTGAATCTGCGCGGCACCATCGTGCCCATCGTGGACATGCGCCTGAAGTTCAACTGCTCCCAGGTCGAATACAACAGCTTCACCGTCGTCATCATCCTGAACCTGCGCAACCGCGTGGTGGGCATCGTGGTGGACTCGGTCAGCGACGTGATGGAGCTGGCTCCCGAAGCCGTGCGCCCCGCGCCGGACATCGAAAGCGCCATCGACAGCGGCTGCATCCTGGGCCTGGGTTCGGTGGGCGAGCGCATGCTCATCCTGCTGGACATCGAAAAGCTCATGAACAACGTGGACATGGGCCTGGTCGCTTCGGCCGACTGAGACCCGTTCTTGCACTGAGCGCCCTCATGCGATCCGGTTCTTCCAATGCGGCACTGGCCGCGCGCCCCGTCGCCGACGACGGGGCAGCCAACGGGCCCCTGGCCCAGGGGCGCGAATTCGAATGGTCGTCGCGGGACTTCGCCCGCGTGCAGGCGCTGATCTACCAGCGGGCCGGCATCAGCCTGCACGATGGCAAGCACGCCATGGTCTACAGCCGCCTGTCGCGGCGCCTGCGCGAGACGGGCTACGACAGCTTTGCCACCTACCTGGACTGGCTGGAGTCCCAGTCCGATGGCGTGGAGTGGCAGGAGTTCGTGAACGCGCTGACCACCAATCTCACCGCGTTCTTTCGCGAGCAGCACCATTTCGAGATCTTTGCCCAGCATCTGCGCAGCAAGCCGGCCGGCACGGCCTGGAAGGTCTGGTGCAACGCGGCTTCGACCGGGGAAGAGCCTTACTCCATCGTCATGACGGCCCTGGAAGTGCTGGGCGCCACGCCCAGCTTCCAGTTGCAGGCCAGCGACATCGACTCGCGTGTGCTGGACACGGCGTCGGCCGGTGTCTATCGCGCCGAAAGCATCAAGGGCATGAGCGCCGAGCGCCTGCACCGCTTCTTCCTGCGGGGCAAGGCCGGCAATGCGGGCCTGGTGCGCGTCAAGCCCGAGCTGCGCCGCCTGGTGGAGTTTCTCAACGTCAATCTGATCCGTGACGATTGGCCGTTCCGCGATCCCTTCGACGTGGTCTTCTGCCGCAACGTGATGATCTACTTCGATGCGGCCACGCAGCGCCGCGTGCTGGAGCGCATCCACCGCGTCATGAAGCCCGGGGGCCTGCTGTTCGTCGGACATGCCGAGAACTTCAGCGACTCGCGCGATCTGTTCACGCTCAAGGGAAAGACGGTCTATGAGCGCCGCTGACGCAGGTCCTGCCGCACACAAGGGGGTCTTCCCATGATCGGAGACCGCTCCGCCTTCGCTCCGCCCCCGCCGCCTTCGGAGCGCCGCCGCACGCCGCGCATCAACAGCTATACCGCTGCGGACTACCCGGCGCCGGGCGACCCGGTGCCGCGCTCCTCGCTGGAGCAGCTCAAGCGCCAGCAGCGCTACCCCGGCGAGGCGTCGTTCTTCTACTACGACCCGCATTTCCAGCACAACGCCGTCAAGGTGCTGCCGGGCGAATACTTCGTCTCCAACGAGGACGTGATCCTGGTCACCGTGCTGGGCTCGTGCATCTCGGCCTGCATCTGGGACCGCACCATGCGCGTGGGCGGCATGAACCATTTCATGCTGCCCGACGGCGACTCCGCCGATGCGTCGGGCCGCTACGGCTCGTACGCCATGGAATTGCTGATCAACGAAATGCTCAAGCTCGGCGCACGGCGCGAGTCTTTGCAGGCCAAGATCTTCGGCGGCGGCCAGGTGATGCACAACTTCACCACCATGAACGTGGGCGAACGCAATACCGCCTTCGTCACGCAGTACCTGCAGACCGAACGCATCCCCATCGTCTCGGAGGATGTGCTGGACATCTACCCGCGCAAGGTGGTGTTCTTCCCCGCCAGCGGCAAGGCCATGGTCAAGCGCCTGGCACATGCCCATCCGGAGGAGCTGGTACAGCAGGAATTCACGCGCGGCAATGCAGCCGTCGTGGCACGCAATACGGCAGGCGGCTCGGTCGACCTGTTTTGAGGAAGGTTCAAAGGAATGGACAGGAAAATCAGGGTGATCGTGGTGGACGACTCTGCGCTGGTGCGCAGTCTGCTGTCCGAGATCATCAATCGCCAGCACGACATGGAATGCATCGGCTCGGCCAACGATCCGCTGATCGCACGCGAAATGATCCGCGAGATGAATCCCGACGTGATCACGCTCGATGTGGAAATGCCCCGCATGGATGGCATCGACTTCCTGGGCCGGCTCATGCGGCTGCGCCCCATGCCGGTGGTCATGATCTCCACGCTGACCGAGCGCGGCGCCGAGGTCACCATGCGCGCGCTGGAGCTGGGCGCCATCGACTTCGTGGCCAAGCCGCGCGTGGGCGTGTCCAACGGCCTGCAGGAGCTGGCCGCGCAGATCGTGGACAAGATCCGCGTTGCTGCCGTGGCCCAGGTCCGGCGCCTGCCGGTCGCTCCGCGCAGTGCGGCTCCCGCCACCGGCAGCGCGGTGGCGCCGGTCTCCGCCTCGGCTGGCATGAGCGCGCCGCGCCAGGCTGCACCGGCGTCGCTGCTGGGGCGGCTGTCCACGGAAAAGCTGATTGCCATCGGTGCCTCCACCGGCGGCACGGAGGCCATCCGTGAAGTGCTCACCCATCTGCCGGCCGACTGCCCGGCCATCGTCATCACCCAGCACATGCCGCCGGGCTTCACCACCAGCTTCGCGGCCCGGCTCAACAGCCTGTGCCAGATGACCGTGAAGGAAGCACAGCAGGGCGAGCGGCTGCTGCCCGGCCACGCCTACATCGCACCGGGCGGCAAGCATTTCTCCGTGCAGCGCAGCGGTGCCAACTATGTCGCCGTGGTGGATGACAGCCCGCCCGTGAATCGCCACAAACCTTCGGTCGAGGTGCTTTTCAAGTCGGTGGCGGCCTGTGCGGGCCGCAACGCCTACGGCATCATGCTCACCGGCATGGGTGCCGATGGCGCGGTCGCCATGCGTGAAATGCGCGATGCGGGCAGCTACAACTTCGTGCAGGACGAAGCCAGCTGCATCGTCTTCGGCATGCCGCGCGAGGCCATCGCCCATGGTGCGGCCGACGAGGTGCTGCCCCTCAACCAGATCGCCTCCGCCTTGCTGGGCAAGCTGCGCATAGGTTCGGACCAGGTTCACCACCGCATTTGAGTGCAACGGCCGGTCCTGGCGGCACCCATGAAAAAAAGAGCGCCAGGCGCTCTTTTTTTCGTCCGAAGAAAGCTCACTCCGACAGTGCGCTCCAGCGCTCCAGCGCCTCCATCAGCTGCTCATCGATCTCGCCATCGCGCTGATGCAACTGAACGGCGCGGGAATTGTCGCTGGCATACAGCGAACCATCGGCCAAGGCTTCCCGAATGGACTTCTGCTCTGCCTCCAGCGCTGCAATGCTTTCGGGCAACTGATCGAGCTCACGCTGCTCCTTGTAGCTGAGCTTGCGCTTGGGCTTGCCGTCGCTGCGTGCCGCAACGGGCTTGGCCTCTTCCTTGGATGGCTTGGGCTGCGCGGCCTCGGCCAGATCGCGGCTGCGGCGGGACTGATCCAGCCAGTCCTGCACGCCGCCTTCATATTCGCGCCATTGGCCCGGGCCTTCCCAGGCGATGGTGCTGGTGACCACGTTGTCCAGGAAACTGCGGTCATGGCTGACCAGAAAAACGGTGCCGTCGTAGTTCTGCAGCAGGTCTTCCAGCATTTCCAGCGTCTCGATATCGAGATCGTTGGTCGGCTCGTCCAGCACCAGCACATTCGCGGGCCGGGCAAACAGCCGGGCCAGCAGCAGGCGGTTGCGCTCCCCGCCAGACAGCGAGCGAACGGGGGAATGGGCGCGCGCCGGAGAGAACAGGAAATCCGACAGATAGCTCTTCACGTGCTTTTTCTGGCTGCCGATCTCGATCCACTCGCTGCCGGGGCTGATGAAGTCCTCCAGCGTGGCATCCATGTCGATCTGGTGACGCATCTGGTCGAAGTACGCCACCTGCAGATTCGCCCCCAGCCGCACCTGGCCGCTGTCAGGTGCCAGTTCGCCCAGAATCATCTTGAGCAGCGTCGTCTTGCCTGCGCCGTTGGGTCCGATCAGGCCCACCTTGTCTCCGCGCAAAATGGTGGCGGTGAAGTGGGAGACGATGTTCTTGTCGCCAAAGGACTTGGCCACATCCGTCAACTCGGCCACGATCTTGCCCTGATAGCCGTCGCCTCGACCCGACGCAATGTCCATCTTCACGCCACCCAGCACCTCGCGGCGGGCAGCGCGGTTGGCCCGCAACTGCTCAAGCCGGCCGATGCGGCTCTGGCTGCGCGTGCGGCGGGCTTCCACGCCCTTGCGGATCCAGACCTCTTCCTGGGCCAGCAGCTTGTCGGCCTTGGCATTGATCACGGCCTCCTGGGCCAGCTGATCCTCCTTGGTCTGCTGGTACTGGACGAAATTGCCGGGATACGAGCGCAGCGTTCCACGATCCAGCTCCACGATGCGTGTGGAAACCCGATCCAGGAAGGATCGATCGTGCGTAATGGTCACCACGCTGCCCTTGAAGTTCAGCAGCAACTCTTCCAGCCACTCGATGGCGTCAAGATCCAGGTGGTTGGTCGGCTCATCCAGCAGCAGTACATCGGGTCTCGCCACCAGGGCCTGGGCCAGTGCCACGCGCTTCTTCATCCCGCCGGACAGGGTGCCCACCACGGCTTCGGGATCCAGGTGCAGCCGCTGCAGAGTCTCCTCCACGCGCTGCTCCCAGTTCCAGGCGTCATAGGCCTCGATCTGGGACTGCAGCGCATCGAGATCCTCGCCCTCGGCGCCAGCCAGGTAGCGGTCGCGCACGGCAATCACCTCGGCTATGCCGGCGGATGCCGACTCGAAGATTGTCTGCTCGGGCACAAGCACCGGCTCCTGCGCCACATAAGTAATGCGGATACCGGACTGCGTCTGGACCTGGCCGTCATCGGCCTTGGCCAGTCCGCCAAGAATCTTCAACAAAGAGGACTTCCCTGCGCCGTTTCGACCGATCAGGCCCACACGTTCGCCGCTCTCCAGGGAAAACTGGGCGTGGTCGAGAAGCGCCACATGCCCGAACGCCAGTTGGGCGTCTAACAAAGTAATCAATGCCATCGTGCGCGCATTATCTATGCGGGCCCGATTCCTGGCACAGGCGGCAAGGCCTCACGCCCGTAGCCTGCCCGCTAGGGCAGGCTACGGGCCGATGGCGAAGGGCGTGGTCTCGGTTGCTTTGGCAACTTGAAGGGAAGTTCACGAATTTCACGCCATCGGTAAAAACCCATGCTATAGTTCGATCCCTCGTCGCAACACTGCCTTGCAGACAGCGATGAGTCAAAAAAGTCTTGTAGACAGCACGAAAAAACGTGCTACAATGCAAGGCTCTGCTGAAGAGAGCGATGCAGATCG
>NZ_JBICKY010000001.1:0-5510 GCF_043104705.1 Delftia sp. WSY_10 | reverse complement strand
GTTCAACTTTTAGTTCATCCAAAATTTATGTGTATCTACCTTTATGTCCCATAAGCAAGCAAACCGGGCTTGGGGGGCTTGGCTGGTGCTGCGCCCTCTAGCCGGGTGGGCTTCCCTACAGCGACGGACTGTTCTTCTTTAACGCCGTAAAGCGCTTGCATTTTTCTGTGCTTTAGTTCAGATTTTACTCACCTACTCACCTACTCACCTACTCACCTACTCACCTACTCACCTACCCATCTACCCATCTACCCATCTACCCATCTACCCATCTACCCATCTACCCATCTACCCATCTACCCATCTACCCATCTACCCATCTACCCATCTACCCATCTACTCATCTACTCATATACTCATATACTCATATACTCAATTTCCCATTTACTCATATACTCTCACGCTTAAAGGTATGCTTATTTGTTCAATTAGTTTTATGCTGAAAATTTGCATCCTCGAGTGACTTATGTATTTGAATTAGAGGCTAATGTCTAATTTTTACTTATGAAAATAGTTGCCGTATTGAATGAGAAGGGCGGGACAGGAAAAAGTACTGTTGCTACTAATTTGGCAGCATTGCTTCATAGAGAGGGAGGGGGTGTGGTTTTGATTGATTGTGATCCGCAAGGAACCTCAAGAGACTGGCGAGACGCAAGTCCTAAGAATCTTGATTTGCCAAAAGTACTTAGCGTCGATGATAGTAAATATCTAAAGTCTTGCTTGGAATCTTTGAATGCTGATGTAGTAATAATAGATAGTCCTGCTAAAGCTGCGGAAATGAGTGCTGCAATAATCATGGAGTCTGATGTTGCACTTATTGTGATACAACCTTCAGGGCCTGATTTATGGGCCAGTGGTGCAGTGGTGAAGCAAATACAAGAAAAAAGGGATTTGGGCGGTAAGATCGATGCAGCCTTTTTGGTGAATCGAAGTAATTCATCTACAAAACTGCATAAACTAATTAGAAGTGGAGATTGGAATACCTATGATGGAGTGGAAGTTTTGGAGACTTTTATAGGTAATCGCACGGTATTTGCATCAGCAATGACAGAAGGTGTTTCTGTTTTCGAATACAGTGACGCGAGAGCAAAGAACGAAGTTTATAATGTCGTAAGAGAGCTTAAGGAGGCAAAATGGCTCTGACTGTCAAACCATTGGATAAGGTTCGGGATTCAGTAACGCTGAATGGTTCTAATGATAATCAGAAGGATCTGGTTAGGGTTAATATTCAGGTGGAAAAGGAAATAAGGATAAAATGGCATACGGCAGCAATGAAGCGCGATATGTCTCTAAAGGATTTAATTCAGGCCTCTGTTGAGGCTTACATTAAATAATGATATTATATTAACTAACGTCCTAAATATACTGCTGTAACCTCTTCGCGGCCGTGACCCAGCTCGGCCGATATCTGCAGACGTATATTCAGATCTATGGCGCGTTGCTCTGGTGTCAGTAGATCCCGATTTGGTCCGCCGGCGGCCGGAGACTTGAAACCCGCCAGGGCTTCAAAGCGTGCCTGTGCATATCCATGCCGCAACCCGTGCAGGTTGTGCATGCCGGTCTGCCTGGTGGATTCCTTGTATGTGCTCAACCAGGCCACATAGGACTTGTCGGGCGGGATCATCGAGCCCTTGCCGGCCAGGGCCGACGCCCTGGCCAGGACCTCGCGCTGGTAGTCGGTCGTGATCGGCACCGTTCGAGCTCGGCCGCCCTTGCACCAGGAGGCCTTGAGCTCGATGACGTCCGGGCCTGACCTGGTGGCGTAGCTAGGCTGAAATTTCAGAGCCTCTTCCCGGCGCAGCCCGAAGGCCTGCTGCAGCTCGAGCGACACGCGCAGGCGCTCATGTGCAATCGATTGCAGCTTGTTGGGTTCCAGCTCCTGGGCCTTGGAGACCTTGGCCACATACGAGCGGCGCCCAATGCCGGCGGCGTCGTTGGTACGGGGCACGCAGTTTTGCTTGCCCACCTTCTCCGCCCACCAGCGCACCGCGGCCATGCGGTTTTTGATGGTGCCGACGGCCAGGCCGTCAGCGCGCCACTGGGCCAGCAGCACGTCGACGTGCTTGGGCTTGAGGCTCGCGGCCGCCAGGTTCTGGAAACCGGCCTTCTGCAGGGTCCGGGCGGCAGCATGCAGGATGTTGGCGCGGTTGGCCTGGGTGGCGAAGCTGCCGTCCTTGTTGCGAGCGCAGAGGCTCGAAAGCTCTTTGGCGATGTCTTTGCGCATGCAGCGGCCCACCTTCCAGGCAATGACAGGCCCCAAGGGGCGCTAAGTGTTGCTAGCCCGAGAGCATGGCTCTCTGGCGACCTGCAGCCCGTAGGCAGCAGGATGTGTCACCCGGTAGGCGACGGATGCCCCTTGCAGGCACCTAGATGCCCGCAGGAGGCGGGGAAACGACTGGTCAACCGGCGGGCATGCCCGAAGGGCCGAAAACCGCAGGATGGCCCGTTTACGGGCGTCGTTGGCGCTTTGCCAAGCACTCGGAAGCCGAGTAAGGGCGTGCTTTGACTTGGCCAAGGTCGCGGGCATCTCCGCAAAGCCGGTTGCAGGGCAACTCCACCCGAGCAGCTGGCCGGCTGCTACTACGGCTGAACAGGCCAGTCGCCAGCCATTGCCCTGGCCCAAGCCTTGGGAGCGTGGACGTCTGGTTTTCAAGGGCTCAACCGGTGCACCTGGTGCGATTTATCGCGGGGCAGGGTCCCCAGTGGCTGCACTCCACCATTGTGCGAACGACCGCCCGGGAGGGTGGTTTCGGCCTGCCTGGCCTCGTCAGGTCCGCGTCCAAATCATAGCGTAATGCCCGAATCCTCCGAAATCGGCAGCGTAGGCATGTTCTGTCACTAGACAAGCCAGTGACAGAACATCCAACAACAGACCCCCCGCTGGGGGGTAGAGCAAAGGCAGTGGCGCGCTTCGCGCTTCTGCCTCCCCCCGGCGTCCCGCCCGCGCCTATGGCGCTCCACGGCAGGGGGCCTGCAGCCCCCAGACCCCCTGGGCTGCGCCCCCTGTGCGCCCTTCGGCGCACGGGCCCCGGCGATGGTCGATCAAGAGGGGGGGTCGCTTCGCTACGGGTGGGAGGTGCTGGCGGTGGGCAGCTCAGCTGTCCACGGGCTGCGCCGACCCCCGGCCGTTCCCCGCAGGGTGATTCAAAAAAACTGGGCCGTGCGAAGCGCGGCGAGGGGTCCGGGGAGCGTGCTCCCCGGTGCAGTGGAGCGGTGGGCAACTGGGCCTGGCGGGGGGGGGTCAGGGGGCAACGCAGCGCGTTGTCCCCGCCCTCCACGGCCAGGCCCAGTTGTCCACCGTGGAACGGGCAACTGGGCGCATGCTTTGCATAGAGTGAGAAGGAAACCGCTGGAAGCCGCTCCAGTGCTTACGCTGCTTGACAACTTTGGCAGCTCAACTGACAGAACTTGCGGTTCTGCTGACAAAACATCTTGATTTTTTGTCAGTTGGTGAGACAATCACTGTCCATCCAATTGACAAATTTGAGCGGAAAAATGTCAGTAAAACTGTCACTTAAAGCTATGAAGGCAGAAATGATGAGTCCTCTCATCAATCCCCTCGTAGAACCTCAGGAGCTTCAGACTAAGCGCAGATTGGTCAAGTCGGGCCGCAGCGAAGATCTAGTAAATTCTGTTACAGGTGAAATTACTGGAGTTGCTGCAATTCACCAAATAGAAGAAAGGGATGATGCTGAATTTGTAAAAGTATTCGCGGCAGGAGTATCCGCGACCTATGAATTAACCAAAACAGCTCAGAGAGTATTCCAGGTTGTTCTTGATCAATACCAAAGAACGCCTATGAGTCGAGGCTACGCTGACTCTGTCGAATTATTTTGGTTTGGCCATGGAATTAATGGCAGAGATGTAGGTATGAGTGAACGGACCTGGATGCGAGGATTGAAAGAGCTATTAGAGAAGAGGTTCTTATATCCAAAAACTTCGAGTAGTTATTGGACAAACCCAGCTTTGTTTTTCAAGGGGAATAGAGTTCTCTTCATTAAAGAATACAGGCGTCGCAAGCCAGTGGTAAACAAATTCCTGGATGATTATGAACGAGAAAATATCTTAGAGTAGTTGTTTAGAAATCATCATCATAATCTTCTGCATACGATGAAATCAAGTCGAAATAATGCTCTGCTCTTTCTTTTTCTTCCTCGTACCAAATTCCTGTATCTTTGTTTGATGTTCTAAATCTAAGTCGGTATATTCCTGAAAAATAACCATCTTTGAGTGGCAGGCTTATTTTTAAAGTTTCAGGATTGGTTTTAGAATCGAAGAAGGCAAACTGAGTATTGTATGCCGCTTCCAGCAGCTTCATTAAGCTCGGATCGCCATCGTTTTGAACGACTATAGATCCAGCGTGAAAATCATTAACTCTAATTGAAGTTAATAATTTATTTTCAGAGCTCAAGAGGGAAATTACTTCATATATGAGCCCTGCTTCTTTTAAATTATTAAGCGCTTGCCAGAATCTATTCTTTCTTTCTTCGTCGATTGCATGAGGAAGGGCTATTTTTATAAAAGAGGAATATGCCCTGTCCTCTTTTGCCTCTGCCTTCCACTCGAACAATTCGCCTCTTTGAGGTGTTTTAGAGAGTATTTCCCAATCTTTATAAACAGTGGACGTAGGGGGCAGCCCTCCAAAAGCCTGCATTTCGTTCTTCGCATACATAGCAAGCAGAAGCATTGCTCCGTCGCAGTTAGCTTCTTTTTTATCCTGTCCCTTGGAAGGGGTCATCTTCTTCAAGCGACGTAGCGGCGAAGTGACTGCGTGTTCCGCTATCTTTGGCGCGTCAACGAAGTTATGGGGCAGGTCAAGGTCTAGAGGGTACTGTCGTGGAAGTATCCATCTAGAGCTCTTGGGCGAGGCCTCTTGTGCCGCTGTTGGAGCTGGTTGGATAAACCCAGTCTGAACAAGAGCGTCGATGATCGACTTGGCTCTCACTTCAGAGCATCCAAGCTTCTCGTGAATGCTGTTGACGCCCGCTCCGCTAAGAAGGTGAGGTGGGTAGTCGAGGATTTGTCGACCTGTTGTGTGCCTAGCGAGCACCAAGTAACCTGCCAAACCATCGAAGCCGCTGAGCTGGGCAATGTTTGCGAGAGTTTGGAAGTTCGTTTTGAAGTACTGCATGCTGCTTCCTAGGCTTTCGGTCGATAGTTGGTAGCAGCAGACTGTTCCGCTTCCTCGTAGAATTTCGTTGTTGGGACGAAGAAACTACCGGGCCCCTGGAGGAGCGCTACCACTATCTTCCGGGGCCTGGTCTGTTCCAGAGCAGTTCCCGAATCGAACGGGACCTCCGCCTACGTTGCGCGGTATGCATCCATGCACCTCTGCTAACCCGCCAAAGTACAAGTCTGTTCTTGTCCCCCTGCCCGATTCGAACGGGCTTTACACCTTCGCTGATGAAAAGCTTCCTTGCGGGGGTCTTTGGTTTGTGCAGTCTAACACAAATTTTTTCTGGTGAAGACGACTGTCTCTACTTTTTTTTTGTGATTCTACTTTTTTTTTT